>NZ_JACYTU010000005.1:0-196667 GCF_014841225.1 Plantibacter sp. CFBP 8804
CCCCGCCGGCCGCCGAGCCCCCCCCCCCCCCCCCCCCGCCGGTCACTGAGCCTGTCGAAGTGCCCTTGCGCATTCGCGGAAACGCTTTACTATTTCCTATAGGATCTTTTTTGACCGGGAGCACCAGCCCCGAGCAGTCCCTGAGCGCAATGGAGCATCATGACGGATACGACCGCGACCGCGTCGACCCCCCGATGGACCGCCGACACCTGGCCCATCGCCACCTGCCTGCACGGCATCCCACCCGTCGACCGCAACGGCGTCTCCCTGCACGACGCGGAACCCGAAGCCTGGGACGACCTCTTCGCGCAGGTCGCCGGCGTCGGGTTCACCCTCGCCGAACTGCCCGACAGCCACGTCCGGCCCGCCGACCTCGAACCGTCCCGTCGCGACGAGTTCCTCGCCATCGCGAAGTCGCACGGCGTCGGCGTCCCGTCCGTCCACCTGCAGCGGCAGAGCGTGATCATGCCGGGCCACGAGGAGCGCAACCTCGAGTACGCGCACCGCACGATCGACGCCGCCGCCGAGTGGGGGATGCAGGTCTTCTCCACCGGCCTGCACCAGCCCTTCAGCGAGGCCCAGCGCAAGGCGCTCTGGTTCTGGACCGCCCAGGGCCCGAAGGACCCCGACGACCCCGAGGTCTGGAACGCCGCCGTCAGCCGCATCCGCGAGCTCGGCAAGCACGCGGCCGACGTCGGGCTGCCACTCGCCCTCGAACTCTACGAGGACACCTACCTCGGCACCGCCGACAGCGCGGTGCGGTTCGTGGAGGAGGTCGGGCTCGACAACGTCGGTCTGAACCCCGACGTCGCGAACCTCATCCGCCTGCACCGCCCGGTGGAGGACTGGCGCGAGCTGTTCGCCAAGACCCTGCCGTACGCCAACTACATGCACGTGAAGAACTACACCCGCGACGAGGCGGCCGACGGCACCTGGGCGACGTCCGTGCCCTCCACCATGGAGGCCGGGCTCATCAACTACCGCCAGGTCTTCCGCGACGCCGTCGAGCTCGGCTTCAACGGCATCATCCTGGCCGAGCACTACGGCGGCGACAGCCTCGGCATGTGCTCCACCAACCAGAAGTACATCAGGACCCTGCTGCCGCAGGCCTGATCCAGACGACCACAGGAGAGCTTCATCATGACCACACACACCATCGCCGTCGTCGGATCGGGGTACATGGGCGGCGGCATCGCCCAGGTGCTCGCGCTGTCCGGCGCCACCGTCCGCATCGCCGACATCTCCGAGGAGATCGCGCGCAAGAACTACGACCGCCTCATCGCCGAGGCCGAGCAGTTCGTCGCCGACGGACTCTTCCCTGCCGACGCCGTGGAGCGGATCCGCGCCAACGTCTCGCCCGCAGCGTCCATCGAGGAGGCCGTCACCGGAGCCGACTTCATCGAGGAGGCCGTCCCCGAGAAGATCGAGATCAAGCACGAGACCCTCCGTCGCATCAGTGCCGCGGCCTCGCCCGACGCCATCATCGGCTCGAACACCTCGACCATCCTCATCGGTTCGCTCGCTGAGGCCGTCACCAACCCGGAGCGGTTCCTCGGCGTCCACTTCTCGAACCCGGCCCCGTTCATCCCCGGCGTCGAACTCATCCCGCACGAGACCACCGCCGATGCGGCGATCGCCACCGTCGAGGAGATCGTCGCAGCGACCGGCAAGGAGACCGCCCGCGTCAAGGACGCGACGGGCTTCGTGCTCAACCGCCTGCAGTACGCGCTGTTCCACGAGGCGACGCAGCTCGTCGAGGAGGGCGTCGCGACGCCCGAGGACATCGACACGATCGTCCGCACCACCTTCGGCTTCCGGCTCCCCGTCTTCGGTCCCTTCGCGATCGCCGACATGGCCGGACTCGACGTGTACTCGTTCTGCTACGCCTCGCTCCAGACCCGGTGGCCCGAGCGGTTCGCCACGCCGGACTCCCTCAAGGAGCTCGTCGACGCCGGCAAGTTCGGCACCAAGTCGGGTGCCGGCTACCTCGACGTCCCGGCCGACCGCACGCCCGAGCTGATCGCCTACCGCAACAAGGCCTACGTCGCGATCAAGCAGCTCATGGACGAGCTCGGCCCCGCGCCCATCAACTGAGCGCGGCGCCGACCGAGCGCACCGTCCGGCTCGATCGGACACCGACTTCACCACTCCCACGCAGAAAGGCCGGCCATGACCGCCACCAGCTTCCCCGAATCCAAGACCGTCGTCCTCACCGGTGCAGCCTCCCCGCGCGGCATCGGTCGCGCCTCCGCCCACCACCTCGCCGAACTCGGCTGGAACATCGGGATCATCGACCTCGACGAGGCTGCGGCGCAGGCGGTCGCCGCCGAGATCGCGGAGCAGCACGGGGTGCAAGCGGCCGGCGCCGGCGCGAACGTCGCCGACGAGGCGCAGGTGCGTGCCGCGTTCGACGCACTCGAGGCCGCCCTCCCACAGCTCGTCGCCCTCGTGAACCTCGCGGGCGTCGCCTCACCGGTGCCCTACCTCGAGGTGAGCGCCGACGAGTGGAAGCGCGTCATCGACATCAACCTCAACGGCGTCCACTACACGACCCGCCGTGCGGTGGAGTCGATGGTGTCGAACGGCGTCGGTCGGGTCGTCAGCCTGTCGTCCGTCTCCGCCCAGCGCGGCGGCGGCACCTTCAGCAAGACGGCCTACTCGGCGGCGAAGGCCGGCGTGATCGGCTTCACCCGCAGCGTCGCCCGTGAGCTCGGCCACGACGGCATCACGGTCAACGCCATCTCGCCCGGACCCATCGACACCGACATCATGGGCGGCACCCTCACCGAGGAGCGCAAGACGGCCATGGCCGCCGACGGCGTCCTGCCCCGCATCGGCACCCCACGCGACATCGCCGCCGCCATCGCCTACCTCATCAGTGAGGACGCCGGCTTCGTCACCGGTCAGACGCTGAACGTCGACGGCGGCCTCTACATGCACTGATCCACCACACGCACCACGAGCGAACGGAGCAGCACCATGCAGCACCTCACCGGTCAGTGGACCAAATCCCGGTTGATCTTCCTCGGTCTCGGCGTCGTCTTCGTCGGCATCGGCCTCTGGATGATCATCCCCTCGATGGTCTCCTGACCACCGCCAGCAGCAGTAGCACCGGCAGCACCCACCCGCACCAGTCATCTCAAAGGAGAGTGTCTTGTCCACACCCAATCCGCCGGCGATCGGATCGACCAACGATCCGGCGCTGAAGTCGGCGATCCGCAAGGCGTCGAAGCACCTCATGCCGATGCTCGTCATCCTGTACTTCGTCGCGTTCCTGGACCGCACGAACGTCGGCTTCGCCGAGGAGGCGCTCAGCGTCGACCGCGGCATCTCGAACGGTGCCTTCGCCCTCGGTGCCGGCATCTTCTTCATCGGCTACGCGATCTTCGAGATCCCGAGCAACCTGCTGCTGAAGAAGTTCGGCGCCCGGTTCTGGCTCGCCCGCATCGCGGTGACCTGGGGCATCGTCGCCGCCCTGTTCGCCTTCACGACGAACGACACGATGTTCATCGTCCTGCGGTTCCTGCTCGGCGTGACCGAGGCCGGGCTCTTCCCCGGCGTCATCATGTTCCTGTCGGAGTGGTTCCCGAACAAGGTCCGTGTCCAGATGTTCTCGATCTTCTACCTGGCGCAGCCGTTCTCACAGATGCTCGGCGCCCCGCTGAGTGGTGGCCTCATCAGCTTCGGCGACGCCCTGACCCCGTGGCATGGCTGGCAGGTGATGTTCTTCGCCGAGGGCATGCTCGCGGTCCTTGCCGGCTTCGCAGCGCTCTACTTCCTCACCAATTCGCCTCAACAGGCGAAATGGCTGGACCAACAGGAGAAGGACTCGTTGACGGCCGCGATGGAACGCGAGGACACCGTGCGGCAGTCGGACGGACCGACCGGTATCGCGAAGGCGATGACGAGTTGGAAGGTGTGGTACTTCACCATCATCTACTTCTGCCTGCAGATCGCGGTCTACGGCACGACGTTCTACCTCCCGCAGCAGGTCTCGAACCTCATCGGTCAGGACGTCGGCTGGCAGGTCGGCCTCGTGGCGGCCATCCCGTGGCTCGTCGGCCTCTTCGCCTGCTACTACGTGGGACGGAACGCGAACACGGTCGTCCGTCGTCGCACCTGGGGCACGTGGTTCTACATCTCGACCGGCGTCTTCATCCTGGCGTCGGCTTGGGCGGGCGCGAACAACCAGCCCATCCTCGGCATCCTGTTCATCACGATCGCCGTGGCGAGCTTCCTCTCGGTCGGGCCGATCACGTGGGCCTACCCGACGGCGTTCCTCACCGGAACGGCCGCCGCGGCCGGCATCGGTCTCATCAACTCGCTCGGTAACCTCGGCGGCTTCGTGGCACCGATCATGCGCACCGGGATCAACGAGAGCGTGCCGACCGACAGCGGTGTGTGGGGTGTGGTCTCGCTCGGGGTGTTCGCCTTCCTCGCGGCCGCGATGCTCTACTGCACCCGGTTCTTCCGTGGGGCGAAGGCGGACGAGCTGCTCGAGACGACGGCGAACCGCACGGCGCACTAGTCACGACGCAACACCCGGACGGGGTCGATCGCTCAGGCGGTCGGCCCCGTTCTGCGCCCTTCGACAGGCTCAGGGACCGGAACAGGGCGGCTCGGGGACCGAAGCTGGGCGGCTCGGGGACCGGAGGACTCGGTCCCTGAGCCTGTCGAAGGGCGGCTCAGTGCTCGGCGTCGCTGCGGGCGCGGGTGCGCACGAGCTCGATGTGCGAGCGCATGGCCGCCGCGGCGGCCTCGGGGCCGTCGGCGAACGCGTCGAGGATGGCTCGATGTTCGACGACCGCTTGGTCGGCGTCGGTGACGCCCGTCTCGACCGTCTGGCGCATGCGGTGCACGCGGGTGGAGATGCCCTCGGACATGTCGAGGAGGAAGGGGTTGCGGGTGCCCTCGAAGATGAGGTGGTGGAAGTTCCAGTCGACCGCGAAGTACTCGCGGAGGAGTGCGACGGGGATCTCGCCGGCCGACGCCGCGGCGCGCACCCTGGCGGTCATCTCGACGTGCTGAGCGAGGGCGACCTCGAGGGCCGGGACGAGCTCGTCGGCGTGGGCGGCGGCCAGCGCGGTGGCGCCGCTCTCGAGCACGATGCGGGCGTCGAACAGCGACTCGAGCTGGTCGTCGGCGAGCGGCGGTGCCACCCGGTAGCCCTTGTGGGTGACCCGGGTGACGAGCCCGGTGCGCTCCAGCTGGACGAGCGCCTCGCGGACCGGCGTCGGCGAGACGTCGAGGTCGCGGGCGATGGCGTCGATCGACAGGCGGGCACCCGGTTCGATACCGGAGCTCAGGAGCATGTCGAGCACCAGCTCGTAGACGCGGTCGCGCAGACCGCGGCGTTCGAGCGAGGAGGAGGCGCCGAGCGGGAAGACGGCATCAACCACGGCAGCCTCCGAAGGGTGTGCTCGAGGCGTCGTCACGGAGGGGAACCTCCGGTCGAGCGGCCGCGATGATCGTCGAGGACCAGTTTACGGGGCCTCCAGGCGTCATCGCGGCAGGTCGGAGCCCGCGCGGTCGAGGCCGGCCACCTCGTCGAGCACCAGCGAGAGGGCTGCCGGATCGTGGGCGAAGCGGCCGAGGAAGACCCCGTCGACCGCGTCGCCGATCGTGGTCAGCAGGCCGGGTCCGGCGCTCCCGCCGTAGATGACGGCCGAGGAGGTCTCGATGTGCCCGGCCGCGGCGAACGCGTCGAGGTGGCCGCGCAGCCGGAGGCACACCGTGCGGATGTGGGCTGGACTCGCGGCCTCGGTGGCGCCGATGGCCCAGTGTGGTTCGTAGGCGACGATGACGCGGCCCACGATCCCGGCGGCGACCGCCCCTGCCAGGGCGTCGTCGAGCTGTGCGACGCACTCCGCGGCCGCCACCTCGGCGTCTCCGTGCTCCGCCTCGCCGATGCACAGTACCGGCGCGAGACCGTTGCGGAGCGCGGCGGTCGTCTTCGCGCGGACGACGTCGGGCGTCTCACCGAACAGTCGGCGCCGCTCCGCGTGCCCGACCTCGACGACCTCGCAGCCGACCTCACGGAGTTCGGCGCCGCTCACCTCGCCGGTGAAGGCCCCGGTGTCCTCGGTCGCGAGGTCCTGAGCGCCCACGGACGCGACGCCGCGGAGCCGCTCGACCGCGCCGGTCACAGAGAGGTATCCGGGGATGACGAACAGCTCCGCCGCGCCGGATCGGAGTGCGTGGTGCTCGGCCGACACCCCCGCGACGACCGAGCACCAGCCGAGCGTCTGCGCGTGCCCGAAGTACATCTTCAGGCTCACGCCGACGAGTCTGGGACGTCCTGACATCAGGACGCTTCGTACGCGCTGATCTCCTGCACCTTGTCGTTCGACGCGCTCGAGGCGTCGAACTCGTAGGTGAGCCACTCGCGCACGTTGCGGCGGGCGAGTTCGATGCCGACGACCCGCTGGCCCATGCAGAGCACTTGGGCGTCGTTCGAGAGCACCCCGCGTTCGACGGAGAAGCCGTCGTGCGCGGTGACGGCTCGGATGCCCTGGACCTTGTTGGCCGCGATCGCGACGCCGAGGCCCGTGCCGCAGATGAGCAGCGCGCGGTCGGCCTCGCCGCGGGCGACGATCTCGGCCGCGGTCACCGCGACGGTCGGGTAGTTGGTGTGGCCGTCGGCGTCGACCCCGACATCGACCACGGAGGCGACCAGGTCGCTCGCCTCGAGGTCGCGCTTGAGGATCTCCTTGTAGTCGTAACCGGCGTCATCGGAGCCGATGACGATTCGCCAGGTGCGGGTCATGGTGTGCCTTTCGTTGCTGGAGCGGGTGGCCCTTCGACAAGCTCAGGGACCGGTGTGTCGCTTCGGGGGATCGGGCGTCAGCGCTCGGCGAGCAGGGTACCGACACGCTCGACGATGAGGGCGAGGGAGACGGCTCCCGGGTCCTCGACGCCGACGGCCTTCGAGCCGTGCGAGCGGGCGCGACCCATGCCGGGCATGAGACCGGCCGTGTCGTGTGCCGCAGCGGTTGCTGCCGCCGCCGCGGTGGTCCAGGCGGTGGAGAGGTCGTCGCCGGCGGCGACGCGTTCTGCGAGCGTGTCGGCGAACGGGACGAGGGCGTCGACGAGCGTCTTGTCGCCGACGGAGGCCTTGCCATAGCGCATGACGGCGTCCTTCGCTGCGGTCACGCCCTCGCTCACGGCGGTGGCGGTCGGGCGTTCGGCGTCGCCGAGGCGCTCGCCGAGGGTGCGGAGCATGACGCCCCACAGAGCGCCCGAGGTGCCACCGGCGCGGTCGGACCAGGCGTCGCCCGAGCGGTCGAGCAGCGTCGCGACGCCGGCACCGGCCTCACGCAGGCGCTCGGCCTCGGTGGCGGCAGCGGTCGCCCCGCGGTCCATGCCGATGCCGTGGTCGCCGTCGCCGACGATGGCGTCGAGGCGTCCCAGCTCGTCCGCGTGCTCCGCGAGGAGCTCCTGGATCGCGGAGATCGCGTCGGCCACGACGGCTGCCGACTCCTGCGACTCGGGCGAGGCGTCCGGCACGACGAAGGCGACGTCCTCGGTGTCGTCGGCGGCGACGGTCTCGAGCGCGCCGGAGTCGACGGCGCCCGTGCGGAACGCGGGCGTGTCCGCAGCGGCACTCCACAGTCGCTCCAGCTCCTCGTCCACCCAGAGCAGGGTGAGCGAGACGCCGGCCATGTCGAAGCTCGTGCAGAACTCACCGACCTGCGGATCGACGAGGGTGATCCCGGCGTCCTCCAGTAGGGAGGCGATGCGGTCGTAGACGACGAACAACTCCTCCGACTTCACGGAGCCGAGGCCGTTGAGGATCGGGACGACGCGTGCGCCGTTCGGCGTGACGCCGTCCGGGATCTCGGCCTCGTTCAGGAGGTGGTGCACGAACAACTCCGCCAAGCCGTCGGCGGAGGGGATGTCGGTCTCGTCGATACCGGGCTCGCCGTGGATGCCGAGCCCGACGGCCATCCGTCCCTCCGGCACGGAGAACAACGGCTCGTCGGCACCGGGCAGCGTGCACCCGGAGAACGCGACGCCCATCGAACGGGTGCGGGCGTTGGCGAGGATCGCCACGCGCTCGACGTCGTCGATGGAGTATCCACCCGATGCCGCACCGCCAGCGACCTTGAAGACGGTGAGGTCGCCCGCGATCCCGCGCCGCTTCTCGAGTTCGGTGGGCGGGGCGCTGAAGATGTCGTCGGTCACGGTGACGGTGCGGCAGTCGATGCCGTCGGCCTTCACGGCGTCCTGCGCCGCGGTGAAGTGCAGGACGTCACCGGCGTAGTTGCCGTAGCTGAGGAGGACGCCGCGACCCTGTTCGCTCGCGCGGACGACGCTCTCCACCTGGTGTGCGGACGGCGACGCGAAGAGGTTGCCCATGGCCGCACCGTGGGCGAGTCCCGGTCCGACGAGGCCGGCGAAGGCGGGGTAGTGCCCGGAGCCGCCACCGATCACGAGGGCGACCTCCGGTTCCGCGGACTTCGTGGAGCGCGACACCCCGCCGGAGACCTTGCGTACCCAGCGTCCGTTGGCGCGGACGAAGCCGTCCACCATCTCGTCCGCGAAGTCGGCCGGTCGGTTCCAGAGCCTGGTCATCTGCATCTCCTCGTCATCGAGTCCGTCGATCCGGCGCAAGCCGGCACATCGCGATAATCCTATAGGATATTGGAACCGACCGGAACCCTGGACTGCTCACAACTCAGGACGCTACGGGCGGGTCGGCGCCCTCGGGCGGCAGCCGGAGGCGACGCGCCGGGGGCACCTGAGTTGTGGACGTGTGACACGAGGGACGCACGTCGCCGGCGTCCCGACGGCTGAACCTGCCGAGGCTGGAGTGGGGGAGACTCAGCCCCGGCAGGTTCGGCGATCGGGACGCCGGCCATCAGGGGCGCGTGACGGTGGACCCCGTGTGCGTGGCTTCGACGCGTTCTGCACGACGTGCGGCGAGGAGTGAGGGCGTGATCGCGAAGGTGATGCTCGACGACCGGCGCGGCGCGGTCGCCCGCAGGAAGCCGAGCCGCTCGGCGAGGGCGATGGATCTGGTGTTCTCCGGCTCGATGACGGCTGTGACGGTCTTCGCCCCGAGCTCGCGGAAGGCCAGGTCGATCATCGCCTCGGAGGCCTCGCTCGCGAGACCGCGTCCGCCGACGGCGGGGTCGAGGACCCATCCGATCTCGACCGAGCGCTCGGCGGGGTGGACCTCCCGAAGATGCAGGGAGACATCGCCGGCGAGCCGCCCGTCGTGCTCCACGGCCAGGGCGAGGAAGTCGCCCGACTGCCAGAGGCGGTGGTGCCGGACGCGGTGGCGCAGGTGCTCACGGGACGCCTCGCGGTCGCGGACGGGCCACGGCAGGTGCTCGACGACCGCCGGTGTGGACTGGATGCGGTACCAGGCCTCGGCGTCCTCCAACCGGTGGCGACGCAGGACGAGACGGTCGGTGCTGATCGGGTGCGCGTCGACGGGAGCCTCGATCCGCGGCCCGCGGAGGAATCGAGGACGTGAGACACCTGCCGGGAACAGGGGACGCAGAGCACGGACGGCGGCGGCGAGGCCGCTCCGGATCCGGTCCGCAGGCTCGGCCGTCGCTCCGGCCGTCCGACGACGGCGGGGGGCGAACGACGTGCCCAGGGGCTCTGCTCGGGTCATGCCCTCCACGGTAGGCACCGCACCCATGGGCTCGGCCTGAAAAGATATGAGGCCTCTATGAATCGCCCGTCGTTCCCGCGCCTCGCAGCTCGACGACGGATAATCGACCCATGCCCTCCGACCTGCCAACGCAGATCGTCGACTCGGGGCGCCGCCGGGCGGTCCTCGCCAAGCTACCGCGGATGTACCGGGCCGACGGTTCACCCATCCGCGTCCTCCTCGTCGACGACGAAGCGGTCCTGACCGACCTCGTGAGCCTGGCCCTCGGCTATGAGGGGTGGGTCGTGGACGTCGCCACCAACGGTCGCGAGGCCGTCCAGCGCTACCGCACGGAACGTCCGGACGTCGTTGTCCTCGACATCATGCTGCCCGACATGGACGGGCTGAGCGTCCTCCGTCAGCTCCGCAGCTTCTCGCAGGGGGAGCCGGAATCGGGCACCCCGACCCTGTTCCTCACCGCTCGCGACTCGGTGGACGACCGCATCATGGGACTCACCGCCGGCGGCGACGACTACATGACGAAGCCGTTCTCGCTGGAGGAGCTCGTGGCCCGTCTCCGCGGTCTCCTCCGCCGCACCGCGCACGTCGTGTCCGACGACGACTCCCGCATCACGATCGGCGGGCTCTTCCTCGACGAGCGCAGCTACGAGGTGAGCCGTGACGGCGAGCCGGTGGCGCTCACCACGACCGAGTTCGAACTGCTGCGCTACTTCATGCGCAATCCGAAGCGCGTGCTGAGTCGTGCCCAGATCCTCGACCGCGTGTGGAACTACGACTTCGCCGGCAAGGCCAGCATCGTCGACCTCTACGTCTCCTACCTCCGCAAGAAGATCGACGCCGACCGTGCGCCGATGATCCACACCGTCCGCGGTGTCGGATACGTGCTGCGGCCGGTCGAATGAGCACCGCATCGGTTCCGACTGCGGGCGTGCCGACGCCTCGGGCGGACCGGCGGCACCCGTGGACGCTGCAGCGACGGTTGGTGACGGGCATCGCGGCGGTCATCGCAGCGGTCCTCGCGGTGTCGGGCATCCTGACGATCGTCACGGTCG
The DNA here is from genome assembly GCF_014841225.1 of Plantibacter sp. CFBP 8804. Taxonomy (NCBI): domain Bacteria; kingdom Bacillati; phylum Actinomycetota; class Actinomycetes; order Micrococcales; family Microbacteriaceae; genus Plantibacter; species Plantibacter sp. CFBP 8804. The sequence continues at coordinate 10,678 of NZ_JACYTU010000005.1, forward strand.
AAGGGTCGGTCACCGCCGTCGTCGACACCCAGCTCACCGGGTCGATGGAGGCCTTCGAGCACTCCGTGGTGAAGTTCCACGATCAGCAGGCCGGTGCCGGAGCGGTGGTGGACCCCGATGCCACGCGCGGTGAGCCCGGCTACGTCAAGCCGTTCGTGGACTACGTCGGCCACGGGCCCGGCACGCTCATCGCGCTCGTCGCGGACGGTGGGGTCGTCGACTCCGCGCGTTTCACCCAGTCCAACGCGACGGCGCTCGACGTGCGGACGAAGGCGCTCATCGAGGAGGCCGTCGCGGTCGACAGCTCCGAGCGACAGAACATCGAGCTGGGGTCGCTCGGCGGGTACCGGCTCGAGTTCCTCGACCACGGCGACGGCGAGACCCTCGTGGCCGGCGTCTCGCTCGCCACCCCGCGTGCCGCCGTGCAGCAGGAGGCGATCGTCATCGCGATCCTCGCCGTGCTCGCGCTCGCGGTCACCATCGTCGGGGCGATCATCGTGGTCCGCCTCGGGCTCCGACCGTTGTCCCGCGTGGCCGCCGCCGCCGAGGAGGTGTCCACCCTGCAACTCGAGCGTGGCGACACCGGGATCGACGTGCGGGTCGATCAGGCCGACACGGATCCCCGGACGGAGATCGGCAAGGTGGGCGAGGCGCTCAACGGCCTCATCGACCACGTCGACCGCGCACTCGCCGTCCGAGCCGCGACCGACAAGCGCATGCGCCGGTTCGTCACCGACGCGAGCCACGAACTCCGGACGCCGCTCGCTGCGATCCAGGGCTACGCCGAGCTCACCCGCCAGGACAGCGAGAACCTCCCGCCCATGACGGAGCACGCGCTCGCCCGCATCGAGTCGGAGGCGACCCGGATGAGTTCGCTCGTCAGTGAGTTGCTCCTGTTGGCGCGTCTCGACGAGGGCCAGGACCTGCACCTCGACGACGTGGACCTGAGCGACCTCGTCGCCGCCGCCGTGAGCGACGCGGCCGTCTCGGCACCGGCGCACCACTGGTCGGTCGACGTGCCGGAGCGCGCGATCATCGTGCGCGGCGACCGCGAGCGCTTGCACCAGCTCGTCGTGAACCTGCTGTCGAACGCCGCCGTGCACACCCCGGCCGGCACCTCCGTGGTCACCCGCATCAGCGCACCGAAGAGTCCCGGCGAGTCGCAGCGCGCCTCGCTGACGATCGCCGACGACGGACCCGGCATCGACGAGGCCTTCCTCCCCGAACTCTTCGACCGGTTCGCCCGGGCGGACTCGTCGCGCTCGCGTGCCGCCGGCAGCACGGGCCTCGGCCTGGCGATCGCGCTGTCCATCGCCGAGGGCCACGAAGGATCGATCGAGGTCGCCTCGTCATCCGCCGGTACCACGTTCACCGTGACGCTGCCGTGGTCGGGCCCGTCCGAGCAGCACCTCGCGGTCCGGCCGGCGGCCGACGCCACGGGCTCGCGCCCGGAGGCGGTCACCTCGACGCGAGGCTGACTGCCCGACCTGTCGTCGAGCGCCATCCGGTCACCGAGCGCCATCCGGTCACCGAGCCTGTCGAGGTGCCCTTCGACAAGCTCAGGGAGCGGAAGGGGTGGCTCAGGGGCCGGAAGGGGCGGCTCAGGGATCGGAAGGGGCGGCTCAGGGGGCTGACCGGCGCAGGGCGATGAGCTGCTCCGCCGAGTGCGCGAGGTGCGCGCGGAGCTCCGCCTCGCCCTGGTCGCCGCTGAGGGCGTCGACGAGTCGGTCGTGCTGGTCGATGAGTTCCTCGGGCGGGAGGACGCTCCGGAGCTGCACCATGAACAGGCCGAGCTCGGCGAGCAGGCCGGCGTGCGCCTCGCTCAGTCGAGGGCTCCGGGCCGCGGCGACGATCGCGTGGTGCAGCTCGGCGTGCGCGACCTCGATGGCGCGGTGATCGCCGGGTCGGTCGAGGCAGATGCGTCGGAGACTGTCGTTCGCCGCGATGATCGAGGTCGGTGGGCGCGACGACGGCTCCGCACGCGTTCGCAGCAGCCGGACCGCCTCGGCCTCGATCGCCGTCCGGTACTCCATGAGGGCGAGCACGTCCGCATCGCTGAACGACCGCACCCGGGCGCCGCGGTAGGCCTCGAACGTGACCAGGCGCTCCGCCGCGAGCGCCCGGAGCGCCGCTCGGACGGTGTGCCGGTTGACGCCGAACCGGGCGGTGAGGGCGGTCTCCCGCAACGGCTCGTCCGCGCCGAGCCGTCCGTCGAGGATGTCCTCCCGCAGCGCGTCCGCGACGGCGTCGACCGCGGTCATCGGGCGACCTCGCGACGGTCGATGCGCTTCGGTAGGACGAGGATCCCGAGTCCGGTCACGAGCAGCGCGGCACCGACGACGGTGGACGGCCCGAAGGACTCTCCGAGGAGCAGGATGCCGAGGAGCGTCGCCGTCAGTGGTTCGAAGAGCGTGAGCGTCGCGACCCGAGACGCGGGCAGCCCGCCGAGCGCGTAGCCGAACAGCAGGTACCCCGCCACCGTGTTCACGAGCGCGAGCCACGCGACCGCGAGGGCGCCGGGCACGGTGAGGATCCAGGCGGTCTCGGTGGCGAGGAGGATCGGCACCGAGACGAGCGCCGCTCCGCCGAAGAGCGCCGCCATGGTGCCGAGCGGTGTCCATCCGTGCTCGATGAGCGCCTTGCTGCAGAGCGTGTACAGGGCGTAGGAGGCTCCGGCTCCGATGGACGCGAGCAACCCGTCCACCGAGACGGTCCCGATCCCGCCGCCCGTCACCCCGGACAGGACGCCGACGCCGGCTGCCGCGACGATCGTGGCCAGGAACCAGCGGCCGCTCGGGCGCCGTCGGTGGATCGCCCATTCGAGGAGGCCGGTGATGGCGGGTGCGGAGCCGAGCGCGGTGAGGGTCCCGATCGCGACACCGTTGCGCTCCACGCCGAGGAAGAAGAGCGGCTGGTACGCGGTGACGCCGATCGTGCCGACGACGACGGCGACGACCAGCGCGGGCCTCCCGAGTTCCGCTGCGCGGGTCCGAGGTGGAGTGGACCTCGAGCGGCGGGCGAATACCGCCCACACGAGGACGAGGAGCGCTCCGCCGAAGACGATGCGTGCGGCGCCGAACGCGACCGAGCCCACCTCGATCGGTAGGAGCGCGTGAGCCGTGCCCGTCGTCCCGAAGCACACGGCGGCGAGGATCGCGGCGGCGACGGGCAGGCGCCCCGCGGCAGTGCTGTTGCCGGTCGTCTGGGTTTCGGTCGGCGAACGGGTCATGGGGACAGCCTGCCGCAAGATTGTGTAACAATCAACACCACGACGCCCGCCCGCTCGAGGAGCGGACGGGCGTCGGGTGGGAGATCGGGTCAGCCGGCGTAGCCGCTGCTGATCACCGACGCCCCGAGCAGCAGGGCTGCACCGGCTGCGACGATCAGGGCGAGCGCCAGCATGGTGCCGGAGATGATGACGGCGGTGAGGGCGAAGCCCTTCGACTTCGGCTTGCGGGCGAGCGCGATGATGCCGAGCACGAGCGAGGCGATCGGCAGGAGCACGAACGACGGCGCGACGACCGCGGCGATCGACAGGGCGAACGCGATGATCGACAGCGTCTGGGTCGAGCTCTCGCGGTCGGCGGCCGTCGGGGCAGGTGCGGGTGCGAGGGGCACGGGGGTCGTCGGGTGAGTCGGCGCGACCTCCTGCACGGGCGTGGCCTGGGTGAGGGGCTCGGGGCCGAACGCTTCGGTCGGGGCGTCTGCCAGGGTCACGTCCTCGGCGGGCGAGATCGTGGGGGACTCGGTGGTGGCTGAGGCGGACATGAGGTGGGGTTCCTTCCTCCGCGGTGTGCGGAGCTGATCGGTTGATGGTTCCAGCCTCCTCGGATCGCCGCCGGGGCGCGTCGCCCGCGCGCCCGATCTCCCGTCCTCCCGCGGGATGATCCTGCGCGTCCGGTCCATGGGTCTGCGGTGCCGCGGCCGTCGATACCACGGTTTCGGCTGACCCTCGGAAACGGGACACCGGGCTTCCGCGGGCGACCGATGTGTGTTTATCCTGACGCCCATGACCCGCCGCATCGGAGCCGCTGTGCTCGCCCTGCTCGGAGCCTCCGCGCTCGCCCTCACCGCAGCCGTCCCGGCGGCCTCCGCCGCGACCACATCGAGCTGGGCGACGTGGCCCACGTTCTCCGGTGCATCGGGGTCGTATCAGGGCACGATGACCCTGGCCGGTCAGCCCGCCCTCACCGCGGCGTTGACGAGCGACTCGGTCGGTGGCGGCGGCGTCGGCGTCATCTCGGGCGCCTCGACCTGGCTGGCGGCGTCGACCCCGGTCGGTGCGAAATACGGCAGCAGCCGCGATCAGCCCTACCTGAACCTCCGGCCGAAGGCGAACAACGCGGCGTCGCCCTCGACCACGACCTACTCCTTCGCGACGCCGACACCGCCGTCCGGCTGGACGTTCGTCCTCGGCGACATCGACGCCGACCAGGTCACCGTGACGGCGATCGGCCCCGACGGTTCCGCGCTCACCCCTGACGAGCTCGGGTTCAACGGTGGCTTCAACTACTGCGCTCCCGGTCTGGCCGGCAAGCCGTCCTGCACCGGTTCCGCCACGGACGTCCCCACCTGGGACCCGGCGACGCAGGTGCTCCGCGGCAACGACGCCGCCCAGGACACCGCCGGGGCGGCGGGGTGGTTCGAACCCTCCGCCCCGATCTCCAGCCTCACCTTCTCGTTCCGGCAGCGGTCGGGCGCGCCCGTCTACCAGGCGTGGTTCGCGTCGATCGCGCGTGACGTGACCGGCACCGTGACCGACCAGACCACCGGCCCGCTGGACGGCGTCGGCGTCCGCCTCATCGACCGCGACGGTCGCGTGGTGGCGTCGACCACGACCGCTGGTGGCGGCGCCTACACCTTCGCCGGCTACTTCGCGACCGACGGCTACACGGTGCAGCTCGTCCCGCCGACCGGCAAGATCGCCGACGGTCCCGCACGAGCCGCCGCGGACCTCACGGACGCCGACGCCGTCGCGGACTTCACCGTCCGTGACATCGTGCCCGTCGCCGTGTCCGGCACCGCGCTCGACACGGACGGTGTGCCGATCGTCGGAGCCACGGTCACGATCGACGGCGCGGGCAGCGTCACCACCGACACCGACGGGAACTACCTCTTCGACACCGTGCCGGTCGGCGAGCACGCGGTCGTCATCACGCCGCCCGCGGGTTACGCGGTGCAGAGCCCGCCGAACGTCTTCACGGTCCCGGTCGGGAGCGAGACACCCATCACCGAGCAGGACTTCGTGCTCGTCGCGAATCCCAGTCTCGGCGGGGTGATCACGTCCGGTGGAGTCGGTGTGGCCGGTGTCACCGTGAGCGTCGACGGTCCGAACGGGGTCGAGAGCGCCGTCACGGCCGCCGACGGTTCCTACCGCTTCCCGCTCCTGCCCGCTGGCTCCTACGAGGTCTCGGTCGTCGCCCCGGAGGGGTACGTCGTCTCCGGAGCGGCCACCCGGGAGGAGGAGCTCGCCGGAACCGATCTCGACGCGGTCGACTTCGAGCTCGCCCGCCTCGGGACCGTCATCGGCGACGTCCGGACGGACACCGACGCCCCGGTGCCCGCAGCGACGGTCACGGTGACGACGCCGGGCGGCCCGGTCGCCCTGACCACGACGGCCGAGGGCTCCTACGGGCTCGCCGATCTGGCGCCGGGCAGCTACGAGGTCACGCTGACCGTTCCGGCCGGGTATTCGGTGCCCGCGGGTGGCACCACGACCGCCACCGTCGTCGTCGGCACGGACGGTGCGGTCCAGACGGTGCCCACCTTCGTGCTCGTCGCCGACGAGGTCGCTCCGGTGCCGCCCGTCCCAACGGCGACGCCGAGCGACCCCGCCGTTCCGAGCGACCCCGCGGTTCCGAGCAACGCGGGTCGTCTGCCCTCGACCGGCGCGGACGCGATGCCGTGGATCGTCGCTGCCGGAGCGCTCTTCGTGCTCGGTGCCGCCGGTGTCGTCACCGCGGCCGTCCTGCGTCGTCGACGCGCGAATCGGGACGAGCTGTCCGGCGAATGACCGTTTGAACGACCCCTCGGGGATGGGAGGGCGCGGCTCGTCCGTAGACTTGGGCGAGCCGCGCCCCACCCAGGAGTGCGGGTCGCACTGCTGAACGGGGATCCGTGGACATCATCGGGTGGGTGAACGACGCCGCGACGGCGCTGCCCGATCCGCTGATCTGGCTCCTCGGGCTCCTGTTCACGACCGCCGAATCCGGCCTGTGGCTCGGCCTCGTCGTCCCCGGTGAACCGGTGGTGCTCCTCCTCGCGGCCATGCTCGACTCCGCCCCCGGTGCCCTCGTGCTATTCCTCGCGGTCGCCCTCGGCGGGTCGCTCGGGGACCAGCTGGGCTACCTCCTCGGTCGGCGTTCCGGTGGTCGCCTCCGTGACTCGGCCATCGTCCGGCGTCTCGGCGTCCACGGCTGGGACCGCGCGGTCGAGGCGCTCGAGCGGCGCGGGGCCCAGGCCGTCTTCCTCACGAGGCTCGTCCCCGTGCTCCGATGCCTGACACCGACCGCCGCCGGGGTCGCCCGCGTGCCCTACCGGTCGTTCCTCGCGGCATCGCTGCTGGGCTCCCTCCTCTGGTCCGCCGTCTACGTCGGCGTCGGCTCCCTCGTCCGCGCCACGCTCGACACGGTCCGCCAGTACCTCGGCGCCACCGGCTGGGCGCTGCTGTTCGCGCTCGTCGTGGTGGTGACGGTCATCGCGATCGTCCGATTCCGCCGTGGTGCCGCGATCCCCGGCGACGAGGCGATGATCCCGGTGACCCTGCACGAGAAGACACCGCTCGCGCGCCTCCGCACGCAGCTGTTCTCCGACGACGACTGGAGGAACCTGCCGAACGCGATCACGGCGGGACGAATCGTCCTGCTCCCGGTGTTCGCCGCCCTCGTGATCACCGGCTCCTACTGGGCTGCGCTCGTCGTCGGTGCGGTGGTGTTCCTGAGCGACGTCGCCGACGGACAGATCGCGCGCCGCATGGGCACGGTCTCCGCGCTCGGCACCTGGCTCGACGGGGTCGCCGACCGTCTGACCGTGGTCGTGGTCGCCGCGTCGTTCGCCATCGCGCAGATCATCCCGTGGCAGGTGTTCGTGGTCATGATCGTCCCCGACCTCCTGCTCGCGTTCGTCGCCGTCGTCGCATTCCGCGGGACGCCCGAGGTGCCGGTGAGCATCGCCGGCAAGATCCGGACGGTGTTCCTCTTCGTCGGCTTCTTCGCGCTGCTCATCGGCCTCGCGCTCGGCGGCGGGGATCCGGCGTCGGCGCTCTACCGGGTCTTCGGCGGGGTCGGCTTCGTGGCGATCCTCCTGGGACTCCTCGGCCACTTCGTCGCGGCGACCCAGTATGCGCGACGCATGGTCGTCACCTGGCAGCGACAGGGCGTCCGCGCGGCCCGCTGACCATGACGCCGACCGCCGTCGGAGGTCGCCGTCGGAGGTCGCCGCCGGAGGGCGCACGGCCACAGCGCAGGCGGTGTCGTTTAGGCTCGGAGCATGCCAGTCGACTATCCGGACCTCGTCATCTTCGACTGCGACGGCACGCTCGTCGACACGGAACGCATCTCCGTCCGGGTGAACCTCCAGCTGCTCAACGAGGTCGGCGGCGACTACACCGAGGCCGAGGTGCGGGAGCTCTTCGTCGGCGCCTCGCTCGAGACCTACGCGACGCTCGTCGAGCAGCGTCTCGGGAAGCCGCTCGAGGCCGACTGGATCCAGCGCTGGAGCGACATGTTCCGCGGCATCTGCGAGCGCGAGCTCGAGGCGGTCGACGGGGTCGTCGACGCCCTCGACGGCATCGCTGCGACCGGGGTGCCGCTGTGCGTGGCCTCGAACGGGATGCTGCACGACGTCGTCCGCAACCTCGGGCAGGTGGGCATCCACGACCGCTTCGACGGGCGCATCTTCAGCGCGACCGACGTCGCCGTCGGCAAGCCCGCACCCGACCTCTTCCTGCACGCCGCCGCCGACTTCGACACGGCCCCCGAGCGGTGCGCGGTCATCGAGGACAGCGTCGTCGGCGTCCTGGCTGCCCGCGCGGCCGGCATGACGGTCTACGCCTACGCCGGTGGCATGACGCCCGCCGAGCGCCTCATCGGCGACGGCACCCACGTCTTCGACGACATGCGCCTGCTGCCCGACCTCATCCGCGACACCTGGGCGACCTCCGCGGCGCGCTAGCCGCGCCGCACTAGCTGCGACTGCGGAGCTCGGGGAAGCCGTCCTCATCGTCGGGGACGGCCTGCGCCGCGACCGTCGGCGCCGGTGTCGGATCGGCTGACGTCGACACGTCCTGCTCCTCGGCGCGACGCCGCGTGCGTTCGCCACCGCGCTTGACGGCACGGTCGAACAGCTGTGGACCGGTCGTCGCCAGGCGCCTCCAGGGGAGGGTGCCCTCGATCTCGATCTGCAGGGAGAAGCTCAGCAGGGTGCGGATGACGACGATGATCGCGAGGACGAGTGCGTCGGTCAGCGACGGCGTCGACGTGACCGTCTTCACGAGGTCGGCGGCCACGAGGATCTCCAGCCCGAGCAGGATGACCGAGCCGATCGTCTCCCGCAGCATCCGGAAAGCCCGTGCGCCGTCGCGCGTGCTCCACCACAGGCGGGCCGAGAGGGTGACGGCGATCACGAAGCCCACGACCATCGCCCCGACACCGGCGACCTCGAAGACGATGGTGACCAGCTCGAAGAAGTCCATCCCTCCATCATCCTCGCCCGCCCGCTGGACGGGAAGCCGGGCCGACCCGCTAGGGTGGTCGCGAGTGACACGGGGTGCCGATCCCACGACGATCGGCTGAGAACACACCCGTCGAACCTGATCTCGTTAGTCCGAGCGAAGGGATGTCGCGAATGAGCATTCGCACACCGCAGCAGTCTGCCCACCCGTCCACCGACGACTCGTCCGTCGGCGAGTTCGCGAGCGCGTCCGGGGACCTCCTCGACCGCCTGCGCGAGCGCACGCCGCTCGTCCAATCGATCACGAACGCCGTGGTGACGAACTTCACGGCGAACGTCCTGCTTGCCATCGGCGCCGCCCCGGCGATGACCGACATCCCCACCGAGGCCGGACCGTTCGCCCGCATCGCCTCCGGCGTGCTCCTCAACCTCGGGACGCCGCAGGCTGAGCAGCGCGAGGCCATGGTCGAGGCCGCCACCGCCGCGAACGAGGCCGGCACTCCATGGGTGCTCGACCCCGTCGCCGTCGGCTTCTTGCCGGTGCGCACGGCGCTCGCCACTGAACTCCTCGCCCTCAGGCCGACGATCGTGCGCGGCAACGCCAGCGAGATCATCGCGCTCGCCGGACTGGGCGCCGGCGGGCGCGGCGTCGACAGCACCGACTCGGTCGACAGCGCGATCGAGGCGGCCACCGCGATCGCCCGCGCCTCGGGTGCCGTCGTCGCGATCTCCGGCCCGACGGACGTCATCACCGACGGTGAGCGCATCGTCCGCTGCTCGAACGGGCACGCCTGGCTCACCCTCGTGACGGGCGGTGGCTGTGCCCTCGGTGCCGTACTCGCCGCCTTCGCGTCACTCGACGACGACCGGCTGCTGACGACGGTCGCGGCGACCACCGCGTACACGGTCGCCGCGCAGCTGGCGGCTGCGGAGAGCCGTGGCCCCGGGTCCTTCGCTCTCGCCTTCCTCGACCACCTCCACCTCCTCGATGCCGACACCGTCCGCAGCCTGGCGGTGATCGCGTGAGCGCCTCGACCACCGCGGACCGGGTCCTCGCGGCCCGTTCGCACGCCGAGCTCGTGCGCCGCGGTATCGCCACCTACCTCGTCACGGATGCTTCGGCCAGCGGGGATCGCGGTGTCCTCGACGTCGTGCGCCGGGCCGTCGACGGCGGGGTGACCGCGGTCCAGCTGCGGGAGAAGACCGCGTCGGCGCGAGAGTTGTTCGACCTGACCGTGCGTGCGGCGGAGGTCGTCGCCGGGCGGGCGCTGCTCCTCGTCGACGATCGGGTGGACGTGTTCCTCGCCGCCCGTTCCGCCGGCGCCGTCGTCCACGGCGTCCACGTGGGTCAGAGCGATCTCCCGGTCGACGCCGTGCGTCGCATCGTGGGTCAGGCCGCCGTCGTGGGACTGACGGCGAACACCTCGGCGCACCTCGACGCGGTCGCAGCGCTGCCACTCGGGACGGTCGACTACCTCGGCGTCGGCGTCATCCGCCCGACGACGACCAAGCCGGACCACCCGGAGCCGCTGGGCATGGAGGGGTTCGCCGCGATCGCCGCCGCGACCCCGCTCCCGTGCGTCGCGATCGGTGGGGTGTCACTGGAGGACACGGTCGAGCTCCACGCTGCCGGTGCCGCTGGTCTCGCCGTCGTCTCCGCCATCTGCGCCGCCGACGATCCGGCGGCCGCCGCCCGGGCGTTCCACAGCGCCTGGATTGAGGTCTCGGCATGAGCGCCGTGAAAGAGACGACGGCGCCGGCGTCGTCGAGCTCGGACCGGGTGCGCGGTCGACGACCTGTCGCGGTCCGGGACACACCGCGGGTGCTGAGCATCGCCGGCACCGACCCGACCGGCGGTGCCGGGATCCAGGCCGACCTCAAGAGCATCGCCGCGAACGGCGGATACGGCATGGCGGTCGTCACCGCGCTCGTCGCGCAGAACACCCGGGGCGTCCGATCCGTGCACACCCCGCCCGTCGGGTTCCTCCGCGAGCAGCTGGACGCGGTCGCGGATGACGTGGTGATCGACGCGGTCAAGATCGGGATGCTGGGCGATGTCGCGATCATCGACACCGTGTCGACCTGGCTGCAGGAGACGGTGACCGGACCCGTCGTCCTCGACCCGGTGATGGTGGCGACGAGCGGCGACCGTCTCCTCCGCCGCGACGCCGAAGCGGCCATGCGCGCGCTCCTCCCGCGCGTCGACCTCGTGACCCCGAACCTGCCGGAGCTCGCCGTCCTCGCGGACGAGCCGGTGGCGACGAGCTGGGCCGACGCACTCGCCCAGGCGGAACGGGTCTCGGTGCAAGCGGGCGTGATCGTGCTCGTGAAGGGCGGGCACCTGACGGGGACGACCGCGTGCCCGGATGCGCTGGTCGACGCCGCGGGTGGTCTGGGCGACGACCGATCACTCGTCGAGTTCGACGGTCTTCGAGTCGACACGCGGAACACCCACGGAACCGGGTGCTCCCTGTCGAGCGCGATGGCCACCCTCGTCGCCCGTTCGGGATCCTGGACCGAGGCCCTCGGCGAGGCGAAGGCGTGGCTCACGTCGAGCCTCCGGCACGGGGATTCGCTCGCGGTCGGCTCGGGCAACGGCCCGATCAGTCACTTCGCAGAGCTGTGGGCGTCGGACGGGATGATTTCGGGTCGGCAGGACGGTGCCGACATCGTCGCCGACTGGTGGGAGGACATCGCCGAGCTGCGGGACCGGATCGACCACCTGCCGTTCGTGACGACGCTCGCGGACGGCACCCTCGATCCGGCCCGGTTCGCCTGGTACCTGCAGCAGGACGCGATCTACCTGCGGGCCTACTCGCGGGTCCTCGCGCGAGCGAGTGCACTGGCACCGACGGCCGAGGAGCAGGTGTTCTGGGCGACCGGTGCGGCGGGCTCCATCGAGGCCGAGATGGAGCTGCACCGCACCTGGCTCAGCACGTATGCCGTCAGCGGTATGGACGTGGAACCGTCGGCGACGACCGCGGCGTACCTCGACCACCTGCACGCGGCGACGGTCGACGGCGACTACGGGCGGGTGGTCGCCGCCGTGTTGCCCTGCTACTGGATCTATCAGGATCTCGGTGAACGGCTCGTCGGCGCATCGCACGCGGAGCACCCCTTCGCGGCGTGGCTCGACACGTACGCCGACCCCGCCTTCGCGATGGCGAACGCCCGGGCGATCGAGATCGTCGCCGGGGCGGCGGCTCGTGCGGACGAGGCCGGCCGGGAGACGATGCGACGGGCGTTCCTGGCCTCGGCCGCGCACGAGGAGGCGTTCTTCGCCGAGCCGATACGATGAAGGCCGGATCCGCCGCCGCGGTCCCGGACCACGACGAGAGGCCCCTGATGCTGACGAGCAACGAGTACTTCGACGGCAAGGTGAAGTCGATCGGCTTCACCACGAATGAGCCCGGTGCGGAGTCGGCCAGCGTCGGAGTGATGGAGCCGGGGGAGTACACCTTCACCACGGGCAAGGCCGAGGAGATGTCCGTGATCTCCGGCAAGCTCCGCGTGCTGCTGCCGAACACGAGTGCCTGGCAGGACTTCGGGCCCGACGCGCAGTTCAGTGTCCCGGGGAGCAGCAGCTTCCAGGTCGAGGTCGAAGTCACCACCGCGTACCTCTGCCGCTACCTCAACATCTGAGCGCCCTTCGACAGGCTCAGGGACCGGGGTGGGTGCGCCCTTCGACAGGCTCCGCGCGGCGCAGCTCGGTGGCCGGCCCACGCGGGGACCGCTCCGCGCTTCAGGAGTCCACGACCTCGGGCGTGCAGACGTTCAATGCGCACCTGTGGGAGAAACAGTTCGGCTGATGTTGCCCAGGCGAGTACTGGACGGGGCCGCGTGTCGATTCGATCGGCGATGTCGTCGACGTCACCCATGGAGAACTCGCGCAGGTCTGCGCCCTTGACGAGATATTGCCGAGGGAGCCTATTCATGTTCTCGTTCGAACCCCTCTGAGATCTCCGTTTCGTGGCGGCATGGTGCGACGTTCCTCACGGCGACTGCGTCGTCATCGTGTCGTTGCAGGACTCGCTATCCACTGACGCAGCATCGGCGGGAGAGCGTCCGCGTAGTTGAGGCGGGTGGTGCTTGGTGCCTCCCACAGCTATTATTTCGCTATGTCGCGAAATAACGAAGGCGGTAGGTTCGCCGCTCTGGGGCATCCGACACGTCAGGCGATCCTCAGGCACCTCCGTTCTCGCGACTACGTCCGCGTAGGTGACATTGCCGCGGCCGTCGGCGTCTCGGGGGCGACACTGTCCGGCCATCTCCGCACCCTTCGGGACGCGGAGCTGGTGGTGTCGCGTCGACGCGGGACGGAGATCCAGTACCGCATCAACCTCACCGCGATCGACGAGGCCATTCTGCTGCTCACTGCGCTGCGTGGACCGTCGTCGGTGGAGGACAAATCGACAACCGGCACGGACGGTCTGTCCGGCCGAGAGGAGGAACGAAGATGACCACCGCTGTCACCAAGGATCGGAGCGCGAGGCTCCCACGCGCAGTGTTCGTGATCGCGGCGATCGCGGTCGTCGGGATGCTCGCATGGAGCATCGTCCGGTGGCCAGACATGGCTGCCCAGATAGTGACGCGGGAGTCCGACGGTCGTCATGGGACGAGCGTGGTGAACCGTGAGGTGACGGCGGTCGCGATGCCTATCGTGCTCGTCGTGATGACCGTTCTGCTCGCGGTCGCGCCGACGCTTGACGCGAAGCTCATGGCGGGCATCCGCCGCACCAGTGCGTCCGGTCGACGTGCGTCCGCCCGCGTGCTTGGCGCGTTCGTCATCGGTCTCTGTGTGCTGTTCCCGGCACTGCACGTCGTGTTCGTCAGCCTCCAGACCGGCGAGGATCTAGCGGTCACCTCGATCGTCGGCGCGGCAGCCGGAGTGCTCCTTGTGATCCTCGGGGTATACCTGCCTCTTGCGCGGCCGGATGGAGAGACATTCAGCGCCGTCGAAGAATCCTTCCGTGCCGCGCTCGGGCCGGCGTCTCGTCTGGGCGGAGTCGCGTTGATCCTGGTCGGCGTCGCTGTGTTCGTGGCCGCACTGGCTGTCCCCGCAGCGGCTGTCTTCGTCGCATCCGGCGGGGTCGTGCTGGTGTTTGGGGGTATCGCAGTGTCCGCCGTTCTGCGGATGAGGCGGGCGTGACTCGCGCCGTCGACCGCTGCGATTACGCGGGAGTTACTCCAAGACAGGCTGATATCCACGCGTACTCGGTGGCGTCATCATCATCTTCGGCGCGCTCATCGTGGAATCGAGCCTCCGCCCACTCTCCGCAGTGCTGACGGGCGGGGTGACGTTTGTGAACTACCTCCCCTTCGGTGTGCTCGCGGATGCCGTGCGTGGCCCAGGGATGTTCGAGGGCGCAGCACTGTCCTACTCAGTTGGGATAGGCCCCGGGATGCTAGCCCTTCTCGGCTGGGCCATCGCGACGCTGGGTCTGGGAGCGCTGCGGTTTGTGCGGCGTGACGTACCGGTCCTGGCATAACCGCCGTCTCGGGAGTTGCAACGCCAGCGCAGGCCGTGGAGGGAAAGCTAGTCGTTGACCCGGCCGTTTGCGCTCAGAAATGATGGCGGTCTGAACCGGTCAACGCACCACCGTCTGGGTTTCAGGCTAGCTGAGGAGATGTCGCTGCCGGATTGTTGGGTCTCGACGAGTGACCCGCCTCGCCTACCTGTGCCGCTACCTCGACAGCTGAGCGCTGTTCGACCGGTCACCGAGCTTGTCGAGATGCAGCCGTGGCGCCCTTCGGCAGGCTCAGGGACCGGTTGGAGTGCGCCCTTCGACAGGCTCAGGGACCGGGTCGGGCGTCGGAGCGTCACCGGCTCAGGACCGGTCGACGACCTCGAGCGTGAGGACGACGGTCGAATCGTCGGAGCTGTTCGTCAGCGTCACCGTCGTGCTCCCGACCTCGAGCGGCTGCAGACCGGGGTTGAACGACGCGCCGCCGCGGGATCCGCCCGGCACGTACTCCGCGATCGACGGATCCTCGACCTCCGCGGACCAGACGGTTGGATCGACGGCGACGAGGTCCACCACGTTGTCGAGGCCGACGGTGATGGTGCGGCCGTCCTGATCGACGAGCTGCACGATGACGGGTGCGATCACGCCGGCCTCGCTCGCGGAGCTCTGACCGGAGGGCGAGTCCGCGCCACTGGTGCAGGCACTCGTGCCGAGCACGGCGCCGACGATCGCGATCACGGTCAGCCCACGGGTCGCACGGCGCATGGCGGTCCTCTCTCGACGTGACCTCACCCTACCGCCGGGCGACGGTGGACCTCAGGACCGCAGGGCCAGCGCGTCGGCGGCGGCGCTGAGCCGACCGTCCTCCATGACGAGCACCTGGTCCATGCGGTCGAGGTGGCTCCGATCGTGGGTGACCAGCAGCGTCGCGGCGCCCGAGGTCGCGGTGAGTTCGAGGATGAGCTCGATGATCGCGGACCCGCGCTCGTGGTCGAGCGCACTGGTCGGCTCATCCACGACGAGCGCATCGGGCTCGTTCATGAGGGCGCGCGCGATGTTGACCCGCTGCCGCTGACCACCCGAGAGCTGATGCGGCCGCTTGCCGGCCTGGTCGGCGAGACCGACCGCGGCGAGCAGCATCGCGGCCCGTTCGCGGGTGCGCGTCCGGTCGGCCCGCGATGCGCGGCCGCCGAGCGTCCCGAGGACGCACAGCTGCTCGAGGGCCGTGAGCGACGGCAGCAGGTTGGCCTGCTGGAACACGATGCCGAGCCTCGTACGGCGGAAGTCGGTGGCCGCACGGCGGTCGAGGGAGGTGACGTCGACCCCGGCCACCTCCACGAGGCCGCTGTCGGGCCGGATCAGGCCGGCCGCGACGGCGAGCACACTCGACTTCCCGGAGCCCGACGGCCCGGTGAGCGCGGTCACGGTCCCGGCCGGGACGGTGAGGGTCGCGCGGTCGACGGCGGTGACGCGGTGGTCGCCGTCGGGGAAGGTGAGGGTGACGTCGGTGAGCGAGATCATGCGGAGACTCCGATGGTGACGAGGGTGGGTGCGAGGAAGGGGGCAGGGAGGTCGGACGCGTTCACCGGTTGCCGCCGAGCGCGGTCAGCGGGTCGGCCGAGAGGATCGACCGCAGGGCGAACGCGGCGCCGATCAGGCCGAGGGCGATCATGATCACCCCGGGCACGAGCGTCGTCAGTGGGCTGAGCACGAAGGGCAGCGCTGTGCCCGCCGCGGAACCGAGTGCGGCGGTGATGCCGATGCCGAGCCCGACCCCGAGGACGAGGAGGACGAGCGCCTGGCCGAGGGCATCCAGCGAGAGTCGACGGGTCGTCGCCCCCAGCGCTTTGAGGATCGCCACGTCGCCCGCGCGCTGCATGGTCCACACCGTGAAGAAGGCTCCGATGACGAGCGCGGAGATCCCGAACAGCATGGCGACCATGAGGAGGAGCGATCCGATCTCCGAGCGGAACGAGCCGATTGCGAGCAGGGACGACAGGACGTCCTTCGACACCGTGCCGGTGGCCTGCTCCGCTCCCGCCACCGCATCGGCGCTCGGGTTCCCGGAGATGGCGAGCGCGGTCGCTCCGTCGCCGGGCGACCCTTGCGCGGCCTGCAGCGACCGCCACTCGGACAGGCTCGTCCAGACGACCGGGGTGTGGCTGTACCACTGGTCGTCGACGACCGAACCGACCTCGAGTTCGCTGCCACCGATCGAGACGGTGTCGCCTCGGGAGACGTGGAGGGCCTCCGCGGCGGTCCGACTCAGGCGGGCGGTCCCGTCGGCGGGCACGTCGGCGGCGCGACCCGCGACGGCGTCACCACTGATCCCGAACAGTGCCACGGAGGTGCGCGCATCCTCAGTGGTCATCCGCGTCTGGCTGATGCCGAGTTCCTGGACACCGTCCACCCCGGGGACCGCAGCCCACGTCGTCGCCGCGTCCGCGTCGATCGCGGAGTCCGCGAACGTCGCCTGCTCGCCGTCCGCCGGGGCCGCGAGGACGAGGCTCGACGCACCCAGCCCGGTGATCGCCGAGATGTTCTGGTTCGCCAGTCCAGCGGTGAGGCCGCTGAGGAATCCGACGAGCAGGGTGATGAGGGCGACGACCGCCCCGATCAGCACGAAGCGACCGGTGGCGAAGCGCATGTCGCGCCAGGCGACGAACATGGGGACTCCTTGTCAGCCGCCCGACGGCGTCTCCGTGGTGCGGCAGGATTCCAGCCTCGTCGCGTCGCCGACGCCGGGCATCGTCGGACGGGACGGTCCTCCGGCGCGGTCAGGTGGAGGCGACGTTCCACCTTTCTGATGATTCGCGAGGACGATCCCCGCCGTACGCTGGGCGGATGAAGCACTCGGCACTCAGCCCCGTGTTCACCGGCCTGCAGCTCGGCCTCCACGGCCTCGTCACCGCACTCATCGTGCTCGTGATCGCGCGATCCGTCTCGGTCGGTGGCCAAACGGCCCTCGCGGCGATCGTCCTCGCCGTCGTCATGCTGCTCACCTACGCCGCTGGCACGATCCTCGGCGGTCGGGTCCGCCGAGCGGTGGCCGCCAGCGGAGGGACCGACCGCGCCACCGTGTCGGCGGGCGTCCGTCGAGGTCGGCTGTCCGTCCTCGCCTGGTTGGTGGTGCTCAGCATCGAGTGGGTGGTCCTCGTCCTGCTCAGCCCGGATGCCGCCTACCTCGTCTTCCCGTTGTTCTTCCTCTATCTGCACCTCCTCCCCAGGGCCGTCGCGGTGCCCGCCGTCGTGATCGCCACCATCGCCGCGGTCGTCGCGATCGGCCTGCACGCCGGCTTCAGCGTCGGGGGAGTGGTCGGGCCGCTCGTCGGTGCGGCCGTGGCCGTCGCGATCGGACTCGGCTACGAGGCGCTGGCCCGGGAGGCGGCCGAGCGGGAGCGGCTCATCGCCGAGCTCGTCGCAGCACGCGAGGAGCTCGCCGAGCGGGGTCGGCAGGCGGGCAAGCTGGCGGAGCGCGAGCGCCTCGCCGCGGACCTCCACGACACGGTCGCCCAGGCCCTGTCGAGCATCCAGCTGCTCCTGCACGCGGCCGAACGCTCCGCCGTCGAGCAGCCGGGCACGGAGCAGCTGCGCTCGCACATCGGGCTGGCCCGGGATGCCGCGGCGACGGCCCTCGCCGAGACGCGCAGCCTCATCGACGAGCTGAGCCCGCCGGCGTTGGTTGGCGCGACGATCGCGGACGCGCTCGGGCGGCTCGCCGAGACGACGACCGCCCAGAGCGGCACGCCGGTCTCCACGACGGTCACCGGCGATGCGTTCGTCCTCGGCACGCCGGTGACCACCGCGCTCCTCCGGGCTGCGCAGAGCAGTCTCGCGAACGTCGTCCGGCATGCCGGAGCGAGCCGGGCGGACGTCACCCTCACCTACCTCGATGAGGAGGTCATCCTCGACATTGACGACGACGGGGTGGGGTTCGATCCTGCGAGGGTCGCCGAGCGCACCGCGGGCGGTTCGTTCGGCATGATGTCCATGCGCCGTCGCATCACCGAACTGGGTGGCGAGGTCGAGGTGCGCAGCGCACCGGGCGCCGGCACGACCATCACCGTGCGGTTCGCGGCACCAGGAGCGGAGGGGGCCGCCCATGCGTGACGATGCGACGGATGCCGGGGAGCCGCAGGTCGTCCGGGTCGTGGTGGCGGACGACCACCCGATCGTCCGAGCCGGACTCCTCGCGGTGCTCGCGCCGATCGCCGACATCGAGGTGATCGGGACCGCGGCGACCGCAGCCGAGGCCGTGGCCGCCGCACCCGGCGCCGACCTCGTCCTCATGGACCTGAGCTTCGGCGACGGTCCGACGGGGATCGATGCGACGAGGGAGATCGCGTCGCTGCCGGGGGGTCCGTCGGTCCTCGTGCTCACGAACTACGACTCCGACGCCGACATCCTCGGCGCGATCGAAGCCGGGGCCGCGGGGTACCTGCTGAAGGACGCCGCCCCGGAGGACCTCATCGACGGCATCCGCTCGGCGGCCGGCGGGAACTCGGTGCTCGGGCCGGCCGTGGCGACCCGGCTGGTCGCTCGGGTGAGCGCACCGCAACAGGCGCTGAGCGCGCGGGAGATCGAGGTGCTCGCGCGGGCGGCCGAGGGGCTCACCAACCTGGAGATCGCCGGGCGACTGCACGTCGGGGAGACGACGGTGAAGTCGCACCTCGCCCACATCTACACGAAGCTCGACGTGTCGAACCGCTCGGCGGCGATCGCCGCGGCCCAGCGCGCCGGTCTCTTCCGCACCCGCTGAGTCCCACCCCGGTCCCTGAGCGCCCATCCCGGTCCTTGAGCGCCCACCCCGGTCCCTGAGCGCCCACCCCGGTCCCTGAGCGCCCACCCCGGTCCCTGAGCGCCCACCCCGGTCCCTGAGCTTGTCGAAGGGTCGACTGTCTCAGGGGCCAATCCACCCGGTCACTGAGCCGAATCCCGGTCCCTGAGCCTGTCGAAGGGTCGAAGGACGATGGCCCGGAGCTACGCCCTCTTGACCTGCTCGTACGCCGCGAGCGCAGCCTGTCTCGTCTCGCCGAGGTCGACGATCGGCTCGGGGTAGTCGGGCGTCCCGAACTCGGGCACCCACCGCTTGATGTACGCGTCGTCGGCGTCGAAGCGTTCGCGCTGCCGTTCCGGGTTGAAGATCCGGAAGTACGGCGAGGCGTCGAAACCGCTGCCGGCCACCCACTGCCAGTTGAAGGGGTTGGAGGCGGGATCGGCGTCGACGAGCGTGTCCCAGAACCAGTCCTCGCCGAGCTTCCAGTGGATGAGCAGGTTCTTGGTGAGGAACGACGCCGTCACCATCCGGATCCGGTTGTGCATGGTGCCCGTCGTCCAGAGCTCCCGCATGCCGGCGTCGACGAGCGGGATGCCGGTCCTCCCGGCGGTCCAGGCGTCGAAGGCGTCCTGGTCGACGTCCGGCCAGGGGAACCGGTCGAAGGCCTGACGCCAGTTGCGCGTCGCGAGGTCTGGGAAGGCGAAGAGGCAGTGGTAGGCGAACTCGCGCCAGCCGAGCTCCTTGAGGAAGGTCGCGCCGTCGTCGCCGAGGTGCCGCCGGCCGTCGCGGGCGGCGTGCCAGATCTGCGGCGAGCTGATCTCGCCGAAGCGGAGGTGCGGGGAGAGTCCGGAGGTCGACGGCTGGGCCGGGAAGTCTCGGTCCTCCGCGTAGCCCGTGACGCCGTCGTCGAGGAACTCGGCGAGCCGCGCGTCGGCGCCGGCCTCGCCGGGCGTCCACTGCTCCCGGAGTCCGGCCGCCCAGTCCGGCTTCGTCGGGAGCAGGTTCCAGGAGCCGAGCTCGTCGCCCGAGGGCGGTTCGGCCAGGGCGGTCAGTTCGGTCGGCGCGGGGAGGGGGTGTCTCGGCGGGTTCGCCGCGTGCCGCTGGAGCGACGCCTTCCAGAACGGGGTGAACACCGAATACGGCTGTCCCTGTCCGGTGACGATCTCCCACGGCTCAGCGAGGAGGTTCGCGGCGAAGCTGCGCGTGTCGAGCCCGGCGTCCTTCAGCTCCGACTTGATCCCGGCGTCGATCTCGCGCTCGGCCGCGCCGTAGCGACGGTTCCACAGGACGGCGCCGGCACCGATCGAGTGGGCGAGTTCGGGCACGATGGTCGCCGCGCTCCCGGACCGCAGGAGCAGCGCGCCGCCGAGACCGCGGATGTCGTCGCCGAGCGCCTCGAGGCTGTGGTGCAACCACCAGCGTGACGCGCCGCCGAGCGGTCGCAGTTCTTCACTGTCATCGAGGACGAACAGGCAGAGGACCGGGGCGCCGAGCTCGACCGCTGCGTGCAGCGCGGGGTTGTCCGCCAGGCGGAGGTCGTCACGGAACCATACGATCGTCGGGGCAGCAGCCATCCCGTCAGCCTACGCGGACGATCCGTTCGGTCCGCAGGGTTGACCGGACCCGCCCGTCCCGGTCATTGAACTCTTCCGGTCACTGGGCCCCTCTTCCGGTCCCTGAGCCCCTCTTCCGGGCACTGAGCCCCTCTTCCGGTCACTGAGCTTGTCGAAGTGCCCACGGGGAGGTGCCGCCCTTCGACAGGCTCAGGGACCGTGGGCGGGTTCTCCCGGTCTGGACGCGTGTCCTCGTGGTCCGGTGTTTCCTCCTCCGGTCCCTGAGCCCCTCTTCCGGGCACTGAGCTTGTCGAAGTGCCCACGGGGAGGCGCCGCCCTTCGACAGGCTCAGGGACCGTGGGCGGGTTCTCCCCGTCTGGACGGGTGCCCTCGTGCTCCGCTGTCTCCTTCTCCGGGCACTGAGCTTGTCGAAGTGACCACGGGGAGGCGCCGCCCTTCGACAGGCTCAGGGACCGTGGGCGGGTTCTCCCCGTCTGGACGGGTGCCCTCGTGCTCCGCTGTCTCCTTCTCCGGGCACTGAGCTTGTCGAAGTGACCACGGGGAGGCGCCGCCCTTCGACAGGCTCAGGGACCGTGGGCGGGTTCTCCCCGTCTGGACGGGTGCCCTCGTGCTCCGCTGTCTCCTTCTCCGGGCACTGAGCTTGTCGAAGTGACCACGGGGAGGCGCCGCCCTTCGACAGGCTCAGGGACCGTGGGCGGGTTCTCCCCGTCTGGACGGGTGCCCTCGTGCTCCGCTGTCTCCTTCTCCGGGCACTGAGCTTGTCGAAGTGACCACGGGGAGGCGCCGCCCTTCGACAGGCTCAGGGACCGTGGGCGGGTTCTCCCCGTCTGGACGGGTGCCCTCGTGCTCCGCTGTCTCCTTCTCCGGGCACTGAGCTTGTCGAAGTGACCACGGGGAGGCGCCGCCCTTCGACAGGCTCAGGGACCGTGGGCGGGTTCTCCCCGTCTGGACGGGTGCCCTCGTGCTCCGCTGTCTCCTTCTCCGGGCACTGAGCTTGTCGAAGTGACCACGGGGAGGCGCCGCCCTTCGACAGGCTCAGGGACCGTGGGCGGGTTCTCCCCGTCTGGACGGGTGCCCTCGTGCTCCGCTGTCTCCTTCTCCGGGCACTGAGCTTGTCGAAGTGCCCCGGTGTGACGCCGCCCTTCGACAGGCTCAGGGACCGTGGGAGGGTTCTCCCGGTCTGGACGGGTGTCCTCGTGGTCCGGTGTTTCCTCCTCCGGTCCCTGAGCCCCTCTTCCGGTCACTGAGCTTGTCGAAGTGCCCACGGGGAGGCGCCGCCCTTCGACAGGCTCAGGGACCGTGGGCGGGTTCTCCCCGTCTGGACGGGTGCCCTCGTGGTCCGCTGTTTCCTCCTCCGGTCCCTGAGCCTGTCGAAGGGTCGCTCAGCTCAGCGCGGCCTCGCGGTCGAGCAACGACCGCTTGACGTCGAGTCCCCAAGCGAACCCGCCGAGCGTCCCGTCGGTCCGGAGGACGCGGTGACACGGGACGAACAGGGCGGGGGCGTTCGTCGCGCAGGCGCTCGCCGCAGCGCGGACCGCCGACGGCCGACCGCTCGCCGCGGCGAACTCCGTGTACGTCACCGGGTGTCCGGCAGCGATCGTCCGCAGCACCGTCCAGGCGTGCGTACGGAACGGGCCGCCGAACTGGGCGACGGGTACGAGGTCGATCGCCGCCAGGTCGCCGTCGTAGTACGCGCGGACGGCGTCCATCGCCGCGATCGTCCCCGCCACGGTCTCGCCGGGGCGGTCGGCGGGCCGGATCCGTTCGAGCATGACGCCGATGTCGTCGGACCACCCTGAGGAGAGCACCGCCCCGTCCTCCCGCGCGAGGATCGTGAAGGGGCCGTCCGGGGTGTCGACGGTCTGGCTGGTCGCGGTGAGCTGCGCGCCGGACGCCCGGCCGTCACCGCGGCGGGCGCTCGTGCTGGAGATGATGGTGGTCATGCTGCTGGACCTTTCTCGAGGGCTGACGGTGCGGCGGACGGCGCCGGAGTGGAGGTCGCCTTCCACAGGTGGAGGCAGAGGTAGGAGCGCCACGGGGCGAAAGCTTCCGCTTCCGCGGTGAGGCTGCGGGCGTCGGACGGCAAGCCGAGCCGGCCGGCACCGGTGCGGACGGCGACGTCGCCGGGCAGGAAGGCGTCGGGGTTGCCGAGCACCCGCATGCTGACGTAGTCGGCCGTCCACGGGCCGATCCCCTTCATGGCGAGCAGGCGGGTCCGGAGCTCGTCACGGTCGTCGCCGAAGCCGATCGTGAGTTCACCGGACACGAGTGCCCGCGCGACGCCGAGCAGGCTGTCGATCCGCGCCCGGGGCCCGACGAGGGCGGCCTCCCCGCCGTTCGCGATCTGCGTCGCCGTCGGGAAGAGCCGGTGCAGCCCGTGTCGTTCGGGGACCGTCGTGCTCACCTCGTCCGCGAGACGGCGGAGCTGGGTGCGCGCCGCGGCCACGGTGATCTGCTGGCCGACCATCGCCCGGACCAGCATCTCCTCCGGGTCGACCGCCCCGGGGAGTCGGATGCCGGGTGTGGCGGCGACCGAGGCAGCGAGACGCGGGTGCGTTGCGAGGACGGCGTCGGCGGAAGTCGGGTCGGCGTCGAGGTCGAAGAGCCGACGGACCCGCGAGACGAGCACCGGCAGGTCGGCGAGGTCCGTCACCTCGGCGGTGAGTCGGAGGTCGTCGCCGACCTGCCGGACCTCGAACCACGCCGTGCCGCCGGGGAGGGCGAGGAGCCGGGCGTAGTGGTCGGGGCCCGCGAGCTCGACGCCGTCCACCGCCCGTGGCGCGAGCCAGGCGAAGACGCCCGCTGCGTCGAACGGGCGGCGGAACGGCAGGGACAGGGTGATCGAGCCGGGGGCATGCTCGCCAACCGTCCGGTGTTTCGCGCGCAGCTCGCCGGGGGTGAGCTCGAACACCTCCCGCATCGTGTCGTTGAACTGCCGGATGCTCGAGAACCCGGCGGCGAAGGCGATGTCACCGAAGGGGAGATCGGTGCCGGTCAGCAGCTGTCGAGCACCCTGCGCGCGGTGGGCCCGCGCCAGCGCGAGTGGACCCGCGCCCAGCTCGGCGCTGAGGATCCGCGTCAGATGCCGGCTCGAGTACCCGAGGCGCGAGGCGAGTCCCGGGACGCCCTCGCGTTCGACGACCCCGTCGGCGATGAGGCGCATGCTGCGTGCGGCGACATCGTTGCCGAGGTTCCAGGCGGGCGTGCCCGGGACCGCCTCGGGCAGGCATCGCTTGCACGCGCGGAAACCGGCCTCGTGCGCCGCAGCGCTCGTCGCGTAGAAGGTGACGTTCTCCGGCTTCGGGGTCCGAGCCGGGCAGGACGGCCGGCAGTAGATCCCCGTGGAGCTCACGGCCGTGATGAACTGCCCGTCGAAGCGCGGGTCGCGGGCTTGGATCGCGCGGTAGCGTTCGGCGAAGTCCATGCTCCGGGTGTCGTCCATGATCCGAGTCTGACATGCGCCACGGGGTCGGACGAGCGGAAATCGGACACGACAGTGGGGGCCGTGCGCGCCGGATCAGTCGGCGCGGCTCACGCTCCGCGGAGCTTGTCGCTGAGCGCCGCGAGGGTCGCCATCTCCTGTGGGCTGAGCGACGTGGTCACGCGTTCGGCGATCGTCGCACCGTGGGCGATGGCGACGGCGCGGTAGACGTCGTAGCCCGCGTCGGTCATGCGGACGAGGGTGCCGCGGCCGTCGTCCGGGTCGGGGCATTTGCCGACCAGCCCGCGCGCGACGAGCCGATCGACGAGGCGACTGATGCTCGGCTGCGAGAGCAGCACGCTCGAGTTGAGGTCGCGCAGACGGATGCGACGATCGGGCTCCCGCGACATCGTGTGCAGGACGTCGTACTCGTTGAGCGAGATGCCGTGGCTCGGGAAGTCGTGCGAGATGTGGCGCATCACGTCGACCTGCGCGCGGAACAGTGACTCCCACGCGGCGATCGCGAGTCGCCTCTCGTCCATACCTGCTCCCGCTGCCGTCCGACGATCCACCACCTGAATCTATCCTGGACGGCCGTCGAGCGGTGCGTCGAGGTGGGGTGGTTGCGCTCCGCATCGTCTCCGGACATGACGAGAGCCGGTCGCAGAGGCTACGACCGGCTCTCTTTCCCTTGCACCAAGAGTGTCCTGCAATCACATTCCGTCAGCTGCCACAGCAAAACAACTAACGTTCCAAAACCATATAACGGATCGGTAACGAGCGGTAGTTATCAGAACGTTATTTTTGCTGGGAGTTGTCCGAGTGCGCTACTCCGGCGGAGCGCGAGTGCACGGGTGTCGATGCCCCACTTCCCCACGTGTGTTTATTATGTTACGCTCTGAAATACCACCCGATCACACGTTACCGAGACGAGACCCCCATGTCCACACCGCACCGGCCCCGACGCCGGATCGTCACCGCCCACGCGGGCGCCATCGTCGCGCTCGCCGCGCTGCTGACCGGCACGGTCGCTTCGCCCGCGACAGCGGCCGGCATCCCTGCAACGGCACCGACGGACCCCGCGCCCGTCGAAGAGCCCACCGACAACGGCCCGGTCGACACCGACGAGCCATCCTCGGGCAGCGACCCCGACGACACCCCGCCGACGATCCCGTCGACCCCGCCGACCGAACCCGCCGCCACCCCCGACGCCGTGATCCCGAACGCCGATCTCGCGCTGCAGATCGTGCTCGCGGGCGTCGCCACCGGCACCGCCCCGTTCGACGCGGACGACGCGCCCGGCCACGACAGCAGCGCGACGAACGACGTCGTCCGCACGCACGACACGGTCACCTACCGCGTCGAGATCCAGCTCGACGGAGCCGCAGCCGGCGACCTCGTGACCGTTCGACAGACCCTCCCCGACGGCCTGCGCTGGCCGGTCGTCAGCGGGCTCCCCGCTTACTGCGGCGCCGGGTCGACCGTCAGCGACGACCGAAGCGCCCTCGAGTGCGTCATCCGCGGCGTCCTGCCGAACTCCGTCACCACCTACGACCTCGTCGCGACGGCAGAGAGCATGCCGAACGGTTCCGTGCTCACCTCCCCGGCGGGAGCACTCAGCGCGGCCGCGAACGACGTGGCCTCAGGCGCCCTCGCCGAGGACGCGACCGAGGTCCCCGCGACGACCGCGAGCAGCGGCCCGCGGGTGAACCTCGGGGTGCGCCCGCAACTGATCTCGACGACCGCCCAGCAGGACGGCCTCTCCGGGTTCCGCGTCCACTACGACGCGTATCTCGACCTGGCCGGCTACAACGCTGCAGGTGGGCTCGGCGCCCGCGGTCAGGCGAACGTGACCGAGGACGTCACGTTCGTGATCGACCTCGACGACGTGAGCCCGAACGCCCGTCTGTCGAACGAGACCGCCTGCACCGCAGGAGCCGCGGAGAGCCGGGTGTTCCCGAAGGTCCGCGGCGGTGGCGAGAACGCCGTCACGGACTCCGGTCGTTGGACCTGCCGGATCGACCCGGACGACGCACGACGCATCGTCGTGACCGTGTCGGGCGCCGACCTCAGCGCCGACCACATCCCGACGAAGACCGCCAACGGAGCCGCCATCCCGCTCCGTGGCTACCTCGCGCTCGGTCGCTTCGGTGTCTTCGTCCCGCGCGACGACGTGCCCGCCAACGGCTCGCTCAACACCCGCATCACGCTCCGCGACCTCGTCGCGACGGGCATCGACGCTGCCGGCGGGCCGATCGTGAACGCCGCTGAGCCGCTCGACGACAACAGCGCCACTGCGAACCTCGTCCGTCGGCCCGACGGCAGCCACGGCACCCGTTATATCGACGAGACCGCGAAGCTCATCCCGGTCCCTGGCCAGTTCCTCCCGGGCTCGGGTGACGGCGTCGTCGTCCCCGGCCAGCAGTACCGTGCGCTGACGATGTTCAACAACCGCGGCGGCACGGAGTTCACCGGCCAGGTGTTCTGCCAGGCCTTCGACACGAAGACACAGCATGCGGCCGTCGGTAGCGACGGGGTGCCCGCGCGCTCGCACGGCACCACGGACATCGTCATCGAGTACGGCACCCGGCCGACCGTCGACGTGGGGGCGGACGACGCGACCCGGTGGAAGCAGATGAACGACACGACCTGCAACGACGGCGACGACGTCTGGACGACCGACCCCTCGTCGATCGATGCTGAAGACATCACCAAGATCCGCTACCGGAGTGCGAACGGGGTCATCGCCATCGGCGCGTCCGTCATGGCCTCGCTCACCCTCGAGCTGAACGAGGGCGTTGCGGCCGGCACGCTCCTCGCCGAGAGCTACTCGCTCTACAGCCCGGAGCAGTATCCCGTTGATCGCGACACGAGCGCATGGTACGCGAAGGACGGCTGGTACCACAGCAAGTACGACCCTGCCGAACCGACGAACGAGGGCTACCCCCGTGGCGACCGCCTCATCGCGGCCAACGCCGTGATCGGCATCGGCAAGCGGGCGATCGAGCCGGCCGTGGACCCTGGTTCGCCGGCCCAACTGCTCGCGGGTGACCGCGTGCGGTTCGAGGTGACACCGCAGATCACGAGCGTGCCCGGCCAGGGGAACGCCGCTCGTGACGTCGTCGTCGTCGACCGACTGCCCGCCGGGCTCGTCTACGACCCGACGGAGGTGTCGCACGTGCCCGACTCGGTCGAGCTCGCCGAAGACGGCACCACCCTCCTCACCTGGAAGCTCGGACAGGTCGAGCGCGGTGCGGAGCCCGTCATCCGGTACTGGGCGACCTCGGATGCGACGCTCGTCGGCGACCTGGTCAACCAGGTGGTCGTCGCGAGCCCGGACGACCCGGGTTCGCTCGAGGAGGTCCCTGACGACGCCACGATGCAGGATGCGCACCACGGGCGCCAGACCGTGTCGCTTCGTGCGCCCGGTGGGCTCCGCGTGCAGAAGAGCGTCGAGCAGCGCGTCATCGAGTCCGGCGACCGGATCGACTACCGCCTCGCCTACGCCAACATGAACGCCACCGGCGCCCAGGAGGACGTCGCCCTGGTGGACGTGCTCCCGTTCGTCGGCGACAACCGTGGATCATCCGCGGCCGGCGTCCTGGCCGACGAGATCGAGGCCGCCGACGGTGACCGGGTGCTCTACACCTCAGCCGATCCGGCTGCGGTGCAGGCCGCGTCCGCCATCGACGGCACGGACACCTCTCGGGAGCTTCCGGGCGGCTTCGAGTGGTGCACCGCAGACCGTTTCGGTGCGGAGGCGTGTCCCGTATCGCTCGCCGACGTCACCGCGTTCCGCGTGGAGGTCGCCGAACTCGACGCCCTCGAACGCCACGAGATCGCCGTCGAGCTCACGACGGACGGCGCAGTGTCCGGCGCGGAGTACCGGAACGACGCCACGGTGCGCTCGGCGTCGCAGACCCTCGGAGCGCGCTCCCCGCTCGTGGCGACGACCGTCGTCTCCTCGTCGATCGGCGAGCGCCTCTGGTGGGACCGTGACGGTGACGGACTCGACGACGACGGTGCCGACGGACAGCCCGGCGACGGCGTGGCCGGTGTGCCGCTCCGGCTGGACGGCGTCGACAAGCACGGCGCCACCGTCTCCGAGGAGACCGAGACGGACGCCGACGGCCGATACCGCTTCAGCGGGCTCGTGTCGGGTGCGTACACCATCAGTGTCGACCTGCCTGAGGGTGCGGAGATCACCGGCTTCCGCGTCGGTGACGATGGCCTCGTCAACTCGGCGCTCGATCCGCAGTCGTCCATCATGGAGGACATCGTCCTGGTCGACCCGTCGCCGACCGGCGCGGACGCGGTCGACCTCACCTGGAACGGCGGCATCGTCGAGGTGGAGCTGCCGGTGACCCCGCCGGTGACCGATCCCCAGGAGCCGACGGACCCGTCCGTTCCCTCGGAGCCGACGCCGACGCCGTCCGAGGCGCCGCAGGCGACACCGGAGCGTACGACCGGAGCGCAGGGTCCGCTGGCCACGACCGGCGTGCTCTGGCTCGACCAGGCGATGATCGCCGCGATGCTCCTGCTCGTGATCGGCGGGGCGGCACTCCTCGTCGTGCGTGCGCGTCGCGCCCGCAGTGACGCCGAGGAGTCGAACGGCTGAGTCGAGCAGCCACCGCACATCGAGCGCGCACGATCCCGAATCGGGACCGTGCGCGCTCGTGTCAGTCCTGGGAGCCGCTCGGGACGACGTCGATCACGCGGACGGTGATGGACGGAGCGCCCTCGCCGGCGGACGAGGGGAGCCGCTCCGCGATGGCGCGGTGGACCGCCTGCGCGACGGCAGGGGAGGCCGCCTCCGCTGCCACGGAGATGTTGGCGTGGACGGTCAGGACGTCTCGGACGCGCTTGACGCTCACCCGTGCCTGCTGATCGGGCGAGCCGAGCAGCGCACCGACGCCCTCCTTCGCGGCCCGGAGCAGTGTGGGCTCGACGGCGGTCAACCCGTCGACGCCCGGTATCGCCAGGATCACGTCGTCGAGCGAGCTCGCGAGCGCTCCGAGGTCGTCGTCCGTCTCCGTCAGGTCATGCATCGTCCCCCACCTCTCCGATCTCGTCGGCCTCGAAGTGCAGGTCGTCGACGACGATGTCGAGACCTGCCACGACGAGGTCCGTGTGCTGCTGGAGGCTTGCGGCGACCTCCTCGCGGAACAACGAGACCGTGTCGGCGACCGACTTGCCCCAACCGATGCTCACCGTGACGTGGAGCATGATCGGTTCGCCGACCACGGTGACGTCGCCCTCGAGCACGCAGCGACCGACGAGCACGCCGGGCGTGCGGTCGCCGGCACCGCGGACCAGCCCGCGGACCGTGCCCTCCGTGATGACGAGCGCCGTGTCGTCGTCGGACGCGGCGAACGGGATGTCGCGTCCGGCCTTCGCCTCACGGCCGATGTTCTCCATGATCCCGCGGATCCAGTCCTGGTCGAGTGCGGTGACCGCCGCTTCGTCCGCCTCCCGCAATGGCGTGGCGAGCGAGCGGACCCGTCGCAGGGACCGGAGGATCCGCTGGCATTCGGGCGACTCGTCGATCGACGGGTCGGCCGGCAGCATGTCGCGTTCGAGGTAGTCCGTGAGGGCGTCGATGCCGTGCGCGCAACCGCCCGGTCCGCCCGGTCCGGAGCCCGGAATTTCGGTGTTCATCGCCACCCCTCCATGTCCTTGACCAGTGTCGCTCGAGCCCGTGCGAGACTCCCTCGGACGCTGGCGACGCTCTGCCCCAGCTGTTCGGCGATCTCCTCGTACGAGTATCCGCCGATCTCGCGGAGCACCCAAGCCTGGTGCTGTCCGTGCGGCAGTCTGTCGAGCGCTGCTGACAGTGCTCCCAGCTGCGACGACGCCTCGGCTCGCCGTTCTGGTCCGTCGCGCTCCGGGGCCTCGATGATGGCGTCGTCGGTCGACTCGGTGTCCTTACGCTGCCGCATCAGGTCGATCGCCCGGCGGCTGACGATGCGCATCAGCCAGCTCTTCACCATCGCGCCGTCCTCGAGCGTGTCGATCCGCTTCCAGGCGGAGATGAGCGCCTCCTGGACGACGTCGTCGCCGTCCGCCGAGGAGCGCGTGAGTCGCACGGCATACGCCTTCATCATCCGGCCGTAGCGCGTGATGAGCACCTGGAACGCGCGGGTGTCGCCGTCGACGCACCGTTCGACGAGGGTCCGGTCGGTCGCCTGCTCGAGGAGGCCGCCCGACCTGCGTACTGGATCGACACCCACCGCCTGCCACCTCTCTGTGCCGGCCGAGACAACTTCCGGCGGTTTCGTCACACCCGACCGTGACATCTGCGAGCCGGGCTCCGTCTCACTACTGTAGGCACAGAGCGGCGATCCATGTGAACGCCCCCAGCACCACGATCGCAACACCACCGAGGAGACCGCACGATGAAGACCCCCAAACTCCGGTTGCCCGGGTTCTCCTCCACCCCGGAGGAGCGCGAGGCCAGGCGCGCCAAGCACCAGGAGGCCAAGCAGGAGCGCGCCGCGAAGGCCGCAGCCTCCTCACCGCCGTCGGCCGCCGTGGTCGCGGCCCTCCAGCCTTCGGCTCCGAGCGTGCGTATCAACGCGTTCCGCATCGGCCTCGTCGGCGGTATCGGCGTGCTCGTCGCGCTCGTGATCGGCAGCATCGTCACGCAGCTGAGCACCACGCTCATCTACGTCGGCGTCGCACTGTTCATCGCGCTCGGCCTGGACCCGCTCGTCTCCTGGCTCGAGCAGAAGCTGCCGCGTGGCCTCGCCATCGCCGTCGTCTTCCTCGCCGTGATCGGCGCGTTCGTCGGCATCATCTTCGCCATCGTGCCCCTGCTCGTGACGCAGATCTCGAACTTCGTGAGCGACTACCCCCGGATCTCGCAGCAGTTCCTCAACAGCGACTTCGTCGCGTGGGTCCAGAACACGATCGGGAACACCCTCGACATCGACTCGGCGCTCAACGACGCGTTCTCCTTCCTCAAGGACCCCAACAACCTCCTGAACATCGGTGGCGGCATCGTCGCGGTCGGTGCGGGCGTCGCATCGGGCATCACCGGCTCGATCATCGTCCTGATCCTGACCCTGTACTTCCTCGCGTCGCTGCGCTCGATGAAGGCCGTCACGTACCGCTTCCTCCCCGCCTACCGCCGTGAGGGCTTCGCGCAGGTGCTCGAGGAGATCACCCAGGCCGTCGGACGCTACGTCGTCGGGCAGGTCGGGCTCGCGCTCGTCAACGGTGTGCTGAGCTTCATCTTCCTCAGCATCATCGGAGCGCCCTTCCCGCCGTTGCTCGCCCTGCTGGCGTTCATCGGCTCGATGATCCCGCTCGTCGGCACGCTGAGCGCCTCGATCGTGAACAGCGCGCTCTGCCTCTTCGTCTCCCCGGTCACCGCGCTCATCGCGATCATCTACTACCTGATCTACATGCAGATCGAGGCGTACGTCCTGAGCCCGCGCATCATGAACAAGGCGGTCGCCGTCCCCGGCGCCCTCGTCGTCATCGCGGCCTTCGGTGGCGGTGCCCTCGGCGGCATCCTCGGCGCCCTCGTCGCGATCCCGGTCGCCGCGTCGATCATCATCATCGTGCAGAAGGTCGTCTTCCCGAGCCAGGACTCCAAGGTGGTGCCGGAGAACAAACTCGGTGACGCCGAGACGGCGGCCGTCGGCACGAGCGCGGCGGCGAAGTGATGGCGGCGACGTCGTTCCCGGTCCTCGCGGCCGGCGCCCTGCTGCTGTCGGGTACCGCGGGCGTCGTCGCGCAGTCCGCTCGGGCCGCGGTCGACCTCGACATCCCCACGATCAGCGTCACGCCGTACCAGGCGATCGGCATCCCGATCGCCCTCGTCGGCGCCTTCTTCCTGGCGGTGGGGACCCAGCTCCAGTCCCGGGGCGTCGGGAAGGTCGAGGCTGCCTCGTCGGCGTTCGGGTTGAAGCAGCTCCCGCAGCTGCTCGGTCGCCCGTCCTGGCTCATCGGCACCCTGCTGCTCGGCCTGGCCATCGTCTTCCAGCTCGTCGCGCTGGCCTTCGCGCCGCTCATCGTCGTGCAGCCGCTCGGGGCGATCGCCCTCGTGATCACGGCACTGTTGAACGCCAGGGTCACCCGGGTCAAGATCACCAAGGAGCAGACCCGCGCGATGGTGCTGTGCGTCGCCGGTATCGGCCTCTTCGTGATCGTCGCCGCGCTCTACGCGGTGGAGGAGCCGATCCGTCAGCCGCAGCTCATCATCATCCTCATCATGCTCGCGGTCGTGACCCTCGCCCTCGCGGGTGCCTATGCCCTGTGGCGCCGGAAGCTGCACACGGTGTTCTACGTGGTCGCGGCAGGCGTCCTGTACGGCTTCGTCGTGACCCTCGCGAAGGTCGTCATCAACCGGGTCATCACGCAGAACTTCGAGGGTCTCACCGTCGTCGGCATCATCGCATTGCTCGTCGCCGCCGGGGTGGGTGGGTTCTTCGTCCAGAAGGCCCACCAGAGCGGACAGCCGGACCTGGTGGTCGCGGGCCTCACCGTCGTCGACCCACTCGTCGCCGTCGGCATCGGCATCGTCGTGCTCGGTGAGGCGGCCAGTGCGCCCTGGTTCGCGCTCGTGCTCTTCGTCGTCGCCGGTGCGATCGCCGTCTTCGGCGTGTGGAAGCTCGCGATGCGCCCGGTCCCGGCACCGGGCGAGAAGCCGAAGAAGCCGCGCGTCATCTGACGCAGGACGTCCGACGGGCCCGGCGAGTGGAACACTCGCTCACCGGGCCCGTCGTCTCGTCGGTGGGGCCGCCGAACCGGCTTAGAACAGGTCGGGCGACGGGGTGCTGGCGTAGCGGATGGAGACGTCCGCGTGGCGGTCGAAGCGGTAGCCGACACCGCGCACGGTGCGGACGATGTCCTCGTAGCGGCCGAGCTTGGCGCGCAGCCGACGCACGTGGACGTCGATGGTCCGCTCGTTCGGGACCTCTTCGTCGTCGCCGGCACGCCACAGCGATGAGATGAGCTCCGCGCGCTCGATCGTGCGTCCTTCGCGGAGGACGAGGTACTGGAGGAGCTCGAACTCCTTGTACGTGAGCGGCGCAGCTTCGTTGTCGAGGACGAGGCGCTTCCGGGAGATGTCGACGACGACACCGGCGTGCGCGCGGTCCTGCTCCTCCTCGTCGACCTCGTCGCTGTGGGCCGCGAGTGCCGAGGGGTCCTGGAGGGCGAGCCGGACGACGTCGAGGTCGCGTCCGCCGGCACCGCGGGGGGCGAGGGCGACGGCCGCGTGCGTCTCGGCCTCTGGAGCGAACTGGGCCGTCAGGGCCTTGATGGCCTCGACGATCTCACCGAGGCTCGTGCCGGCGGCCGCCGCCTTCGCCTCGTCGAGACCGACGTAGAGGACGAAGCCTCGGGCTTCAGGGCCGGCTGGAACGGCGCGGACGTGCGGGGTCGCGGCCCGAGGCGCATCCTCGACGGCGGTGAGCTGGCGGGTGGGGCGGGTGGTCTGAACGGCTGCAAGTGACATGAGTGCGAGGTCCTCGGGAGTGATGATGCTACGACGGATCGTGCGCGGTGCGCTCGGGGTGATCCCGCCTGCCGGTGGGCAGTTGCGGTCCCGCGATCCGGGAAGTGGCGCGTCGGCCGGGTACGGACGGGGTACGTCCGGGAGTCGGCTCACCTGGTGGGGGAGCGGCGGACTCGGAGGTGCTGGGAGCAGTGGAGCGGATCCGTGTGGATCGCTACCGGTGCTGGAGGAGTCGGATCAGCGACACATTCGACAGCACATGACAGCGCGGCCGGGCATCATCATGCCGGCGTTCCCAGGGGCCTCGAAGGAGGTCGGGGTGGGCGCGTTGGTCGTCATAGTCCGCAATACAACAGGAATCTCCCGGATCCTGTCAAGTGCGAGCGGAAGATGACGTTCTGTTACTCGGGGATTGTCAGCTGGCGGCACAACTGAGATGAGGCGGATCGTCGTCCATCGCGGGGATGGACGACGATCCGCCTCATGTCGGCGGGAGCCGGGGTCAGACGACGCCGTAGAGGCGGTCGCCGGCGTCGCCGGGCCCGGGGACGATGTACCCGTTCTCGTCGAGCTTCTCGTCGAGGGCGCCCAGGACGATGGTGACGTCCTTGCCGGCCGTCTCGGCCTCGAGGCGTTCGAGACCCTCGGGGGCGGCGAGCAGGCAGATGGCGGTGACGTGCATCGCGCCACGCTTGAAGAGGAAGTCGATGGCCGCCGCGAGCGAGCCACCGGTCGCGAGCATCGGGTCGAGCACGAAGCACTGGCGGTCGGACAGGTCGTCGGGGAGACGCTCCGCGTACGTGGTGGGTTCGAGGGTCTCCTCGTTGCGCACCATGCCGAGGAAGCCGACCTCGGCGGTGGGGAGCAGCTTCACCATGCCCTCGAGCATGCCGAGGCCGGCCCGCAGGATCGGGACCACGAGCGGACGCGGCTCGCTGATCTTGACGCCGACCGTCTCGGTCACCGGCGTCTGGATGGTGATCTCCTCGACCGTGACACCGCGCGTCGCCTCGTAGGCGAGCAGCGTGACGAGCTCCTCGGTGAGGGCACGGAACACCGGTGACGGTGTCGTCTTGTCGCGGAGCACCGTGAGCTTGTGGGTGATGAGGGGGTGGTCGGCTACGTGCACTCGCATACGATCAATCTAGTCGCTCGCGCGGCGACCAGGATTTCGGGGAGATGACGGATGCACGCACCGGCCGAGTTCGCCGCGTGGATGGACCTCGCCATCGCCGAGGCCGAGGCGGCCCTGGCCAGCGACGACGTCCCGGTGGGCGCGGTGCTCGTCGCCCCGGACGGCACGGTCGTGTCCGTCGGGCGCAACGAGCGCGAGCTGCACACCGATCCGACCGCCCACGCCGAGGTGGTCGCCATCCGCGCCGCCGCGGCCGCGCTGGCCGACTGGCACCTCACGGAGCTGACGCTCGTCGTCACGCTCGAACCCTGCGTCATGTGCGCCGGCGCGATCCTCGCCGCCCGGATCCCGCGGGTCGTCTTCGGGGCCTGGGACGAGAAGGCCGGTGCGGTCGGTTCCGTCTATGACGTCCTGCGCGACCGGCGACTGCAGCACCGTGTCGAGGTCTACGCGGGTGTGGAGGCCGAGCGCTGCTCGACGCTCCTCACCGACTTCTTCCGGGGCGCGGGCGGCGTCGGAGCCCCCTGAGGGTTGTCACGGCTTCGAAGCTCCCTGCACTTCGACAGGCTCAGTGACCGGATGTGGGGCTGTTCCCCGCGCCTCGACAGGATCGGTGACCGGATGCGGCTGCTCCCAGCACTTCCGGAGCCCGTTGTCGGCGGGTGATGGCAGGATCGCAGGATGCAACCCGGCGTGATCCTCGACATCATCCTCGTCGTCGTCCTGATCGGCTTCCTGATCCGCGGGTGGCGTGCGGGGCTCCTCGGGAGCCTCGGCGGGCTCGTCGGGCTGGCGGCCGGTGGGGTCGGCGCCTTCTTCGCGATCCCGCTCGTCGCCTCCTGGGTGCCGGATGCGGCCTGGCGTGGCTGGGCGGCGGTAGCTGCGGCGGTGGTCGTCCTCGCCATCGGCTACACGATCGGTGCGTTCATCGGTGGGGCCATCGGCTCCGTCGTCCGCAAGACCCCGTTGCGCGGTCTGGAACGCCTGCTCGGTGCCGCCCTCAACCTCGTCGTCACCGCGCTCGTCCTCGTGACCGCGGCACTCGGTGTCGGATCCCTCGGCATCCCGCTGCTCGCCCAGGCGGTCGGGTCGTCCGCGGTGATCGGCACGATCGACCGCGTCACGCCCGTGCAGGTGAAGAGCACGCTCGCGCAGCTCCGCTCCACGGTGGTCGACGGTGGGGCCCAACGCGTCATCGAGGCCTTCGGTGGAACCGCGGACGTGCCCGCCGCCCCGCAGCTCGACACCTCGACGCCGGCGCTGCAGACGGCCTCCGCGTCCGTGGTGCGCATCAGCGGCACCGCCGAGTCCTGCTCGCGGAGCCTCACCGGAAGCGGCTTCGTCTTCGCCGACGACCTGGTCATGACGAACGCGCACGTCCTCGCCGGCGTGACGAACCCGGTCGTCGAGGTCCCAGGGGCAATGCCCAGGGAAGGACGGATCGTCTACTTCGACCCGGTCGACGACCTCGCCGTCATCCGCGTCGACGACCTCGGCGCCCGATCGCTGCCGCTCGCACCGAATCCGGCGCCCGGTTCGAACGCCGTCGTCGCCGGGTATCCGTTCGGTGGCCCGTACACGGCCGGTGGCGCGCAGGTCATCGTGGTGGGGCCGAGCCTCGTCGCCGACATCAGCGGGAACAACCCGACGAGCCGTCAGGTCGTGACGTTGTCCGGGACGGTGCAGCCGGGCAACTCCGGTGGCCCGCTCCTCACCGAGTCCGGTGAGGTTGCGGGCGTGATCTTCGCCCGCGACGCGAACTCCGCGCCGGTCGGGTACGCGCTCGCGATGGACGAGGTCCTGCCCGTCGTCGCGCTCGCCGGGTCGCTGCAGTCCGCGGTCCCGTCGGGCGCCTGCCTCGCCGACTGACCCGGCCGGGCACGTGCCGCCGAGCATGCAGGTGCTTAGACTCGCAGGGTGAGTGAAACGATCAGCCTGCCCAGCATCGCCATCCTCGGAGCCGGTTCGATGGGAGGGGCCGTCCTCCGCGGTCTCGTCCAGCCGGGTGTCGAGGTCGACGGTGGCATCACGGTGACGAACCGGACCATCGCCAAGGCGGAGGCTCTCGCCGAGCTGCCCGGCGTCACCTCGATCGCCCTCGAGCAGGACGCCGACGGCAACCGTCGGGCGGCAGCCGCGGCGAAGATCGTCCTGATCGGCGTGAAGCCCTACCTGGTCGCCGACCTCCTCGCCGAGATCGCCGACGCGTTGCAGCCGGGCACGATCGTCGTGAGCCTTGCGGCCGGCATCCGCGGTGCGGCGTTCGAGGCCGCCCTGCCGGAGTCGGTCTCAGTGTTGCGTTCCATGCCGAACACCCCGTCCTACGTGGGGCTGGGTGTCACCGGGCTCGCGCCGGGTACCCGGTCGAGCGAGGACGACCTCGCCGTCGTCACCGCGCTCTTCGAGACCGTCGGCCAGGTGGTCGTCATCCCCGAATCGAAGATCGACGCCCTCAGCGCCATCTCCGGTTCCGGTCCGGCGTACGTCTACTACCTCATCGAGGAACTGACCCGTACGGCGATCGGCCTCGGATTCACCCCCGAGCAGGCGTCGGTCATGGTCAACGGCACCTTCCGCGGCGCGACGGAACTCCTCGCGACGACGGGGGAGAGCGCCGAGCAGCTGCGGATCAACGTCACGAGCCCGAAGGGGACGACGGAGCAGGCGCTCGCCGTGCTCGCCGAGGCGGGCTTCAGCGAGACGTTCGACCGCGCCGCGGCAGCCGCCATCGCACGCGCCGAGGAGCTGTCGGCGTCCTGACCCGACGGCGACCCGATCAGTCGAAGGACCGCGCGAAGCAGTCGAGGCCGGGTCTGTCGTCCCAGGAAGCCACCGCCACGAAGCCGGACCGCCGGTAGAGCGCGATCGCGGCGGATCGCCAATGCCACACGGAGAGACGCACGGTGTCGTCACCCCGCAGTCGCGAGACGGTCGTCGCGGCCTCGAGCAGGGTTGCGGCCACGCCCCGGCGACGAGCGTCGGGGTCGACCCAGAGTCGCTTGAGCTCCGGCGACGGGCCGTCCGTCAGGACGACGCAGCCGAGCACCTGGTCGTCCTCGACGGCCAGGAGGATCTCCTCGGAGGCGAAGGCGGTACTTGGGTCGGTGATCTCGGCCCGGTAGCGGTCGGGGAGGGCGATCGTCGGAGTGGGCTCGTCCAGACTCGGCGCTCGGCCGAGGAGTTTCTCATGCTCGGTCCGGCGGTGGTACTCCTCGAGGAGCTCGGCGAATCGCTCGCGACGATGAGCCGGAGCATCCGCCCACCGTTCCACGACGATCACGCGTCGCTCGTCTCGTCGAGCCCGAGGACGAGCAGCAGTCGGTCCAGCGCGGCGAGCTGGGCCGCTGCGTCGTAGTGGTCGTCGTCGGCCGTGCTCAGGGTGCTGACGCCCTCGATGAATCCGACGACGACGGTGGCCGTCGCGGCGACCTCGGCCTCGGTGAGCTCGGGGCGGATCTCGGCCACGAGGCGGCGGGTGCGCGCGACGAACACGCCATGACCCGCACGGTGCCGTTCGGCCAGCACCTCGTCGTCGAGCGCCGCCGCGAGGTAGCCGAGCCAGACCCGGGCCTCCTGGCGCGTCTCGTCGGTGAGGGACAGGGCCTGCCGGAGGACGGCGCGCAGAGCGTCACGCGGGGTCTCGGCTGCGGCTTCGAGCGCCTCGGTCCGCTCCGCCGTCCGTTCGTGGAGCAGGTCGCGAGCGTGCAGCAGGAGCGCGCGCTTGTCGGGGAAGCGATGCAGGACGAGGCCCGTCGTGCACCCGGCCCGCTCCGCGACCGCGCGGAGGGTCAACCCGTGCGGGCCGTGCTCGCCCAGGACCTCCCAGACCGCGTGCGAGATCCGCGCCTGGGCCGTTGGGTCCTTGGTTCTTACCATGTCGTGATCACCTCGGAACCGATGTTACCGTAATGCTTGTTACGGAATGACTGGAGGACACGCATGACGATCAGGATCAGCCGGGTGGCCTGGGACGATGAGGCGGGAACCGTGCTGCGGGCCGCCCAACGCCGCGAACTCGACGCGCGCTACGGGAGCGACGATCACGAACCCGGCACACCGCCGACCGCAGCCGACATCACGCTCTTCCTGCTGGCCAGCGACGTCGACGACACCCCGCTGGGCTGCGGCGGCCTGCGGATGCTCGGCGAGGACCAGGCGGAGATCAAACGCATGTTCGTCGTGCAGCAGGCCCGGGGGACCGGCGTCGCCACCGCGCTCCTGCGGGCACTGGAGGACGAAGCGCGGTCGCTGGGTCTCGGTGAGCTCCTCCTCGAGACCGGCACGGAGCAGCCGGACGCGATGCGCTTCTACGAGCGCGAGGGGTACCACCCGATCGAGGCGTTCGGGCCGTACGTCGACGAGCCGCAGTCGCGCTGCTACGCGCGCAGCCTCGGCTGAGGAGGATTCAGCCCTCGAGCGACGCGAAGCGTTCGATGTCGGCCGACGTGCCGGAGACGATGATGAGGTCGTGGTTCGACACGACGGTGTCGGCGGTCGCGTAGGTGAAGGGCTTCCCTGGCGACTTCACCCCGACGACCGTGATCCGGTACTTCGTCCGGACGCCCGACTCCGTCAGGTTCAGCCCGCGGATGGGCTTCGGCGGGTACATCTTGACGAGCGCGAAGTCGTCGTCGAACTGGATGAAGTCGAGCATGCGGCCCGACACGAGGTGGGCGACGCGTTCGCCGGCCTCGCGCTCGGGGTAGATGACGTGGCTCGCCCCCACCCGGGCGAGGATCTTGCCGTGCGACTGCGAGACGGCCTTGGCCCAGATCTGCGGGATCTTGAGGTCGACGAGGTTGGCGGTGATGAGCACGCTCGCCTCGATCGAGGAGCCGACCGCGACGACCGCGACCGAGAAGTCCTGCGCGCCGATCTGCCGGAGTGCCTCGATGTTCTTCGCGTCGGCCTGCACGGTGTGGGTGACCCGGTCGGACCACTTCTGCACGAGGTCGGAGTTGTCGTCGATCGCCAGCACCTCGCGATCGAGGCGGTCGAGCTCCCCGGCGCAGGCCGCACCGAACCGACCGAGTCCGATGACGAGGACCGGGGCGTCGTGCTTGATGCGGTCAACCAACGATGGGCCTCTCTTCGGGACGTTTGAACAGCTGGCCGCTTTGACTCGCGGCCACGGCTGCGGCGAGTGTCACTGTACCAACGCGGCCCAGGAACATGGTGACGGCGAGGACGTACACCCCGGCGTCGGGTAGGTCCGCGACGAGGCCGGTGCTCAGCCCGACGGTCGCGAAGGCGGAGATGACGTCGAACAGCACGTGGTCGAGCGGAGCCTTGGTCATCTGCAGGATGACGATCGTCGACAGGGCGACGATCGTCGCACCCCAGAGGACGACGCTCACCGCGACGCGGAGCACGTCCTGCGGGATGCGCCGGCGGAAGACCTCCACGCCCTCGCGGCCCCGGGCCTCCGCGAACGCCGCCAGGAACAGGACGGCGAGCGTCGTGACCTTGATCCCGCCGGCGGTCGAGGCGGAGCCGCCGCCGATGAACATGAGCATGTCGGCGACGAGCAGGGTCGAGCCGTTGAGGTCGCCGATGTCCACGGTGGAGAAGCCGCCCGACCTCGTCATGGCGGACAGGAAGAACCCCTGGAAGATCGTGTCCCAGAGGTTCCACTTGTTCCAGGTCTCGGGGTTGTTGAACTCGAGCAGGATGAAGGCGAGCGCCCCGGCGAAGAACAGGATGATCGTCGTGACGAGCGTGAGCTTGACGTGCAGTGACCAACGGCTCGGCCGACGGAAGTTCCGGCTCAGTGCGTAGATGACCGGGAAGCCGATACTGCCGAGGAAGACCCCGAGCATGAGGATGCTGAGGAACCAGTAGTCGTTCTCGAAGGCCGCGAGCCCCTCGGCGTTCGGCGTGAAGCCGGTGTTGGTGAAGGCCATGGCCGCGTAGTAGACGCTGTTCCAGGCGGCGTCCCAGGGGTTGATGCCGTCGAGCAGCATGCGCGGGAAGAGCAGGACGGCCAGAGCCGCCTCGATCACGAGGGCGCTGACGGCGACGGTGACGAGCAGGTTGCCGATCTCCCCGAGCCGGACCGCCTGACCCTCGGCGACGGGGCCGTGGTGCGACCGCAGGGGGTTCGTGTCGCTCGCCGCCATGAGCTTCTGGCGGAGTCCGAGTCGTCGGGCGATCACGAACCCGAGGATCGAGGCCAGGGTCAGGACGCCGAGCGCGCCGATCTGGACGCCGATGAAGACGAGCACGTGACCGAAGAGGGACCAGTGCGTGGCCATGTCGACGGTCGAGAGCCCGGTGACGCAGATGACGGAGACGGCGGTGAAGAGCGCGTCGGCGATCGGGGTCACCTGGCGGTCGGCGCTCGCGATGGGGAGCGAGAACAGCATCGTGAAGACGAAGATCAGGAAGCTGAACACGAGGATGGCGAACCGGGAGGTCGACTTCGCGGCGAAGTCGCTGACGGCCTCCCTGACCCTCGCGAGGCCGTGGCGCACGATGATCTCGGGACGACGCCCCATGGCATTGCCGCTCATCTGACCCCTCAACACCTCAGGACTGCGCCGGAGGCAATGGTACTCCGTGCGCTCCATCACTATCGTTGGACCATGGCCGACATTTTCGACGTGATCGCTGACACCACCAGGCGGGACATCCTCGCACTGCTGCTCGAACGGCACGGTGGCACCGGGACGAGCGTCTCCGAGATCGTCGCGCAGCTCGGCCTCAGCCAACCCACGGTGTCGAAACACCTCAAGGTCCTGCGCGAAGCAGAGCTCGTCGAGGTGCGCGAGGAGGGCCAGCACCGCTACTACAGCCTGGACTCGGCGCCGCTCGAGGACGTGGAGGACTGGCTCATCCCATTCCTCAGCGTCGACTACCAGGACGACGGTGTCGATTTCGCGGCGCTGTCGCTGCCGGACCAGGCCAAGGCGGTCGCGGGATCGGTCGGCAAGGTCGCGGCGGACGTGACCCACGCGGTGCAGTCGGTCACGAAGAAGCTCCGCCCCTAGCCCGGCCTCGCATACCGTTCACACAGGGGATGTACAGGGCGGGCGTCGGACCTCTAGAGTTGCCATGCGGCGTTCCGGTCCTCGGGGCGCCGTTCAAGCGGGTTTCCAGAGGCGAAGGAGGGGTTCGATGACGCAGGACACTGCCGACGTCCGCTTCCTCACCGTGGCCGAAGTCGCCGAGATGATGCGGGTGTCCAAGATGACCGTGTATCGCCTGGTGCATTCGGGGGAACTCCCGGCCATCCGGTTCGGGAAGTCGTTCCGGGTGCCGGAGACCGCCGTCGACGCCGTCCGGCAGCGCCCGGTCGCCGACGTCGGCTGAGGTGTTTCTCGCTCCTAGCAGCCTGCAGGCGTACGGCGTGTGAACGACGCGCGCTGCAATCGGCTAGACTGGCAACAAGACTTGTTCTCTTCGGTCGCGATCCCTGCGGCCAAGCCCCCCAATTCTGTGAGGTAAATCCGTGGGTTCTGTTATCAAGAAGCGCCGCAAGCGTATGGCGAAGAAGAAGCACCGCAAGCTGCTTCGCAAGACCCGTCACCAGCGCCGCAACAAGAAGTAGCCGGCTGCTCCGTTCGGAGCGCCTGACGACTCTTCGTCCACCGGAAGCGCCTGCCCATTGGGGTACGGCGCTTTCTGGCGTTGTCGAGGTGATCGTCTCGTTTGCCGGTCAGAGCGTGGTGTCTCCGCGGGTCGAGCGGTGTCGAGGTTCCTCCACAGGCGAGGCCGGACGGGACTGATCCACAGCGCGTCGCGGCACGCGGTCCGTCGCCCCGAGATCGTCGGCGGTCCTTCGTAGGTTCTTCGCATGACCCGCGATCTCCCGCCAACCGTCCACCGCAACCGACGCGAGCTCGCGTACCGGGTGCCGTTCGTCGTCGAACGAGACGACGCACCTCGCTATCGACTCCGGAACGTCGGTGACGAAGCCGTCCACTGGGTCGTGCTTCGCCTGATCGGACCCGGACTCCTCGCTCCACTGGAACCGTGTCGCCTGACGCCGGGGAGCGCCCTGGAGTTCGAGGTGATGGGCGCCGAGCTGGCCCGGGCCACCAGCGTGCAGGTGTCCTGGTTCCGTCCCGGCGGTCACCAGTACCTGTGGCGGGTCACCTTCTGACAGGCCCCACCGGCTGGAGGGGAGTGGCCGTCGATGCGCGGGTCAGCGTTCCTGGTCGCGGCGAGCGGCCAGCAGATCCCGTGCCGTCAGCTTGTGCGCCCGGCCCGGGTACATGTCGGCGTTCAGGCCAGTGATGAACGGGGCGGGGTCGAGGTCGAGCGCGGTACTCAGGCGGACGAGCGTCTCCACGCTGGGGTGCACCTGGCCCCGCTCGATCTTGCCGATGTTCGTCCAGTGCATCCCGGCCAACACGCCCAGGTCCTCGAGGGTCAGCTGGCGCTCGTTGCGAGCGGCCCGCAACCGCTCGCCGAGGATGGTCGCGGCTTCCGAATGTGTAGGCATCACTCAATGACAACGGACCTCGACCGGCGCATGCCAGAGCGTCTGAGCCCGGCGGTTTCTATACGCATGGTTCTCAACCCTGGGTTCAACGGCATCATCATTCCGGCATCGTGTCAGATGTCTCGGTGAAACACCACACGTGTCGGCTCCGTGGAGGTGCTCCGACCTCGGGCACCCCGTACAGTTGAGGGGGT
Organism: Plantibacter sp. CFBP 8804; assembly: GCF_014841225.1. Taxonomy (NCBI): domain Bacteria; kingdom Bacillati; phylum Actinomycetota; class Actinomycetes; order Micrococcales; family Microbacteriaceae; genus Plantibacter; species Plantibacter sp. CFBP 8804. The sequence continues at coordinate 53,826 of NZ_JACYTU010000005.1, forward strand.
GTCCACTCTGCACGTCACGCTCATCGGCAAGCCCGGCTGTCACCTCTGCGACGACGCCCGTGCCGTGATCGACGAGGTGGTCGCAGGCCTCCCGTCCGACGGCCCCACGATCGAACGCGAGGAGCTCTCGATCCTCGACGATCCGGCGCTCCACGACCGCCACTGGGAGGAGATCCCCGTCGTCCTCATCGACGGCAGGGTCCACAACTACTGGCGCATCGACCCCGACCGCCTGCGGTCCGCGTTGCTCGCCGGCTGATCCACACGTCCACCCATCCACATCGACCCTTGGGGGCCCAGTGACCATCCGCCACATCGTCAGTTGGAAGCTGGCAGCAACGGACGACGCCGAGCGCGACGCGGCGTTCGCGACGATGCAGTCCGAACTCGAGGCACTCGCCGGGTTCATGCCGGACGACATCGAGCACCTCCAGGTCGGACGCAACATCGCCTACCCCGAGAGCAACTGGGACGTCGTGCTGGTCGGCGACTACCCGAGCCTCGAAGCCCTGGAGCGGTACCAGGTCCACCCGGAGCACGTCCGCGTGGTGCAGATCGTCCGTCAGCTCGTCGTCGAGCGCTCCGCGGTCGACTTCCAGCTCGACTGAGCCCGGCGCCCGCAGGACTCAGGCCATGATGCCGACGGCGACGGTGCCGTCGAGGTCGTCGTCGCGGACGATCGACGCCGTGAGGCCCGCCGCCTTCATGAGCGCGGCGGTCTCGGGGGCCTGACGTTCGCTCGTCTCGATCAGGAGGGCACCGGCCGGCGCAAGCCAGTCCGGGGCTTGCGCGATGATCCGACGCTGGACGTCGAGCCCGTCGGCGCCGCCGTCGAGCGCGATCACGGCCTCGTGTTCCCGAGCCTCGGGAGGCATCGTCACCATCGACGCCGTCGGGACGTAGGGGGCGTTCGCGAGCAGGAGGTCGACGCGCCCCAGGAGCGCCCCGGGCAGCCCGTCGAAGAGGTCTCCGGGCAGGGCGTGCCCACCGAGCGGCTCGAGGTTGCGTCGTGCGCAGTCCACCGCGGCGAGGTCGATGTCCGACGCCCAGACGTCGATGGGGTCGGGAGCCTCGGTGAGGAGCGCACTCCCGACGGCCGCGGCACCGCAGCAGAGCTCGACGACCACTGAACCGTTCCGGAGGCGCGGGAGCGCGGCGTCGACCAGGAGCTCGGTCCGTCGCCTCGGCACGAAGACCCCGTCCTCGACGACCACCCGGCGGCCTCGGAACGCGACCCAACCGAGGACGTGTTCGAGCGGCCGGCCGGCGACCCGTGCCGCGACCATCCGTTCGAGTCGATCCGGGTCATCCGACTCGGCGAGGAGCAGGGCCGCCTCGTCCTCGGCGAAGACGCACCCCGCCGCACGGAGGCGCAGGACCACGGATTCGGCGGTCGCGTCCATCTGGCTCACCCCTCGCTCACGTGCGAGGGCGCCGCACGGCCGGTGCGAGTCACGCTACCGTCGCGTCCGGGCACGCACCAGAGCGCTGGTCAGAGCTGTTCTGCGGCGGCGAGCACGCCGGGCAGCCAGGCGAGCGCGACGTCCTTCTTGCGCTCGAACCCGCCGTCGTCGTGCAGGCCGAACTCGCCGAAGCGGGTCGCGCCGTGCTCGGTGAGGATGGCGTCGAGCAGCGAGCTGCCCTGGTTGTACGTGTCCTCGTAGCTGCTGTCGCCCAGCCCGAAGATGGCGTACCGGAGCCCGTCGAGCTCCACGTCGGACTCCTCGAGCGCCTCGTAGAAGATCTGGCCGGTCTCTCCGAGGAGGCCGTCGCCGTACGTCGAGGTGATGAAGATGTGGATCTCGTCGGTCGACAGCTCCGCGGGGTCGACGTCGCCGAGGTCGACGACGCGCCACTGGTGCTGTGAGCCGATGGCCTTGCCGAGGTCGCCGGCGAGGCGTTCGGCGTTGCCGGATTCGGTCCCGTACAGGATGACGATCTGCATGGCGTCCTTCTTGCGGGGTTACGGGGCGAGGCGGGTCGGGCCGCGGAACAGGTAGGTGACCTCGCGGATGGAGGTCTCGTGCAGCATGAGCATGAGCACACGGGCGAGGCCCATGCCGAAGCCGCCGTGCGCCGGGACGCCGTAGCGGAAGAAGTCGAGGTAGAACTCGAGCTCCTCGGGCTCCAGGCCCTTCTCCTTGGCCTGCTCGACGAGGACGTCGACGCGGTGCTCACGCTGCGCGCCAGTGGAGATCTCGACCCCGTTGTAGATGAGGTCGTAGCTGTTGGTGAGCGAGCCGTCCTCGGTGTTGCGCATGTGGTAGAACGGCCGGATGCTCGACGCGTAGTCGGTCAGGAAGACGAAGTCGTGACCGAAGGTCTCCTTGACGTAGGCAGCGATCTGACGCTCGCCCTCGGGGTCCATGTCGTCGTCGGCGCGGGGGATCTCGTAGCCGCGCTCGGCGACGATGCGCTTGGCCTCGGCCAGCGGGATGCGCGGGAACGGACGGGACGGGACCTCGAGCTCGATGCCGAAGAGCTCGGCGATCTGCTCGCCGTGCTTCTCCTTGACCGCCGTGAAGCCGGCGACGAGGAGCTCCTCGTGCAGCTGCATGACGTCCTCGTGGGACTCGATCCAGCTGATCTCGGCGTCGACGCTCGTGAACTCGGTCGCGTGTCGGCTGGTGAACGAGGGGTCGGCGCGGAATGCCGGTCCGACCTCGAACACCTTGCCGAAGCCGGCGGACTGCGCCATCTGCTTGAAGAACTGCGGCGACTGCGCGAGGTACGCCTTGCCCTCGAAGTAGTCGACCTCGAAGAGCTCGGCGCGCGACTCGCTCGCGCTGGCCATGAGCTTCGGGGTGTGGATCTCGATGAAGTCGTTGTCGATCCAGTACTGACGCAGGGCGTGCTCGAACGTGGTCTGGATGCGGAAGATCAGGGCCTGCTTCGGCTGCCGCAGGTCGAGGAAGCGCCAGTCGAGCCGCTTGTCGAGCGAGGAGTCCGCAGCGATCGGCGTCTCGGGGTTGGCCGCGGTGACGACCTCGAGCGTCGCGACCTTGACCTCGATGCCGCCGAGCTTGACGCGCTCGTCGTGCTTGAGCTCGCCGGTGACGGTGATGAATGAGCCGTGCGCGAGGGCGGAGATGGCCTCGGTGGTGGCGAGGCGCTCGGCGGAGCCCTCGACCTCCGGGTCGACCTCGCGGACAGCCGGGTTCACCAGCTGGACGGCGCCGCTCTCGTCGCGGAGGACGACGAACTGCACCTTCTTCTGGTCGCGGACGGTCTCGACCCATCCGGAGACGGTGACGGGACCGTCGGACAGGGCGGCCAGGTTCTTCACAACGACGCGTTCACTCACCCCGACAGCTTAGCCGTCGCTCGTGGCTCGGACCTGGACGGAGGTCACGGTGAATCCGCAGCTTGGGGAAACGTACACTTGAAGGGTGGTAGCCGACCAGATCCATCTCGTGCGTCACGGCGAGGTGCACAATCCTTCTCGTGTGCTCTACGGTCGACTCCCCGCATTCCGACTGTCGGAGCTCGGCGAGCGCATGGCGCAGGCCGCCGCCGACGACCTCGTGAGCCGTGATCGCACGGTGGGCGCGCTCTACGCGTCCCCACTGCAGCGCACCCAGGAGTCCGCAGCGCCGGTCGCCGCCGCGTTCGGGCTCGCCGTCGTCTCCGAGCCGCGCGTGATCGAACCGTTCAACGAGTTCGAGGGCAAGCGCATGAGCCGCGCCCTGAAGAACCCGCTCAACTGGCCCAAGCTCCGCAACCCGTCCCGTCCGAGCTGGGGCGAGCCGTACGCGTCGATCGTCAATCGCATGACGGCGGCCGTCGAGGACGCCTGGCGCGCGACGCCGTCCGGCGACGTCGTCATCGTCAGCCACCAGCTGCCCATCTGGATGCTGCACAGCTCCGTGGTCGGGGTGCCCTATCGTCACGACCCACGGAAGCGACGCTGCGCCCTGTCGAGCATCACCACCTTCGAACGGACCGAGCAGGGCTTCGTCGAGGTCGGCTACGTCGATCCGGCCGCCCGTCTGTCGTCCGGCGCGACTGATGTCGGGGCCGTCTGATGGCCCGCCGATCGAGGACGTTCGCCGTCGCCGCCGTGTTGGCCGTCGGGGCGCTCCTCCTGACAGCGTGCGGGAGCGATCCGCTCGCCGAGCAGTACCGCGAGGGCAGCAGCAAGGGGTACGTCGCCGGCGACGGCAGCGTGACGGAGGTCGCACTCGACGACCGCGGTGAGTCGATCAGCTTCTCGGGCGTCGGCGAGGACGGCGAGCAGATCTCCTCCGCGGACCACGCGGGCCAGGTCCTCGTCGTGAACTTCTGGTACGCCGCCTGCGCCCCCTGCCGCGCGGAGGCGAAGGACCTGCAGGCGCTCAACGAGGCCTACACCGACCAGGGCGCCACCTTCATCGGCGTCAACGTCCGCGACACCGCCGACACCGCGAAGGCGTTCAACGGCACCTTCGGCATCACCTACCCCTCCATCCTCGACGTCGACAGCGGGGAGGCGAAGCTCGCCTTCACGGGCAGTGTCCCGCCGAACGCGGTGCCGACCACCATCGTCCTCGACGCCCAGGGTCGGGTCGCCGCACGCATCCTCGGGCAGCTGCAGGACCGCACCATCCTCGACACCCTCATCCGCGACACGATCGCCGAGAGCGCCCCAGAGTGAGCCCCGGCGAGCTCGTCTACGGCGGCCAGCTCCTCGTGGCGATCCCGATCGCCATCGCGGCCGGTCTGCTGTCCTTCCTCTCGCCGTGCGTCCTGCCGCTCGTCCCCGGCTACCTCGGATACGTCGGCGGCATGACGACGGTCGAGGAGGGGCGCTCCGGTGCGGGCCGCCGCCGCGTGCTGCTCGGCGTCAGTCTCTTCATCCTCGGCTTCACCGTCGTGTTCGTGGCGATCGCGGCGTTCGTCGGAACGATCGGCGCCTGGTTCGTCGAGTGGGAGGGCGTCATCACCCGCGTCCTCGGCGCGGTCGTCATCCTCATGGGGCTCATCTTCATCGGGCAGTTCTCGCGGCTGCAGCGCACGGTGCGCACCAGCTGGGCACCCGCCACCGGCCTCGCCGGCGCGCCGCTGCTCGGCTTCGTCTTCGCCATCGGCTGGACGCCCTGCCTCGGCCCGACCCTCACCGCGATCAGCGCGCTCTCGCTCTCGGGCGGCTCCGCCTGGCGCGGGGCGCTCCTCGGGCTGTTCTACTGCCTCGGTCTCGGCATCCCCTTCCTGCTCGTCGCGCTCGGACTCGGTTGGGTCACGGGGTCGTTGGCGTTCCTCAAACGGCACATCCGCACGATCAACATCATCGGCGGCGTGCTCCTCATCGTGATCGGTGTGTTGATGGTGTCTGGTCTCTGGTCCGCTTGGATGTACTCGTTGCAGGGGGTGATGAGCGGCCTTGTCACGCCCCTCTGATCACATCGATTCCGCCGCACCGGCTCCGGCCGACGGCATCAACCAGCCGAAACTCGGCTTCGTCGGCTGGCTCCGCTTCTTCTGGCGTCAGCTCACGAGCATGCGCACGGCGCTGTTCCTGCTGTTGCTGCTCGCGATCGCCGCGGTGCCCGGTTCGCTCGTCCCGCAACGGTCGAGCGACCCGAACGGCGTCACCCAGTACTTCACCGACAACCCGGACCTCGCGCCCATCCTCGACAAGGTGCAGGCGTTCGACGTCTACAGCTCGGCCTGGTTCTCCGCGATCTACCTGCTGCTGTTCATCTCGCTCATCGGCTGCGTGATCCCGCGGACGAAGCACCACTGGCTCGCCCTGCGCTCCCGCCCGCCGCGGACGCCCGCGCGTCTGTCTCGGCTCTCCGCGTTCGAACGTCGCAGCGACGACAGCGGCGCGAGCGCCACCGAGCTCATCGACGACGCGACGAAGCAGTTGAAGCGCCAGGGCTACCGCGTCGAACGCTACGACGCCGAGGGGTCCGCATCGGTGTCCGCCGAGCGCGGCTTCCTCCGCGAGACCGGCAACCTCGTCTTCCACTCGGCCCTCGTCGGCATCCTCGTGACGGTCGGCTTCGGCGGCGGTTTCGGCTTCTCCGGTCAGCGCGTGCTCGTCGAGGGGCAGACCTTCGTCAACACCCTGCTCGACTACGACTCGTTCAACCCGGGCCGCTTCTTCAACGAGTCGGAGCTGGCGCCCTACAAGCTGACGCTCGACGAGTTCGGCGTCACCTACGAGACCGAGAACCTCGACGCGTACGGTCAGGCGATCGACTACCGCGCGAAGGTCACGACGACCTCGCCCGGTGGGAAGCCGCAGGACGCGACGATCAAGGTCAACGATCCGCTGCGGTTCGAGGGCACCGACGTCTACCTGCTCGGCAACGGCTACGCGCCGACGATCACCGTCCGTGATCCCGAGGGCAAGGTCGTGTTCAGCGACTCCATCCCGTTCCTGCCGCAGGACGCCCAGCTCACCTCGCTCGGCATCGTCAAGGTCCCGGACGGACTGGCGGAGCAGCTCGGCATGATCGGGTTCTTCTACCCGACGCAGGCAGCATCCAAGCCGCCGTTCTTCTCGTCCTACCCCGACCTCGCCTACCCGGTGCTGACGCTCAACGTCTACTCCGGCGACCTCGGCATCAACGCCGGTGCTCCGAAGTCGGTCTACGCGCTCGACGTCGACGACATGAAGCAGCTCACGGGCGGCGACACCGGCGTCGAGTCGATCGAACTCACGCCCGGCCAGATCACCGACCTGCCGAACGGACTCGGCACGGTGTCCTTCGACAACGTCGCCGCCAACCCGTCGACCGAGAACTACGCCGGCTCCGTCAAGCGGTTCGCCTCGTTCGACGTCCACCACGACCCGACCCAGCTGTGGGTGCTCGCGTTCGCCATCCTCGCCCTGTCCGGCCTCATCACCTCGCTCTTCGTCGCCAGACGCCGCGTCTGGGTGAAGGCCGTGACCGGGAGCGACGGCACGGTCTCCCTCGAATACGCCGGGCTCGCCCGAGGCGAGGACCCCGGCCTCGAAGCCGCCGTCGCGGCGATCGCCGAAGCGCACAGTCCAACGCCTGTCCCGTCCGAACCCGAAGGTAGAATCACCCCGTGACCCTCGTCGAAATCTCGAACCTCTGCCTCTGGTCGGCCGTCGCCGTCTACGCGCTGGCGTTCATCGCCTTCACGTTCGATCTCGCGCGCCGCAGCGCCGAGGTCACCGCGGCGATCGACGCGGCCGAGCGGGCCGAGCTGGAACGGTCGGCAGCCGCCGAGGAACGCGTCGGTGCACTCGCCTCCGCCGCGGCGCGGACCGCCGCACCGATCGTCACGAGCGACGGTGTCCCGCGCAAGACCCGCCGTCCCTCGGACGAGCCCGAGCAGCAGGCGTCGCGCAAGTCGCCGAGCCTCCGGGTGGGGGTCTCGCTCACCGTCATCGCCTTCCTGCTACACCTCGTCGCGGACGTGACGCGCGGTATCGCCGCCGGTCGTGTGCCGTGGGCGAACATGTACGAGTTCGCGATGACGGGCACGCTGCTGATCGTCGCGGTGTTCCTCGTGGTCATCGCACGCGTGGACCTCCGATTCCTCGGCAGCTTCGTGATCGGCCTCGTGACCGTGCTCCTCGGCCTCGCGACCGCGAACTTCTACGTCGAGGTCGTCCCGCTGCCGCCGGCGCTGCAGTCGGCGTGGCTCGTCATCCACGTGTTCGTCGCGAGCCTCGGTACGGCGTTCTTCGCCATCGGCTTCGCGTTGAGCGTCGTGCAGCTCCTGCAGGGGCGTCGCGAGCGCCGGCTCGGGCTCGTGCAGCCCACCCAGAGCTCCGGGCGTCTCCGCTTCCTGCTCACCCTCCCGAACGCGGAGCGTCTCGAGAACCTCGCCTACCGCGTCAACATCATCGGCTTCATCTTCTGGACGTTCACGCTCATGGCCGGTGCCATCTGGGCGGAGCGCGCCTGGGGTCGGTACTGGGGCTGGGACACCAAAGAGGTGTGGACCTTCATCATCTGGGTGATCTTCGCCGGGTACATCCACGCCAGGGCGACGCGCGGCTGGCGCGGATCACGGGCGGCCACGCTCGCGATCATCGGCTTCAGTGCCGTGATGTTCAATTTCGTCGTGGTCAACGTGTTCTTCAAGGGTCTGCACGCCTACAGCGGCCTGTAAGTCCCTGCACCGGCCCTCAGCCGAGCAACGCGTGCGTGCGGCGGAGTCGGTCGAGCCACCAGGCGGTCCGCTCCGGTGACGCCGTGAAACGCTCGAGGAGATCGACGTCCACCTCGACGCGCCGAACGGCGATGCCGCCGTCCACGGGATCGAGCGGTGCGGTCGTCACGTCGCCGCCGAGGAGCGCGGTGGTGGCGAGCCCGCAGTCGTAGTCGAGTTCCGGCAGGGCCGCCGCGAGGTGGGCACCCATGGAGATGCCGACCGACGTGTCCAGCGCGCTCGAGACGACGATCGGCAGGCCGGCCTCGCCCGCGATGCGGAGCGCGGCGTGCACGCCGCCGAGCGGCTGCGCCTTCACGACGAGCAGGTCGGCGGCACCGGCGCGAGCCACGGCGAGGGGGTCCTCAGCCTTGCGGACGCTCTCGTCCGCCGCGATGGCGACGTCCAAGGAGGAGACCCGTTCACGGATCTCGGCGAGTTCCGCGACGGTCGCACAGGGCTGCTCGACGTACTCGAGGTCGAAGGGTTCGAGGGCGCGGATGGCGTGCTCGGCCTCGTCGACGTTCCAGTTGGTGTTGGCGTCGACGCGCAGGCGACCCTCGGGTCCGATGGCCCGCCGGACGGCGGCGACGCGCGCGACGTCGTCGGCGAGCACCTGCCCGCGCTCGGCCACCTTCACCTTCGCGGTCCGGCAGCCCGGGAAGCGGGAGAGGATCGACGTCACGTCCGCCGCGTCCACGGCCGGGACCGTCGCGTTCACGAGGATGCGATCCCGGTGGAGGGGTGGGAGGTCCGACCAGCCGAAGTCGATGGCGGCCCGGAGCCACGCGGCCGACTCCTGGTCGTCGTACTCGACGAAGGGGGAGAACTCCGTCCACCCGGCGGGCCCACGGAAGAGGACGGCCTCGCGGGTGTCGATGCCCCGGAACCGGACGCGGAGGGGGATGGAGACCACGCGGGCGGTGGCGAGGACGTCGTCGAGGTTCGCTTGCATGTCCCCATCCTGCACCCGGACGTCGGAAGCCGTCGCGGGACGCCCGTGACACAATCGATCCCGTGCCGCTGTTCTCCCGACGCAAGCCGACACCCGGCGATCGGCGAAGCGTGCCCGCGGACGAACCCACCGCCTTCTCGGTGCCCGAGCCGATCTTCGAGCCGAGCCCCGAGGCCGAGGTGTTCCCGGTGATCGAGGAGTCGCCCGGCGGATCCTCCGACGAGCCGCGCGATCCGAACGCCCCGCCGATCCCCGGAGCGCCGCCGGCAGCCGCGTCCTCGACCGCGCAAGCGCCTGCCGCCCCGGAGCGCACGCCCGAGGAGCTGGAGGCGGAGACCGCCCGGTTCCGTCGTCCGGGGTCCCGAGGACGACGGACGCCGCGGCAGCCAGCATCACGGAAGCCGTCGTCGCGTCGTCAACGGAAGGCGGCGGAGCGCGCGGCTGCCTCGCAACCCAAATCCACGGCGATCCCGGCCGACGACGGCGAGCGGAGTCCGGCGGCTCACTCGCCTGCCGCCGGTGCATCCCCGACGGGTCGGGACGAACTCGGCGCGCGGAGTCGGGGTGTCGTCGCCTCCTTCTCCCCGCTCGCCCTGCTCGGCGCGGTCGTGGCCGTCACCCTCTTCACCGTCCTGCTGGCCGTGAGCTACCGGCCCGGCGAGGGGGCATGGGCCATCCTCGTGGCGTTCGCCCTCGTCGTCGTGGTGCAGATCGTGCTGCTCATCGGGAGTGTCATCGTCATCCGCCGGAAGGTGCGGCGCCGCTGGGGCGTGCTGGCGCTGGTGCTCATCCTCGTCGTCAACCCCGTCACGGCGATGGCGGTCGGCGGTCTCTCCACGGATCGGGCCGGGAATGGTGCCTCCGCCGGTGGCGGCGGCGACGAGGAGCACGACCCGATCTGGGACACCTACCCGGGGTCCGCCTACGTCGACGCGAAGGAGACCCTCGACGGGCCGAGCTACGAGGACTTCGTCGGGACGTCCGACGAGATGCTCGCGGAGATCCGGACGGCGTTGACCGCCGAGTTCGGGTTCGACTGGGTGGAGCGACAGCCCGCCGAGACGGAGGCTGATCAGAACGGGTACGGCGGGGACTCCATGCTCTTCGAGTACACGGCACCGGTGTGGCAGACGACGACGACCGTGCGCACCTTCGAGGAGAAGTCGCGGGTGGTCGAGCTGATCCGGCAGGTGCTGCTCCGCTACGGCATCGCGAACCTCGACATGCAGAACGCACCGTCCTCCTGGCGTGAGCCGGGCGAGCTCACCGAGCGGTACGGCGGCGAGACCCTCGACACCCAGGCGCTGTGGGACCTGCACACCTACAATGCCATCACGGGGGCCGGGGATTTCCGGACGAGCATCGTCGATCTCACGCTCGATTCGGCCGGCACGGTCGCGAAGGACCGCGAGTTCGACGTCGACTACTACGACATGGCGGCGGAGGGTGTCGAGCTGCACCTCGACTCCTATGCGCTCCTGAAGGAGGCGGACCGCGCCGACTACCTGGAGGCGCTCAAGCCCTACGCGGACCTCGACAAGCCGAAGTAGTGCCTAGGCTGGACGCATGAGCGATCGAGTGTCCGAACTGTTCGACCCGGAGATCTGGGACGTCGTACCGGGGTTCGAGGACCTCACCGATCTGACGTACCACGTCGCGCGCGAGGGCGGCTTCGTGCGCATCGCGTTCGACCGCCCCGAGGTGCGCAACGCCTTCCGTCCGCACACCGTCGACGAGCTGTACCGCGCGCTCGACCACGCGCGCCAGAGCCCGACGGTCGGCGTGGTGCTCCTCACCGGGAACGGTCCGAGCGCGAAGGACGGCGGCTGGGCGTTCTGCTCGGGCGGCGACCAGCGCATCCGTGGTCGCGACGGCTACCGGTACGCGAGCGACGACGCCGCGGACGACGAGACGGCGAGCGGGATCGACGCGGCGCGCAACGGTCGCCTGCACATCCTCGAGGTCCAGCGCCTCATCCGCTTCATGCCGAAGGTCGTCATCAACCTCGTTCCCGGGTGGTCCGCGGGCGGTGGGCACTCCCTCGGCGTCGTGTGCGACCTGTCGATCGCGAGTCGGGAACACGCGCGGTTCAAGCAGACCGACGCCGACGTCGGTTCCTTCGACGCGGGGTACGGGAGCGCCTACTTCGCCAAGCAGGTCGGCCAGAAGTTCGCCCGCGAGGTGTTCTTCCTCGCCCAGGAGTACGACGCGGAGCGCGCGCTGCAGGCGGGCGCGATCAACGCGGTCGTCCCGCACGCCGAGCTCGAGCAGACGGGGGTCGCCTGGGCCCGCACCATCCTCGGCAAGTCGCCGACCGCCATCCGCATGCTGAAGTTCGCCTTCAACGCCGTCGACGACGGTCTCGTCGGCCAGCAGGTCTTCGCGGGCGAGGCCACCCGTCTCGCGTACGGCACCGACGAGGCCGTGGAGGGGCGCGACGCCTTCCTGGAGAAGCGCAAGCCGGACTGGGCTCCGTTCCCCTGGCAGTTCTGAGCTCCGTGACCTCGAGGGGTCGGCGGAGCACCGACGCACCCGGCGTACGCTGAATCCATGACCCGTCAGCTGCTCCCCGTCGACGCGTCCGCCTCGGCGATGCTCGCAGCCCTGGAGACGGCGCTCGACGGCTCCGGACCCGCGGTCCTCCCGATGCAACCCGGATCGTCCGCGGCACCGGCCGCGGTCGACGACCGGGTGGCCCTCGTGATCGAGACGTCCGGCTCGACGGGCGTGCCGAAGCGGGTCGCCCTCGCGGCCGACGCCCTCCTGGCCAGCGCGGCGGGTTCCGCGGTGGCCCTGGGCGGCCTTGAGGCCCACCGCCGTTCCTCGCAGTGGATCCTGGCGCTCCCGACGCACTACATCGCCGGCGTCAACGTGCTGCTCCGGTCGATCGTCGCCGGGACCAGGCCGATCGAGGCGCCGACAGGGTCGTTCGACGCCCGGGCGTTCTGTGGACTCGTCGAGCGGCTCGACGCCGATGCCGGCTTCGCCGCCCTCGTGCCGGCGCAGCTGCGCCTGCTCGTCGACGCCGCCGAGACGAGCACCTCCGTGCGCGACGCGCTCGCAGGACTCGCCGGGCTGCTCGTCGGGGGACAGGCCACCCCCGCTCCGCTGCTCGAGCGGTCCGCAGCGCTCGGCATCCGCGTGGTGCGGAGTTACGGCTCAAGCGAGACCTCCGGCGGTTGTCTGTACGACGGCGTGCCGTTCCCCGGTGTCGAACCCCGGCTGGTGGACGGGGAGCTCCTCATCGCCGGACCGGTGCTCGCCGAGGGCTACCTCGGCGAACCGGACCGCACGGCGACCGCCTTCCCGGACGACGGCGGCCGCCGGTGGTACCGCACCGGCGACACCGCCGAGCTCGTCGACGGCGTCGTCCGCGTGACCGGGCGGGCCGACAACGTGATCATCAGCGGCGGGGTGAACATCTCCCTCGACCGCGTGCAGGCGGTCGTCCGGTCGGTGAAGGGGCTGGCCGAGGCCGTCGTCGTCGCCGTGCCCGACGAGCGGTTCGGTCAGGCGTCTGCGATCGTGACGGTTGCCGGGACGTCTTCGGATCCGCACGCGGACGAGGTCCTCCTGCAGGCGGCTCGGGACGCCGTCGCCGAGGCGCTCGGCCGCCCGGCGCGTCCCGCCCGACTGGTCCGTCTGGCGGAGCTCCCGCTGCTCGCGAGCGGCAAACCCGACCTCCTCGCACTCCGCTCACGAGTGGGTTGAGCCAGCCCTCCGCGTGCCCACGAGGGCCGGTTTGCAGGCGGTTGTCGCATAGGGCATGCTCTCTCATGCGTGTCGACGAGCGACCGTAGCCGGGGGACGACGACAGGTGACAACGGGGACCGACACGGGCGCTGCGCCCACGAGGCCGACGACGGCGTTCCGCGCCGACATCCAGGGGATGCGGGCGCTCGCCGTGACCGCGGTGATCCTCGCCCACGCGACCGGCCGGCCGGCCGGCGGCTTCGTGGGCGTGGACGTGTTCTTCGTGATCTCCGGCTTCCTCATCACCGGGTTGCTCCTGCGCGAGCACGAGCGTTCCGGGCGCATCTCCCTGCCGGCCTTCTTCGGGCGGCGGATCAAGCGGATCCTGCCCGCGTCGCTCGTCGTCCTGGCCGCGACCGTCGCGCTGGCGTCGTGGCTCTTCAACGCCCCGCGGGCGCTCGCGACCTGGTGGGACGCGGTGTCGGCCGCGCTGCTCGTCTCGAACTGGCGCTTCGAGGCGTCGGGCACCGACTACTTCCACGCGACGGACGCCGCGTCACCGCTGCAGCACTTCTGGTCCCTCTCGATCGAGGAGCAGTTCTACCTCGTGTGGCCGGTGCTGCTCCTCATCCTCCTCGCCGTCGCGGCCCGCGGAGCCCGACCCGTGCTGCGCTCGCGCCTCGTCGTCGGTGGCGTCCTCGTCGTCCTCATCGCAGCCTCCTTCGCCGTCGCGGTGTGGCAGTCGGGGGCGGCCCCGCAGGCCGCCTACTTCGCGACCGGCGCGCGGGTCTGGGAGCTGGGGGCCGGCGCATTCCTGGCCGTGCTCGTGCCGCTCCTCGGCCGACTGCCGCTGGCGCTCCGGGTGGTCGCCGGATGGGCGGGGCTCGTCGGCATCGTCGCGTCCGCGCTGCTCATCACCGGGTCGATCGGGTTCCCCGGCCCCTGGGCGGTCGCCCCCGTCGCCGCCGCGATGCTGCTCATCGCCGCCGGGACCGGAGCCGGCCCGGCGTACCAGCGCTGGATGTTCCCACTCGCGAATCCGCTGAGCCGTGGCGTCGGAGCGATCTCCTACTCGCTCTACCTCTGGCACCTCCCGATCCTCGTGTTCGTGCCGATGCTCGTCCCCGACACCGCCCTCAGCACGGTCCCCGGGATGCTCGGGCTCATCCTCGGGGTCTCGGTGCTCTCCTTCCTGCTCGTCGAGCAGCCGTTGCACCGCACGCCACTCGTGGGTTCCTTCCGCGGTGACCGCGACGCCAGGGACGCCGCCTGGACCGCCTGGCGCGAGCGGTTCGCCTCCCAGTACCTCTACTCGGCGGTCGGACTCGTGATCGTCGCCGGGCTCGCGGTCATCGCCATCGGCCCCGCGCTCCGCCTGCCGGTCACGACCGGGGGGCCCGCGGCCGTCGCGACACCGGCCGGAGACCCGCTCCAGGGCATCGCCGCTGAGCTGCAACTCGCGAATGAGGCCTCGGCGTGGCCGGACAACCTCTCGCCGAGCCTCGACGACGCGATCAGCGCGACCTCGAGCACCAACCCCGCACGGGCCTGCTTCGACCTGGGTGCGACGCCCGACGACGGCTCGTGCACGTGGGGGGATGCCGCTGCGCCGAAGCACGTCTACCTCGTCGGCGACTCGACCGCGCTCGCCTACGCGCCGGCGTTCCGTGCGATCGCGGACCAGAGCGGCGGTGCGGTACGGATCACCACCATCGGTCTCTACGGATGCCGCTTCACGCAGGACCTCATCCAGAACAGCGGCGCCGGCGTCATGGACGACTGCCCGACGCGGAAGCACGACATCGCCGAACGCATCGCGGCCGACCAGCCCGACCTCGTGATCGTCTCGAACGCGTTCACCGCGGGCCGCGCATCCGACGGCCGATCGCTCGACACGACGTCCATGGTCGCGTCGGCGCTCGCCGAGACGGCCGGGTACCAGGTCCCCGGCCGCGTCGTGTTCCTCGCGCCGCCGCCGCTCGGTGCGGATCTCGGTTCCTGCTACTCGCGGGTGTCCAGCCCGCAGGACTGCGCCGTCGGCGTCGACGCCGCCTGGAACGACTTCGCCGCAGCGACCGAGTCCGCGGCGGGAGCAGCCGGAGAGCGGTTCGTCTCGTCGCTCCCGTTCAGCTGTTCGGAGGGCGTGTGCCCGGCGTTCGCGGGGACGACGCCGACGAAGTACGACAGCGTGCACCTCACCCCGGCGTTCGCCGAGCACATCGCTCCGGCGATCCTCCAGACGCTCCAGGCCGCCGGGGCCCTGTGACACCGTCGGCCCCGAGGCTCCGCGGGTAGACTCGCCGTCGTGGCACATGGAGCACGGCCGGCAGCGCCGAAACAGCAGAAGACGTCCGCACAGCGCCCCACGGCGGGTCGTGGCGCGAACGGTGGACGATCGGGCAACCCCGCACGCGGTGGTGGTCGCAAGGTCCCGCTCGCGAAGCCGGCGACCTTCGGCGACTGGGTCGGGGCGGCGCGGATCCGTACGCTGCCGATGGCCGTCGCCCCCGTGCTCATCGGCACCGGCGCCGCGACGATCATCGCGGGACCCGGCGTCTACCACCCGGTCCGGGCGCTGCTCTGCCTCGTCGTCGCGCTCGCGCTGCAGATCGGCGTCAACTACGCCAATGACTACTCCGACGGCATCCGCGGAACGGACGACCTGCGGGTCGGCCCGAGCCGACTGACCGGTTCCGGCGCGGCGAAGCCCAAGACGGTCCTGGCCGTCGCGCTCGTGTTCTTCGGTATCGCGGCGGTGGCCGGCATCGTCCTCACGATCCTCACCCAGTTCTGGTGGCTGCTCCTCGTCGGGGCGGTCGCGATCGTCGCCGCCTGGTTCTACACGGGCGGGAAGCGGCCCTACGGGTACTTCGCGCTCGGCGAGGTCTTCGTCTTCGTGTTCTTCGGCCTCGTCGCCACGCTCGGCACGACCTTCGTCCAGGTCGGGACGGTGAACCAGGAAGCATGGTTCGGTGCGATCGGCGCCGGCCTCATCGCCTGCGCGGCGCTCGTCGTCAACAACCTCCGCGACCTCGAACAGGACAAGGCGGTCGGGAAGCGCACCCTGTCGACGTTCATCGGCCGGATCGCGTCGAAGGTGCTCTACTGCGTCCTGCTGCTCGTGCCGTTCGGCATCGCCGCGTTCCTCGCGCTGTTCTACCCGATCGCCTGGTTCACCATGTTCGCGCTGCTCGCCGCCATCCCGGCGTGCGTGATCGTGCTGTTCTCCACGACGGCCAGGGAGCAGATCCTGGTGCTCAAGCTGACGGGGCTCGTGCAGCTAGCGTTCGGGGTGATCCTCGGTCTGGCGTTCTTCTACACGCCCGGCATCGCCGGCTGACGACGCTTCCGGTGCCGCCGCGCTCGCATCGAGCGCCGCGTCCTCGGAGTCCTCATCGTCGTGCGGCGTCGGCTTGTCGCCGTGCCGACGGGCGTAGAGCTCCTGCGCGACGGTCTCCCGCGGGGTGCGCAGGAAGATGTAGGACACGCAGAGTCCGATGATCGCGGCGATGATCGCGGCGACCCAGGGCTGCAGACCCGTGAGGAAGACGAGGAGCAGGAGCGGCACCACGAACGCCAACAGGCGGAGGATGGTGTACCGGACGGCGGCGGGAACGCGTTTCACCAGACAAGTCTAGGCGTCCCGCCTGAAGGCAACCCCAGGTAATCACGTCACCTGGCGTTTACGATGGAGACATGGTTCGTCTCTGGATCGGCCTCGCCGTCGCGGCAGTCGTCTTCATCGTGTATTCGGTGGTTGACTGCGCCACGATGCCGCGCGACCGCGTCCGAGGGATCAGCAAGACCTCGTGGATCATCGCCATCCTCCTCCTGCCGGTCATCGGCGGAGTCCTCTGGTGGATCATCGGCCGGGTTCGCGCTCCGAAGGCCGTGCCCCGCGGCTCAGCGCCGGACGACGACCCCGACTTCCTCAAGAAGCTCGACGCCGACCGTGCGCAGACGAAGCGCATCCGCGACCTCGAGGACGAGCTCAACCGCTTCGACGACGAGTCGGGCGACAGCCCGGATGCGACGACGCACGACGACCCCACCCCGGGATCCGACACGCCCGACGACGGTTCCGGCCGCAGACCGCCTGGCGCGCCGAGCGCCTCGTGAACCCGTCCGCCGCTCCCGAGCCCGTCGGCTCGGCTCCCTCGTCGAGCCCGGCCAGCGCGTCCGCGTGGGCACTCCTCGACGCGCTCGTCGCCGTGGGTGTCTCCGACGTCGTCGTCTGCCCAGGTTCCCGGTCGCAGGCGCTCGCGCTCGCCGCTGCCGAGCTGGCGGCCTTTGGACGGATCACCCTGCATGTGCGCATCGACGAGCGGGTCGCCGGCTTCCTCGCCTTGGGCCTCGGCGTCGAGACCGACCGTCCGGCCGTCGTGATCACGACCTCGGGCACGGCGACCGCGAATCTGCATCCGGCGGTCCTCGAGGCGCATCACTCGCGCGTCCCGCTCATCGTCCTCACCGCCGACCGGCCGGCCGAGGCGCATGGCATCCGCGCGAACCAGACGACGAAGCAGGACGACCTCTACGGGTTCGCAGCGCGCCTCGCCGTGGTCGTCGAGGCCCCGACCGGTGACGCCGGTGAGCAGGACGCCGCCCGCGATCTCGCCCAGCGGGCGTACCTCGCAGCGACGGACGTCCTCGATCCGGGCCCGGTGCACCTGAACCTCGCCTTCCGGGAGCCGCTCTCGGGCAGCTTCGACCCGGTCGTCGACGAGGCTGCCCCCGACGTCCTGGACGAGACCGACGCCACCACGGAAGCACCGCGCTACCCCGGGCGACCGCATCTCGTGCTCGAGCGCGGACCCAGGACCCTCGTCGTCGCCGGGCACCACGCCGGCCCGGCCGCCGAGCAGCTCGCGGCGGACGGCGGATGGCCGCTGATCGCGGAGGTGTCGAGCGGATCCCGGTTCGGGCGGAACGTCATCGCCGCCTACCGGGAGCTGCTCCGCGAGGACGATTACCGCGAGGCCGTCGAGCGCGTCGTCGTCTTCGGCCACCCGACCCTCAGTCGCGAGGTCCCGCTCCTGCTCCAGCAGCCGCAGGTCGAGACGATCGTCGTCGCCCCGGCCGGAGCCGAGGTCTACAACCCCGGACGACGGGCCGACCGGATCGTGTCCTCCGTCTCCGTCGAGGCGGGGCCCGCGGATCGCGCTTGGCTCGGAGCCTGGGTCGTCGGATCCCGAGAACGGGTGGTGGACCCCTCGCCTGCAGCCCCCGATCTCGACGGGCTGCACTCGACGACTCCCGCCGAGCGGCTGGCCTCCGTCCGGGCCGAGCTCGACGCCGTCCGCCTCCCGGTCACCCGCGAGGTCCTCGTCGACGCGGTCTGGCGTGCCACCTGGCCGCACGACCGCCTCGTCGTCGGCGCGTCGAGGCTCATCCGCGTGGCCGACGGTCTCGTCCCCGGCCGCAAGATCAGCGTGCACGCCAACCGCGGACTCGCGGGTATCGACGGCACCATCGCCACCGCCACGGGGATCGCGCTGGCGAGCCAGGCCGACGGAGGCCCAGGTGTGACGCGGGTGCTCCTCGGCGACCTCGCCTTCCTCCACGACGTCGGCGCGATGCTCCTGGACGACGGCGTCGCGCCGCGTCTCCAGGTGATCGTCGGCAACGACGGGGGCGGCACCATCTTCGACGCGCTCGAGGTCGCCCAGAGTGCCCCTGGAGCGCTCTTCGACCGCGTCCAGTACACGCCACAGCACGTCCGGCTGGAGTCGCTCGCGACCGCCTACGGGTGGGAGTACCGCTCGGCCCGCACGCGCACGGAACTCGACCAGGCGTTCACCGCGCCGGTGACCGGTCCCGTCCTCATCGAGGTCCCGCTGCCGCGAGCCTGACCCGCCGGTCCTGCCAGGGGTCGACTTCCGAAGCGACCTGCAGCCAGAATGGGCGGATGACGGCATCGAAGCACGCATCGACCTGGACGGCACCACCCCGAGACACGCTGCGCGTGGGGGAGGGGTTCAGCCTCGCCGACGTCGATCCCTCATCGACGCCGGGCTTCGACGGTGACAAGCAGCAGGGCCGGGTCGAGCTCGACACAGGGGTGCCCGCGCTGTCCGAGCTGCAGGAGCGACTCTTCGCGGCGAGCACGCAGGGAGCCCCGGAAGCGGTGCTCCTCGTCCTGCAGGCGATGGACACGGCGGGCAAGGGTGGCATCGTCAAGCACGTCGTCGGCTCGGTCGACCCGCAGGGCGTGCACCACCACGCCTTCAAGAAGCCCACGGAGGAGGAGCGCTCCCACGACTTCCTCTGGCGGGTTGAGCCGCACCTGCCGAAGCCCGGTCAGATCGGCGTCTTCGACCGTTCGCACTACGAGGACGTCCTCATCGGTCGGGTGCGTCAGCTCGCCGAGCCGGACGAGATCGAGCGTCGGTACGGGGCGATCAACGACTTCGAGGCGGGCATCGTCGCGAGCGGGACCCGCATCGTCAAGGTGATGCTGCAGATCAGCGCCGACGAGCAGAAGGAACGGCTCGCCGACCGGCTCGCGCGTCCGGACAAGCACTGGAAGTACAACCCGGGCGATGTGGACGAACGCGAGCTGTGGCCGGCCTATCAGGACGCCTATCAGGTGGCGTTCGAGCGGACGAGCACCGAGGCCGCCCCCTGGTTCGTCGTGCCGGCGGACCGCAAGTGGTACGCGCGCATCGCGGTCCAACGGCTGCTGCTCGACGCCCTCGAGGACATCGATCCGCAGTGGCCGGCGGCCGACTACGACATCGCCGTCGAGCAGGCACGACTCGCGGCGAGCTGAGTCGAGGTTCTTCGGCTCAGCCGAAGGCTTCCACGATCGGACGGAACTTCATCTTCGTCTCGACGAGCTCCGTCGCAGCGTCCGAGTCGGCGACGATGCCACAGCCGGCGTAGGCGGTGATGTCACCGTCCGGCGCGATCTGCGCACAGCGGAGGGCCACCGCCCACTCGCCGTCACCCGAGGCGTCCACCCACCCGACCGGACCGGCGTAGCGACCGCGGTCGAACGGTTCCAGCTCGCGGATGAGGGCGACGGCGTCGCGCGTCGGGGTTCCGGCGACGGCGGCGGTCGGGTGCAGGCCGTCCATGAGGTCGAGCGAGGACGAGCCGTCCGAGAGTCGTCCGTCGATGTCGGTCGCGAGGTGCCAGAGGTTCGGCAACTTGAGGGTGAAGGGGACCTCGCTGCGGCGCAACTGGGGGCTGTGTGCCTGCAGGGCGGTCAGCACCGACTGCACGGCGAACTGGTGCTCACCCTGGTCCTTCGCGCTCGTCATGAGTGCGACGGCCTGGTCGTGGTCGCTCTCGGCGTCGGGACCACGCGAGATCGTGCCGGCGAGGACGCGTGCCGAGACGGCACCCCGATCCACTCGGACGAGCGTCTCCGGGCTCGAGCCGATGAAGCCGTCGACCGCGTAGGTCCAGCAGTCGGGGTAGCCGAGGGCGAGGTCGTGGAGCACTCGGCGGCGGTCCGCTTCCGCGGGGAGGTGCCCGGCCAGGTCGCGTGCGAGCACGACCTTGCTCAGGCCGCCGGCCTGGATGCGGGCGATGGCGCGCTCGGCCGAGTCGAGGTAGCCCTCGCGGCTCTGCACGCCGGGGGTCAGCTGGATGCGGTACTCGGGCCCGTAGGCCGTGGTCACCGGATCGACGTCCTCGGCGCCGTCGCCGAGGGAGACCCGCGTGATGAAGCTCGCGTCGGGGTAACGGCCGATGATCGTGCGCGGCACGATGAGGACGCTCGTCGCGGAGGACTCGTCGTCGAAGGCGAACGTGCCGAACGCGACCAGGCCGGTCCCGGGCCGTCGTACCTCGTCCGTCACCACTGCTGCGGCGCAGACGTCCCGCCAGGCCGCCGCGGCACGCGTGAACCGGTCGGGGCCCGAGAACTCCAGGCGGAGCGCCTCACCAAGTCCGACCAGCCCGTGTCCCTTCCGCACCCAGAGGAGCGGCGAGGTCTGGTCGGCGAACGGGAGGAGCTGGCGCGGGTCGTCGATGGCGACGGTCTGGGCGACCAGTGACGAGGTCAGGGGAATGGTCACCGTTCAACCCTACGCCCGCGCAGGAGGGGTCCCTCCCCGCCGCAGCCCGACGGGTGGAGGCTCGGTCACCGCCTCGTCGGCGGGCCGTTCACCGGCCGGACGTGCCGATCGTCTGCAACCCGGTGACCCCGAGCAGTGCGAGTTTCGCCGCGTCCTCGGTGCCCGGTGCCGCCGTGTACACGACGATGCGCAGGTCGCCGCCCGGCGTGGACAGGACGTCGCAGTCGACGGTGATCGGTCCGACCGGCGTCCGCGTGACCGTCTTCCGGCTCGCCCGGTGCTCCGCGACCCTGGCCTCCGCCCAGCGCCGTTCGAACTCGGGTGACACCGATCGCAGCCGGGCGACGAGTCGTGCGAGCTCGTCGTCCCGCGGGTAGCGCCCGACCGCGGCCCGGAGGTCTGCGGCGAGGTCGCTCGCGAACTCCTCCTCGTGCTGCTCGTCGAAGTCCGTGCCGTCGTGCCCCGCGGTGAAGTGCCGCCACACCAGGTTGCGATCGTCGCCGACGAGGGCGGAGGGGTCGCCGTTCACCGCGGCCCACAGCGGGTTCCAGAGCAGGATGTCGTGGGCGGCGGAGAAGACCGCCAGCGGCACGTCGCCGAGCCGGTCGACGATGCGCTGCACGCCCGGGCCGATGTGCCGGGGGACGACCCCGGGCGGCGGTGGAGCGGCTCCGGCGACCCGGTAGAGGTGGTCGCGCTCCTGATCCGTCAGTCGCAGTGCGACCGCGAGGGCCCGGAGCAGCTGCGGTGACGGATTCCGGGCGCGACCCTGCTCGAGCCTGACGATGTAGTCCACGCTGATGCCGGCGAGGGTGGAGAGCTCCTCGCGGCGCAGGCCGGCCGTCCGTCTTCCCGGGCCGGCGGGGAGACCGGCCTCGGCAGGGGAGACCCGTTCGCGCCAGGCCCGGAGCACACCGGCGAATTCGTCCATCCGGCCATTGTGCCCCCGCAGGCGGTCCGCATCCTGGTACTGCCGGTCCCCCTGTCGACCGGGGCCTGGCGGACCGACCATGCCGGGCGGAGCATGGACCCATGACCACCACACTCATCACCGGGGCCAACAAGAGCCTCGGACTCGAAACCGCACGCCGACTGATCGACGCCGGCCACACCGTCTACGCCGGCATGCGCGACCTGGGCCGCGGCGATGCCGTCGCCGCGCTCGGCGCCCACCCCGTCCAACTCGACGTCACCGATCAGGCGAGCGTCGACGCGGCGCTCGCAGTGCTCCCGGAGCTCGACGTGCTCGTCAACAACGCCGGCGTGCTCGGCACGTCCTTCGGCGTGGACGACCTCACCCCGGAGACGATGCAGGACGTCCTCGACACGAACGTCGTCGGTCTCGTCCGCGTCACCCAGGCGGCGTTGCCCCTCCTGCAGCGTTCGTCCCGACCCGTCATCGTGAACGTCGCGTCGGGGGTGGGATGGCCCCGCTTCCTCACCTCCGAGGGGGCCGACGAGTTCGCGGTGCCGACGATCCCGTACGCCGCGTCGAAGGCGGCCGTCATCACGCTCACCGTGCAGTACGCGAAGAACCTGCCCGGGTTCCGGGTGAACGTGAGCGACCCGGGCTACACGGCGACCGACTTCAACGGACACGGCGGCCATCAGACGGTGACCGAGGGGACGGACGCGACCGTCGCGCTCGCCCTGCTCGGTCCGGACGGTCCCACCGGCGAGTTCCACAACCGGCACGGACGCATCGAATACTGAGCGCGAGCCTGGGAGCCGTGCTCGGACGGCCGGCTCCCAGCGGCGCGGACGTAGGATGGACGGGTGAACCGCGCCGACCTCTCCAAGCAGCCCGAGCAGGTCTCGGCCATGTTCGACGACGTCTCGACGAAGTACGACCGCATGAACGCGGTCCTCTCCGTCGGGAACGACGCCCTGTGGCGCATCGCGACCACTCGTGCGGTCGGTCCGGCCGCCGCTGAGCGCATCCTCGACCTCGCCGCCGGCACGGGCACGTCCTCCGCGGCGCTGGCACGCAACGGTGCGCAGGTCGTGGCCGCCGACTTCTCGCCCGGCATGATCGCCGTGGGCCGCGAGAAGTACGCCGACCGCTCCGACATCCAGTTCGTCGAGGCCGACGCGACCGCACTGCCCTTCGCCGACGAGGAGTTCGACGCCACGACGATCTCCTTCGGCCTCCGCAACGTCGTCCGCCCGAAGGACGCCCTCGCCGAGATGCTCCGGGTCACGAAGCCCGGCGGCCGCATCGTCATCTGCGAGTTCTCCACGCCGACGCTCGCCCCGATGCGCGCCGCCTACAACCTCTACCTCGAGCGGGTCATGCCGCTCGTCGCCGGAGTGGCCTCCTCGAACGCCGAGGCGTACACCTACCTGAACGACTCGATCCGCGCCTGGCCGAGCCAGCCGGAGCTGGCCGCCTGGCTGCGCGAAGCCGGCTACGAGCACGTCGCGTACCGCAACCTCACCGGCGGGATCGTCGCGCTGCACCGGGGACTCAAGCCCGCCTGAGTCTCGTCACCATCGGGGCTCGTCTCGGCATTGTCGAGGGCAGGAACCTGTTGATCCCGTCAGTTCCCGCGAGTCGGCGCGACTGATTCCGTAGTCCGGTCCCGAACGGGAGCATTGACACACGGGTGCGCCCGGCCCTACCGTTCCGTCATGACAGCACAGGACACGGCCCGCGGGTCGCAGCCGGCATCACCCACCGGCGGCAAGGGGCTCGCCACCGGCACCCTCGGTCTCTTCGGCTCCGTGATCATCGGCTTGGCGTCGACCGCGCCGGTGTACTCGCTCGTCGCGACGCTCGGGTTCGTCGTGCTCGCCGTGGGTGCACAGGCGCCGATCGCCTTCATCGTCGCCTTCATCCCGATGCTGTTCATCGCGTTCGCCTACCGCGAGCTGAACCGGGACGTGCCGGACTGCGGCACCACCTTCACCTGGGCGACGAAGGCCTTCGGCCCGGTCACCGGCTGGATCGGCGGGTGGGGCGTCGCGCTCGCCGGCATCGTCGTGCTCGCCAACCTCGCACAGATCGCGGGGCAGTACCTGTGGTTGCTCATCGGTGACGGTTCCCTCGCCTCGAACGTCCCGCTCGTCACCGCGACCGGTGTCGTGTTCATCGCCCTCATGACGTGGGTGTCGTACCGCGGCATCGAACTGGGGGAGCGGATCCAGAACATCCTCCTGGCGGTCCAGTACCTCGCGCTCGTGCTGTTCGCCGTGTTCGCCTTCATCGGAGCGTCGAACGGCACCGCCCCCGACGCGACGCCGATCTCGCTCGACTGGTTCAACCCGTTCGCGTTCACCGATTACCACGGCTTCATCGAGGCGGTGCTGCTCGCACTCTTCATCTACTGGGGTTGGGACACCTGCCTCGCCCTGAACGAGGAGACGAAGGACCCGCAGAAGATCCCGGGCCGCGCGGCGGTCATCTCCACGGTCATCCTGTTGGTCACCTACGTCACCGTCACGGTCGCCGCGATGGTCTACGCCGGACTCGGTACCACGGGCACCGGCCTCGCCAACGAGGACAACGCGAACGACATCTTCCTGGCGCTGAAGGACCTCGTGCTCGGACCGTGGGCGTGGATCCTGGTCGTCGCCGTGCTCATCTCGGCGGTGTCGTCGACGCAGACGACGATCCTCCCGACAGCGCGCGGCACGCTCGCGATGGCGGCCTACAAGGCCCTGCCGAAACGGTTCGCGACCGTGCACCCGACGTTCAAGACGCCGTCCTTCTCGACGCTCGTCATGGGCATCGTCGCCATCGTCTACTACGTCGGCATGACGCTCGTGAGCGAGAACATCCTGGCGGACTCGATCCTCTCCCTCGGACTCGCGATCGCCTTCTACTACGGCATCACCGGGTACGCGTGCGTCTGGTACTTCCGGAAGGTGCTCTTCCGCTCCGCGCAGGACTTCTTCTTCAAGGGCCTCTTCCCGCTCCTCGGGGCGCTCATGCTCACCTTCGCCTTCGTGCAGAGCTGCATCGACATGTTCGACGTCGACTACGGCTACACGGTCCTGTTCGGCGTCGGCGGCACGTTCGTCATCGGTGTCGGTTCGCTGGCCTTCGGTTTCGTGCTCATGCTGCTCTGGTACAGCCGGAAGTCCTCGCGGCCCTTCTTCCGCGGGGAGAGCCTCAACCGCGACACCGAGGTCCTCGTGCCAGACGAGCCGATCGAGTACGGCCGTTCCGTCGACGGCGGTCTCGCCTGACCTCCGGTCCCTGAGCCTCCCTCCGGTCCCTGAGCCTCCCTCCGGTCCCTGAGCCTGTCGAAGGGCGCATCTCCCGGGGTCGTCCAGGCGGGCCGGGCATACTGGTGGGATGTTGGACACCCTGCCAGGCGGCCCGTGGATCTGGGGCATCGCGATCGTCGGTCTCGTGCTCGTCGTCATCCTCCTGAACGCCAGGCGGGCGAAGTCCGCGTTCGCGAAGCCGTACGAGCGCTACGACACCACCGAGATCCCGCCGGACACCCCGGGTACCCGCGAGTTCATCGTGCGAGACGACGCGACCGGTGCGCGGCTCCAGTTCGTGGCGTCCGGGCCGTCGGCCAGGATCGCCCTCGTCGTCGTGCCGCCGAAACACCTCGGGACCGGCGTCGAAGCCGGCCTCTTCCGCGCCGCGTTGCCGACCGCCCAGGGCGTCGACGCCTGGACGTGGCCGCCGCTCAACACCGACGGATATTCGATGCTGCTCGACCTCGCGCACGAGTTCCCGCATCTGGCGTTCTACGACGCTGAGGGTGTGCGACTCCGCTGATTCGAGGCGTGTGGTCCGACCACAGCTGCCAATCGCCTGATCGCACCCGTGGATTCCGGTCCTCCGGCACAGGTGACGGGCTGCCCCGGCTAGGCTAGAGCTGTGAATCCCAGCGCGACCCGCCGTGTCAGCAACCTGGCCAGCCAGGCCGGGCTTGCCGAACGCATGTTCGCGACCGGTGCAGACCGCAAGCTCGCCAAGACCATCGACGACGGCGTGGCCCGCCTCGAGATCGGTCTGGAGGAGCAGCTCGGGTTCACCGACGACCTCGTCGACGTCACCGCACGGTACCTGCTCGAGGCCGGTGGCAAGCGGGTCCGCCCGCTGCTCACGATGCTCATCGCCCAGCTCGGCGACGGCATCACCGACAACGTCCTGCGGGCGGCCGAGGCGATCGAGATCACCCACCTCGGCTCGCTCTACCACGACGACGTCATGGACGACGCCGACAAGCGTCGCGGCGTCCCCAGCGCCCACCAGGTGTTCGGCAACAACACCGCCATCCTCACCGGCGACCTGCTGTTCGCCCGTGCCAGCCAGATCATGGCCGACCTCGGCGAGCGGGCGATCCGGATCCAGGCCGCCACGTTCGAGCGCCTCGTGCTGGGGCAGCTGCACGAGACCACCGGCCCTCGCGAGGGTCAGGACGAGGTCGAGCACTACATCCAGGTCCTCGCCGACAAGACCGGGTCGCTCATCGCCGCCGCAGCCCGGAGCGGCATCATCTTCTCCAACGCCCCCGAGGTGTACGAGAGCGCGGTCGTCGAGTTCGGCGAGAAGGTCGGCATCGCCTTCCAGCTCATCGACGACGTCATCGACCTGTCGCCGCAACCCGAGGAGACCGGCAAGGTCCCCGGCACCGATCTGCGGGCCGGCGTCGTCACCCTCCCCATGCTCTACCTGCGCCGCGAGGCGGTCGCCGACCCCGAGGCAGCAGCGCTCGTCGCTCGCCTCGACGCCGAGGTCACGGAGACGGACCACGACCCCGTCCGGTTCGCCGCGCTCGTCGCCACCCTGCGCGACCACGCCGTGACCGCACGGACCTTCGCCGAGGCCCGGCAGTGGGCCGACGAAGCGATCGCGGCACTGGCACCGCTGCCCGACGGCTCGGTCAAGAAGGCGCTCGTGCACTTCGCGAAGGCGATCGTCGACCGAAGGAGTTGATGGCGGCGCCGCTCCACCGGAGCGGCACGGCATCCCAGACGCGCATGCATGACGGCCGGAGCGCTCAACCGGCCGCACCCGGAACCCCGCAGGGGACACGAAAGGAACCACCGTGACCAAGCTCAGGCTGGCCATCGTCGGCGCAGGACCCGCAGGCATCTACGCGGCGGACATCCTCCTGAAGGCGGAACGGAAGTTCGACGTCTCCATCGACCTCTTCGAGCAGCTTCCGGCCCCGTACGGCCTGGTCCGCTACGGCGTCGCGCCCGACCACCCGCGTATCAAGGGGATCATCAACGCGCTCCGCGACGTCCTCGACCGAGGCGACATCCGGATTTTCGGCAACGTCCGCTTCGGCGTCGACATCACGCTCGACGACCTCAAGCACCACTACAACGCCGTGATCTTCTCCACGGGTGCCGTCGAGGACGCCCCGCTCGACATCCCGGGCATCGACCTCGACGGGTCGTACGGTGCCGCCGAGTTCGTGAGCTGGTTCGACGGACACCCCGACGTCCCCCGCACCTGGCCGCTCGAGGCGGAGTCGATCGCCGTGATCGGCAACGGCAACGTCGCGCTCGACGTCGCTCGGATGCTCGCGAAGCACCCGGAGGACCTGCTCCCGACCGAGATCCCGGCCAATGTCCACGAGGGGCTGCAGCAGTCGCCTGTGACCGACGTGCACGTCTTCGGGCGTCGCGGGCCCGCACAGGTGAAGTTCACGCCGCTGGAGCTCCGCGAACTCGGGGAACTCAACGACGTCGACATGATCCTCGCCGACGAGGACTTCGACTACGACGACGCGTCGAAGGCGGCGGTGGCGAGCAACAAGCAGGTCATGGTCATCGACCGAGTCCTGCAGCAGTGGCGCAAGCGCGAGACCGGTCAGGCCTCCCGCCGCCTGCATCTGCACTTCTACGCGAAGCCGCTCGAGGTCGTCGACGACGGTTCCGGCAAGGTCGCCGCCTTCCGGTACGAGCGGACGAGACCAGACGGACAGGGCGGGGTCGAGGGCACGGGTGAGATCCGCGAGGTCCCGATCCAGGCGCTCTACCGCGCGGTGGGGTACTTCGGAAGCCCACTGCCCGACGTGCCCTTCGACTCGCGGCACGGCGTCATCCCCAACCACGAGGGCAAGGTCCTCCACCCCGAGAGCAACGAGCGTGTCCCGGGCGTCTACGCGACCGGGTGGATCAAGCGTGGTCCGGTCGGCCTCATCGGCCACACGAAGTCGGACGCGATGGAGACCATCAGCCACGTCATCAACGACCAGGCGGACTGGTGGGCGCCCGCCGAACCCGAGGAGGAGGCCGTCGTCGCGCTGCTCGAGTCGCGTGGCGTCGCCTACACGGACCTCGAGGGCTGGCACCTCCTCGACCAGCACGAGATCGCGCTCGGCGAACCACAGGGTCGCGCCCGCATCAAGGTGGTGCCGCGTGAGGAGATGGTGGCGATCTCGCGTGCGCAGCCGTCGGGCACCGGGACACCGTCCGCCTGAGCAGCCCGCGATCCCGCCGATCGCCCCGCGTCAAGCCGCTCGACGGAACCCGGTTCCGACGGGCGTCGGTCACTATGCTGGACGGATGACCGACCCCAACGCGCCCCAGAACGTCCCGTCGGAGCAGCCGACGTCCGTACCGCCGTCCGAGCCGCCGGCATTCGTCGCCGACGGCCAGCAGCAGCAACAGCAGCAGCCGCGCTACGGCGAGATGCACCCGGACCCCGTGCAGCAGCAGTGGGACCAGACGGGTCAGCAGACCCCGGCCCCGCAGCAGGGTGGCCAGTGGGGCCAGCCGCAGACCGGTGAGCAGGCGGGCCAGTGGGGTCAGCCGCAGCAGGGCCAGTACGGCCAGCCGCAGCAGCCGGGCCAGCCGCAGCACACCGGCCAGTACGGTCAGGACACGGGGCAGTACGGCCAGCCGCAGCAGACCGGTCAGTACGGAGCCCCCCAGGGCCAGTACGGACAGCCGCAGCAGGGGCAGTACGGTCAGCCGCAGCAGTACGCGCAGCCTCAGCAGAAGGCGCCGAACCCCCGTGCACGCGAGACGCGTCTCGCGCTCGTGTCGGTCGGGATCGCAGCGGGTATCGCCGCGGCCGTCGCACTGGTGAGCCTCATCGGGTCCTTCTTCAGCATCTCGGAGTACTACCCCGTCGGCGACGTCCTGTTGAGCTTTGGCGCGAATCTCGTGAACATCGCCCTCTGGGGTGCGGGAGCGGCTCTCATCCTCATCATGGTCCGTCCGCTCACGCGGGTCCGCACCGCCCGCGACCTGATCCAGTCGGTGGGCATCGCCGCGGCCGTCGGCACGGGCGTCATGCTGCTCATCGTGCTCATCGTCACCATCGTGCGCGGCGTCGTCGAGCAGTACGGCACGCCGGCGTTCTTCGTCAATCAGGGCTTCCTCTCGCCGATCCTCTACGGGGTCACCCTCGCGGGCTTCCTCACGATCGGCGCCGTGCTCGTGACGCGGTTCGTCGCTCCCGAGGGACTCGCCGACGCCCCGCACGAGCAGCACAGTGGTCAGCAGCACGGTCAGCAGTTCCTGCAGGGTCAGCACGAGCAGCAGGGGCCGCAGCAGCACGGTCAGCCGCAGCAGCCCTACGGACAGCAGCCGCAGGCACCGCAGCAGCACAACCCGTACCAGCAGTAGTCGGAGGCCGGATGGTCGGCGCATGAGCCCGACCATCCGGCCCTCGATCACCCGTCACGGTAACGTGGCCGTATGGCCGGATCTCGCGGGTGGACCGCCGACATCCTCGGCGAGGGTTTCCAGCAGCGCACGCTGGCCCTCGAACCGGATGACGAGGGCGACGTCGTCGCGACCCTCGTCCGCTACCGCATGCCGCCCCTCGAGCAGCTCGGTGAGTTCCTGCTGCCCGACGTCGCGGACGGCATCGACGTCCTGTACGTCCACGGCTGGTCCGACTACTTCTTCCAACGTCATCTGGCTCGATTCTGGGCCAGGCTCGGTGCGCGGTTCTACGCGCTCGACCTGCGCAAGTACGGCCGGAGTCTCCGTCCGCACCAGACGCCGGGATACGTCGACGACCTCCGCACCTACGACGAGGACATCGAGGCCGCGCTCGCGGTGATGGGGCACGGCCCCGAGGACCACGCTGCCGGGCGTCGGACCCGCCGCCGACTCGTCCTCCTCGGTCACTCGACCGGCGGGCTCACCCTGAGTCTCTGGACGGCCCGGAACCAGGATCGCGTCGCCGGTCTCGTGCTGAACAGTCCGTGGCTCGAATTCCAGGCGAGGCAGCTCGGGCGGCTCGCGATCGCCCCGCTCGTCCAAGCCGGATCGCGGATCGACCCGCGTGCGCAGCTCCCCGTCGTCGACCTCGGGTTCTACACCCGCTCCGTGTCGAGCACGATGGACGGGGCATGGGACTACGACTTCGCCTGGCGTCCGCTCCACGGCTTCCCATTGCATCCGGGGTGGTTGAACGCGATCCTGCGAGGGCATCGGCTCGTCGACGCGGGCCTGCAGCTGCGTGTGCCGGCACTCACGCTGTTGTCGGCGCGGAGCGTCCTGCTGCCGCGGTGGAACGAGGCGATGATGCGGAGTGACACGGCGCTCGACGTCGACGCGGTCGCGGAACGCGCACTCGACCTCGGCGAGACCGTCACGATCGTGCGCCTCGACGGCGCGCTGCACGACGTCTTCCTGTCCGAGGAGCCCGTCCGACAGCGCGCGTTCGAGCAGATCGTCGCGTGGGGACGTGGCTACCTCACGAAGCCGCCGACCGCCGACCGCTAGCGTTCAGCGGGCGGGAGGTTACGTCGCGAGCCCATCGGACGTCGCGGATCCGGTCGCCCGGCGGCGAGCCAGTCGGCGTAGCTGTGATTCGCGCCGATCGTGCACCAGCACGGGACACCGACCTCCTGGCCGGCGCGCGAGGTCCGGAAGAGTTCGAGATGCGACCCGTCCGCGGGTCTGTGGTGATCCACTGCTCCACTCCAACCATCGAGCCCGCTCGTGCGGGTACGGTTCGTCCGGCACTGTGCCGAACGGGAGCACGCTGGATCGGGTGCTCCGGTGAAGAGAGTGGTGCGGAGGTCGATCATGACGCGATCGAGGCGATCGACCGCGTCCGACCAGCTAGCGGTAGTTGACGAACTGGAGGTCGATGTCGAGGTCGGCGCCCTTGAGCAGCGCCATGGTGGCCTGGAGATCGTCACGGCTCTTCGACGAGACACGGAGCTCGTCGCCCTGGATCTGCGACTTGACCGACTTCGGGCCCTCGTCGCGGATGAGCTTGTTGGCCTTCTTCGCGATCTCCTGGCTGATGCCCTCCTTGAGGGTCGCCTCGATCCGGTACTCCTTGCCGCTCGCGAACGGGTCGCCGACCTCGAGGCTCTTGAGCGAGATGCCGCGCTTGATGAGCTTCGACTCGAAGACGTCGAGGATCGCCTTCACGCGCTCCTCGGTGTTCGCCTTCATGAGGATCTTCTCGCCGCTCCAGGCGATCGATGCACCGACGTTCTTGAAGTCGTACCGCTGCTCGACCTCCTTGTGCGCCTGGTTGAGGGCGTTGTCCGCCTCCATCTTGTCGACCTTGCTCACGACGTCAAACGATGAATCTGCCATGTGGACCATGGTAGCGCCGGTGTCGCTCAGGCAGGTGTGGTTGGGTGGGTGCGATGCGCAGCCCGGTGAAGCAGGACCAGCGGACCATCGTCGGACGACGAGGGGCGCTCGCCGGAGCGACCCTGGTGATCGGTGTGCTCGTGTTGAGCGGTTGCGCTCCCGAGCCGGACCCCGTCCCGTATGCGGTTCCCGTCGAGCTCCCGCCGAAGAGCGACGCCCCTGACGGCGGCGTCGCGAACGTCGACCTCGCCGATCCCCAGTGGATCACCGAGGTCGCCGAGGCGAGTGGCATCCCCGAGCGCGCCCTGCGTTCCTATGCCGGTGCCGCCATCCGCAAGGCCGAGCTGACGCCGGAGTGCGGCATCGGCTGGACGACGATCGCGGCCGTCGGGTTCGCCGAGAGCGACCACGGTCGCCACGACGGCTCGAAGCTCGGCGAGGACGGCGTCGTGACGCCGCCGATCTTCGGTGTGCCGCTGAAGGGTGGCGAGACCGAGGAGATCACCGACACCGACCAGGGGGTCATCGACGGCGACCCCGTCCACGATCGTGCCGTCGGGCCGTTCCAGTTCATTCCGCAGTCGTGGGAGAACTGGGGGACCGATGCGAGTGGTGACGGCGTGCTCGACCCGCAGAACCTCGACGACGCGGCCATGGCGGCCGCGAACTACCTCTGCCGGGCGAGTGACTACGACATGCGGACGGAGGATGGTTGGCTGACCGGGATCCGGGCGTACAACTCATCACCCGAGTACCTTCGGCGGGTCGCCGCCGCGGCGAACGAGTACGCCGAAGCCGCGCCGTCCGACAAGCGCTGAGCGGCCCGGTGACGGATGCCGATGCTGATTTCGCGTCCGGCGGTCTGACGGCTATATTGGTCAAGCGCTTTCGGTTGGCTGTTCGAAAGTCGGTCGGGCGCGCTTGGCGAGTTACCCTAGCGGCCAAAGGGATCTGACTGTAAATCAGACGGCTCAGCCTTCGGGGGTTCGAATCCCTCACTCGCCACGGACAAATCGCCTCATCCTCGGATGGGGCGATTTTTCGTCGTGCCGGAGAGTCGGGCGGGAGTGGACTGCCGGTCCCTGAGCTGCGTCGCACTGAGCCTGTCGAAGTGTCGCAGTGCCCACGGAGTACCCCACGGACCCGGGATGCCTCCTCCGGACCCTGACCACCCCTCTCCGGTCCCTGAGCAACCCTCTCCGGTCCCTGAGCTTGTCGAAGGGTGCACGGAGAACCCCGCCAATCCGGCATGCCTCCTCCGGTCCCTGAGCTTGTCGAAGGGCACACGGAAAACACCGCCAATCCGGCCGACCTTCACCGGTCCCTGAGCTTGTCGAAGGGCACACGAGGAGACTTCCACAGCCGACACAACTCAGCATCTGGAATGTCAGTGGTCCATGGTGGACTTGGGTCATGACCGAGGCCACCCTCACCGCGATCCGCGCGAGCGACGAATACGCCGCGCGTCTCGCGGAGTTCTCGGATCACTACGCGGACATCCAGCGGCGTCGCGCCAACCTGGACGCCGAGGAGGCCCGACTCCTTGCTCGATCTGCCGCCTACGCCGACGCGTTCGCCGACGCCACGGTCCAGGCGATCTTCCCGTCCGCTGAGCGGCAGGCGCTCTCCCGCCGCTCCACCTGCGCAGCCCTCGCGATGGCGACCCGAACGCCCGAGCAGACGGTCCAGCGGGCGACGAACGACGCCGAGCGGCTCGTGAACGACGCGCCTGCCGTGCTCGCGTCGCTTGAGGCCGGCCGCATCTCGGTCCGGCACGCGCAGACGATCGTCGACCAACTCAGTGACGTGCCTACAGCAGGGCGGGCAGTGTTCCTCGTCGAAGTCCTAGCGGTCGCGGAAGAGTCCACCAACGCAAGCCTCCGGAGGCGCGCCCGCGTCCTGCGCGAGCGACTCCACCCCGAGTCGATCACCGCACGCGCCCGGCGGTCCGAGGCGGACCGTCGGGTGGAGTTCGAGCCAGCGGCAGACGGCATGGCCTGGGTGCATCTCTTCACCACGGCACCGATCGCGCAGGGCGTCGTCGAGCGGGTCGAGGCTGCAGCCACGGAATCGCGCAATGCGGGTGACACCCGCACCTGCGCCCAGCTGCAGGCCGACGCCCTTGCAGCGCTGGCGCTCACCGGCGTGACCCCGGAAGACGTGATGTTCAGCCCGGTCCTCCCGCACCCGATCGAAGTGCAGGAGCACATCAAGCCGACCGTGCAGATCACGGTGCCGGCACTGAGCATGGCCGGCGTCTCCGACGCCCCGGCCACCCTCGACGGGTACGGGCCGATCGACCCGGAGACCGCAGCCCGTATCACGGTGAACGCACCCAGCTTCACCCGGATCCTCGTCCAGCCCGAGACCGGCGCGTTGCTCTCCGTCGGGCGGAATCAGTACCGAGTTCCGGCCGACCTGCAACGGGCAGTGCGCCTCCGGGACGCCACCTGTCGGGCGCCCGGTTGCGGTCGACGCGCCAGGGCTTGCGACCTCGATCACTCGGTCGCGTGGGAAGAGGGCGGGACCACGGATGTCGGGAACCTTGCCTGTCTCTGCCGACATCACCACCGGATGAAACACCTCCCCGGATGGAACCTCGACCACGGTCCAGGCGGGGTCCTCGAGTGGACGACACCCGACGGGAAGCGCCATCGGACGGAACCGGACCCCGCGCCGTTCTGACCTCCGCCGGTCCCAGAGCCTGTCGAAGGGTTTCTCGTGGGCACTTCGACAGGCTCAGTGACCGGGACAGGTGTGCCCGGAACGATGAGGCATCCTCGTGCGCACTTCGACAGGCTCAGTGACCGGGGGGAGGTGTGCCCGGAACGATGAGGCGTCCTCGTGCGCACTTCGACAGGCTCAGTGACCGGGAGGGGTGTGCCCGGGAGATGCCGGTCCCTGAGCTTGTCGAAGGGCACTCGGGTTGCGCTGCCTCGGTGAGCGGGGAGAGGGAAGTCCGGAAGGCTTCGGTCCCTGAGCATGTCGAAGGGCGGCAGGGGTCGCCATAGGGTGGTGGGGTGACCGGACACGAAGAACTCCTCCAGATCGCCACCGACATCGCCGCTGAGGCCGGCGAGCTGATCCTGCGCCGACGCCGTGAGGGCGTCGAGATCGCCGCGAGCAAGTCGTCGGTCGAGGACGTCGTGACCCGAGCCGACCGCGAGTCCGAGCAGTTCATCCGCGAGCGCCTCCTCGCAGCACGACCAGACGACGGATTCCTCGGCGAGGAGACCGGCGCGGAGGGCGGAGCGACGGGGACCTCCGGCCTGACCTGGGTCGTCGACCCCATCGACGGCACCGTCAACTACCTCTACGACATCCCCGCCTACGCCGTCAGCATCGGCGTCGTCGAAGGCGAACCGGACCCGGCCACCTGGACCGCCCTCGCCGGAGCCGTGGTGAACCCGGTCCTGGGGGAGCGCTACACCGCCTCCCGCGGCGGTGGAGCACGACTGAACGGCCGCGCACTCGAGGTCAACCGAGGCGTCGCCCCGAACGTGGCGCTGCTCGGCACCGGCTTCTCCTACACCGCCTCGCGGCGCATGGAACAGGCTGCCGTGCTCGGCGCCCTCCTCGGAACCTTCCGCGACGTCCGTCGGATCGGCTCCGCCGCACTCGACCTCTGCAGCGTCGCGTCCGGCCGTCTCGACGCCTACTACGAGAGCGGCCTGAAGCCGTGGGACCAGGTCGCAGGCGCGCTCATCGCCGCCGAGGCGGGCGCGACGGTCGCCGGCTTCGACGGTGCTCCGGCCACCACACAGCTCATCATGGCCGCCGATGCGCCGCTGCTCGCGGTCCTCGAACGGCTCCTCGTCGAGCAGGGCTTCGCGACGCCGATCGGGTGAAACTCCGTGCGCGCTGCCGCGGCTCGCGGTAACGCTCCGGCGGCGACTCGTTCATAAGAGAACTCTCATATGGCCTCTGACCAGGACTTTATCGGATAAAACCGAGCACTGCCATGGCTTTTTCAGCCTCCCGTTGCTAGCATTTATGCATTCGTTACCTTCGCGTTCCCCCGCGCGGATGGACGTCGAGACCTTCCTGCCAGCCCCATTGAAAGGCCCCCGCCCCCTTGTCACGCCATGCCAGCCCTGAGGACACCCCTGTGCTTCCCGACCCTCAGGACCCGCAGAACACGTCTGTCGAGAACGACGCTGCATCCCTGCAGACACCGCCGCTCAGCCGCCGTGAACTCCGCGAACGTGAGCGTCAGGCGGCGGCCGCTCTGGAGCACCAGGAGTCCGTGCTGCAGGACCCGACGCACGAGGCCAGCGCCGACCAGGAGGAGACGGCCGCGGCCATCGATCCGGTCGACCAGATGATCGCGGAGGCGATCGACGCCGTGCACACCACCGACGTCGCTGACGTCGCGCCGGTCGAGGCAGAGCCGCTCATCACCGAACCGGCCGTGGCTTCCGACTCCGCTCCGGCCACCGAGTCCATCACCGTGACGGTCGACGCGTCCACGGTCGACGCCCCCCGTGCGCGCCGAGCCCCTGCACCGAAGCCGGCCTCGAAGCCTCGCGCATCGTCCCGCCCGGCTGCCGCACCAGCCTCGCCCCGCCCGACGACGATCGCGCGCAAGCGTCGCATCACCACCAAGATCTTCGCGGGTGCCGCGATGGGCTTCGTCGCCCTCATGGCCGTGGCCACCTCGGTGCCCGCCAACGCGCTGCTCACCGCTGAAGACGTCGCGACGTCGGTGGCCGAGGCCTCGCAGGCCGAGCTCGGCGATGGCAACGGGCTGAGCAACCAGGCCTCGCAGTCGCTCGACAGCGAGGGTTCGGCAGAGCTGACCTTCACCCGCGACGACTACACGACGAGCACCGTCGAGGAAGCCGCCGCCGCGATGGGCATCCGCCCGGCGAACACCTTCACGAACAACCCGAACGGGACCATCCAGTGGCCGTTCGCGGTCGGGGTCACCATCGGCGACCGCTTCGGTGCCCGCGACTGCGCCGGGTGCTCCAGCGACCACCACGGCCAGGACTTCAACCCCGGCAACGGCGCGCCCATCCAGGTCATCGCCGACGGCGTCGTCCGCCACGTCGAAGACGGTGAAGGCTCGCTCGGCGTCAACGTCATCGTCGACCACACCATCAACGGCCGCCTCGTCTCGAGCGTCTACGCGCACATGCAGCACGGCTCGGTCCGCGTCGTCGAGGGGCAGGCGATCAAGGTCGGCACCATCCTTGGCCTCACCGGCAGCACGGGCATGTCCACGGGCCCGCACCTCCACTTCGAGATCCGACTCGACGGCGTCACCTGGGTCGACCCGCTCGAGTGGCTCTACGCGAACGTCGACTGACGCCGCGCAACCCGAACGCTTCGACTGCCTCGCCCGACTCCGGGCGGGGCAGTCTTGTGTCACCCCGAGGGCGGGTGCCCTTCGACAGGCTCAGGGACCGGGGTTGGGGCTTCAGGGACCGTGAGGGTTCTCCGGGGCGGGGATGGGGCCCTCGTGGTGCGGGGTACTTCCTTCGGTCACTGAGCTTGTCGAAGTGCCCACGGGGTGCGTCGCCCTTCGACAGGCTCAGGGACCGGGGTTGGGGCTCAGGGACCGGTGGTGGGCGTCCGGGGTTGGGGATGGGGTCCTCGTGGTGCGGGGTACTTCCTTCGGTCACTGAGCTTGTCGAAGTGCCCACGGGGTGCGTCGCCCTTCGACAGGCTCAGGGACCGCGGTTGGGGCTCAGGGACCCGGGTCTTGAGGCTCAAGGCGCCGGGCACGGAACGACGAAGGCCCGCCCGGCTGCTGCCGGACGGGCCTTCGTGACGGTGTCGGAGGGTTACTGACCCTGCTCCTGGTACTTCGCCTCGGTGGCGGCCTTCTGCGGCTTCCACCACGACTCGTTGTCGCGGTACCAGGCGATCGTGTCGGCGAGGCCGGCCTCGAAGTCGCTGAACGCCGGGGTCCAGCCGAGCTCCGTGCGCAGCTTCGACGAGTCGATCGCGTAGCGGAGGTCGTGGCCGGGACGGTCGTTCACGTGGTCGTAGGCGTCCGCCGGCTGACCGAGCTGGGTGAGGATGAGCTCGACGACGTCCTTGTTGTTCTTCTCGCCGTCGGCACCGATGAGGTACGTCTCGCCGATGACCCCCTTGTCGAGGATCGTGAGGACGGCGGACGAGTGGTCGTTCGCGTGGATCCAGTCGCGCACGTTCTCGCCCGTGCCGTACAGCTTCGGGCGCTCACCGCCGAGCACGTTCGTGATCTGGCGCGGGATGAACTTCTCCACGTGCTGGTACGGACCGTAGTTGTTCGAGCAGTTCGAGATCGTTGCCTTGACGCCGAAGGAACGCACCCACGCGCGGACGAGGAGGTCGCTGCCGGCCTTCGTCGAGGAGTACGGGCTCGACGGGTTGTACGGCGTCTGCTCGGTGAAGCGCTCCGGGTCGTCGAGTTCGAGGTCGCCGTAGACCTCGTCGGTCGAGATGTGGTGGAACCGCGTCCCGTGCTTGCGAGCCGCCTCGAGCAGCGTGTACGTGCCGATGATGTTCGTGTCGAGGAACGGGCGCGGGTCATGCAGGGAGTTGTCGTTGTGCGACTCCGCCGCGTAGTGCACGACGGCGTCGTGACGGGCGAAGAGCTCGTCGACGAGCGTCGCGTCCTGGATGTCGCCGACGACGAGCTCGAAACGATCGGCCGGGAGGCCGTCGAGTGAGGCGCGGTTGCCCGCGTAGGTCATCTTGTCGAGGACGGTCACCGAGTGATCGGTGTTGTTCAGGACGTAGTGGACGAAGTTCGAGCCGATGAATCCGGCGCCGCCGGTAACGAGAAGTCTGGACACGGTAGACGAGTCTACCCGGCGGTCCCTGGATACCGCGGGGGAATCCGGCCGTCGCTCAGTGACCGGGCAGGATGCGGCGAAGCAGGTTCGTGTTCGCGAGGTCGAGCAGTTCGTCGCCGCGGCCCGACATGACCGTCCGGAGCGCGTACAGGGTGAACCCCTTCATCTGCTCGGCGGTGATCGTCGGCGGGATCGACAGTTCCTGCCTGGCGGTCACGACGTCGACGAGCGCCGGACCGTCGTGATCGAAGGCCCGACGGATGGCGCCCTCCAACTCGCTCGCCCGCTCGACGCGTTCGCCGTGGATCCCCATGCCCTCCGCCACACGCGAGAAGTCGGGGTTCACAAGGTCGGTGCCGAAGTTGACGAACCCGGCGGCCTTCATCTCCAGCTCCACGAAGTTGAGCGAGGAGTTGTTGATGACGATGATCTTCACGGGCAGCTTGTTCTGGGTGAGCGAGATGAGTTCGCCGAGCAGCATGGTGAGTCCGCCGTCGCCCGCGAGCGCGATGACCTGGCGGCCGGGGTGGGACGCCTGGGCTCCGAGACCGTGGGAGACGGCGTTCGCCATGCTGCCGTGGCTGAACGAGCCGATGAGTCGGCGCCGCCCGTTCATGGTGAGGTAGCGCGACGCCCAGACGACGGGGGAGCCGACGTCGGGGATGAACACGGCGTCGTCCGTCGCCAGCTGGTCGACGACCTTCGCGAGGTACTGCGGGTGGATCGCCTGGCCGTCGTGGTCCGCGGTCGCGAGGTCGTCGAGGCCCTTCCGCGAGCTGCGGTAGTGCTTGAGCGACTCCTCCAGGTGCTTGCGGTGCGTCTTGCGCTCGAGCTTCGGCAGCAGCGCCTCGAGCGTGTCCCGGACGGTCCCGACGAGCGGCAGGTCGACCGGGTGACGCCGGCCGATCTGCTCACCGCGGATGTCGACCTGGATGACGGTCGCGTGCTCGGGGAAGAACTGCGGATAGGGGAAGTCGGTGCCCAGCATGAGGAGGACGTCGCACGAGAGCATGGCGTGGTAGCCGCTGGCGAACCCGAGGAGGCCGGTCATGCCGACGTCGAACGGGTTGTCGTACTCGACGTGCTCCTTGCCGCGCAGGGCGTGGACGATGGGGGCGCCGAGCGCGTCCGCGGTCGCGATGAGCTGCTCGTGCGCTCCGGCGACTCCGGCTCCGGCAAGGATGGTGACCCGCTTGCCGCCGTTGAGCAGTTGAGCGGCCTCGTCGAGTTCGTGCTCCGACGGCAGGATCCGGGGTCGCGTCGCCCGGATGGCGGCGACGTGCTCCGATACCGCGTGCTGGAGCATGACGTCGCCCGGGACGACCACGACGGCCACGCCGCGGCGCTCGACCGCGGTGCGCATCGCGATCTCGAGCACCCGCGGCAGTTGCTCCGGCTGGGAGACGAGTTCCACGTAGACGCTGCACTCACGGAACAGCTCCTGCGGGTGGGTCTCCTGGAAGTAGGTGGTCCCGATCTCGGAGCTCGGGATGTGGGCGGCGATCGCGAGCACCGGTACCCGTGAGCGGTTCGCGTCGAAGAGGCCGTTGATGAGGTGCAGGTTGCCGGGACCGCAGCTCGCCGCGACGACCGCCAGCTCGCCGGTCAGCTCCGCTTCCGCCGCCGCGGCGAAGGCGGCCGCCTCCTCGTGGCGCACGTGCACCCAGTCGATGCCGCCGGAGGAGCGGAGAGCATCGGTGAAGCCGTTCAGGGAGTCGCCGGGGAGGCCGTAGACGCGTTGTACACCGCTGGCCTGGAGGGTGGCGACGACGGTTTCAGCGACAGTGGACATGGGTGCTCCTCGCAGCAGACGACTCGGCCCGGGTTCCCCGGCCCTCTCCATGGTCCTCGTCGCGGTTCGGGGCCCGCAAGGCAGCATCGGGGTCTTGCAGACGCCTACCAGGTGCGCTAGCCGTTCTCAACACTCCGACACGAATCCGCCTGAACGACGAACGCCTTGTAACGTGGTTGCTGGAACAGCCTGCCGAGAACACGGTGGCGCGGCCAACATCGACTGCACCGTGAAGGGGGCGGCCGTGAGCGACTCTCTGCACCGACCGCCGGCACACGCCGGATCGATCACCGATCCAGCTGCGATGTTCACCGAGCACACCGAGACGGTCGTCACCGGCGTCAGCCTGTCGAACGGGCGTTACAGCA
This sequence comes from Plantibacter sp. CFBP 8804, assembly GCF_014841225.1. NCBI lineage: Bacteria > Bacillati > Actinomycetota > Actinomycetes > Micrococcales > Microbacteriaceae > Plantibacter > Plantibacter sp. CFBP 8804. The sequence goes on from NZ_JACYTU010000005.1 coordinate 94,058, forward strand.
TCGGTGAGCAGCTCGGCTCCGGCGGGTCCGCCAACGTCTACCGCGCACGCGACGAGCTGCTCTCGCGCCCCGTCGCCGTGAAGCTCTTCCGCGACGAGGCCGCGACCGCGAACGACCGGCTGCGTCAGGAGCGGGAGATCCGTCTGCTCGGGGAACTCCGCCACCCGGGCCTCGTCGAGCTCTACGACTCCGGTTCCGTCGTCCACCGCGGCGTCGAGCACCGGTTCCTCGTCATGGAGTACATCCCGGGCGCCACGCTCACCGACAAGCTGCAGGCCGGCCCGATGCTCCCGCGTGACGCAGCCGCCCTCGGTGCGCAGGTCGCCGACGCGCTGTCCTTCATCCACACGCGGTCGATCGTGCACCGCGACATCAAGCCCGACAACATGCTCTTCAGCGACATCGCCGCGTTCGGCCACGCGAACCTCGTGAAGCTGTCCGACTTCGGGATCGCGCACTTCGTGGGCGGGTCGCGCCTCACGAACACCGAGGCCATCTCCGGCACGGCGTCCTACCTCTCGCCCGAGCAGGCGCTCGGCGACACCGTCGGCACCGAGACGGACATCTACTCGCTCGGACTCGTCCTGCTCGAGGCCGTCACCGGGCGCCGGGAGTTCGACGGCGGTCTCGTCGAGGCCGCCATCGCACGCCTGCACCGTGACCCAGTGATCCCGCCCGAGCTCCCCGCCGCCTGGCACCCGCTGCTGCGGTCGATGACCGCCCGCAAGCCGGAGGACCGACCCGCCGCCCACGAGGTCGCGGCCAGCCTGCGCGAGATCTGGTCGGAGTCGCGCGTGCGCCGGGTCCGTCGGGTGCGTGCACGGCTCGGTCTCGTCGTCGACCAGGGCGTCGACCCGCGGATCGCGTTGCTCCTCGCCGCCGCGACGGCCGCCGCGGGGCTCGCCATCGGTGTCGCGATCGGCATCTTCGCCTTCTGATCGGCCCATTACCACGTTTCGTCCGGATCCGGGGAAGTCATCCGGCCGGTGTACCGTCTCAACAACGATCGATCCCTTCGAGTGAAAGGGCGCCATGACGCTCTCGACCCCCTATCCGCTCGGCGTCACCCTTCGGGGCGATGGTGCGAACGTCGCCATCTACTCGGAGACCGCCGACGCCGTCACCGTGTGCATCTTCCCCCAGGGCGGGGAAGAACAGCAGACGCGCCTCGAACAGCGCACCGGACACGTGTTCCACGGACTGGTGGAGGGCCTCGTCCCCGGGACGCGGTACGGCATCCGCGTCGACGGCCCCTGGGACCCGGCGAACGGTCTCCGGCACAACCCGGCGAAGGTGCTGCTCGACCCGCACGCGACGGCGGTCACGGGGCGATACGACCTCGGCCAGGCGCAGTTCAGCCACCGTCTCGACGCGCCGGAGACGATGGACGACACCGACTCCGCAGGCCACGTCGCGCTCGGCGTGGTCACCGACCCGTCCTCGTTCGACTGGGACGCCGACGGACAGGACGTCGCCCCGCGCATCCCGCTCGCCGAGACGATCGTGTACGAGGTCCACGTGAAGGGCTTCACCAAGCAGCTCGCCGAGGTGCCCGAGGAGATCCGCGGCACCTACGCCGGTCTCGCCCACCCGGCGGCCATCCGCTACCTCACCGACCTCGGCGTGACCGCGGTCGAACTCCTCCCCGTGCACCAGTTCGTGCAGGACAGCCACCTCGAGGAGAAGGGCCTCCGCAACTACTGGGGCTACAACTCGATCGGCTTCTTCGCCCCGCACGGCGAGTACGCGGCCGCCGGCGACACCGGTGGGCAGGTCGACGAGTTCAAGGCCATGGTCAAGGCGATGCACGCCGCCGGCCTCGAGGTCATCCTCGACGTCGTCTACAACCACACGGCCGAGGGCAACCACATGGGCCCGACCCTGTCGTTCAAGGGCATCGACAACGCGGCCTACTACCGTCTCGTCGACGAGGACCGCGAGCACTACTTCGACACCACCGGCACGGGCAACAGCGTCAACGTCGGACACCCTGCGGCGCTCGGCCTCATCATGGACTCCCTGCGCTACTGGGTGACCGAGATGCACGTCGACGGCTTCCGCTTCGACCTCGCGACGACGCTCACCCGCCAGGACGGCTCCGCCGAGATCCACAGCGCGTTCCTGTCGCTCATCGAGCAGGACCCGGTCCTCGCCCCGATCAAGATGATCGCGGAGCCGTGGGACACCGCCGGCTACCAGGTCGGTGGCTTCCCCGCGAGCTGGTCCGAGTGGAACGGGAAGTTCCGCGACGACGTGCGCGACTTCTGGAACGGCGCCGACAGCGTGCTCGGCACCATGTCGCAGCGCGTCCTCGGCAGCCCGGACGTCTACGAGGCGTCCCGACGCTCGCCGCTGTCCAGCGTCAACTTCGTCACCGCGCACGACGGCTTCACCCTCGCCGACCTCACGGCGTACTCGATGAAGCACAACGCGGCGAACGGCGAGGACAACAACGACGGCGAGAGCGACAACCGCTCCAGCAACAACGGTGCGGAGGGTCCGACGGACGACCCCGCCGTGAACGCGCGCCGCGACCGCCAGCGTCGCAACTTCCTCGCGACGGTCCTGCTGTCGGCCGGTGTCCCGATGATCCTCGGCGGCGACGAGATCGCCCGCACCCAGGGCGGCAACAACAACGCCTACTGCCAGGACAACGAGGTGTCGTGGTTCGACTGGGAGCACGCCGACCACGACCTCCTCGGCTTCACGAAGCGGCTGATCGCCCTGCGCCTCGCCGAGCCGGCCCTGCGACCCGACTGGTTCCGCCAGGGTCCGGGCTCCAAAGCCGACGACCGGGTCTTCATCACCCGGTCCGATGACGAACCCTTCGCCGACGAGGACTGGGACAACCCCGACGCCCGGTCGATCACCTTCGTGTTCCGTCACGCCGGATCGGCCTCGTTCGCCCTGCTGCTCAACGCGGCCGAGAACGGCGTGGAGTTCAGCCTGCCGAAGGCTCCCGGCCTGCCGTGGACGCTCGTCGAGTCGAGTGACCCGGAGCAGATGCTCGCCGAGGGGTCGACGACGGTGATCGTGCAGGGGACCTCCTTCACCCTCCTGCGATCGGGGGTCGCATCATGACCGACGTGTCCGGCGGCGGGCCACAGCGTTCCGCCGTGCCCGTCTCGACCTACCGCCTCCAACTGACCGCCGACTTCCGGCTGCAGGACGCCGCGGCGCTCGTCGACTACCTCCAGGCCCTCGGCGCCGACTGGGTCTACCTGTCGCCGATCCTCCGCGCGGAACCCGGATCCACCCACGGCTACGACGTCGTCGACCACACCGAGGTCGACCCGGAACGCGGCGGTGCCGACGGGCTCACGGCGCTCGCCGAAGCGGCCCATTCGGCGGGCCTCGGCGTCCTCATCGACACCGTCCCCAACCACATGGGCGTCGCGACACCGGTGGAGAACGCCTGGTGGTGGGACCTGCTCCAGCATGGCCGGGACGCGGAGCACGCCGCGGCGTTCGACGTCGACTGGGAGGCCGGCGACGGTCGGATCCGGGTGCCGATCCTCGGCGACGACGAGGACGGCCGCAGTGCGCTCGACGACCTCAGCATCGAGGACGGCGAACTCCGCTACTTCGACCACCGACTGCCCATCGCTCCCGGGACGGCCGACGACGACGCGAGCCCGCGCGAGGTGCACGACCGGCAGCACTACGAACTCGTCAACTGGCGCCGCGCCGACAGCGAGCTGAACTACCGACGGTTCTTCGCCGTCAACACGCTCGCCGCGATCCGGGTCGAGGACCCGGCGGTCTTCGACGGCTCGCACGTCGAGATCGGTCGCTGGTTCGACGACGGCCTCGCCGACGGGATCCGCGTGGACCACCCGGACGGGCTCCTCGACCCCGGTGCCTACCTCGACCGACTGTCCGAGCGCATCGGCGGAGCACCCATCTGGGTGGAGAAGATCCTCGAGGGCGAAGAGGACCTCCCGGCCGAGTGGGCCACGCTCGGCACCACCGGCTACGACGCCCTGGGCGACGTCGACCGGGTGCTCGTCGACCCGACCGGTCTGCCGACGCTCGGTCAGCTCGCGGGGGTCGAGTTGACGCGCGACGCCTGGGACGACCTCGTGCACACCACGAAGCGGGGCATCGCCGACGGGATCCTCGGGTCCGAGGTCCGCCGCCTCGCGAGGCTCGTCCCCGAGGTGCCGGACGCCGTCGACGCGCTCGCCGAGATCCTGACCGCGTTCCCCGTCTACCGTTCCTACCTGCCGCTCGGCGACGAGTACCTGGACGCCGCACTCGACGAGGCGGAGACCCGTCGGCCGGAGCTCGCCGACGCCTTCGCCGCCTTGGCTCCCCGCCTGCGCAGCGCGACCGATCCGCTCGCCGCGCGCTTCCAGCAGACCTCGGGCATGGTGATGGCGAAGGGCGTCGAGGACACCGCGTTCTACCGCTACACGGCGCTCACCTCGCTGACCGAGGTCGGCGGAGACCCCGCCGAGACCGACATCAGCGTCGCCGAGTTCCACCACCGCCAGGCGCGGCGGCAGGCGGAATGGCCGTCCTCGATGACGACGCTCAGCACGCACGACACGAAGCGCAGCGAGGACGTCCGTGCCCGCATCGACGCGCTGAGTGAGGTCGCGGACCGGTGGGCGGAGCACGCCGTCGCCCTCCACACCTCGAACGGCTTCCCCGACCGGCAGCTCGAGCAGCTGGTCTGGCAGGCGGCCGTCGGTGCCTGGCCGATCGAGCGCGAACGACTGCACGCCTACGTCGAGAAGGCCGCCCGCGAGGCCGGCGACTCGACCACCTGGACCGCACCGGACGAGATGTTCGAGGCCGCCCTGCACGCCGCGGTCGACGGACTGTACGACAGCCGTCGTGCGAACGCCGCGCTGCTCGACGCCGTCGCGGACGTCGAGGCGGCCGGATGGTCGAACAGTCTGGTCGCCAAGGCGATCCAGCTGACGATGCCCGGCGTGCCGGACGTGTACCAGGGCAGCGAGCTCTGGGACCGATCGCTCGTGGACCCCGACAACCGTCGCCCGGTCGACTACGCCGAGCGTCGTGCGGTGCTCGCCCGTCTCGACGAGGGTTGGCTGCCGCCGGTCGACGCGGACGGAGCGGCGAAGCTGCTCGTGACCAGCCGGCTCCTCCGCCTGCGACGGGAGCACCCGTCGCGCTTCACCGAGTACACGCCCATCGGGGCGGACGGACCGGCCGCCGACCACGTCGTCGCGTTCTCGCGCGGTGGCGTGACCACGGTCGCGACCCGGCTCTCGCTCCGGCTCGCGGAGCACGGTGGCTGGAAGTCGACCACGGTCACCCTGCCGGAAGGCCGGCTCGTCGACGTGCTGACCGGCCGTGAGTTGCAGGGCGGAGAGGTCCGCCTCGCGGCGCTGCTGGAGCAGTATCCCGTCGCCGTCCTCACACGGCCCGACGATGCGGCCGAGGCCGCGAGCGAGGAGTGAGCACGATGACGACCAGCACCACGAGTCCGGCCGACGGGTTCCGCGTCTGGGCACCCGAGGCCCAGCGCGTCGACCTCGTCCTGGGCGGTGAGCAGCACCCGATGGACCGCGACGTCGCCGAGGGGTGGTGGATCGCGCTCGACGGTGCCGAGCCCCGCGCGGCGGTCGTTGACAGCGACTACCGCTACCTCGTCGACGGTGAGGGTCCGTTCGCCGATCCGCGCTCGCGTCGGCAGCCGGAGGGCGTCCACGGCCCGTCCCGCGTCGTCGCATCCGACCCCGTGCCGTGCGACGGGACCGGCTGGCGGGGTCGCTCGCTCATCGGTGCCGTGCTCTACGAACTCCACATCGGCACCTTCACCGAGGCCGCCACCTTCGACGGCGCGATCGAACGGCTCGACGACCTGGTCGAGCTCGGTGTCGACGCCGTCGAGATCCTGCCGGTCAACGCGTTCAACGGTGTCTGGAACTGGGGCTACGACGGCGTCTTCTGGTCGGCGGTCCACGAGGCCTACGGCGGACCGGACGGCTACCGTCGCTTCGTCGCCGCGTGCCATGAGCGCGGGCTCGCCGTCATCCAGGACGTCGTGTACAACCACCTCGGTCCCTCCGGCAACGTCCTGCCCCGCTTCGGCCCCTACCTCGCGGACGGCGCCGGCAACACCTGGGGCGACAGCCTCAACCTCGACGGGCCGGACTCCGACGAGGTGCGTCGGTACATCATCGACAGCGCGCTGCTGTGGTTCGAGGAGTACGGGGTGGACGGCCTGCGCCTCGATGCGGTTCACGCCCTGCACGACACCCGTGCGATCCACCTCCTCGAGGAACTCGACGCCGCGGTCGATGCGCTCAGCGCCGACCTCGACCGGCCGTTCACGCTGATCGCCGAGTCGGATCTGAACGACCCGAAGCTCATCACGCCCCGGGGCCCCGGCGGTGCTGGCGGGTACGGCCTCGACGCGCAGTGGAGCGACGACTTCCACCACGCGCTCCATGTCGCGCTCACCGGCGAGGTGTCCGGCTACTACGCCGACTTCGCGCCGCTCGGTGCACTCGGCAAGGTCATGGAGGAGGGGTTCTTCCACAACGGCACGTGGTCGAGCTTCCGCAAGCGCCACCACGGCCGCCGCATCGACCTCGAACGGACGCCGAGCTGGCGGCTCGTCGTGTCCGACCAGAACCACGACCAGATCGGGAACCGGGCGACAGGCGACCGGCTGGCCGCGACGCTCGACGACGGGCAACTCGCCATCGCCGCCGCCGTCACGCTGCTGGGGCCGTTCACCCCGATGCTGTTCATGGGGGAGGAGTGGGCCGCCTCCACGCCCTGGCAGTTCTTCACCTCGCACCCGGAGCCCGAGCTCGGTGAGGCGACGGCGAAGGGCCGGATCGCCGAGTTCGCCCGGATGGGTTGGAACGAGGCCGACGTGCCGGATCCGCAGGATCCCGAGACCTATCGTCGGTCGGTGCTCGACTGGTCGGAGCGATCCGGTGGACGGCACGCGGCGCTGCTGACCTGGTACCGACGGGTGATCGAGCTGCGACGGACGGTCCCGGCGTTCACCGATCCGGCCTTCGCCGACACGACGGCGATCGTCGACGAGGCGACCGGCTCGTTCGTCCTGCGTCGTGGCTCGGCCACCCTGGCGGTCAACTTCGGGACGGAACCGGTCGAGCTCGCACTGCGGGTCGGCGAACTCCTCGACAGCTTCGGTGAGGTCGTCACGACGGACGGATCACTCCGGCTCGGCGCCCACGCGGTCGCGATCCTCCACCACTGACCTGACGGCCCTCGGGCCAGCGCGGTGCGCTGACGCGAGCGCGGGTCTACGGCGTGAGCGCGCCCCTCCAGAGGGGCGCGCTCACGCGCACGCCCCGCGGTGGGGCCGATTCCGGCGCGCTCACGTCAGTGCACCGCGCCGGCGCCGAAACGCCCGCGGTCACGTCGGCGCACCGCGCTGGCACACCGGCCGCGGAGTGTCTCAGCCGACGGGCAGGGTCGACGGCGTCGTGAACCAGACCGTCGTGTCGCCGTGGATGGTGCTGCCGTCGAAGGGTCCGCTCGCGACGAGCACGGACGAGTCCGCGAGCGACGAGGGGACGGCGATGTCGTCGGCACCGGTGTTCGCGACGACCGTGACCGCGCCGTTGGTCAGCGCGAGGATGGTGTCGGGAGCCCCCTCGATCCAAGCGATCGAACCGAGCCCCAGCGTGTGCTCGCGGCGCAGACGGAGCAGCGTGCGGTACAGCTCCAGGGTCGAACCGGGGATGCCGGCCTGTGCGTCGCGCGAGTAGTCGTTCCAGTCGTCGGGCTGCGGCAGCCAGGACTCGCCGGTCGTGTTGAAGCCGTAGGCCGGGTGGCCGGCCTCCCACGGGATCGGCACGCGGCAGCCGTCGCGGCCGTACCGCTCGTGGTTCGTGCGGAACCACGTCGGGTCCTGTCGGGCGTCATCCGGCAGGTCGATGACCTCGGGGAGCCCGAGCTCCTCGCCTTGATAGAGGTACGCTCCGCCGGGCAGGCTCAGCATGAGGGCGGTCGCCGCCCTGGCCCGCTGCAGCCCGAGCGCCCGATCCGGCTGGCCGGGGGTGTTCGGACCGACGCCGTAGCCCTGGGGGTTCTCCTCCGTGAGCGCGAGGCGGGACGCGTGCCGGACGACGTCGTGGTTGGACAGCACCCACGTGCTCGGAGCGCCGACCTGCGCGAACGCCCGCAGCGACTCGCCGATGACCGCCTTGAGGTCCGCCGCATTCCAGGGGGTCTCGAGGTACGGGAAGTTGAACGCCTGCTGCATCTCGTCGGGGCGCACCCACAGGGCCATCTTGTCGAGCGGGTCGACCCAGGCCTCGGCGCACAGCACACGGTCGCCGTCGTACGTCTCCAGGAGCTCGTGCCAGTCGCGGTAGATCTCGTGCACGCCGTCCTGACCCCAGTAGGGCGCGGTCTCCGGCCACGAGGCGGGCCCCGTGCTGATGCCGGGTTCGAGCGCGACGCCCGCCGAGGCGCCACCCATGCTGCCGCCCTCGGCCGGTGGGGTGTAGTCGGGCAGGCCGTCGGCCTTGATCATGCCGTGCGCCACGTCGACGCGGAACCCGTCGACGCCGCGGTCGAGCCAGAACCGGAGGACGTCGCGGAACTGCTCGCGGACCCACGGGTTCGTCCAGTCGAAGTCGGGCTGCGAGGAGTCGAAGATGTGCAGGTACCACTGGCCAGGCGTGCCGTCGGCCTCGGTGACGCGCGTCCAGGCCGGACCGCCGAAGACGGACTCCCAGTTGTTGGGGGCGATCTCGCCGTGCTCGCCCTTGCCGTCGCGGAACATGTACCGGGCGCGCTCCGCCGAGCCGGGCCCGGCCGCGAGGGCTTCCTGGAACCAGCGGTGGGCGCTCGAGGAGTGGTTGGGGACGAGGTCGACGATGACGCGGATGCCGGCAGCGTGCGCAGTGGCGGTCATCGCGTCGAAGTCGGCGAGCGTGCCGAAGATGGGGTCGACGTCGCAGTAGTCGGCGACGTCGTAGCCGGCGTCCTTCTGCGGGCTCGTCATGAACGGGGACAGCCAGATGGCGTCGACGCCGAGCTCCTGCAGGGCGCCGAGGCGGGAGGTGATCCCGGGCAGGTCGCCGAGGCCGTCGCCGTTCGCGTCCGCGAAGGATCGCGGGTAGATCTGGTAGATGACGGCGGAGCGCCACCACTCCGAACCGGGGGTGGAGCCTCCTGCGGGGGAGGCGTGCTGAGCTGCGGTCGCCGACGTGGTCGGGAGGGCGGAGTCCATGTCGCTACCCTAGGCCATTCACGGGGCCTGTCGCCGCTCGTGGACTGGCCAGCGCGGTGTCGCCAGGGCGGGCGCGCGGGTGTCGATTCGGACCGGATTCCCGGCCACCGACCCGCCCGGCCTGCTTAGAGTGGGGACATGACCACGGAATCGGACGGCTCGGCCCGCAGCACGGCGAAGCGCGTCGCCGCGCAGGCGGGAGGCATCGCCGGATCAGCGGCCCGGACGACGCGCGGCATCATCCGTCGGAATCCGACCGCGAACCGGGTGTACCGGGCGGGTGTCGGAGTCGTCGGCGGGGGCACCGTGGCGCTCGGCGTGGCCCTGATCCCGCTCCCCGGACCGGGCGCACTGATCGCCGTCGGCGGGCTCGCCGTCCTCGCGTCGGAGTTCGAGGGTGCGAAGCAGGCCAGCACGAAGGCGAATGCCGCCGCCAAGAAGGGCGTCGCCGTCGCCAAAGACCTTCGGGCGAAGCGCCAGGCCAAGCAGGCCGCGAAGGCCACCCAGGAGCACTGAACCTGCGGCGCATCGCTGACCCGGCTCGCGTGGGCGCACCGCGCTGGCACCACCACCCGGCTACGGTGGACCGGTGGGGACGTCGGCGAAGGGGAGTGGAGCCCGCCGGCCCGCACAACGAAAGACCGCAGGGCCCGGACGACGCACGACCAGTGCAGCTCGCTCGACGGGGAAGCCGCGATCCCGGCCGAACCGTGCGCGCAACGGCTCCCGGCGCCCGGCCGCGCTGACACGACGGAACCGGCGGTCGCACGTCCGCGTGGGATGGCTCGTCGCCGGTGGGGCGGTCGCGATCGTCGGCCTCGCCATCGTCATCGCCGCGGTCGTGTGGGGACCGGAGCTCGTCAGTCGGGCGGAAGCGCGGGACTCGACCCTCGGAACCGCGCCCCACGCCGCCGTCGAGGGACCCGGTATCCCGGCCGCGGGCTCGGCCGGTCTGGCGCCGGCGGCCATCACCGACCGGGTGGATCGTGCCTGGGCGACGGCCACGGCGCTCCGCCTCGGCATCCCCGAGCGCGCGATGGTCGCCTATGCCGGTGCGGCACTCGCCGTCGCCGAGGGGCAACCGGGCTGCGGGATCGCCTGGAACACGCTGGCCGCGCTCGGCAGCGTCGAGTCCGGGCACGGCACGATCTTCGGCGGTGCGCTCGACGACGCCGGGCGGGCCGTTCCACCCATCGTCGGCCCGGCGCTCACCGGCACCGAGTTCGACGCCGTCACCGACACGGACCGCGGCGCCTTCGACGGCGACGCCAGATGGGATCGCGCGGTCGGGCCGATGCAGTTCATCCCGTCCACCTGGCAGCGGTGGGGCGCGGACGGGAACGGCGACGGCGTCGCGGACCCGCAGCAGATCGACGACGCGGCGCTCGCCGCAGCGCATTACCTGTGCCACGGCGGCCGGGACCTCCGCATCGAGGCCGACTGGATCGCGGCGATCGGCTCGTACAACGGGGCCGCGTCGTACCTGCAGAAGGTCGTCCACGCCGCGGACACCTTCGCCGCGAACTGATCCCGATCCGGTGTACGAAGCACCCCTCGCGGGATGCTAGTCTCTACTGGTGCCATTTCCGCGTGAGCGGTTTGGTTCGCGCTCCGATAGCTCAGTGGTAGAGCACTTCCTTGGTAAGGAAGAGGTCGCGGGTTCAAGTCCCGCTCGGGGCTCGTTCTCTCCGTCACTGCTCTCGCCGGCATACGGAGAGACGTGGCAGGGTAGCTCAGTTGGTGAGAGCGCACGACTCATAATCGTGAGGTCGAGAGTTCGAATCTCTCTCCTGCTACCAGAGCAGCTGTTCAAGAGAGAAGCACCGGAGATTTCTTCGGTGCTTTTCTGTTGGGCCGTGGCGTCCGCTTCTTCGCGCCGACCGCGAGGAGCGGTCCGGTCATCCCAGAGCGTCGTCGAGTTGCCCGAGCCACTGCTGGAACTCGCCCGGACCTGAGAAGTGGACTCCGGCCACCGAAGCGACCTCCTCCGCAGCATCGGGGCCGTCGACGACGAGTGCATACCCGCCGCTATCCAGCGCCACCCTGAACGGAGGCAGGTCCCCACGGTCGTCACCGGCGTATGCGACGACACCCAAGCCATCAGCCCGGATGATTCTGTGCAGCGCCGTCCCTTTGTCCTCATCCAATGGCATCTGCAGCTCTTCGACGCACTTGCCGGGTTCCCGCCTGAGCCCGAATTCGTCGATGATGTGCTCGACGAGCGGCGCCACCAATGGCTCGGCCGCCGCGCGGTCGAGTGCACGGCGCCACCGAGATCGTGACGAGCACGAGCTCGGGCCCTTCCGCCTGCCGCGGCTGGTGCCGAATCGGTACACTTCCCTCCATGACGTCACGGATCTCGGTCGACGCGAGCGCGCTCGGAACAATCTGTCGCGCGCGCGGGGTCGCCAGATTGCGTATCTTCGGCTCCGCCCTGTCCGATCGGTTCGACGACGGCCGGAGCGACGTCGACCTGCTCGTCGAATTCGTGCCGGGGTCGGCAGATCCGTTCGACGCGTACTTCGGTCTTCGAGAGGACCTTGAGTCCTTGTTCGGCCGCCCGGTCGACCTCGTGATGGCTTCCGCTGTTCGGAACCCGTATTTCGCTGCCTCGGCCGACGCTGTCGCAGAAGGTCTGTATGCGGCCTGAATCGGCAGCTCTCCTGTGGGATGCGCGAACAGCGTGGCGTCAGCCCTTCGGAGTCTCGCCGGGCTCGGGTCCCCGTCCCGCACGGAGCAGGACGCCGACGAGCATCGCGGTGCCGATCAGGAGACTCACGCCGGTCAGCACGATACCGATACCGACGACCGAGGTCCCCGGCCCGTCATAGCCCTCGAGCACCGCCGTGCCGGGGTCGTCCGCGCGGTAGATCACCGTGACGACGTCGCCGACGGCGGGTTTGCCGTCGAGGGGCCAGTCCGCCCAGACGCGCTGCTCCGTACCGTCGGGTGCCAGATAGTCGGTCCTGAACCGGTGGTCCGACGCCTTCCTTCCGTCGTCCACCTCGGTGACCGTCCCACTCGTCCGCTCCCCGTTCTGCAACAGGTCACTGTCGGCAGCCATCATGAAGGAACCGACGACCACAGCCACCGGACCGGCCAACAGCATCAAGACGATCGCCAGCGTCTGGAACACCCTGCTGTGCAGGAAGCCCCGTGTGTCGCCCATCGCGCGCTTGCTTGCTGCCATCAGTGCGCCACCGTTCCGATTCGAAGCTCCTGCATCAGTGGTTCCCAGTGAGGGAGAGACTCAGCATGATGATGGCGGGCACGATCAGGCCGATCGCGACGCCACCGGCCGCCGCCCAGAGCCCGATGCTGACGTGAGGGCTCATGCGAGGACGCAGACCGAGTTCCTCGCCGATCTCCTTGATGCGCGCGCGTTCGTTCTCGGGACTGAACGCGATCTCGAACCCGCCGGGGGAGGTCCCGAGCATGATGACCCTGCCGTACCGGACTCGGCCGGACTGCCAGGAGAACGACCAGGAGAGGCGCGGCACGAAGCCGGAGACACCAGCCGACCAGCTCATCCGCTTGACCGTGTCGGTGATGCTGAACCGCCGACGTCGCTCATCGACCCGCACGGTGTAGGTGATGCTGTCGGACACCTCGTTCAGCTGGAGGACGTTCCACCAGCGGGCGTCCGCGAGGTCGTATCCGACCTGGAACCCGTCGGGGAGGCGGGTGACGATGAACGGGGTGTTCTGCAGCTCTGCCTCGACGGCCCACTGATAGTCCTCGAGCACACTCATCGGGTGTCGTCGGTTCCGGGCATGCAGCAAGTATGCCAACGGCGCGGGCCTGCGACGTGATCGACGGATGGGGAGAGGTCCCCATCCCGATGCGACCGCACCACCGCCATCCTCTGCCACACTCAGGCCATGGAAAGCGCACCGATCATGGCCTGGACCCTGCAGAACGAGATCCCGATCCCCGCCGATGTGACACAGCTGCTCGTTCAGGGTGAGCAAGCCGTTGCAGCGTTCAAGACGTTCCGCGACTCCGCGGTGTTCACGACCAAGCGCCTGATCGTGCGCGATGCGCAGGGCATCTCCGGCAAGAAGGTCGAGATCTACTCCTTGCCGTACAGCTCAATCAACATGTGGTCGTCGGAGAACGCCGGAACGCTCGACTGGAATTCCGAGATCGAGCTCTGGACCCGGGCCGGGCACATCAAGGTGAAGCTCGCGAAGGGCGCGGACGTCCGTCGTCTGGACAGCCTCATCGCCTGGGCGGTCCTGCAGTCGCACTAGCTGATCGCATCGGCGGGGGACTGGGACTGCCTCATCGCTCCCAGATGCGACGGTAACCGGGCATGAAGGCGATCATCGCCGCGAGCAGGGTGCCGAGATTGAGGAGTGGCAGGGCAGGTCCGATGGTCCAGGGCGAGTCGGCATAGACCCCCATCAGCATCACCATCCAGGCGCCGATGTTGCCGAGGATGAGCACGATGATGAAGGTGACCGCAGTCGCTCCCGCTCGCGACGAGACCCGCTTGCCCGCGAGCATCGGCGCTGTGCAGATCGTGCCGATGATCACCACGATGAGCACCAGGAACGCGCTCGCGAACAGGATCGAGGCGGCCTCCGGGTCGCCGTCGTCGTCACGATCGGCGAATCCCGCGAGGAAGAAGAACAGGTTGAAGGACTCGGGGTCCTCGTCCGTCTTCGTCTGGGTCGCGTAGGGGACGAACAGCGAGAGGATGAGCGCGATCTCGAGTAGCAGCATGGGGACCGAGATCAGGATCGACTCGATGCCAGCCACGCGCTCCTCGAGCCGGGTACGCGCTGCCTGGGCGGTGACCGACTCGGTGGCGGTCGCTGGTCCCTGACTCGCCGGTCCCTGCTTTGCTGGTTCACTCATCACTGACCCCCGGATCGGGAGTCGGGCTCAGGCGTGCCCGACTCGGCTGCCGCGAAGGCGAGCGACCGGTAGCCCTCGACCTCCGACGTGGTCATGGTAGCCGCGATGGGCCGACTCTGCCGGAGCCGTGCCGGATGGCGTCAGGCGGCGTCCATCTCGGCCGGAAGCTCCTCGCGCAGCGCGGGGCAGTGCTCCGGCGTCGGGTGGAGCGTGATGTCGATGACCGTTTCCAAACGGGCGCGTGCTGCTTCGAGGTCGGCCATCTGCGCGGTGATGCGGTCGCGTTCGGTCCGGAGCAGCGCGAGCGACTCCGGCGTCGCGACTCCCGCATCGACACAGGGGAGCAGTTGGACGATCGTGCGGCTCGGCAGCCCGGCGGCGAAGAGCTGCTGCACGAGCTCGACGCGTTCCACCGCCGCTCGTTCATAGGTCCGTTGGCCAGTCGTCGTGCGGGTGGCGGTGAGCAGCCCCTGCTCCTCGTAGTACCGGAGCGAGCGGACGCTCACCCCGGTCCGAGCCGCGAGATCTCCGATGCGCATCGAGCTTCCGTTCCTGGCTTGCACCTGACATTGATGTGAGGTCTTAGCCTAACCAGGCTGCTGCGGGATCGCCCCGCACGCGGAAGGGAATCATGGACATCGCAGGATCCGTCGCACTCGTCACCGGCTCGAACCGGGGCATCGGCCGCCGGTTCGTCGTGCAACTGCTCGAGCGCGGCGCGTCGAAGGTGTACGCCACCGCGCGGCGCCCGGAACTCGTCGACATCCCGGGCGTGGAGGTGCTGCAGCTCGACATCACCGATCAGGCGTCCGTCGCTGCGGCGGCCGAGATCGCGACCGACGTCACGTTGCTCGTCAACAACGCCGGGATCGCGACGCAGGGCTCGATGCTGACCGGCGACCTCGCGGACGCTCGGCGGGAGATGGACACGCACTACTGGGGCAACCTCGCCATGGTGCGTGCGTTCGCGCCGGTGATCGAAGCGAACGGTGGAGGGACGATCGTCAACGTGCTCTCCGCCCTGAGCTGGTTCGCCCACCCCGGCTCCGGCGGATACGCCGCTGCCAAGGCGGCGGAGTGGAACATGACGAACGCGGTCCGCTTGGAACTCGCCTCGAAGGGCATCACGGTGCAGGGCCTCCACCTCGGGGCCGCCGACACCGACATCATGGCCGGCTACGACGGCCCCATGGTCGACCCCGCGGACGTCGCGCGGGCGAGCCTCGACGGCGTCGCGGACGGCGCTTCCGAGGTCGTCGTCGACGACTGGAGCGCCATGGTCAAGGCCTCGCTCGCCCACGACCCTGACGCGTTCTACGCGCAGTTCGCCTGAGCATCGAGCCTGGGCGCTGTGCACGAGACGTGCACGGTGCAGAATGGAGGAAGCCCCCGAGCAGTTACGGTCTGCTCGGGGGCTTCCTCCATTCCGGCGTGGGTTACCGCGCGGCCGCGACGAGGTCGGCGATGCGCTGGCCTCGGGCGTTCGCCTCGGCGACGAGCGTCGTGACCTGGTCCTGGGTCAGGCCGGTGACCTGCCCGTACGCCTTCGTGTTGGCGGCGATGGAGAACCCCTGCCCGCCGCTGGTGGAGGTGTACATCGTGCCGAACGTCTCGGTGACGAGTGCGATGGTGCCGCCTGGCACGCTGATGATCTTGGGCATGTCTGACTCCTTGAGTGGTTGGACGGGGTCCTCGCCGTTCAGGCGAGCGTTGATGAACGGATACGGATCGGTGGTGACGCGGATGTCGGCGTTGTTCCACGTGCCGTCCGCGGTGAAGGTGATGGTGAGGTGCAGATGGGCTCCGCTGGAGGCGGATCCGGTGTTCCCGACGACGCCGACGGGTTCACCACGGACGACCGCCGCGCCGACCTGATGCGGTGAGGCGGCCGCCAGGTGCGAGTAGCCCGAGTACATGCCGTCGGGGTGGGCGATGACCAGGACGTTCCCCAGGGCCGCGTTCCACCGGTTGGCGGAGACGACGCCCGCTGCGACCGCCGGGATCGCGGCTCCGGCGCCGGGCTGGTAGTCCAGCCCGCGGTGCGGTTGGGTCCGTCCGCCGGCCATCGATCCCCAGCCGTCGGCGAGGTCGATCTGAGCGAACGGGTGCTGATACTTGAGAACCATGAGGCTCCTTTCGTGGTGCCGATGGGGATGCCCCCGAGCAGTTACGGTCTGCTCGGGGGCATCGGGTGGGGCTCCTCGGCTCAGAAGCCGATCTTGGTGCCCGGGTAGACGGCCCAGAACGCGTTCCACTGAGCAGTGGTCAGCTGGGACGCGTACTTGTCGCGCAGCGCCGTGTTGTTCGGGTTGGTGGGCGAGATGCCGTAGACCTGCACGTGAGCGGTGATCGCTCCGTCCACGTCCATGTTGCCCGCGAGCTTCACGGCCTTGCCGTCCGGGTACACGAGGGCGATCGCGAGGGTGCCCGCGTTCTCCTTCTGGTAGTCGCGGACGATCGATGCGTTCTTCGTAGCTGCCATTTCGTCGATTTCTTCCTGAGTCGGGGCGGTCGGTCCGCCGGTGTTGCCTGGGTCGTCGCCGTTGAGGCGATCGTTGATGAACTGGATCGGATCGGTGTGATCGATCCAGTGGGAGCCTCCGCCCGTCGCGCCGGACTGGTTGAGCCCGATGGTGAGGTGGAGGTGGGCGCCTTCGGAGTACTCGCCGGTGTCACCGATTCCTCCGAGGATCTGCCCTCGCGTGACGGCGGTGCCGATGGCGAGCGGGGACTGCTGGTACATGTGGCAGTACCCCGAGAACGCGCCGTCAGAGTGCGCCAGGACGACAAGCCATCCGAGCCCTCCGCTCCGGTAGTTCTCGACGACGGTTCCGGCTGCGACCGCGGGAATCGGCTTGCCCTCCGGGAAGCCGTTGAAGTCGGCACCCCGATGGTTTGAGCCGCCGGCTCGTGGAGCGTTGTACCCGTCGCTGCTGTCGTAATGACTGAGGTCATACGGGTATTGGTACTTCAAAACCATGAGCTCTCCCTTCTGTTGATGGAGGAAACGTCCTCCGACGTTCGAACGTGTGTTCGAGTACGACTCTATGGCGATCTCGTCGTCTTGTCCAGTTCATTTTGCCAATCATTCATGAAATTCTTTCTTGAGTGGCAGATTCAGTGCCTGAATCGGGTCGTGCGTGGCGGGGAGTGAATCCTGCGCTCAGTCTCGTCAGGAACCCGTTCACGCCCGGGATCGCCATGATGCGGGCCAGCGCTGCGGCGATCGCCGCCGTCGTGGCCACGGCTGCCGCCGCCCAGGCGTAGACGTCGTCCGGAAGGAGTTCTCGGATCGCCTCCAGGAGTTGTGGCGCGATGATGCTCGCGGTCGTGATGCAAGCCACCGAGCTCAAGATCACGGCCGCGGTCGTCTGGATCACGGTGCGGATGATCCGCTGTGCAGGAAATGGGACGGGCGGTGGTGTCGGTGGTGTGGGCGGTGGTTCCGGTGAGGTCCGGTGTTCGGTCATGGTGCCTCCTCAGGCGTCGTGGGTGGTGGTGTGCGACCCGGATGGTTCCCAGAAGTTGTCTCATCTGGCATCATTCAGGTCGGAGGTGACACTATAGAGCGCATAAGGCAGGTTTTCTGCCGTTCACGACAGGGTTTCTGGCTACGATCGGAACGTGAACGCAGCAGAGGCGATGGTCAATCAGGCGTTGGCGGACGAACTCGTGGCCGCCTACAAGCGGCGACGCATGAATCAGCGCGCCCTGGCTGAGGCGACCGGGATGAGTCCGACGACACTGCAACGTGTCCTCGCCGGTCGCAGCGAGATCAGCGGCCCGACCTTCGTCACGCTCTGCGCGGCGACCGGCGCCGATCCGGTGCGACTCCTGGCCGACGCCCTGCAAGCGGTCGGGGGGATGAGCCGGATCGAGGCCGAACTGCAGGCGAGCGACGATGAGCGTGTGGCTCCGGTGTCGGACACCACTGCTACGAATGACGAGCTGGATCGCAGACGCCGGCAGAGGGAAGCTGCGTCGTGGACGACGGAGCAGTTGGAGGGGGAACGTGGGGCGGCAATCACCGATGGAGAACTGGAGCAACCCGAGCCGGAAGCCCCGTGAGCGCGGGCGCGCCTACGACCCGTATGCGCACGCGGAGGAGCTCGGTCTCGCGGTGATCTTCCGGCCCTTGCGGGTGTCCCATGAGCGCTGGCTGCCGTCCGCGCACACGATCGTCATCCAGGAGTCGCTCCGGTCCGTCCATCGGCGGAACGCCCTCGCCCACGGCATCGCGCACTGCGTGCTCGGCCACGAGGACGACCGACCGAAGCACGAGGTGCAGGCCGACCGGTTCGCCGCATCCAACCTCATCGACCTCGACGAGTTCCGGGCCATCGCGCGGTGGGCACCGGATCTCGAGCACCTCGTCGCGGAACTCGGCGTCACGAAGCGCCTCGCCCAGGCGTTCGTCGCGCAACATGCGGATCTGTCCCGGCACGCCGACCTCGCGTAGCGGCGCGCGCATACTGGGACCATGACCGACGAAGCCGCACCGGACCCGACGCCTGCGGCAGCCGTAGACGACGACCTCCTGGAGTCGACGATGCTCGACCTGCTGGGCAAGCGCGCCGCCACCTCGTCCATCTGTCCGTCGGACGTGGCACGAGCCGTCGGCGGCGACGACTGGCGAGCGCTGATGGACGACACCCGCCGGGTCGCCTGGCGCTTGGTCGACGAGGGCCGGGTGCGGATCACGCAGGGCGACGAGGCGGTGGACCGCGCGACGGTCCGTGGACCCATCCGGATCCGATGGGCGAAGGACGCCGTCGACGAGCAGTGAGCCCCGTGTCGCGGTGAAGGCCGGAAGACCTCGGTCCGACGCCGGTTAGGCTTGAGACATGACCATCGCCCTCATCCGTCACGGACAGACCGCCTGGAACTTCGAACGACGGCTGCAGGGCACGACGGACATCCCCCTGAACGACACCGGGCGGGAGCAGGCGGCCACGGTCGCCCCTCGGCTCACCGGCACCTGGGACGTCGTCGTCAGCTCCCCACTGGGGCGCGCACGCGAGACCGCGCAGATCATCGCCGACGCGCTCGGACTGGAGCTCGGCCCGTCCTATCCCGACGTCATCGAGCGGCACTACGGCGACGCCGAGGGCGCGACGGCGCAGATGGTCCTCGAGAACTGGCCCGACCACCAGTACCCGAACCTCGAGTCCGAGGAGTCGGTGATCGAACGCGGCGTCCGCGGCATCGACGCCATCGCCCGTGACTTCCCCGGCCAGAACGTGCTCGTGGTCAGCCACGGAACGCTCATCCGTCTCACGCTCAGCCACCTCTCGGGTACGACGGTCCCTCCGCTGGAGAACTGCTCCGTGTCGGTCATCGAGGCGACCGACACCGGTTGGTCACTCCTGGACGCCGGTACCGCTCGCACGACGCCCTCGCTCGAGACGGCGCTGTCCGGCTCCAGCGCGCAGTGAGCGGGAGCGACTCGACCGGCCGTCCGGTCCGCACCCCGTCGGGCATCGCCTGGCTGATCGGCATCGGACTGACCGCCGGATTCCTCTCCGGCTTGTTCGGCGTCGGCGGCGGTATCCTCATCGTCCCCGCCGTCGTCTTCCTGCTCGGCTTCGGCCAGCGGCTCGCCGCGGGGACCTCACTCGCGGCGATCGTCCCGACCTCGCTCGTCGGCGTCCTCTCCTACGCGGTGAACGGGACCGTCGACTGGGTGGCGGCGATCCTCCTGGCGATCGGTGCGATCGGCGGGGCACAACTCGGCAGCTACCTCCTCTCCAAGCTCCCCAAGAAGGCGCTCCAGTGGGGCTTCATCGGCTTCCTGCTCGTCGTGGTGGTCTCGCTGTTCCTGATCGTCCCATCCCGCACGGCCGAGATCGATCTGCACGTCGGCTCGATCATCGGCCTCATCGTGCTCGGCTTCCTGACCGGCGTCCTGTCGGGGCTGCTCGGCATCGGCGGCGGGGTCGTCGTCGTGCCGATGCTCATTCTCTTGTTCGGCGCGAGCGACCTCATCGCGAAGGGCACCTCGCTGCTCATGATGGTGCCGACCGCGATCTCCGGCACCATCGGCAACGTCCGGCGAGGCAACGTCGACCTGACGGCCGCAGCGATCATCGGTGTCGCCGCCTGCACGACCACGGCCCTCGGCGCCATCGTCGCGTCGGTCGTCCCGCCGTTCGTCGGCAACCTGCTCTTCGCGGCGTTCCTCGTGGTCATCGCCATCCGCATGGTGTTCCAGGCGCTCAAGCGCTCCTGACCGACCCTCGCCGGTCCATCCGTGCCCGGTCGTCGAGCCGAGGCAGCGGGTAGGCTGGAGGGCGTGTCAGTGAACCCAGAGCTCGCCGGTCGGGTCTTCCCGCCCGTCGCCCCGTACCTGGTCGGACGCGAGAAGATCCGCGAGTTCTCGCGGGCCGTCTTCGCGACGAACCCGATCAACCTCGACCCGGAGGCGGCCCGCGCCGCAGGATACGCCGACGTCGTGGCGCCGCCCACCTTCGCCGTCGTCGTCCAGGAGCACACGCTCCAGCAACTGCTCGCCGCACCCGACGCGGGTATCGACTTCACCCGGGTGGTCCACGGCGACCAGCGCTTCGTGCACCACCGTCCGATCGTCGCCGGCGACGAGCTCACCGCGCAGCTGACCGTCACCGCGGTGAAGTCCCTGGGCGGACACTCGATGGTGACGTGCGACTCGGTCATGACCGATGCCGCCGGCGAGCCCGTGGTCACCGCGACCTCGACGCTCGTGGTGCGAGGAGACGAAGGATGAGCGACGTGCAGCAGACCCCGACCATGCCGGCTGTCGGCGACGTCGTCGCGGAGCGGACCGTCCACCTGACGCGCGACGCCCTCGTGCGGTACGCCGGCGCCTCCGGAGACTTCAACCCCATCCACTACCGCGACGATGTCGCGGCCTCCGTCGGGCTGCCGGGCGTGCTCGCCCACGGCATGCTGACGATGGGGATCGCCGCCCAGCCGGTGGTCGACTGGATCGGCGACCCCGGTCGGGTGCTCGAGTACCAGGTGCGGTTCACCCGACCGGTCGTCGTCGACCCCGAGACCGGCGCCGACCTCCAGATCGTCGCCAAGGTCGGCAAGATCGACGAGGAAGCCAACACCGCGCGCGTCGACCTCACCGTCACCTACGCCGAGCAGACGGTGCTCGGCAAGGCGCAGCTCGTCGTCAGCTTCGCCTGACCCGGAGGACCATGAACGACGCCATCCGTCTGAGCGAGCTCACCACCCTCGGGGTGGGCGGGCCCGCCGCCGCCTTCGTGGAGTGCACGAGCGAGGCTGAGCTGATCGATGCCGTGCTCGACGTCTGGAACACCGACCAGCCGTGGCTGCTGCTTGGCGGCGGGTCGAACCTGCTGATCGGCGACGAGCCCCTCGACGCGACCGTCATCCGGGCGGCGAACCGCGGCATCGAACGCCTCGACGCCCCGTCCGGCCGTGTCCGCCTGAGGGTGCAGGCCGGTGAGGACTGGGATGCGCTCGTCGCCTTCACCGTCGAGCACGGCTGGGCGGGCATCGAGGCACTCTCCGGCATCCCGGGATCCTGCGGGGCTGCGCCCGTGCAGAACATCGGCGCCTACGGGCAGGAGATCGTGTCGTCGCTCGTCGCCGTCGACCTGCTCGACGAGGAGTCGCAGACCGTCGAGCGCGTTCCGGCCGCGGAGCTCGGGCTCGGCTACCGGACCTCGGTCTTGAAGCGCCACGGTGGCGGAGAGCCTGAGCGCTCCGGCGTGGTCGTGGCGATCATCATCGACCTCGACGACGTCGGCGCCGACGGCCTGGCCGCACCGATCGCCTATCAGCAGCTCGCCTTCGCGCTCGGCGTGGAGGTCGGCGAGCAGGTGCGCCTGGCCCAGGTGCGCACGACCGTGCTCGCGCTCCGGGCGTCGAAGGGCATGGTGCTCGACCCCGACGACCCCGACACCGCCAGCGCCGGGTCGTTCTTCACGAACCCGATCGTGTCCGAGCACGTCGCTCGCTCGCTGCCGGGGGACGCCCCGTGGTGGCCGGTGGACCCGGCGGCCGACGACCACACCGAGTACGTCTTCCCGCTCGGCGAGGTCGTCAACCCGCCCCGACCGGCTCCCGTGGAGCGCCTCGCGAAGCTCTCGGCCGCCTGGCTGATCGAGCGGGCCGGTGTCCGTCGCGGGTTCGCGCTCCCCGGATCGCACGCCGCGGTCTCCACGAAGCACACGCTCGCCCTGACGAACCGGGGCGGGGCGACCGCCACCGAGGTCGCCGAGCTCGCGCGATTCGTGCAGGCGCGCGTCCACGCCGAGTTCGGCGTCCTCCTGCAGCCCGAGCCCGTGGTGGTCGGCGCCACGATCTGACGCTGCCGAGGTCCGCTCGCCCGGGGACGAGCGAGCGGACCTCGGGTCAGGACGCGAACAGGCGCTGGAGACGCTGGACGCCCTCGAGCAGCTGGTCGTCGCCGAGTGCGTAGCTGAAGCGCAGGTAGCCGGACGGCCCGAACGCCTCGCCGGGCACGGCCGCGACCTCGGCCTGGTCGAGCATGAGGTCGGCGAGTTCGAGGGACGTCGTGGGCGTCACGCCGCCGAACGTGCGGCCGAGCAGTGCCGTGACGTCGGGGTAGACGTAGAAGGCGCCCTGCGGGGTCGGCGTCTCGAAGCCGTCGATCTTGTTGAGCTCGCCGACGATGAGCTTGCGGCGGCGGTCGAACGCCTCACGCATCGCCTCCGCGGCGTCCTGCGGACCGGTGAGGGCCGCGATCGCCGCGCGCTGCGCGATGTTGTTCACGTTGCCGGAGAGGTGCGACTGGAGGTTGCCGAGCGCCTTGATCGCGTCCGCCGGGCCGACGGTCCACCCCACCCGCCAGCCCGTCATCGCGTACGTCTTGGCCACGCCGTTGACGAGGAGCGTCTGCTCGGCGAGCTCGGGCACCGCTTCGACGATCGACGTCGCGCGGACGCCGTCGTAGGTGAGGTTCTGATAGATCTCGTCGGTGATGACCCAGATGCCGTGCTCGAGCGCCCACTCGCCGATCGCCTTCGTCTGCTCGGGGGAGTAGACGGACCCGGTCGGGTTCGAGGGGGAGACGAACAGGAGGACCTTGGTACGCGGGGTGCGCGCCGCCTCGAGCTGTTCGACGGTGACCTGGTAGTTCTGCGAGGCGTCGGCGAAGACGTCGACCGCGACACCGTCGGCGAGCGCGATGGCCTCGGGGTAGGTGGTCCAGAACGGCGTCGGCACGATGACCTCGTCGCCCGGGTTCAGGAGGACCTGGAACGCCTCGTACACCGACTGCTTGCCGCCGTTGGTGACGATGACCCGGCTCGGGTCGACCTCGAGACCGGAGTCGCGGAGCGTCTTCTCCGCGATGGCGGCGCGGAGGTCCGGCAGGCCGGCCGCTGGGGTGTACCGGTGCGCCTTCGGGTCGCGGGCGGCGACGAGCGCCGCTTCGACGATGTGCTCGGGCGTCGGGAAGTCCGGCTCGCCCGCCGCGTAGGAGATCACGGGTCGGCCTTGCGCCTGCAGCGCCTTCGCCTTCGCGTCCACCTTCAGTGTGGCGGACTCGGCGATCGCTGAGATCTTCGTGGACAGGCGGGGCGTGGGAGTCGATTCAGGCACGAGTCCGAGCGTACCGAACCCGGCATCGAGAGGACAGTGTGTGTCCGACGCCGCGTGCAGCGAGGTGAGGCACTTCGTCGCCCGGTCCGCCGGGGAACGACGACGTGCCTCACCTCGGTCCTCATGCGGGGTCGACGAGGTACCGCGTGTACGCCGGGACGGTGAGGAAGGTCGGGAACTCGTCGCGGAGTGCCACCTCGCGGAACAGCTCGGCAGCGTCGTCGAAGCGGTCGTCCGCGGTGCGGGGGAGCGAGGCGAGGAGCTCGTCGAGGAGGTCCTCGACCCGCTCACGGGTGATCGGACGGCCGTCGTCGGTCGCGACGTCCTGGTGGATCCACTGCCAGACCTGCGATCGACTGATCTCCGCCGTGGCCGCATCCTCCATCAGTCCGTCGATGGCCGCGGCGCCGATCCCCCGGAGCCAGGAGTCGAGGTAGCGGACGGCGATCGACACGTTGTCACGGAGACCGGCGTCCGTGACCGCCCGACCGATGCGCACGTCGAGGAGCTGTGACGGTGTCACCGACACGTCCTCCCGCAGTCGGTCGAGCTGGTTCGGACGATCGCCGAGGACCGCGTCGAACTCGGCCCTGGCTGTCTCGATGAGGTCCGGGTGCGCCACCCAGGTCCCATCGAAGCCGTCGCCCGCCTCGCGGCGCTTGTCGGCTGAGACCTTCTCGATGGCGCGCGCCGTCGCCTCCGGATCGCGCCGGTTCGGGATGAACGCGGACATCCCGCCGATCGCGTGCGCACCGCGGCGGTGGCACGTCTGCACGAGGAGTTCCGTGTAGGCGCGCATGAACGGCACCGTCATCGTCACCTCGCTGCGGTCGGGCAGGACGAACCGGGCACCGCGCCCCCGGTAGTTCTTGATGATCGAGAAGATGTAGTCCCACCGGCCGGCGTTGAGACCGGCGCAGTGGTCGCGGAGCGCGTACAGGATCTCGTCCATCTCGAACGCCGCCGGGAGCGTCTCGATGAGCACGGTGGCGCGGATAGTGCCGTGGTCGAGACCCAGGCGTTCCTCGGTGAACGTGAAGACGTCGTCCCAGAGCTGCGCCTCCTCGCTCGACTCCAACTTCGGGAGGTAGAAGTACGGCCCGCGGCCGGCGTCGATGAGCGGTCGGGCGTTGTGGAAGATGCAGAGGCCGTAGTCGACGAGGCTCCCGGAGGCCGCCATCGCCGCCCCGGATCGGTCGATGAACCGCAGGTGCTTCTCCACGAGGTGCCAGCCGCGCGGGCGCATGACGATCGTCGGCGTCTCCGTCGCGGTGACGCGGTACACCTTCCCCGCCTCGTTCGTGAACGTCAGCTCACCGCGGACGGCGTCGCGCAGCGAGAGCTGACCACCGATGACGTTGGCCCACGTCGGGCTCGTCGCGTCCTCCTGGTCGGCGAGCCAGACGTTCGCACCGGAGTTGAGGGCGTTGATCGTCATCTTCGGATCGGTGGGGCCGGTGATCTCGACCCGGCGGTCCTCGAGACCGGGCCCGGCGCCGGCGACGCGCCAGGAGCGGTCCTCCCGGATCGCCGCGGTGTCGTCGCGGAACCGCGGGTCGCGGCCGTTCCCGATCTCGAAGCGTCGGCGCATGCGCTCGGCGAGGCGGTCGTGCCGCGCACCCGCGAACCGCTGGTGCAGTTCGGCGAGGAAGGCGAGGGCGTCGGGGGTGAGGATCTCCTCGTACCGGTCACCGAGACGACCGACGACCTCGATGGCGGGGCCGGTGCGCTGCGTGGGCACCGGCCCGGTGGTGGGTGTGGACGGGGAAGCGAGCAGGGTGTTCATGGGGTGACTCCGTTTCGGATGGTCGTGCGTCGGATGGGTCCTTCGAGCGGTCCCTGAGCTTGTCGAAGGGCGGGGCTGGTGTGGATCAGTGGAACTGTTGTTCCTCGGTCGATCCGGCGAGGGCGAGGGTGGCGCTGCCGGGGTTGAGGGCGGTCGCGACGAGGTCGAAGTAGCCGGTACCGACTTCCCGCTGGTGCTTGGTGGCGGTGTAGCCGCTGGCTTCCGCAGCGAACTCGGCTTCCTGGAGATCGACGTAGGCGCTCATCGCCCGCTCCTTGTAATCACTCGCCAGCGTGAACATCGAGTGGTTCAACGCGTGGAAGCCGGCGAGGGTGATGAACTGGAACGCGTATCCCATGGCGGCGAGCTCACGCTGGAAGGACGCGATCTGCGCATCGTCGAGGTGCGACTTCCAGTTGAACGACGGCGAGCAGTTGTAGGCGAGCAGCTTGCCCGGGAACCGCTCGTGGACGGCCTCGGCGAACCGACGGGCGAGGTCGAGGTCGGGTTCCGCGGACTCGACCCAGAGCAGGTCGGCGTACTCCGCATAGGCGAGGCCGCGCGCGAGCACCGGACCGATGCCGTTCTCCACCTCGTAGAAGCCCTCCGGGGTCCGGTTCCCGTTCAGGAACGGCAGATCGCGCTCGTCGATGTCGCTCGTGAGGAGCGTGGCTGCCAGCGCATCAGTGCGGGCGATGACGATGGTCGGGACACCGGCGACGTCCGCCGCCAGCCGGGCCGCATTGAGCGTCCGGATGTGCTGGCTCGTCGGCACCAGCACCTTGCCGCCCATGTGGCCGCACTTCTTCTCAGCCGCGAGCTGGTCCTCCCAGTGGACGCCCGCGGCGCCGGCCTGGATCATGCCGGCCATGAGTTCGTAGGCGTTGAGCGGTCCACCGAAGCCGGCTTCGGCGTCGGCGACGATCGGCGCGAGCCAGTCGATCGCCTCGGGTCCCGGCGTCTCCCCGACGGCTCGCTCGGCGAAGTCGATCTGCTCGGCCCGGAGCAGCGCGTTGTTGATCCGCCGGACGACCGCCGGAACCGAGTTCGCCGGGTAGAGGCTCTGATCGGGGTAGGTCTGCCCCGAGAGGTTCGCATCGGCGGCGACCTGCCATCCGGAGAGGTAGATCGCCTGCAGGCCAGCCCTGACCTGCTGCACGGCCTGGTTGCCGGTCAGCGCGCCGAGTGCAGGAACCCACTCCTCGGTGTGGAGGAGGTTCCACAGGCGCTCCGCCCCGCGGCGGGCGAGCGTCGGTTCCTCCCGGACACCGCCGCGCAGGCGGACGACGTCCTCGGCGGTGTAGTCGCGGCGGACCCCGTCCCAGCGCGGGTCGGTGTCCCACTCGCGCTGCAGTTCCTCGGCCGTCTGCGTCTGGTCGCCGGCGCGGAGGGGCGTGCGGTGGTCGGTCGGTCGGGTGGCTTCGTTGCTCACGATGACTCCTGTGGTGTCGAGGTCGGTGGGGCGGGTCGTGCTGTGGGAACGATCCTGCGCTCGCCGCAACCCCGACGGACGTCATCCGTGGACAGAAGAACGGCCGACCTTCTGTTTGCCGGAACAACCGGCGCGTGTGAGCATGATCACCATGACCAGCACCGCCGCTGCTCCACCCGCCTCCGCCACCCCTGGTGACGGACCTGCTCCGCACGCGGACGCCCTCGTCCTCGGTCGCCGGATCCGCGATGCCCGGACCCGTGCGGGCCTCACGCTCGACGACCTCGCGCAGGCGATCGACCGTGCACCGTCCCAGGCGTCGGCGATCGAGAACGGGCATCGGGAGCCGAGCCTGTCGATGCTCCGCGTCATCGCCGCGGCCCTCGGCACCACCGTCGACGACCTCCTCCGTGACGAACCGCCGAGCGACCGGGCCGCGCTCGAGATCGCCGTCGAGCGTGCCCAGCGGGGGCCTGTCTTCTCCGCCCTCGGGATCGCGCCCATCCGCGTCTCGAAAGGGACAGCGGACGAGACGCTGCGCACCGTGCTGGCGCTGCACGACGAGGTCGCCCGCCTGCATCGGGAGCGAGCGGCGACACCCGAGGAGGCGCGCCGGGCCAACGCGGTCCTCCGGGCGGACATGCGCGCGGCCGACAACCACTTCCCCGAGCTCGAGGCCGTCGCGAAAGGACTGCTCGACGCCGTCGGCTACACCGGAGGGCCGGTCTCGCACCAGACGGTCGCGGAGATGGCACAGCACCTCGGGTTCTCGCTCCACTACGTCGGCGACCTGCCGCACTCGACGCGTTCGGTCACCGACCGGCGCAACGGTCGGATCTACCTGCCGACCGAACCCTCGATGTCCCGTGATTCGCGTTCCCCCATCCTCCAGGCGTTCGCCAGTCACCTGTGCGGACACGAGGAGCCGGGAAACTACGCGGACTTTCTGCGGCAGCGCGTCGAGACCAACTACCTGACGGCGGCCATCCTGCTGCCCGAGCGCGACGCCGTGCGCGTCCTCGGTGAGGCGAAACAGCTCCGGCGCATCTCGATGGAGGACCTGCGCGACGCGTTCGCGGTGTCGTACGAGACCGCCGCGCACCGCTTCACCAACCTCGCGACGAGGCACCTCGGGCTCCCGGTGCACTTCATGAAGGTGCACGAGTCGGGGACGATCATCAAGGCGTACGAGAACGACGGGGTGACGTTCCCGTCCGACGTCCTCGGAGCAGTGGAGGGCTCGCTCGTCTGCCGCAACTGGACGGCCAGGACCGTCTTCGACGTCGAGGACCGCTTCAGCCCCTGGTATCAGTACACCGACATGGACACCGGCACCTTCTGGTGCACCTCGCGGATCGAGAAGGCCAAGGAGGGCGAGTACTCGGTCAGCGTCGGCGTCCCGTTCGCGCACGTGAAGTGGTTCCGCGGACGCGAGACGCCGCATCGGTCGACCTCGAACTGCCCCGACGAGCGATGCTGTCGTCGGGCGTCGCCGGCGCTCGCCGAACGGTGGGAGGGGAAGGCCTGGCCGGCGGCGCGGACGCCGACGAGTCTGCTGGCTGCGCTGCCGACCGGATCCTTCCCGGGGGTCGACTCCGTCGAGGTGTACGAGTTCCTCGAGTCGCACGCGCCACGGGCGGACTGAGGTGAGGCACCTCGTCGCCCGACGTGGTGTCGAGCGACGAGGTGCCTCACCTCAGCGTGATCAGCTCGCGAGGCGCGGGTAGTCCGTGTAGCCCTCGGCGCCCGGGCCGTAGAAGGTGGCCGGGTTCGGGGTGTTCTCCTCGTGCTCGCCCGCCCAACGCTCGACGAGGTCGGGGTTCGCGATGGCGAGACGCCCGACGGCGACGGCGTCGGCATGCGCGTGCTCGACGAGGGCGATCGCCTCGTCGCGCGTCGTGACGGTGCCGAAGCCGCTGTTGACGATGAGCTTGCCGCCGAAGTGACCGCGCAGGTCCTGGACGAGCGCGCCGGCCGGGTCCTCGTGGAGGATGCTGACGTAGGCGAGGCCGAGCGGTGCCAGGGCGTCGAGCAGTGCCTCGTAGGTCGCGCGGACGTCGGCCTCGTCGGTCTCCGCCGTGTCACCGGCGCCGTTCATCGGGGAGATGCGGATGCCGACGCGCGCTGCACCGACCGCCTCGGCGACGGCGCTGACGACCTCGGCGACGTACGACGCGCGAGCCTCCGGGCTGCCTCCGGCGCGGTCGTCGCGCACGTTGGAGACGGGGGAGAGGAACTGGTGCAGCAGGTAGCCGTTCGCGGCGTGGAGCTCGACGCCGTCGAGCCCTGCCTCGATCGCGTTGCGAGCCGCCTGGACGAACTCCTCGCGGACCGTGTCGAGCTCCTCGGCGCTCAGCGCGTGCGGGACCGGGTACGGCTGGGCGCCCTCCGGCGTCCGGACCTCGCCGGCGATGGCGATCGCGCTCGGCGCGACGATGCGGTCGGTGCCCGTGATGTCGGTGTGCGAGACGCGGCCGCCGTTCATGAGCTGCATGACGATGAGCCCGCCCGCTCCGTGCACGGCCTCCGCGACGCGACGCCAACCCTCGACCTGCTCGGGGGTGACGATGCCGGGCTGGCCCGGGTAGGAGCGCGACTCGGCGCTCGGGTAGGTGCCCTCCGTGATGATGAGCCCGAGTCCTGCGCGCTGGCTGTAGTGCTCGGCGACGAGGTCGCCGGGGACGCCGTCGGCTCCGGACCGCATGCGGGTGAGCGGGGCCATGACGACGCGGTTGGCGAGTTCGAGGTCGCCGAGTCGGACGGGCGCGAAGAGATCCATACGGGTGATGCCTTTCGTGGGGGATGCGGCTCGCGGAGGACGCGGCCTCCGGACGCAACCCGGCTGCGGCCGTCGATATTCCGATGATGCTTCTGGACCTTGTGTATCTGGAATACTTCTTGCTAGGCTCACGGTGTGGTCGTCGGGCTCTGTCCCCGCAGCTCGCGACGAGCACGACCCGGTGTCGACGAATCCGAGGGGGAGGCGTCGGCACCGGGAACCCTGCCAGGATACGAACATGCCCGCCCCCAGATTCGGCCTCGTCTCCGATCTTCGTCGTCCGGAGTCCGGTGAACGCGCCGAGCGCGTCACCTTCGTCGAGTTGTTCTTCGACCTCGTCTTCGTCTTCGCGCTCACCCAGCTGAGCAAGCTCATCGCCGACGACCAGAGCGTCACCGCCGCGCTCGAGTCGATCGTCCTCATCCTGGCGCTCTGGTGGTCCTGGGTGTCCACGAGCTGGGTGACGAACTGGCTCGACCCGGAACGGCTCGCGGTGCGACTCGCGCTCATCGGCTTCGGCCTGTTGGCGTTCGTCGCGGCGGTGTCGGTGTCGGCGTCGTTCACCGACCGCGCGCTGGCGTTCGCCGTCGCCTACGTCGTGCTCCAGCTCATCCGGACGCTGTTCATGGTCGTGGCGACCTGGCGGCACGACCGCGACGTGGCCCTGAGCTTCGCACGCGTCCTCGTCTGGACCGCGTTCGCCGCGGTCTTCTGGATCGCCGGCGCGCTGGTGCCGACCGACTGGCAACTGGCGTTCTGGATCTGCGCCGTCGCCATCGAGTACGGCGGCGGGGCCCTCGGATTCCGGTTGCCGGGTGTGCGGACCTCGGAGGTCGAGAGCTGGGAGCTCTCCGGTGCGCACCTCTCGGAGCGGGCGTCGCTCTTCATCATCATCGCGATCGGCGAGTCGCTGCTCGTCACCGGGTTCGCGTTCGTCGAGCTCGAGACGTCGGTCGCCGCCGTCTTCGGGATGCTGAGTGCCTTCGTCTCCGCGGTCGCGCTGTGGTGGTTGTACTTCCACCGCACGGAGGCGGCGGGACGCCGAGCGGTCGAGGCCGCCGAGGAGGAGGCCGACCGCGCCGACGGTGACGAGGGTCGTCCCGGTCGACGGGGGCCGGGACGTCTCGGACGCATCGCGCGCGACGGATACAGCTACGCCCACGTCGTGATCGTCGCTGGGATCGTGCTCGTCTCGGTGGGGGACAAGGAGATCCTCGACCGACCGGCCGACGCCGTCGAACTCGCCGGGGGCGTCGTGATCCTCGGCGGACCGGCCCTCTACCTGCTCGGGCTGTCGCTGTTCCGGTTCGTCGTCGACCGCGCCGTTCCACTCGCGCCGGTCATCGGCCTCGCGATGCTCGCTGGCTGCGCGGTCGCCGCGTTCCTCGTGCCGCAGCTCGGGGAACTCGTCCTCGGGTGTCTCTGCACGCTGGTGCTCGTCCTCGCCGCGATCGCCGACACGGTCCTCCCGGACCGGCGGGTCACTGCGGAGCGTCACCAGGCTTGATCTGGGCGCCCTCGCGGTGCGGCCCCGTGTCGTAGCGGGCACCGCCCCGGTCGCTCGGCTGCGCCGCGAGCCAGATGAAGAAGAACCAGCCGAAGATCGGGACCAGGTTGATGAGCTGCCACCAGCCGCTGTGGTCCGTGTCGTGCATGCGACGGGCGTTCAGTGACAGCCCCGGGATGATCGTCGCGAGGCCCCAGATCCCGGACAGGACGCTCTGGACACCCCATGCGGGTCCTTCGGTGACCTGGCCCTCCCAGAAACCGGCCGTCACCCCGGTCGCGACGTCGACACCGCGTCCGATCACCAGGAGCGCGGTGACGATGACCGCGTGGACGACCACCCACCACCAGAACTCGCTCCGGCTGGCCCGCCCGGTGAAGATCGGATACCGCTTCCAGAAGCGGAGGAACGCCTGGATCGGGCCGGCGCCCGGGAGCGGGCTGTCATCCGCGAAGCGGGCCGGGATCCGGCGATCGTCCTTGCGGTCCGTCGCCGCCGCATTCGCGGTGACTGCGTGTTCGTCTGCGCTGCTCATCGGTCCCCCTGGGTCGAGTCGTCGTGCATTCGTGCGTCCACCCTACCGACATCGCCAGCACATGTTGTATTTCAGAACAACATATGGAATATTAGTTGTACAACACGTGCCGATTTCGGCCCCGACCCTGGAGAATCACCATGACCACCGCCCTGTCCCCTCGATCCCGCCGTCTCGTCCGCTGGGCCGCGCTGCCCGTCGCCGTCCTGGCGAGCGGCGTCATCGTCTCGACCGCCTCCTACGCCGCCTTCACCTCGTCGACCGACAACTCCGGCAACGCCTGGAGCGCCGGGGCGATCGCGCTGAGCGATGACGACTCCGGCGCCGCCATGTTCGCCGCGGACGACCTGCAGCCCGGCTCGACCGGCGTGAACTGCATCGCCGTCACCTCGGACGGTTCGCTGTCGTCCGACATCCGTCTCTATGCGGACAACGCGGCGCAGACGCAGGACCTCGACCAGCACCTGCAGCTCGACATCGTCCAGGGCGCCGGCGGCGGCTACGGGTCCTGCGAGGACTTCGTCCCCGCGACCACGGGCGCGTCCGTCTACGGCGGCACCCTCGCCGGCCTCGCGAACACTGCGGTCGACCACGCGTCCGGACTCGGCTCGTGGGCCTCCGTCGGCGGCGGCGAGGAGCGCGTCTTCAAGGTCACGTACACGCTGTCCCCGGATGCGCCGAACACCGTCCAGGGCGGCACGGCGGCGGTCGACCTCGTCTGGGAGGGTCGCACCTCCTAGGCGATCCCGGTGCTCTCGTCCCGCTGACGGGAGCACCGCGGCCCGCCTGTCCCCGTCCACCTCGTCCCTCCGGGAGCTCTCATGGAACCGTCATCCGCCCGCCGGCGCATCGTGTCGTCCGGCATCGTGGTCGTCGCCCTCGGTGCGCGCGTCCTCGCGTTGCTCGCGCTGTGTCTCCTCGCTTGGGCGGCCGTGCCGAAGCTCGTCGGGTGGATTCCGACCACCGTGGCGTCAGGCTCCATGGAGCCACGCATCCTGACCGGCGACGTCGTCGTCTCGGCGCCGCTCGACGGCGCCGATGCGGCGGCCGGCCAGGTGGTGCTCGTCGATGACCCCGCGAAGGACGACACCTACCTCCTGCATCGCGTCGTCGAGCGGACGTTCGACGGGCTCCGCTTGCAAGGCGACGCGAACCGTCAACCGGATCGGCAGCTCGTGGACGATCAGGATGTCTGTGGTCTCGGTATCCTCCGCGTCCCGTTCATCGGACTTCCGATCGTGTGGGCGCACGAGGGTCGGTGGGCGGAGCTGGCCCTGCTCGCCCCTTCGGCGGCGGCGACCGGCTGCGCCATCGTGTGGACGCGGCGGTTCCTCGTCGACGAGCGTGGCCGCACGACCTCGCGTGGGCGGTTGCAGGCCATGGCCCCGGTGGGCGGCGTCGCTCTGGCCGGTGTCCTGGCGATCGCGGCAGTCGTGCCGACCGCCGGTGCGTCCTGGACGAGCGCCGCGGACTCCTCGGGCAACCACCTCGGAACCGAGGTGTTCTCCTGCCTCGGCCAGCCGCTCGGTGCTCCGGAGATGTGGTTCGACTTCAACGAGCCGAGCGGTACGGCGCTCGTCAACGCCGGGTCCGGCCCCGGGTTCGCCTTCATCAGCAACGAGGCCGTGCGCGTCGACGGTGTCTGTGGCGACGGTCCCTTCGCCCGACTGGACGGAGTCGGGACCCAGGTCACGACGATGCCTCAGGTCTCTTCGCCGCGGACCTTCTCGCTCGAGACCTGGTTCCGCACCACGCGCCCGCAGGGCAAGCTGATCGGCTTCGGCGTGGCACAGACGGTCGGGTCCTGGAAGGCCGATCGGCACCTGTACATCGGCCCTGACGGACGACTGGTGTTCGGCGTGCAGTCCGGTTCGCCTGAGGTCGTCATGTCGCCTGAACCGGTGGTGGACGGCGAGTGGCATCACGTGGTCGCCGTCATGTCCGAGTCGTCAGGAATGGAGCTGTACCTCGACGGCGAGTTGGTCGCGTCGAACCCGAGCACCGGTTCCACGAACTACCGCGGCTACTGGCGTATCGGTTTCGACAACGTGACGGCTGGCTGGCCGAACGCCCCCACGTCGCCCTGGTTCGGGGGCGACCTCGACGCCGTCGGCGTTCATCTGCGCGCGCTGTCGGTCGAGGAAGTCGCCGATCACGCGGCAGCCGGGCGCCCGTGACCGACCGTGGTCGGCTGCAGGGTCCCGCCGGTTTTACAGCCGGGCGACCGTGCCGTACACTGGATGGAGGTAGTTGAAATCTGCCATGATTTTCTGCGCCTGTTTTCACCGTGTGGTGAGGCAACGCTCAGGAGGTCAGGGTAGCTTCGACCCCTCCGGTGCGTCAGCACTGAAGGGCGGTGGCTCAATTGGTAGAGCAGCGGTCTCCAAAACCGCAGGTTGCAGGTTCAAGTCCTGTCCGCCCTGCGAGTCGGTGCGTATGCACCGGCACACGAAAGGTGTAACGAGTGGCCCCGAAGAGTACCGACACGCCCGGCGAGGACGTCGTCGTCAAGGCGAAGGCGGACCGTGCCGAACGGCGCGGCTTCTTCTCGGGCATCGTCCTGTTCCTGAAGCAGGTCTTCGCGGAACTCAAGAAGGTCGTCACGCCGACGCGGAAGGAACTCCTCAGCTACACGGCTGTGGTGCTCGTCTTCGTCTGCATCATGATGGCGCTCGTCTACGGCATCGACTTCGTCTTCGCCTGGGTCGTCACGCTGGTGTTCGGTACCGCGAGCTAGTTCCGCTCAGGTTCCGGTGCTCCGGTCCGGCACCCGGGTTCCACAATCACAGACGGCGACGCAGTCGTCACGCGCCAGGATCTGGCGCCGCGGTCGGGGATCACCCACGATCCGCACAACAGAAACGGAATGGAAATCAGTGTCTGAGCGAAACTCGAACGACGTCGACTGGGCAACCGCTGCCGAGCAGTCCTCGGAGGACGACGAGGCCCAGGAGGGCAACGTGCTCTCGGCCGACGAGCACTCCGTCGACCCCGCTGAGCACAACGCCGTCCACGTCGAGGAGACCGGCGACACCGAGGTCGACCTCGACGCCGTGCTCGACGCGATGGCCGAGGCCGTCGACCCCGAGGCCGACGCCGTCGTCGACGACGCCCTCGAACTCGACGAGGCAGCCGAGGTCGAAGCCGCAGCAGAGGCCATCGCCGAAGAAGAGGCAGACCCCACCGACGCCGAGCCCGCCGAGGAGTCCGAGGAAGACCCTTACGACGCGTTCCGCAAGGAACTCCGCTTCCTGCCCGGCAAGTGGTACGTCATCCACTCCTACGCCGGTTTCGAGCGCAAGGTGAAGGCCAACATCGAGCAGCGCAAGTCGACGCTCGAGGTCGCGGACTACATCTACCAGGTCGAGGTCCCCATGGAAGACGTGGTCGAGATCAAGAACGGCCAGCGCAAGATGGTCACCCGCGTCCGCATCCCCGGCTACGTGCTCGTCCGCATGGACCTCAACGAGGACAGCTGGTCGGTCGTCCGCCACACGCCTGGCGTCACCGGCTTCGTCGGCAACGCGCACAACCCCACGCCGCTCCGCTTCGAAGAGTCCTTCAACATGTTGAAGTCGCTCGTCGAGGTCAAGGAGACCGCGCCCGTCAAGGGCTCCGGCACCAAGGGCAGCGCCACGCAGCAGCGTGTCATCCCCGCCGAGGTCGACTTCGAGATCGGCGAGACCATCACGATCAAGGAAGGCTCGTTCGCGGGCCTCCCCGGCTCCATCAGCGAGATCAAGCCCGAGAGCGGCAAGCTCACGGTGCTCGTCTCCCTCTTCGAGCGCGAGACGCCGGTCGAACTCAGCTTCGACCAGGTCACCAAGCTCTAAGCCACACGGCTCCACAGTCCACCGCCGCCCGACGGGCGCGCGGGAGAGCGCACATCATCCGATGGCGTTCGAACCCCAGAAGAAGGAAGAAACATGGCACCGAAGAAGAAGGTCACGGGTCTCATCAAGCTGCAGATCCAGGCCGGCGCCGCAAACCCTGCTCCCCCCATCGGCCCCGCCCTTGGTCAGCACGGCGTCAACATCATGGAATTCTGCAAGGCGTACAACGCGGCCACCGAGTCGCAGCGCGGCAACGTCATCCCCGTCGAGATCACCGTCTACGAGGACCGTTCGTTCACCTTCATCCTGAAGACCCCGCCCGCAGCGGAGCTCATCAAGAAGGCCGCCGGCGTCGCCAAGGGCTCAGGCACCCCGCACACCGTCAAGGTCGCGAAGCTCACCAAGGAGCAGGTCCGTCAGATCGCCGAGCAGAAGGCTCCCGACCTGAACTCGAACGACATCGACGCAGCCGCGAAGATCATCGCCGGCACCGCCCGCTCCATGGGCATCACGGTCGAGGGCTAGTCCTTCCGAACCGCACGGGGTGAGCCGTCCAGGCCACACCCTCGCACCTTTCTTTTTCACTCGTGGCAGCGCCGGCCAGGCGCAGATGACCACATTTCTCATAGGAGAACGCACATGGCACAGAAGTCGAAGGCCTACCGGGCCGCAGCCGAGAAGATCGAGGCTGACAAGTTCTACACCCCGAACGAGGCCGTCGCCCTCGCCAAGGAGACCGGTTCCGCCAAGTTCAACAGCACCGTCGAGGTCGCCCTCAAGCTCGGTGTCGACCCGCGCAAGGCGGACCAGATGGTCCGCGGCACGGTCATCCTTCCGCACGGCACGGGCAAGACCGCCCGCGTCATCGTCTTCGCGACGGGCCCGGCAGCAGAGGCCGCGATCGCGGCCGGCGCTGACGAGGTCGGCGGCGACGAGCTCATCGCGGAGGGCGCCGAGGGCTACACCTCGTTCGACTCCGCGGTCTCCACCCCGGAGCTCATGGGCAAGGTCGGTCGTCTCGGTAAGGTCCTCGGTCCCCGTGGCCTCATGCCGAACCCCAAGACCGGCACCGTGACGCCGGACGTGGCCAAGGCCGTGTCCGACATCAAGGGCGGCAAGATCGAGTTCCGCGTCGACAAGCACTCCAACGTGCACTTCGTCGTCGGCAAGGCCTCGTTCGACGCGTCGCAGCTCGAGGAGAACATCAACACCGCGCTCGAGGAGATCCTCCGCCTCAAGCCGTCCTCCTCGAAGGGCCGTTACATCCAGAAGGGCGCCGTGTCGACCACGTTCGGCCCCGGCATCCCGCTGGACGTCAACTCCNCGTACGATGCAGGGATGGTCTCAACCCGCACCGCCACGGCAGACGACGCCGCCACCCTCGCCACGCTCGCCGCAGCGACCTTCGCCCTCGCCTGCCCACCCGGCACCGCGCCGGAGCACATCGACGCGTTCATCGCCGAGCACTTCACCCTCGACCGGTTCACCGGCTACCTGTCCGATCACGGACGCGCGCTCCGGCTCCTGGTCGACGATGACGGCACTGCCATCGGCTACACGATGCTCGTCTTCGGTGATCCGAACGACCCCGACGTGCTCGCCGCGGTCACGCACCGCCCGACAGCGGAACTCAGCAAGCTGTACGTGCTCCCCGCGAGCCACGGTGCCGGCGGAGCGCGCATGCTCATGGAGGCGACGCTCGACGACGCCCGGTCGCGCGGGGCGCGATCGGTGTGGCTCGGGGTGAACCAGCAGAACGCCAGGGCGATCCGGTTCTACGGCAAGAGCGGCTTCGAGGTGGTGGGGACGAAGACGTTCCTGGTCGGGCCCGAGCGGCACGACGACTTCGTGATGGAACGGATGTCGGAACGGGGCCCGATCGGCTAGCCCTGGCAGGCCTCGGTAGGAGTGCGGACGAGCAAGCTGTTCGACTGATATGTTTGTGGACGACATGAGCGGCGCTCGGTGAGCTGCGCCCTCGATCCTCCCAAGCACGTCTCCCTCCTGGTGGAGGCCGAGGCGGCGCGGGCCGACAGGCCCGATCACGAAAGGACGCCCCTCCATGAAGCCCCACACAGCCCTCTCGATGGTCGTCCTGACGGCCGTCGCCGCCACAGCACTGGTGTCCGGTCCGGCATCGGCCGCGCCCGTCGGTCAGGCCGGATCAGACGCGGAGACGTCGGTGACCGCCACGCAGCCGCGGTTGCGCGGCAAGTTCGTGACCGATCCGGCGTGGTCCACCGGATTCCACGGATGGGCGCCGCGGGGGTCCTCGCAGTGGCTCACCCACCCGCAGTCGATCGGCACCGGCGGGCCCTACGGGTTGTCGTACGAGGCAGCGCTGGCGGCCGCCGCCACCGCGACCTTCCCTGCCGTCGGCACCAGCGGTCGGATCGAGATCAACGGTCAATGCCTCACCACGGACCGGGGCGGCACGAGGACCGATCTCGTGCGCGTGGCGAGCTGCTCCTCGGCGAGCACGCAGTACACGCTGGCGGCCGACGGGTTCCTCACCGATCCGTCCGGGCGGCGCCTGAACGTCCTCGGGGTCGGCACGAAGGACATGCAACTCGGATTCGGGCCGAACAACGAC
The DNA here is from genome assembly GCF_014841225.1 of Plantibacter sp. CFBP 8804. Taxonomy (NCBI): domain Bacteria; kingdom Bacillati; phylum Actinomycetota; class Actinomycetes; order Micrococcales; family Microbacteriaceae; genus Plantibacter; species Plantibacter sp. CFBP 8804. Next base: position 132,161 of record NZ_JACYTU010000005.1, read on the forward strand.
GCAGACGTCAGCAAGCTGGTGATGAGCCAGCTGGTGCCGGACCTGTCGCCGTCGGCCTCCGTGCCGACCCCGTCGCTCCGGCAGGGCGAATCGGTCCAGGTCCAGGCGACCTTCAACACCGACGCGGGTGGTCAACGGATCGACATCGTGCCGCCGCTCGGTACCAGGATCACCGCCGTGGCGAACCCGGCATTCGCGCTCGACGGCACCGGTGCCGGGGGCACCCTGCCGATCGGCACCACCGCCGTCACCTTCACCCTCACTGCCGACGCCGACGCGCGGCTCGGCCTGGCCACCGGCGGGAGCGTCAGCTGGTCCACGAACCGGGTGAAGCTCGCGGACTTCACGGCGAACGTCCTCGCGGCACCCATCGCGCCTGGTGTCGCCATCCCGAACGTCACCGTCCGCCAGGGGGACGCCGTCGAGGTCCCCGTCGCCTTCACCGGATCGGTGTCCGGATCCGCGGAGATCGTCGTCCCGGCCGGGCTCAGGCCCACCGGCGATGCGCCGGCCGGATTCACCTGGTACCCCGCGAGCAACAGCTACCGGGGCACGATCACGGCCGCGAACCGATCGTTCACCCTGGCGCTGACCGCGAACGCCGATGCCGCCGTCGGCGTGTTCGACGGCGCCGTGCGCGCCACAGGGATCGACCAGGTGTGGACCGCGACGATCGAGGCCGGTGCGCCGGTTCCCGACGCCCCGGTCGTCCTGCTCTCGCCGGCGACCGGTGGGGTCCTCGAGCCCGGCGCCCCGGTGTTCTCCGGGACCGGTCAGCCCGGCGCACTGATCCAGGTCTACGGAGCTTGGGGTTCGCTCCTGGGTGAGACCCGCGTGGAGACGGACGCCACCTGGACGCTCACCTGGAACAAGGCGCTGACGCCCGGGACCTACTCGGGCGGTTCGGTCCGGCAGTACCTCGACGGCAAGCCGTTCACGAGCGTCCCGTACGACTTCCGAGTCGACTGGCGGGTGGCGCCCCTCGTCGTGACCTCCCCGTCGGTCGGGGCGATCGTCTTGGAGACCAACCCCGTGTTCACGGGCACCGCGCAGCCGGGTGCGGCGATCGAGATCCGCGGTGCGTCGGGAGACCTCCTGGGCGCCGTCGACCGCGTCGCCGACGACGGCCGATGGACCATCACCTGGAACAAGACCCTGCTGCCCGCACGGTACGTCGGCGGCACCGTCCGGCAGTTCGTGGACGGGGAGCAGACCCACTCGGTCGTCTACGACTTCACCGTCGTCGTCCCACGCCTCGAGGTGGTGTCGCCCGCGCTCGGCGGCACCATCGCCGGAACCCGGCCGGTGTTCTCCGGCCGCGCGAACCCCGGCGCCCTGATCCAGATCCGCGGGGCCTGGGGCACGGACCTCGGGAGCGTTACGGCCGGACCTCAGGGCGACTGGAGCATCACCTGGCCGTCGGACTACCTGCCTGCTCGGTACTCGGGTGGCACGGTGACGGAAGCCGTGGGTGGCACGGTGGTCAGGACACTGCCCTACGACTTCACCCTCGTCCGCTGAGCGTCGGGTGGCGGCGCCGTAGCGGCGTCGTCACCCGACGGCCTCGGTCGTCAGCCGTCGGCGACCTTGAGGACGATCTTGCCGCGTGAGTGACCGCCCTCGAGAAGCACGTGGGCCTGCCGGACGGCGTCGAGGTCGAACACCTGGTCGACGAACACCCGGACGTCCCCGGACTCCAGCAGCCTGCTGATGGTGTCGAGTGTGGCACCATCGGGGGCCACGGTGAACCGCGTCGCGCGGACGCCCGCGGCCCGGGCCTCCTCCTCGAGTGTCGGCCAGGAACCGGTCGGCGCGTTGATGATGAGCCCGCCAGGGCGGAGGACCCGCAGGGAACGCGACCCCGTGTCGTCCACGGTGTTGCCCACGAGGTCGATCACGACGTCGACCTGGTCGACGACGTCCTCGAACCGGTGCAACTCGTGGTCGACCGCCTGATGGGCGCCGAGTTCGCGCAGCCAACCGACGTTGCGACCGGAGCCGGTGGCGATCACCCGCGCGCCGAAATAGGTGGCGAACTGCACGGCGAAGTGCCCGACACCGCCGCTCCCGGCGTGGATGAGGATGCGCTGCCCCTCGTGCGCCTTCGCGACGTCGACGACCATGCCCCACGCGGTGAGCGCGGCGAGAGGGACCCCGGCTGCCTCGACGTGCGACAGTGTCGTCGGCTTCCGCGTCAGGCTCAGGGAGGACACCGCGACGTACTCGGCGTAGCTGCCGCCCGTCCGCGGGAAACTCGTCATGCCGTAGACCTCGTCGCCGGGCAGGAGGCCGGCAGCTGCAAACGGTGACTCGACCACGATGCCGCTGAAGTCGTACCCGAGGACGGCCGGCATCGCCGTGATGGCAGAGGAGACGCCCCGGCCCGCGCGGGTCTTGGCGTCGACCGGGTTCACGCCGGCCGCGACGACCTTCACGAGGAACTCCGCCATGACAGGACGCGGTGTCGGTACGGTCTCCATCCGGAGGACCTCTGGGCTGCCGACGGCGTCGATCACCGCGGCTCGCATGGTCTCCGGTGCCGGCTTCACCGCGTCCGCGGTTGTCGCCAGAGACCAGGAGTGTCCGACTCCTTGACGCATCGAGTACTCCTTCGTCGTTCATCCCCCGAAAGCTCCACCCGGCGGAGGTCGGCTCGGCGACGAGTCTCGCTCCGGTGCGTGGTCCGGCTCTGTTCTCATCAAAGCCGTCGAATGAGTCGGCGCTGTTACGGGAGTGTCAATTGGCTGGAAACGATTCCCTCTCTTCGGGGGACACGGCGGCCCGACTGTCGCCCGATCCTCGGGCGCGTGCTTCCGATACAGTGGCGCAATGCGCGCACTGTTCGGAGTCATCAGGATCATCGCGGGTGGGGTGATCATCGCCGCCATCGTCGGCCAGTTCGTCTACACCCTGTCCTTCGGTGATGCGCCCGACGACTTCTTCGTCAACTTCTTCAGCTACTTCACGATCCTGTCGAACGCGCTGAGTGCGATCGTCCTGTTGGTCGGCGCCGGGTTCTGCTTCCGCCTGCGACGCGATCCGGCCTGGTACAACCTGGTCCTCGGCTGCGTCGTGACCTACATGGCGACCACGGGCGTCGTCTACAACCTGCTGCTCCGCGGCATCGCCCTCGACCAGGGGCACACCCTCGGCTGGTCGAACGAGGTGTTGCACCTCATCGCACCGATCTATCTGGTGCTCGTCTGGATCGTGACGCCCGGCAAGTCCCGCCTGGAATGGCGTCAGGTGTGGGCGATCATCGCGTTCCCGCTCGTCTGGACCGTCTACACGATGATCCGCGGATCGATCGTCGGCTGGTACCCGTACCCGTTCCTCAACCCGGCCCAGCCAGGCGGCTTGGGAGCCGTCGTCGTGTACATGATCGCCATCGCCGGGTTCATCGGCCTGATGGGCTGCGCCGTCGTCGCGTTGAGCCGGACGAGGCTCATCCGCGGATGACGGGGGGCACCTCAGACCAGCGGGTCTCTCGCCCGTCGGCCGTCCGTCGGCGCCGATCCGTCGCCCTCGGGTTCGCGATCATCGGTGGCGTGCTCGTCGTGGTCGCCACGATCATGATCTGGGCCGCACGACTCAGCCTCGGCAAGAACAGCTACGTGAGCGGCCTCGGTGCCACCGGCGAGGTGACGGCGCCGGTCTTCAACGCGGCACTGCTCATGGTCGCGGTCGGTGGTCTCAGCATCGCCGTGGCGCTGCAGCGAGTGGTCCCGTCCCGCGAGCCCGGTCATCGCCGCACGAGGGTTGGACTGCTGCTCATCCCCTGGCTGCTCGTGGGACTGTCGAGCCTGTGCTTCCTCGTGGCGTCCCGGGTGACCTGCACCTACGAGTGCCCGATCCCGTCGAATCCGCTGTTCACGCTCCAGGACGCGGTGCACATCTCCTTCGCCGTGCTGGGCTTCGCCCTCGCCTGCCTGGCGATGATCGGGTCGGCCCTCGGGTCGCGGCTGCGCGCCGTCCGGCGGCTGTCCTGGTTCGCCGGATCCGCCGTCGCGGTGGTCGCGGGGCTCGGTGGCCTGCTCTCACTCGCGGAGGTCGGGCAGCAGGTCGGCAGTTGGCTGGAGTTCGCGGCGATGACCATCGCCCTGTTCTGGCTCGTCGGGTACGGCCTGGCGGAAGTCCTCGCCGTCGGGAAGGCGGACGACGTCGGACGCCCTGGTTCCGCACTGGAGGACGCGCGTCAGGTCGACGCGGCCTCGAGCGCCCGGGGCTGAGTCATCGCGTCGATCGCCGGTGCGGACAGGGCGTCGCGCAGCACCATGATCGCCGCTCCCAACACCCCGGCCTCCTCGCCGGCCGTCGAGGTGACGATGCCGAGGTGTCCGGTGGCGAGCGGCATCGACCGGCGGTACACCACCTCGCGGACACCGGTGAGGAGATGTTCACCCGCCCGGGTCATCGTCCCACCGAGCACGATCACCGAGGGGTTCAGGAGGTTCACCACGACACTGAGCACCTCACCGATCTCCCGGCCGGCCTGCCGCGTGGTCTCGATGGCCGTACGGTCGCCCGCGCGGATGAGTGCTGCGACGTCGCGACTGCTGACGGCGTCGATCCCGCGGGCGCGGAGCTCGGTCGCGATCGCCGGCCCGCTCGCGATGGCCTCGAGGTCGCGCTCGTCGTCCGCAGCGCGCGGGGAGTCTCGGCCGACGGGGACCTGGACGTGCCCGATGTCGCCGGCCGCACCGAGTGCCCCGCGCTGCAGCTCGCCACCCGCGATGATGCCGGCACCGATACCCGTGGACACCTTCACGTAGACGAGGTCGTCGGTGTCCGGCCAGGAGATCGCGTGCTCGCCGAGCGCGAGGACGTTGACGTCGTTGTCGACGAGGACCGGGACGTCGATGGTCCGACGGATGTAGGCGGGGACGTCGAAACGGTCCCAGCCCGGCATGATCGGCGGGTTCGTCGGCCGTCCGGTCGAGTGCTCGACCGGCCCCGGAAGCCCGATCCCGATCCCGATGACCGGGGGCGCGACCGGCTGGGGTGTGGCCCAGGTGTGCGGAGCGGCCAGCAGGGCCGACGCCGCTTCGACCACCCAGTCGAGGACGGGCTCGGGTCCTGCGGCGATCTGCAGCTCCGCGCGGCTCGTCGCGAGGATCGCGCCGGCCAGGTCGGTGACGGCCACCGTCCCGTGCGTCGCCCCCAGGTCGACGGCGACGACGACGCGCGCGAGCGGGTTGAATGCGATCCGTGCGGGCGGGCGACCACCCGAGGAGGCTGCCTCTCCAGCGGGACGGAGCAGGTCTGCGGCCACGAGGGCGTCGATCCGGAGGGAGACGGTGGAGCGGGCCAGGCCGGTCAGGGCGCACAACTCCGACTTCGTGCGTGCCTCACCGCCGCGGAAGAGTTGGAAGAGGTCGCCGGCGCCCGGTGCTCCGGGGGAGGGGCGTAGCGGCTCGGTCATGGCGACAGTCAACCACCTCGGCCGACTTCTGTCGACTTGTCGTCAGAAGTCGGCGCTCAGCAGTGGTTCCCGGAGCTGCCGAGTGACGGGCGCAGGCTCCGGGAGGACCGGGCGCCGGGCGGCTGGATTGGTGCGGTGGTACAGCTCGTCGATGAGTGCGTTCGCAAGGCCCACAAGCTTCGCGATCTCGACGTCATCCCGCTCGACCCATCGACAGAGCGGTTCGTCGTCGATGGGGACGAAGTCCTTATGCTCCTCCCAGACGACGAGCGTCCGCTCCGCGCCGATCACGTACTGCTGCCACCACACCTGACGCAGGTAGTTGCGGGGGATCGAGCGCCAGGACTTCGTCGTGGTCTTGATCTCCGCGAGCACGACGGCCCCGCGCTCGGTCACGGCGATGCCGTCGGGGGTGGCGAGGTGGCGATGTTCGACCTCAGCCCGGAAGAGCGCCGACGAGGGGTTGATCCCGTGTGTCGCGGCGACCCACCGGGCGATCTCCGGCTCGCGGGCGCGACCGTGGTCGGTGAAGGCGTTGCCGGAGAAGCCCGTCCCGCCGAGCTTCGCGTCGGCCGCCCGCTGGATCGAGGCCGGGGTCGAGAGGGTGGCGACGTCGGTCGCGGTGATCCCGCGCGAACGAGCCCGCAACCACGAGATGCGGTCGCTGGAGTCAGCGACGATCCGGGAGAGCAGAGCTGAGTTCACCTCTCCATTGTCCCCCACGCTTCCGACTCCTGCGGTATTCGTCGCCGGGGGAGCGGCGACCGGTGGGAGACTTTTGTTTGACCACCGACAGAAGTGTGGTTAGCCTGGATCTCGCAGCAGCGGCTGCCTGACACCATCATCATTGAGGAGCATCGTGTCGACTTCCCAACTCTCTGTCCAGCTCTACTCGGTACGGGAGCCGCTCACCGCGGATCGTGCCGCAGCGCTGCAGCGCCTGACCGAGATCGGTTTCCGCCAGGCCGAGCCGTTCGGCTTCGGTCCCGGCGTCAGTCTGCAGGACATCCACGATGCCGGCCTCGCCACCCCGAGCGCGCACGGCAAGGTCATCGCCGACGACATCGACCTGTCGGCGGCCTTCGGCGCGGCGGCGGAGCAGGGCGTGCAGGTCCTCATCGACCCAGCCATCGCCGAAGAGCGCTTCGCCACGGCGGAGACGGTCGCTTCGATCGCCGACGAGCTGAACGCCGCGGCAGCGGTCGCCGCCGGTCACGGAGTCCAGGTGGGCTACCACAACCACTGGTGGGAGCTCGAGGGCGACGTCGCGGGCACCAGCCCGCTCGAGCACCTCGCCGCACTCACCGACCCGGCCGTCGTGTTCGAGGTCGACACCTACTGGGTCGAGGTCGGCGGACGCCGCGCGGTCGACGTCCTCGGTGCGATCGGCGATCGTGTGCGCTTCATCCACGTCAAGGACGGCGACGCCTCGCGCGACACGCTGAAGCAGCTGCCCGCGGGCGCCGGGGTCGTCCCGGTGCTCGACATCCTCGCCGCGGCACCGCAGGCCCTCCGCGTCGTCGAGTTCGACGCGTTCGACGGCGACATCTTCCAGGGGCTCGAGCAGAGCTTCACGTACCTCACCACGAACGGAGTCCAGGCATGAGCAACAGCACCGGAACGGTCGGTGTCGGCCTCATCGGCGCCGGCGTCATCAGCGACCAGTACCTCAGCAATATGGTCACCTTCCCCGACCTCGACGTCCGGTTCGTCGCGGACCTCGACCTCGAGCGGGCGAAGACGCAGGCCGAGAAGTACGGGGTGCCCGGCCACGGCTCGGTCGCCGAACTCCTGGCCGACCCCGAGATCGAGATCGTCGTCAACCTGACGATCCCGAAGGTCCACGTCGAGGTCGCCATGCAGATCCTCGACGCCGGCAAGCACGTGTGGAGCGAGAAGCCCTTCGCGCTCGACCGTGAGAGCGGGCAGGCCCTGCTGGCCGCCGCGACGGAGAAGGGGCTCCGCGTCGCCACGGCTCCGGACACCTTCCTCGGCGCCGGCATCCAGTCCGCCCGCCGGCTCGTCGAGGCCGGTGGCATCGGCCAGCCCCTCACCGCGCTGACCCTCATGCAGAGCCCCGGCCCGGAGTCGTGGCACCCGAACCCCGACTTCCTGTTCCAGGACGGCGCCGGTCCGCTCTTCGACATCGGCCCGTACTACATCACGGCGCTCGTGCAGCTGTTCGGTCCGATCGCCCGTGTCACCGCGCTGGCTTCGCAGGCCTTCCCGCAGCGGACGATCGGATCCGGCCCGCGCGCCGGTCAGTCGTTCGATGTGACGGTGCCGACGCACGTGAGCGCCCTCTTCGAGTTCGAGAGCGGCCAGCTCGCGCAGAGCGTCTTCAGCTTCGACTCCAAGCTCGGCCGCACGCAGTTCGAGGTCGCCGGCTCGACCGGCACGCTCGTCGTCCCCGACCCGAACACCTTCGAGGGCGACCTGCTCGTCTACGGCGGTGGCGAGGAGCCCGAGTCGATCCCGTCGACCGGTCCGACGCAGGGTCGCGGAACCGGGGTGGTCGAGCTCGCCCAGGCGATCCGCGCCGGTCGTCCCGAGCGCGCCTCCGGTGAGCTCGCCTACCACGTGCTCGACGTCATGGTCTCGACGGCCGAGTCGGGCCTGAGCCGTACCTCGGTGGACGTCGTCAGCACCGTGGAGCTCGCTCCCGCACTGCCGGAGTCGTGGACCCCGGCGGACGGCACCTTCGGAGCATGACCGTGGCCGGTCCCGGTATCGCGGTGGTGGGCGGTGGCTTCATGGCCACCGTCCACAGCCGGGCGGCCCGCGCTGCGGGTGCCCGGCTGGTCGGTGTCGTCGCCTCGACACCCGAACGCTCGCGGGAGGTCGCCGCGAGCCTCGGGTTCGAGCGTGGATACGGCTCGCTCGACGAGCTGCTGGCCGACCCCTCGGTCGACGTGGTACACGTCTGCACGCCGAACGCGCTCCACGCCGAGCAGGCACTCGCGGCCATCGCGGCGGGCAAGCACGTCGTCTGTGAGAAACCCCTCGCGACCGACGCCGCGACCGCCGAGCGTCTCGTCGCCGCCGCGGCCGAGGCCGGTGTCGTCGGCACGGTGCCGTTCGTGTACCGCTTCCACCCGCTCGTCCGGGAGGCCCGGGCGCGTGTCGCCGCCGGTGACCTCGGGACCCTGCTCACCATCAGCGGGTCCTACCTCCAGGACTGGTTGCTCGCGCAGGCCGACGACAACTGGCGGGTCGACTCGGCGGCCGGTGGCCGCTCGCGCGCCTTCGCCGACATCGGTTCGCACCTCGTCGACCTCCTCGAGTTCATCACCGGCGCGCGCATCACGGAGCTCAGTTCGACGGTCCGCACCTTCTTCGCCGAGCGCGCGAACACTCCGGAGGTCACGACCGAGGACGCGGCCGCGGTCGTGATCCGGCTCGAGGGCGGCGCCATCGGCACGCTGCTCGTCTCGCAGGTCGCGCCCGGTCGGAAGAACCGCCTGCACCTCGAGGTCGCCGGGACGGAGCTCAGCATCGGCTTCGATCAGGAAGCGCCGGAGACGCTGTGGCTCGGACGCCGGTCGGGGACGCAGGTATTGCCTCGCGACGCCGACCAGCTGCACCCGGACGCCGCACGCCTGTCCATCGTCCCCTCGGGGCACCCGATGGGCTACCAGGACGCCTTCAACGCGTTCGTGGCCGACAGCTACGCGGCGATGGCCGGGCAGTCGCCGGACGGCTTGCCCGTCTTCGCCGACGGACTCCGCACCGCGCGCATCACCGAGGCCGTCCTCGACGCGGCCGAAACCGGCCGCTGGGAAGCGATCGCCACCTCCACCGACGACGAGCAGAGGATCACCGCATGACCGACACCACCGACAAGCAGTACGCCAGCCGCCTCCCGGTGACCCTGTTCACCGGACAGTGGGCGGATCTCCCCTTCGAAGAGGTCGCCCGCCTCGCCGCCTCCTGGGGCTACGACGGCCTCGAGATCGCGGCCTCGGGCGACCACCTCGACCTGAAGCGCGCGGATGAGGACGACGCCTACCTGCAGTCCCGCCTCGACATCCTCGACCGGCACGGCCTCGAGGTCTTCGCGATCTCGAACCATCTCACCGGCCAGGCCGTGTGCGACGACCCGATCGACTTCCGCCACCAGGCGATCGTGCGCGACTACACCTGGGGCGACGGCGACGCGGAGGGGGTGCGCCAGCGGGCGGCCGAGGACATGAAGCGGTCCGCACGGGTCGCGCGCAAGCTCGGCGTCGACACGGTCGTCGGTTTCACGGGGTCGAAGATCTGGCAGTACTCCGCGATGTTCCCGCCGGTGCCGGCCTCCGTCATCGACGCTGGCTACGAGGACTTCGCCACCCGCTGGAACCCGATCCTCGACGTCTTCGACGCCGAAGGTGTCCGCTTCGCCCACGAGGTGCACCCGTCCGAGATCGCCTACGACTACTGGACGAGTGTCCGGACCCTCGAGGCGATCGACCACCGCCCGGCGTTCGGTTTCAACTGGGATCCGTCGCACATGATGTGGCAGGGCGTCGACCCGGTGGGGTTCATCGTCGAGTTCGCGAACCGGATCTACCACGTCGACTGCAAGGACACCCGGATCCGGCCGGCGACCGGTCACGCCGGCATCGTCGGCTCGCACCTGCCCTGGGGCGACCCACGACGCGGCTGGGACTTCGTGTCGACCGGTCACGGCGACGTGCCGTGGGAGGACGCCTTCCGTGCCCTCTCGAGCATCGGCTACGCGGGGCCGATCTCGATCGAGTGGGAGGACGCCGGCATGGACCGCCTGCACGGAGCCGAGGAGGCCGTCGGATACATCCGGAACCTGCTCTGGAAGCTGCCCGAGCAGTCCTTCGACGCGGCGTTCAGCACTCAGTAGCTCCGGACCCTGAGCTGCCTCCTTCGGATCCTGAGCTGCTCTTCGGTCCCTGAGCCGCCTCTTCGGTCCCTGAGCCTGTCGAAGGGCTACAGCGCCTTCGCCGCCGCGACGAGCACCTGGTTGAGCGTCGGCGCGCCCGTCGCACGGAACACCTCGGTGCCGTCGTCGGCCCTGATGATGACCGTGGGGGTGGAGCGGATGCCGTCCGCCTCGGCCTCCGCCGAACGGAAGGCGACGTCGCGCTCCTCGACGACGGCACCGGCCACGAGCGCCGGGACCTCGGCCAGGACGGCGCGAGCCTGCATGCAGGGAGCGCAGAACGCGGAGGTGTACAGGGTGAGCTTCACGTCTCGTCCAACGCGACCCGGCGGTCGACCATTCCGCTTCGGTCGCCCGATCCTGGGGGAGTTGTCAATCGTCCACGCGATCGCGGGTTGATGGACCAGGATGGGCGTCATGAGAATCGCAGTGACGGGAGGCTCGGGCAAGCTCGGGCGAACAGTGGTCGGCCATCTTCGGGAGCACGGTCACCTGGTGATCAACCTCGACCAGGCGGGAGAGCGCGGTGACGGTTTCGTCCGCGTCGACCTGCGTGACGCGGGCCAGGTGTTCGACGCCCTCACCGGTGTCGACGAGCAGGCGCCCGACGGGTTCGACGCGGTCGTCCACCTGAGCGCCATCCCCGCGCCGGGGCTCTCGACGAACACCGCGACCTTTCAGAACAACATCCTCAGCACCTACAACGTGTTCAACGCCGCCATCAAGGCCGGCATCACGAACATCGTCACGGCGTCGAGCGAGACCGTCCTCGGGCTGCCGTTCGACACCCCGCCGCCCTACATCCCCGTCGACGAGGCCTACGCCGCCCGACCCGAGTCGACGTACTCGCTCTCGAAGCACCTCGAGGAACAGCTGGCGATCGAACTCACGCGGTGGCACCCCGAGCTCAAGATCATCGCCCTCCGCTTCTCCAACGTGATGGACGAGGCCGACTACGCGGCGTTCCCGTCGTTCGACGCCGACGCCACCCTCCGCAAGTGGAACCTCTGGGGCTACATCGACGGCCGTGACGGCGCGCAGGCCGTGCGGCTCGCGCTCGAGCACCAGGCCACCGGGTTCGACCGGTTCATCATCGCTGCGGCCGACACGGTCATGTCGCGCGACAACGTCGAGCTCGTCGCGGAGGTCTTCCCGGACGTGCCCGTCAACGGCGACATCGCCGGCAACGGGACGCTGCTCTCGATCGACCACGCGCGCGAGGTCCTCGGGTACGACCCGAAGCACAGCTGGCGCTGACCCGTTCTCAGGAGTTCCTCGGCGCGTCACTCGCTCGTGAGCCCGGCGCTCCGGGGGACTCCTGAGAAAGGGACTTCAGAGGGCGCCGTTGAGCTTCGCGAGGAGTTCGGCGAGCCGCCGCACCTCGGCCTCGTCCCAGGACGAGAGCTGCTGGTAGAGCATCGCCTGGTCGTTGGCCCGTGTCGACTCCATCCGGCGCTCGCCCTCGGCGGTCGCGACGACGAGGCTCGCGCGGCCGTCCTCGGGGTCCGGCGTCCTCGTCACGAGGCCGAGCGTCTCCAGCTGGTGGATGAGGCGGCTCACCGCGCTCTTGTCCGTCGCGAGCATCTCGGCCAGGGCACCGGCGCGGATCGCTCCGGAGCGCGAGACCATGCTGAGCAGCTTGTAGCCGGCCGGCTGGAGTCCGGGGGAGATCCGCTCGGCGCGGTCGCGGATGCCGTTGCGGATGCGGTTGATGAGCAGCGCGAACTGCTCCTCCACGGCACCGATCGCGAGGTCGTGCGCGGTACCGGCCGCTGCGTCGTCGGCAGCGGCCGGCCCGGCCTGGGCGTCGTGATCGATGGACATCGTTCGCATTGTACGGACTAGCGGCCGTGGCGGGGGCTGTGTGCCTCGGCCTCCGAGCCGCTGTCGGCGTCGGCGGTCTCGTCCCGTCCTCGCTCGAGTCGGGTGTCCGCCTCGCCACCGATCATGGCCTCGGCCACGTCCAGCGCACCGGTCGCGAACGACTGGGTCGATGTGGACGCGGTGGCCGTCGTGACGGAACCGGTGGCCGCGCCGACGAGGGCCGGCGCTCCGGTGCCCTGCTCGGCCATGCGCTGCACGGCGTTCTTCGAACCGAGCTTCTTGTTCGGCAGGAAGATCACGGCGATGATCGTCAGGATCGCGAGTGGTGCGGCGACGAGGAAGATGTCGGCGACCGCGTCACCGTAGACGGATTCGATGATGGTCCGCACCGACTCGGGCAGCGCGCTCACCTTCGGGATCGTGCCGCTCGAGAGCGTCTCGGCGATCTTGGCGCCGGGAGCACCGAGGGCGACGATTGCCGCCTGCAGGTCGTCCTGTCGGTCGGAGAGCATGTCGGTGACCTTCGTCGCGAGCACCGAGCCCATGACCGAGACGCCGATCGTGCCGCCGAGGCTGCGGAAGAACGCGACACCCGCGCTCGCCGTGCCCAGCTGCTGCGGGAGGACGTCGTTCTGCACCACGAGCACGAGGTTCTGCATGACCATGCCGACACCCGCGCCGAGGACGAACATGTACACGGAGACGACCAGGTAGTTCGAGTCGTAGTGGATCGTGCTCATGAGGAACAGGCCGACGGTGAGGAGGATCGAACCCACGATGAGGTACGGCTTCCAGTGCCCGAAGCGGGAGATGAACTGCCCGACCACGATGGAGGCGATCAGGAGGCCGCCGATCATCGGGAGCGTCAGCAGACCCGACTCGGTCGGCGTCGCCCCACGCGCCAGCTGCATGTACTGGCTGAGGAACACCGAGGTGCCGAACATCGCCACACCCACCGAGATGCTCGCGATCACCGCGAGGGTGAAGGTGCGGTTCTTGAACAGCGACATCGGGATGATCGGCTCGTCGACCTTGATCTCGACGATGACCGCTGCGGCGAGCAGGAGGACGGAGATGCCCACCATGACGAGCGTCGTGAAGCTCGCCCACTCGAACTGCGTCCCGGCCAGGGTGACCCAGATGAGCAGCAGCGAGACGCCGCCAGCGATCAGGGCTGCGCCCAGGTAGTCGATCTTGACCTTGCCGACGTTCCGCTTCGGGAGGTGGAGCGTGCGCTGCAGGAGGAAGATCGCGGCGATCGCGAAGGGGACACCGACGAAGAAGTTCCAGCGCCAGCCGAGCGAGTCGGTGAGGAGGCCGCCGAAGAGCGGGCCGCCGACCGTGCCGACCGCCATGACCGCGCCGAAGAGCCCCATGTACCGGCCACGCTCACGCGGGCTGATGATGTCGGCCATGATGATCTGGCTGAGCGCCGTGAGACCACCGGCGCCGAGGCCCTGCAGGACGCGGAAGCCGATGAGCGTGCCGGTGTCCTGCGAGAAGCCTGCCAGCGCCGAGCCGAGGACGAAGATCCCGAGCGCCAGCTGGATGAGCAGCTTGCGGTTGAAGAGGTCGGCGAACTTGCCCCAGATGGGCGTCGAGACGGTGGTGGCGAGCAACGTGGCCGTGACGACCCAGGTGAACGCCGTCTGGTCGCCGTTCAGGTCGGAGATGATCCGGGGGAGGGAGGTCGAGACGACGGTTCCGGCGAGGATCGACACGAACATGCCGAGGAGGAGGCCGGAGAGGGCCTCGAGCACCTGGCGATGCGTCATGCCGTTGTCCGCGCGAGCGGGCGTGGCTGGTGAAGAAGTGGTGTGTGACATGGGCTCCGCGATCGTGATGACGTCAGCTAGTTGATATGCGTCAACTATATGAGAAGTAGTTGATCAGTGTCAACCAATCACGACGACGGGGTATTCCCGTGGCCCTTCGACAGGGAGTAGGTGGCTCGGGGAGCGGATGTGAGCCGCTCCCCGAGCCTGCCGAGTGGCCGATCAGCGCCGAGTCGTGACGTCCTTGAGCTTCCCGTTCGCGATGTGGAGACGACGCTCGGCGCGCTTGGCGACCGCGGTGTCGTGCGTCACCACGATGACCGTGAGCCCGCGGTCGCGCCACAGGCCCTCGAGGAGGTCCATGATCTCGTCGCGGGTCTCCTCGTCGAGGTTGCCGGTCGGTTCGTCGGCGAGCAGCACCTCGGGCTCCTTGACGAGCGCACGGGCGATCGCCACCCGCTGCTGCTGCCCGCCGGACAACTCGGCGGGGAGGTGCGAACCCCGCTCCGCGAGTCCGACGGACGCGAGCGCCGCCCGAGCCCTGGTCTCGCGTTCGGCCCGAGGGGTCCCGATCGGGACCAGGGCCATCTCGACGTTCTCCTGTGCCGTCAGCGTCGGGATGAGGTTGAACCCCTGGAACACGAAGCCGATCTCCGTGGCGCGGATCCTGCCGAGCTTCGTCTCGCTGAGCGTCGAGAGGTTGTCGCCGGCGAGCGAGATGCTGCCGGAGGTCGGTCGGTCCAGTGCGCCGAGCATCTGGAGGAGCGTCGACTTGCCGCCGCCGGTCGGACCTTGGATGGCGACGAGCTGTCCGTCGGGGATGTCGAGGGCGACGTCGTCGAGCGCCGTGACGGAGCGCTTCGCCTGGCGGTACTGCTTGGTGAGGCCGGTGATCGTGTACATGGGGTCCTTCGTTCTGCTGGTCGGAGTGAGAAGTGAAACCGCCGGGTGGTCGGGGGGGGGGCCACCCGGCGGCGTCTGGTGCGTCGCCTAGGCGACGGAGCGGAGCGCCTCGGCCGGACGCAGCCGTGAGGCGCGCCACCCGCCGATGGCACCGGCGAGCAGCCCGCCGAGGACGGCGATCCCGACGGCGATGACGATGATCCACGCGGTCACGGGAGCCTGGAGGACGATGTCGGTGGTGGTCGCGGCCGCAGCGCCCGGGGCACCGCCGAACCCACCGGCCGCTCCCGCCGCCGCATCCGACGGCATGCCCGCGGCACCGCCGGGGCCGCCGAGTCCGCCACCGGCCGAGGTCGTCGCCGCCGCGCTGAGCGTCGGGGCGACGAGGTTCACGACGAGGATGCCGACGAGGCCGACCGCGACACCGACGGCGCCGCCGATGAGCGACTGCACGACGGACTCACCGGCGACCTGGCCGACGATGCGCCGGTCACTCCAGCCGATCGCCTTGAGCGTGCCGAACTCGCGAGTGCGGCGCGTGACGCCGGAGATCGTGAACAGGATCGCGATGAGGAACGCGGCGGCGAGCACGATGAGCGACAGCCAGGTGCCGAGGTTGGACACGAGCGTCGACGCCGAGGCGAGCGAGCCGGACACGGTGGACGCGAGGTCCTCCTGGGTGCTCACGGTCGCGTCGGGCAGTGCCGCCTCGATGTCCGTCTGCACCTGCGTGATGTCGGTCGACGAGGCGGCCTGCACGTACACGTCGCTGACCTGGCCGTCGAGTCCGGCGAGCGTCTGCGCGACGTCGAGGGGGATGTAGACGTTCGAGGCGGTCGTGGCGTCGGCTCCGGAGGCGGTCACCGTGCCGACCACGCTGAACGTGGTGCCCGCGATGTCGATCGTGTCGCCGGTGGCGATCCCCGCCTCGGTCGCGTAGGAGGCGTCGAGGACGGCGACGTCCGTGCCCGTGTCGTCGGCTGCGAGCGAGCGACCGTCGCTGAGGGTGACGGCCGAGAGCGGACCGACGGCGTCGCCCGAGGGGTCGAGACCGAGGACCGTGAAGGAGTCGACGCCGAAGGAGCTCCCGCCTGCGCCGTCCGGACCGCCCTGCGGCGGGGTCGCACCGGACGGGTCACCGCCGGGCGCGCCTGCCGTCCCGTCGGATCCCTGCGCCTGCGAGAAGTCGGGCAGCTCGCCCGTGAAGGTCGTGTTCGTGAGCGACAGGGTGGCTGCGGCGGCCTCGACGTTGGCGACGTCGGTGATCGTGCCGAGCGCCGTCGCGTCGAAGGTCGACGTGCCGCGCGCCGCCTCCAACCGCGACTGGTTGACGGTCGTCGTGCCGTCGCTCGTCGACCCGTCGCCCGAGCCGAAGTCGAAGTTCTGGCCGGGGCCGCCGCCCTCCGTCGGCGCTTCGGCGGCTTGACTCACGGTGATGTCCGTTCCGACCCCGTAGACGGATTCCAGCACCGACGCCTGCGCCGTCTTCACACCGGCTGCGACCGAGTTGACGATGATCACGAGGGCGATGGCGAGCGCCATCCCGATGGCGATGATGATCGTCTGTTTCCGACGACCGACGAGTTCCCGCCGGAGATACGTTCCGAACATGTCTGTGTTTCCTTCTGCTCTGGTGC
The DNA here is from genome assembly GCF_014841225.1 of Plantibacter sp. CFBP 8804. Taxonomy (NCBI): domain Bacteria; kingdom Bacillati; phylum Actinomycetota; class Actinomycetes; order Micrococcales; family Microbacteriaceae; genus Plantibacter; species Plantibacter sp. CFBP 8804. Next base: position 148,619 of record NZ_JACYTU010000005.1, read on the forward strand.
ACGTTCCGGCGTCCCCGTTGCGCGACGCCGACGATCCGCACGTCGCGGATGACTTGGACCGGACGCTACGGAGGCCCGCTTGGCCTGCGCCTCGGCGACGCTATGAATCGGCCCAGGTCGATGTGGGCGCCTCGCCGGCTCGGGGAGGGCACAGCATCCGTCTGGTCGGTTCATAGACAGCTCATAGGGCGGAGGCGAATACTGAACGCGTGAACATCCCGACCCAGGCGCCCGGTGCCGCGCGAAGCGCACTCAAACGGGCCGACGGCACCGCCGTCCGTGTGCTCGTCGTCGACGACGAGGCGACGCTCACGGACCTCCTGCAGATGGCCCTGCGCTACGAGGGCTGGGAGATCCGGACCGCCGCCGACGGCCGCGAGGCCCTCACGACCGCCCGCGACTTCCGCCCGGACGCCATCGTGCTCGACATCATGCTGCCCGACCTGGACGGCCTGCAGGTGCTGAACCGCCTGCGGACCTCGGGGAGCGACGTCCCCGTCCTGTTCCTCACCGCCAAGGACTCGCTCGACGACCGCATCGCGGGCCTCACCGCCGGCGGCGACGACTACGTGACCAAGCCCTTCAGCCTCGAGGAGGTCGTCGCCCGGCTGCGCGGGCTCATCCGCCGCTCGACCCTGCTGGCCGCCGACGAGTCCGGCCCGGACATCGTGGTCGGCGACCTCGTGCTGAACGAGGACAGCCACGAGGTGACGCGCGACGGCGAGCCCATCGAACTCACCGCGACCGAGTTCGAGTTGCTGCGGTTCCTCATGCGGAACCCGCGCCGGGTGCTGAGCAAGGCCCAGATCCTCGACCGGGTGTGGAGCTACGACTTCGGTGGTCGTGCGAGCGTCGTCGAGATCTACATCTCCTACCTGCGGAAGAAGATCGACGCCGGGCGCGAGCCCATGATCCACACCGTGCGCGGCGCCGGCTACATGTTGAAGATCCCGACGGTCGGTTCGTGACCACGAGCGCCCCCGTCACCGACCCGGCAGCGACGACCACCGACTCCACCCACCCCAAGCGCGCTCCGTGGACGCTCCGTCGACGCCTCATGGTCGTCGTCGTCGGGCTCCTCGCCCTCGGCAGCGCCGTCGTCGGTGTCGCGAGCGCGGTAGCGGTGAGCGGCCTCCTCACCGAGGGCGTCGACAACCAGCTCACGAAGGCCGCCGAGCGGATCGTCGACTACGGTCGCAACGGCCAGCTCCCCGCACCGGAATCCCTGCCTGACTCCGGCATCCCCGACGGCTACGGCGGTGGTTCGGGCACGCGCGAGCCGCCCGCCTTCATCGGCGCTCCGGGCCTCGGGCCCGGCGCACTCGGGGCGATCGTCGTCGACGGCACCATCGTCAGCGCCGGATACCTCAACGCCGACGGCAGCACGGTCCCGTGCACCGAGAGTCAGGACGCCATGATCCTCACGGTGTCGGCCGGTGACCGACCGTCGACCATCAACCTCGGGGAGCATCTCGGCGACTACCGCGTCGTCGCGGTCACCGACGCGAGCGGCGCGACGAGGATCATCGGGCTGCCGCTCGCCGAGGTCGCGTCGACGGTCATGCAGCTCGTCACCCTCATCGCGATCATGAGCGTCGTGGTCCTGCTGCTCGCCGGGCTGGCCGCGTTCGCGATCGTGCGGTACTCGCTCCGCCCGCTCGACCGGGTCGTCGCGACGGCCGCGGTCGTCGCCGAACTGCCCCTCGACCGCGGTGAGGTGGCGCTCGCCGTCCGGGTACCGGAGTCGGACACCGACCCGCGCACCGAGGTCGGACGCGTCGGATCGGCGATCAACCGCATGCTCGGGCACGTCTCGTCCGCGCTGAACGCCCGGCAGGCGAGCGAGAACAAGGTGCGCCGGTTCGTCTCGGACGCGAGCCACGAGCTCCGGACCCCGCTGGCGTCCATCGCCGGATACTCGGAACTCGCCGCCCGGAAGTCGGACGCGCTGCCGGAGGACGTCACCCACTCCCTCGGCCGGATCCGCTCCGAGGCCGGTCGCATGACCACGATCGTCGAGGACCTGCTGCTGCTGGCGCGGTTGGACGAGGGACGCGAACTCGCCAAGCGCCCCGTCGACCTCACCGAACTCGTCATCCACACCGTCGGCGACGCCCATGTCGCCGGGCCGGACCACGTGTTCGAACTGGACTTCCCCGAGGAGCCCGTCCTCGTCACGGGTGATGCGTCCCGACTGCAACAGGTGATCGTCAACCTACTCGCCAACGCGCGGACCCACACGCCCGCCGGGACGACCGTGCGGACGGGGCTGGCGGTCGAGAGCGGTCCTGCGGGCGAGATCGCCGTGCTGACCGTGTCGGACGACGGCCCCGGCATCGACCCTGCGCTGCAGCCCAACCTCTTCGAGCGCTTCGTCCGCGGTGACGACTCCCGCTCCCGGGCCACCGGGAGCACCGGCCTCGGGCTCGCGATCGTGCACGCCGTCGTGGCCGCGCACCACGGCACGGTCAGGTGCGAGAGCACACCAGGACGGACGGTGTTCCGCGTGGAGCTACCGGCCGTCGCCACCCCGGACGTCCTCGTCCCGACGGCGGAGTGATCCGTGCGGCCGGGTAGCGTGGTCCCCATGTGGGTCAAGGTGTGCGGTCTGTCCGAGGCGTCCGACGTCGCTGCGGCGGTGGACGCCGGAGTCGACGCGATCGGATTCGTCTTCGCGCCGGGGTCGCCCCGGACCATCGAGCCCGAACGCGTCGCCTCGCTGCTCGCCGACGTCCCCGAGTCGGTGCTGACGGTCGGCGTCTTCCGGCGCCAGTCGGTCGAGGAGGTCTCGCGGATCGCCGGTGCTGCCGGGGTGCAGGCTGTCCAGCTCCACGGTGACGAACCACCCGAGGCGTTCCAGGAGCTGCAGGCGATGGGATGGCGGACGCTCCGGGCGACCTCGGCGGTGCACTACGCCTCCGAGAACGCCGCCGAGCGCGCCGCCTACGCCGAGGAGCTGTTGCTCCTCGATGCACCTGACCCGGGAGCCGGGAAGACCTTCGACACGATCGCTCTGGTGGCGAACCCACCCACCCGCACGTGGATCCTCGCCGGCGGTCTCACGCCGGAGAACGTCCAGGGCCTCATCGCGGAACTCCGGCCCTGGGGGGTCGACGTGTCCAGCGGGGTCGAGTCCTCGCGCGGGGTGAAGTCGCCGGAGCTCATCCGTTCGTTCGTGCACGCCGCCCGCACCGCCCGGGCCGTCTGAGCGTCTGCGGGACACCCGCTGGTCCGGGGTGCGACCCGCGCGCTACATTCGTCGGATGAGGCGGTCGGTCGACCGCGATGACGACAAGGAGCGCCACCACCGTGATCGACACCATCCTGCTCGCCGCTGACGACAACGGTCGTGCCGCCATCGAGTTCATGAACGCCCCCGCCAACGTCTTCGGCGGCATCATCGGCTACGCGCTGTTCGTCGCCTCCGTCTGGGGGATGTTCGAGAAGTCTGGCCGCTCCGGCTGGACCGCGATCATCCCGATCTACAACTGGTACGTCGTCGTGAAGCTCGCCGGCTTCACGGGTGCGGCGACCATCCTCTACTTCATCCCGCTCGTGAACATCGTGTTCGGGTGGATCGTCGGATGGCATATCGGCAAGCAGTTCGACAAGAGCACGGTGTTCCGGATCTTCGGACTCGTCCTGTTCCAGCTGATCGGGTTCTTCATCCTCAGCTACGGTTCGGACCGCTACCTGGGCAAGCAGGCCGACCGCGCCTAGCCGGCGGTCACCTGGGCCGGACGCTCACCGCGACGGCCAGGCCCACGGCGGCGTCGACAGCAGGCCCTGATCCTCGACGGTCGTCTCGCCGAGTCGCTTCACCAGCCGGTGCTCATGCACCTCGCCGGCCTCGAGCATGGCCTCGATGAGTGGGCGGGCGTGGGAGACGACCACGAGCTGTGTGTCGGCGCTCGCCGCGGTGATGAGCCGAGCCAGCTGGGGGAGGAGGTCGCCGTGCAAACTCGTCTCGGGTTCGTTCAGCACCATGAGCTCGGGCGGGCGCGGAGTGAGGAGCGCCGCGACGAGCAGCAGGTAGCGGAGCGTGCCGTCGGACAGCTCGCCGGCCGAGAGCGGACGGAGCATCCCGGGCTGTTCGAGCTCCAGTCGGAACACCCCGTCGTCGGCGCGCACGCGCAGCACGCTGCCGGGGAACGCGTCGTCGACGGCGGTGTCGAGCCGGTCCCGACCGCCGGACTCGATGATCGTCTGCACCGCGGCGGCGAGGTCCGCGCCGTCGTGGCCGAGGACCGGCGTCCTCGTGCCGACCTGTGGCGCACGTGCGGGGGCGTCGCGGTCGGTCCGGAACTGGTCGTAGAACCGCCAGCCGCGCACCTGGCCGCGCACGCGGAGGACCTCGGGCGTCGCGTCGGCGTCCGAGAACTCGGTGAGGATGCTCTCCGCGGTGCCGAGCGTTCGACCGATCGGACGCCACGACCCGTCGCGGACCCGGACCGCCGGACCGTGCCGGTCGACGAGCAGGCTGCTCGGTTTGGCCAGTGCACCGGCGAAGATCTGCTCCCGCTTGATCTCGGGGTCGCGGCCGAACAGCGTCGTGGACGGCTGCGGGATCCCGAGGTCGATGAGATACCCCAGCGTGTCCGTCGCGAACCCGAGTCGCAGGCTGATCGGACCCGTGCGGCGCGTGCCCTGGACCGGGACGGAACCGTCGACCATGGCTCGACTCACGTGCTCGGGGCCGGCCCAGAGCGTCGAGGAGAGCCCGCCGTCGCGCGCGAGGGATCCGACGACATCGCCGTCGCCCGCACTCGCGAGGAGTCGGAGTGCCCGGTAGAGGTTGGACTTGCCGGTGCCGTTCGCGCCGGTCACGACGTCGAGGCCGTGCAGCGGCAGCACGGTGTCTCGGATGGAACGGTAGCCGGAGATGGCGAGCGTCTGGATCATGGCTCCATGGTGCCGGTCGCCTCGGACATCCGGACGGGCGGTCGTGAGCGCCCGGTGCACGCCTGTCGGAACGGGGCCGGGGGTGTGTTATGGTTGTCGAAACCAAAGACCGCCGGTCACTGTCGCGTGCAAACGAGACAGTCGAAGGTTCTCATGACGAGACGTCCAGCGCAGGTGTATGAAGATCTGATCGAGGCTCGCCTCTCCCCAGCTCCGTGCGCTTGCGCCGGAGCTTTTTTCATGCCCGAACCCTTCGCCGTCCCGGCGGTTGGTGTGTGCGGCCTCCGCTGCATGCATTCAAGATTCGAAAAGGAGTGGCCATGGCGAACAAGGAAGCCTCGGTTGCCGAACTCACGGAGAAGTTCCAGAGCTCGACCGCCGTTCTGCTGACCGAGTACCGCGGCCTCACTGTTGCTCAGCTCAAGAACCTGCGCAAGAGCATCAGTGCGGACGCAACCTACGCCGTGGTGAAGAACACGCTGACCAAGATCGCGGCGAACAACGCCGGCATCTCGTCGTTCGACGACGAGCTCGCCGGTCCGTCCGCGATCGCATTCGTGCACGGTGACCCGGTCACCGTCGCGAAGGCTCTTCGTGACTTCGCCAAGGCAAACCCTCTCCTCGTGGTCAAGGGCGGTTACTTCGACGGTAACCCGCTGACCGCTGAAGAAGTCGGCAAGCTCGCCGACCTCGAGTCCCGTGAAGTGCTGCTGGCAAAGCTTGCCGGCGCCGTCAAGGCCTCGCTGTTCGGAGCTGCCTACCTCTTCAACGCACCGCTCTCGAAGGCCGTTCGCACGGTCGAGGCGCTGCGCGAGAAGCAGGAGTCCGCGGCCGAGTAATTCGGTTCCGCGAACAATCAACCCCGTACCTGTCCGCCGCGTGATGCGGTTGCAGGGCATGAAACAAGGAGAACAATCATGGCAAAGCTGTCAAACGAAGAACTGATCAACGCGTTCAAGGAGCTCACGCTCATCGAGCTCAGCGAGTTCGTCAAGCTGTTCGAGGAGACCTTCGAGGTCACCGCTGCTGCTCCCGTCGCCGTCGCCGGCCCGGCTGCTGCTGGCGCTGCTGTCGAAGAGGTCGAAGAGAAGACCGACTTCGACGTCATCCTCGAGGCTGCTGGCGACAAGAAGATCCAGGTCATCAAGACGGTCCGCGAGCTCACCTCGCTCGGCCTCGGCGAGGCCAAGGCTCTCGTCGACGGCGCTCCGGCTGCCGTCCTCGAAGGCGCCAACAAGGAAGCCGCTGACAAGGCGAAGGAAGCCCTCGAGGCTGCCGGCGCCACCGTCACGCTCAAGTAGTCGGTCCCCTGCGGGGGACAACCACTGGGCTGGCGACCGACTCCGGTCGGTCGCCGCTGACGATCGCGGATCTTCTTGAGACGAGTGCTGCACGCACTCGGCAGAGACATCCGTGATCGGAGGGCATCGCCCCCGATTCGTTCGGGAGCGGTGCCCTCCGTCAGTTAACCGGGGGGCCTGCGATTCGTCGCGTCACTCCACACGGACGCGGATGCTCTGCACCCGTCGACGACGTTCGTCGACGGTTCACGCAGGTATCCGCGTCGTCGTCCCGCTCCGTGTGAGCGCGGGCCGTCGGTGCGGTGCCCGAATCGGGAGAACCCACCACCATGAACACCCACGCACGCTGGCGTGCAACCATCACCTGGATCCGAGCCCAGCTCGCATCCGCCTTCACCGAGTCGGAACGGGCGAGCGACGCCCACCCGCCCGATCCGCGGGTCAGCCAGTCCTTCACCACCTGGATGCGCTGACCGGTTCACAATTCAGGTCCGCCTGGGCGAGTCCCGCCCTGCGGGAGGCTCCCGGTGCCGACACGCCGGGAGCCTCCTGAATGGTGATCACCGGACTGCGTGTGCAAATGCATAGCCTGGCTATGTATACTGGATGGATCATGACCGAGAACCGCACGCATTCACCCCTGCACACCATCCTCGGCGACCTCATCACGGCATCGCACCGGCTCACCCGCCTTGCCGCCCAGGCCACCGGATCCTCCGAATCGCCCGCCGTCTGGCGCACGCTCTCCGTGCTCACCACGGTCGGCCCCGTCCGGGTCGGCGAACTGGCCCGCCAGAGTCGGGTGTCCCAACCCACGATGACGAAGCTCGTGCAGAGCCTCGACGAGCGCGACTGGATCAAGCGGATCGCCGACGTCGACGACCACCGCGCGTGGCTCATCGCCATCGCCCCCAAGGGGACGGCCGCCCTCCTCGCCTGGCGGGACGAGCTCACCGACGCCCTGGAGCCGGCCTTCACCGACCTCGAGGACGACGACCTCGCTGCGATCGCCAGGACGGTCGAGATCATCCAGGCCCGCGTGGCCGTCGAGGTCGCCTCGGAGCTGACGGCATGAGCGCCGACACCAGCGCACGAACGTCCTCCGTGCCCACTCCCACGGCGTCGAGCCACGGCCACGGCGCCGGCCACAGTGCAGGCCTCGGCGGCATCCTGCACCAGCCGAAGGCCGTCTGGGCGGTCGCCTTCGCGAGCGTCATCGCCTTCATGGGCATCGGCCTCGTCGACCCGATCCTCCCCGCGATCGCCGAAGACCTCCAGGCGACGCCGACCCAGGCCGAGATGCTCTTCACGAGCTACCTGCTCGTCACCGGCGTGGCCATGCTCTTCACGAGCTGGCTGTCGAGCCGGATCGGTGCCAAACGCACGCTCCTCATCGGACTCGCACTCGTCGTCCTGTTCGCCCTCCTCGCGGGCCTGTCCGACTCCGTCGGAGCCGTCATCGGCTTCCGGGCCGGCTGGGGCCTCGGCAACGCGCTCTTCATCTCGACGGCACTCGCCACCATCGTCGGTGCTGCAGCGGGCGGCCGCGCCAACGCGATCATCCTGTACGAAGCAGCACTCGGGCTCGGCATTGCGATCGGTCCGCTCCTGGGTGGTCTCCTCGGCGGCATCGGTTGGAAGTGGCCGTTCTTCGGCACCGCGACGCTCATGGCCGTCGGGTTCATCGCGATCGTGACCCTGCTGAAGACCGAGGGGCCGAAGCCCGCGCCGCTCAAGCTGTCCGCGCCGTTCAAAGCGCTGGCGATCCCGTCGCTCGGCATCCTCGCGGCAGCAGCCCTGTTCTACAACATCGGCTTCTTCACGCTCCTCGCGTACTCGCCGTTCCCGCTTGGCCTCGATGCGATGGGTCTCGGGTTCACGTTCTTCGGGTGGGGTGTCGCGCTGGCGATCACGAGCGTGTTCGTCGCACCGCTGCTCACGGCTCGGATGCGTCGCACCTCCGTGATCAAGCTGGTCCTGCCGTTGCTGGCGCTGGACCTCGTCGCGGCCGGACTCCTCGTGCAGTCCACCACCGGCCTCATCGTCTGCATCGTCGTCGGCGGACTCCTGCTCGGCGTCATGAACACGGTGCTGACCGAGTCGGTCATGGAGGCGACGGACCTGCCGAGCAACGTCGCATCCTCGGCGTACTCGTCCGTACGGTTCCTCGGTGGGGCCATCGCGCCGCCGGCCGCCGCGGAGATCGCGAAGCTCCTCTCGCCCGCCGCACCGTACTACGTGGCCGCCGGCTCGCTCATCGTCGCGGTCCTCATCGTCGTCCTCGGACGCAAGCACCTCGCCCGCGTCGACGGTCCGGTGGAGAGCGAACTCGACGAGGCCATCGCGATCACCGCAGCCGACGCGAGCTGATCCGACCGGTCACCGCGCCCCACTGACGCGAGCGCTCCCCTCCGGGGCCCGCGCTCACGTCAGTGGGGCGCGTTCGTGTCAGGGCATCGCGCTGGGGAGCGCAGCCGGGTGTCTACTCGGCGGACTCGCGGCGCGTCGTGGTCTGTCGGATCACCAGACGGGTCGGCCAGCGCACCTCGGAGACGGTGCTGCCCGGCTCCCCGGAGTCCGGGGCCTGCGTGCGTTGCTCGTCCTCCAGGTCTTGGAGGAGGATCTCGACGGCATGCCGCCCCTGCGCGCGGGGCTCCTGCTCGAAGGTGGTGAGCGCGAACATCTCCGCGTAGGAGTGCCCGTCGATCCCGATGACCGACAGCTCCGCGGGAACGGTGATCCCGAGGCGTCGTGCGGCGATGATGATGCCGATCGCCACCTCGTCCGTCGAGGCGAACACCGCCGTCGGGCGGATCCTCGCGTCCCGCAGCAACTGAGCCGCGGCCTCGTACCCGCCCGGCAGCGAGTGGACGGCGGGCAGGACGTGCACGGCCGAGGTGAGACCGGCATCCTCCATCGCCGCCAGGTAGCCGGCCAGGCGCCTGCCGTGCACGGTGTCCGTCTGGAGCTCGGCGTCGTGACCGGTGATGTGGGCGATGCGCGTGTGCCCGAGTGTCATGAGGTGTTCCGTCGCCTCGCGCCCGAGTGCCTGGTCGTCGATGTTGATGGAGTGGGCCCCGCGGATGTTGCCGCCGATCGACACCAGTGGACGGGGGTTGGCGAGCAGGCGCGCGATCTCGTCCTGCGAGGCCTCGATCCCGATCGAGATCATGCCGTCGAAGCGCTTGTTCGTGAGGTAGGCGTCGAAGATCCGATCGCGTTCCGGGGAGTCGGGCGGCAGATGGTGGAGTGTCAGGTCGTATCCCCGCGCACGGAGGGCTCCCTCGGCGCCTTCCAGGACCTCGCCGAAGTACCAGCGGTTGAGAAATGAGGTGAGGACGCCGATGGCCAGCGTGCGTCCGGTGGACAGGCTCGCGGCGATGGGCGAGGCGACATACCCGATCGTGGCCGCGGCCTGCACGACCCGTTCCCGGGTCTCGGCCGACACGTATCCGCGCCCGGTGAGCGCTCGCGAGGCCGTCGCTTTCGAGACGCCGGCGAGGGCCGCGACATCACTGATGGCACCACTCATGCCGACTCCCTCCGTTGGGTAGCACCACCATAGCGAATCTGGAACAGACCTGGAACTGCCGACTGGAACTGATCCATAACATCTGGAACACGAATGGTCCGCCCAGCCGCGTGATTTTGGTGGGAGCGCTCTCACTGTCTATTTCGTTATGTTCTCGTGCTTGCATCCTGTCGCCGGGTGAAGTACTTTGACGCATGGAAACGGTTCCGCATCCGGACCGATTCCGCACCAGTGCATCATCGGAACGGCTCGACCCTGGAGACGTTCGAACCTGCAGCACTCAATGAGGAGGACACAGATGAGTTTCATTCGGACCCGCCGGACGGCCCTGCCGCTGGCCGTCCTGGCCGTCGCGGGCGTCGCGCTCACCGCTTGTTCAGGCGGATCGGGCAGCAGCGGCGGTGGCGACGACGACAAGACCGTCACCATCTACGGGACGATCGCCGACACCGAGGCGAAGCTGCTCGAGGAGAGCTGGGCCGACTTCGAGAAGGACAGCGGCATCACGATCAAGTACGAGTCCTCCAAGGAGTTCGAGTCGCAGATCGGTATCCGCGCCCAGGGTGGTAACCCGCCCGACCTCGCGATCTTCCCGCAGCCCGGCCTCCTGGCCGACCTCGCCAAGCGCGACTACCTGAAGCCCGCGCCCGACAGCGTCAAGGCGAACATCGAGAAGTACTGGTCGACGGACTGGGCCGCCTACGGCACCGTCAACGACACCGTCTACGGCGCGCCGCTCATGGCAAGCGTCAAGGGCCTCGTCTGGTACCAGCCGGCCAAGTTCAAGGAGTGGGGCGTCGAGGTCCCGAAGACCTGGGACGAGCTGCTCACGCTGACCAAGACCATCCAGGAGAAGACGGGTTCCGCACCCTGGTGCGCCGGCTTCGGCTCCGGCGACGCCTCGGGCTGGCCCGGCACCGACTGGATCGAAGACCTCGTCCTGCGCCAGCAGGGTCCGGACGTCTACGACGACTGGGTGGCCAACAAGGTCAAGTTCACCGACCCGAAGATCAAGGAAGCGTTCGACTCGGTCGGCGAGATCCTCAAGAACCCGGAGTACGTGAACGCGAGCTTCGGCGACGTGTCCTCGATCAACTCGACCGAGTTCGGTGACGTCGCTCCGGCGCTCGCCTCCGGCGCCTGCGCACTGCACCACCAGGCATCGTTCTTCTCCGGCTTCCTCGAGGACGCCGGCGCGACCGTGGCTCCCGACGGTGACGTATGGGCCTTCGTGACCCCCGGCATCAAGGAGGGCGAGACCGCTGTCACCGGTGGTGGCGAGATCGTCGGCGCGTTCAGCGACGACGAGAGCACCGTCAAGGTCCAGGAGTACCTCTCGAGCCCTGAGTGGGCGAACAAGCGGGTCAAGCTCGGCGGTGTCATCTCCGCCAACAACGGCCTCGACCCGGCGAACGCCTCGACCCCGATCCTCAGCCAGGCGATCGAGATCCTGCAGGACGAGAAGACCACGTTCCGCTTCGACGCCTCCGACCTGATGCCCGGTGCCGTCGGCGCCGGAACCTTCTGGAAGGGCCTCGTGAACTGGATCAACGGCGACGAGACCGACCAGGTCCTCAAGGACATCGAAGCCGGCTGGCCCTCCAGCGAGTAATCGATATCCGGAACTGCTGCTCATGAGCGGAAGCGCCGGAGGGTGATCACCCTCCGGCGCTTCCGCCTCGGCAGTGGAACCCCCTAGGGTTCACTCAGGGTCCAACGCCGTACTCGAAAGGCCAGCTATGTCAGGTTTCCTCAACTGGTTGGGCGGACTGCCACCGCTCGCCCAGATCCCGATCGTCGTCATCGCCTTCGGCGCGGTGGTGGCCCTCCTCCTCTTCTTCGTGGACATCGCGCCACGCAAGGGCACCCTTTACACGGTCATCCGTCTGGCGTTCTGCGTCCTGGTGCCCGTCGTCGTCGTCCTCTTCTTCGGCTCGTTCCTGTGGGCCGCGGCTGTCGCAGCCGTCCTGGGTGGCGTGCTCTTCCTCCTCGACTACCGCTCCAAGAAGGGCGTCGGGTACCTCGTCCAGCTCGTCGGCTTCCTCGCACCGGCGTTCCTGCTGCTGCTGATCGGCCTGATCCTGCCGTCGATCAACACGACGATCGCCGCATTCATGTCGGCGTCCGGCAAGAACTTCGTCGGGCTGAACAACTTCATCTGGCTGTTCACGCAGCCGAGCGCGATCCGCACCGTGATCAACACGATCATCTGGGTGCTCCTCGTCCCGGCGCTGTCGACGGCCTTCGGCCTTGCCTATGCGGTGTTCATCGACAAGTCCCGCGGTGAGAAGTACTTCAAGATCCTCGTCTTCATGCCGATGGCGATCTCCTTCGTCGGCGCATCCATCATCTGGCGCTTCATCTACGCCTACCGTGAGGCCGGCGCGACCCAGATCGGTCTGCTCAACCAGATCGTCGTGTGGTTCGGCGGCACCCCGGTGCAGTGGTTGCAGAACGAGCCGTGGAACACGCTGTTCCTCATCGTCGTGCTCATCTGGGTGCAGACCGGGTTCGCGATGGTCGTCCTGTCCGCCGCGATCAAGGGTGTCCCCACCGAGCAGATCGAGGCCGCCGAGCTCGACGGCACGAACGGCTGGCAGCGCTTCACCAACGTCATCGTCCCCGGCATCCGCTCCTCGCTGGTCGTCGTCGTCACGACGATCTCCATCGCGTCGCTGAAGGTCTTCGACATCGTCCGCACCATGACCGCCGGCAACAACGGCACCTCGGTCATCGCGAACGAGATGTACACCCAGTTCAAGAACTTCGAGAACGGCCGGAGTGCGGCGTTCGCCGTGATCCTGTTCATCCTCGTGCTGCCGATCGTCATCTACAACGCACGGCAGATCAAGAAGCAGAGGGAGATCCGATGAGTGCTGTGCAGCCGATCGAACTACCGATCGACGAGTCCACCAAGGACCAGCTCGCGAAGGGTGAGCGCGGCATCGAGGCTGCGAGCCGACGGACGAAGAAGCGGCTCACGAGCCGTGGCGCGACCATCGCGGCCGTCGTCATCGCCGTGCTGTGGACGATCCCGACCTTCGGTCTCTTCGTCTCCTCGTTCCGGCCTGAGCAGCAGGTGAAGACCACCGGTTGGTGGACGATCTTCTCCGACTTCCAGGTCACCATCGACAATTACGTACAGGTGCTGCAGGCCGGCAACTCGACACTGAACCTGGCGGGTTCGTGGGTCAACTCGATCGCCATCGCGGTCCCGGCGACCCTGATCCCGCTGGTGGTGGCGAGCCTCGCGGCGTACGCGTTCGCGTGGATCGACTTCCGCGGCAAGAACTTCCTGTTCATCCTCGTGTTCGCGCTGCAGGTGGTGCCGATCCAGATGGCGCTCGTCCCGCTGCTGTCGACCTTCTCCCGTGGCCTGAACATCTTCGGTCTGCAGGTCGGCGAGGGACTGGACGCGAGCGGTACCTTCGCCCAGGTGTGGATCGCCCACACCATGTTCGCGCTGCCGCTGGCGATCTTCCTGCTGCACAACTTCGTCGCGGAGATCCCCGGTGAGGTCATCGAGGCGGCACGCGTGGACGGCGCGGGTCACGGTCAGATCTTCTTCCGGATCGTGCTGCCGCTGACGATGCCCGCCATCGCGTCGTTCGCGATCTTCCAGTTCCTGTGGGTGTGGAACGACCTGCTGGTCGCGCTCATCTTCGCGGACGGCGAGGTCGCACCGATCACGAAGCTGCTGGCGGAGATCACCGGTACGCGTGGCAACGAGTGGCACCTGCTCACGGCTGGCGCGTTCATCTCGATCCTCGTCCCGCTCGTCGTGTTCTTCGCACTGCAGCGGTACTTCGTCCGCGGGCTCCTGGCCGGTTCGACGAAGGGCTGACCTGACACGCGGTTCGATCCTCCGATCGACAGCGTCGTCGGTGCGCGAACGCCCCGGGAGCTCACGCCCCCGGGGCGTCCGTGCGTCTGCGGGTCGTTCGTTCTCTTCGTCCCGATGGTCCTTTCTCAGGAGAGTTGCGGTGCGTCGTGTCGGCGTGCGCCCGGCGCGCCGGGGGAGTCCTGAGAACGGGACGAAGCTGAATTCTGGCCGACGAGTGACCGGGATGGTCCTTTCTCAGGAGAGTTGCGGTGCGTCGTGTCTGAGCACGCCCGGCGCGCCGGGGGAGTCCTGAGAAAGGGACGGAGTGCAGGCTGGCAGGTGCGAGGGTGATCGGATCCGCTCAGCGGCGCCTTGGACGGCCCTGCGCGAGCGCTGCGTGGACCGCTCCGATGACTGCGTACCAGTCGTCCATCACCATGCGATACGTGAAGCGGAGAGAGCGATAGCCGAGGATCGCCAACTGAGCGTCGCGCCAGCGATCCTGTTCATGGGCGTCCGGGGTGTCGTGGAACGCACGTCCATCCCACTCCACCACTAACCAATCGTCGATCAGCTCGTCGACGCGTCCGACGCCCGGGATCTCGACCTGATGTCGACCGACGATCCCAGCGCGTTCGAGCCGGATGCGACCGATGCTCTCGAGGAAACTCTCGCATCCGGCCTCGAGACGGGGAAGCCTGCGCCTGCGGGCACAAGGCAGCTTGTCGAGCCATGCCCGGAGATCGCGACGGCGGTGGGGTTCTCGGTGCAGGACGGAGTCCAAGATCGCGCCGGCGACGTCAGGGTTCTGGCAGGTGACGATCTGACGAACGGCCGACTCACGGCTCACCACGAGGAGCGGCGCGATCGAATCGCCCCGAGGGACCACCGGTTGATCGTCGTCCCAGTGCAGGACCGCGTCGTCCCGGTCCTGCGCGGGCGGATGGCACCGGCGGTCGCCCGCATCGCGGAGGCGCCCCGCGTTCGACGGGACAGCGACGTGTACGCGCTGGTCTTCCGGTGTGGCCCAGCCGAACCAAGCGGCCGCCGAGATGCACGCGAGTCTCCCGCCGACCCGAACGGCTTGGACGATCTCCGGGGGTGCACCGGGGTCCGCGTACCAGCCTCGTTTCACCCTGATCAGCTCGGCCATCTCGACCGCGAGTCGGAGCGACCGCTTGGAATGGCCGCGAGCCCGAAGCTGATGGACCGTGGCGATACCGTACGCCGGGCGGTAGGCGTAGGTTCCTCCTGTCATCGGTCGATCGTCCACCCGGTGTCGCCGGACCGCCGAGCCACGCTGCTCATCTGGGGATGATCCGCCCCGTCGTGGATCTGGGGAGCGGACTCGCGGCGGTGGCCCTATCTCAGGACAGTTGCGGCGGGTCGGAGAGCGGGCGAGGCGACGCGCCGGCGGACTCCTGAGAAAGGACACGGAGCGGGAAGCATACGGGGACGGGGAGAGGGGCGGGAGGGACGGTGGGCGGGGATAGGGTGGCGGGATGAGCATGCACGGCGGACGGGGCGGGCCACGCGGCGGTGCACCCGGGGGCGGCGGGCCCCGCGCAGGCAGCCGCGTCAGCGGTGGCGACATGGCGGCGCAGAAGGCGCTCAACGCCGAGGCGCCCAGGATCCCGAACCTCGGCAAGCGCATCGTCGCGCTGTTCGTGCCCTTCCGCGCCAAGATCATCCTCACGATGGTGCTCGTCGTCATCGGTGCCGCCCTCGCGGTGCTCCCTCCGCTGCTGGTCAAGCAGGCGTTCGACGTCGGTCTGTTCCCGACCGACGGTGGCAGTCCGAACCTCGTCGCCCTCGCGGAGATCGTGGGCGTGATGGTGGCGCTGTTCATCATCGCCGCCCTGCTCGGCGTCTGGCAGACCTACCTCACGGCGACCGTCGGCAACAGCGTCATGGGTGCCCTGCGCATCAAGCTGTTCTCGCAACTGCAGGCGATGGAGCTGAGCTTCTTCACCCGCACGAAGACGGGCATCATCCAGTCGCGCCTCCAGAACGACGTCGGCGGCGTCGCGAACGTCCTCACCAACACCGTGTCGAGCGTGCTCGGCAACACCGTGACGGTCATCTCCGCGCTCGTCGCGATGCTCATCCTCAACTGGCAGCTGACGATCGTCGCCCTCATCCTCATGCCGATCCTCGTGATCGCGCAGCGCCGCGTCGGTCAGGTCCGGGCACGGATCGCGACGAAGACGCAGGAGTCGCTGTCGGAGATGACCGCGATCACCCAGGAGGCCCTGAGCGTCTCCGGCGTGCTCCTCGCGAAGAGCTTCAACCGCCAGGACACCGAGGTCGAGCGCTACAGCGCCGAGAACCGCACCCAGATCCGCCTCCAGGTCAGCCAGGCGATGAGCGGTCAGTGGTTCTTCGCGATGGTGAACATCTTCCTGTCGTCCATCCCCGCGATCGTGTACCTCGTGGCCGGCTGGCTCATCACCGGCGGTGCGGTGGACGTCACCGCCGGCTCCATCGTGGCCTTCACCACCATCCAGGCCCGCCTGTTGTTCCCGCTCATGGGCGTCATGCGCGTCGCCCTCGACCTGCAGACCTCCGGCGCCCTCTTCGCGCGGATCTTCGAGTACCTCGACCTCAAGCCCGCGATCGCCGACCGCCCCGGCGCCGCACCGCTCCCGAGCGTCGCACCGCAGATCCGCTTCGACGACGTCACCTTCCGCTACGCCGACGCCCAGGACGACTCGACCCCCACCCTCGACGGCGTCTCCTTCTCGATCGAACCCGGACAGTTCGCCGCATTCGTCGGACCGTCGGGAGCCGGCAAGACGACCATCTCCTACCTCATCCCGCGCTTCCAGGAGGTGTCGGGCGGCCGGGTCATGGTGGCGGGTGCCGACGTCCGCGACGTCACCCAGGAGTCCCTCGTCTCCCGCATCGGCATCGTCAGCCAGGAGACGTACCTCTTCCACGCGACGATCGCGGAGAACCTCCGCTACGCCAAACCCGACGCGACCCTCGACGAGCTCGAGACCGCCTGTCGTGCGGCGAACATCCACGAGACGATCGCTCGCTTCGAGGACGGCTACGACACGCTCGTCGGAGAACGCGGCTACCGCTTGTCCGGCGGCGAGAAGCAGCGCATCGCCATCGCGCGCGTGCTGCTGAAGGACCCGGAGGTGCTCATCCTCGACGAGGCGACGAGCGCCCTCGACACGATCTCCGAACGGGTCGTGCAAGTGGCGCTCGACGACGCGACCCGCGGACGCACCACGGTGTCGATCGCGCACCGGCTGTCGACCATCGTGCACGCCGACGTCATCTTCGTGCTCGATCGCGGGCGCATCGTGGAGCGCGGCACCCACCAGGAACTGCTCGCCGCCGGCGGCGTGTACGCGACCCTCTACGCCCAGCAGGCCGTCACCGTCTGAGCGGTCCAGCCCATTGTGCACGCGTGGCACGAGTGGCTAGAGTGAGCGCCATCGTGACCCCCGAAGGAGGGGGTGCCCGCGCACCGCCGGATCGAGTAGGGGACTCGTCGATGACCGCAGCTGTGGACGCACCATCCGGATCATCGCCAGACGGCCCCGCGCCGACAGCCCAGTCAGGCCCGCCCATCCCACCGGCGCCCTCCTCGGCCGCCAGATCCCGCAGGCTCGGCCGCGGACGGTTCGGCCGCCCCGGCTTCAGCATCCAGTCGAAGCTGCTCGTCATGCTGCTGCTCGTCAGCGTGGGCGCGTCGATCGTCACGGGGATCGTCGGCTACCTGTCCGGCAGCGACTCGTTGCGCCAGGCCTCGTTCGAGCGGCTGACCGAGGTCCGGGAGTCGCGCGCCCGCGAGATCACCAACTACTACGACCAGACGCGCGACTCGCTCGTCGTCTACACCCGCGGCACCACGGTGGTCGACGCGATGAACGGCTTCCACGACGCCTTCCACGAGTTGGAGGAGCAGCCGGTGGACCCGGCGCGCGCGTCGGCGGTGACGTCGTTCTACGAGGACACCTTCGCGCCGGAGCTCGCTGAACGCACCGGCGACGAGGCCGACCCGTCGGCGTTCATCCCGACGAACCCGGCCGAGACCTACCTGCAGTCGGTGTACACGCCGGACGACCTCGACTACGACACCGCCATCACCGTCGACGATGCCGGCGACGGGAGCGCCTGGTCGTCCGTACACGCGCAGTACCACGATTACTTCCGCGAGATCATCGACCGCTTCGGGTACGAGGACGCCCTGCTCATCGACGACGAGGGCGACGTCGTCTACAGCGCCTACAAGGGCCCGGACCTCGGCACGAACGTCCTCACCGGCCCCTACAAGGGCGGGGTGCTCGAAGACGGCTTCACCGCGGCGCTCCGGTCGAACGCGATCGACTACGTGGGCATCACCGACTTCGAGCGCTACCAGCCGTCGCTCAACGTCCCGACCCAGTGGATCTTCTCACCGGTCGGCGAGAACGGTCGCATCGACGGGGTGATGGCGCTGCAGGTCCCGATCGGGGCGATCAACGACATCATGACGGGCTCCGGCCAGTGGGAGCAGGACGGCCTGGGGGAGACCGGAGAGACGTACCTCGCCGGTCCCGATCAGCTCATGCGATCGACCTCCCGCCTGTTGATCGAGGATCCGAAGGCGTATGAGCGGGCCGCGGTCGCAGCAGGTACACCGCCGGAGACCGCCGCGCGCGCCGTGGCCGTCGCGGGGACGATCCAGATCCAGCCGACCCGTACCGTCTCGGTGGAGCGGGCGCTCGCGGGCGAGACCGGCACGGCCATCGGGCGGGGCTACCTCGGTCAGGAGAACCTCACGGCGTACACGCCGCTCGACATCGACGGGCTCCAGTGGGTGCTCGTCGCGCGGGTCGACGCCGCTGAGGCCTTCGCGCCGGTGACCGACTTCACCCGCAACCTCGTCATCTCGGTCCTCGCGATCGTCGTCGTGGTGTCGTTGCTCTCCCTGCTCCTGGCGCAGGTGTTCGCCCGGCCGGTGCGGGCGCTCGTCGGTGCGGTGCGGCGGGTGGCCGGTGGCGACTACAGCGTCGAGGTGCCGAACACCCGGCGCGACGAGTTCGGTGACCTCGGCACGGCCTTCAACGACATGAGCCGCAGCCTGAGACTCAAGCAGGAGCTCATCGAGGAGCAGCGAGCGGAGAACGAGAAGCTGCTGCTCACCCTCATGCCGGCGTCGGTCGCCAAGCGCTACAAGGACGGTGAGGAGACGATCTCCGAGGTCCACCAGGACGTGTCCGTCATCTTCGCCGACCTCGTCGGGTTCGACGACCTCACCCGTGGCCTCGATCCGGAGCGGGAGCTGTCGATGCTCAACGCGCTGGTCCGCAGCTTCGACGAGGCGGCCGAACGGCTCGGGATCGAGCAGGTGCGGACGCTGCGGGAGGGGTATCTCGCGAGCTGCGGGCTGATCGTCCCACGTGTCGACAACGTGCGTCGGACCCTCGACTTCGCGCTCGAGATGCGCACGATCGTCGAACGCTTCAATGCGCAGCACCAGGCGGACCTCACCCTGCGGGTCGGGGTGGACGCCGGTGTCGTGACGAGCGGCCTCGTCGGGCGGACGAGCCTCGCCTACGACATGTGGGGCGACGCGGTGAGCCTCGCCAACCAGGTGCAGTCGGTCTCCGGGACGGCCGGCATCTTCGTCAGTCAGCGGGTCCGCGACCGCATGCAGGACACCGTCGCCTTCGAGGCAGCCGGCACCGTGGAGACGCGTGGCGGTCCGCAGGCCGTCTGGCAGGTCGTCTCGGGGCCGAAGTCATGACGCAGGTGTGGCAGGAGGCGTGGTTCCCCTGGGCCGTGGCGCTGGCCGTCGGCGTCCCCGTGCTGCTCATCGTCCTGACCGAGGTGCTCGGCGCGCTCAACCGCCGGAAGCACGCGGCGGTGAAACCGATCCGGCTGCTGCGCAACTACGTGGTGCCGGTCGGCGCGGTGTTCGCGCTCCTCGTGTTCGCCACGGCGCGGGCGGACGACAGCACCTGGGTGCGGATCGTCGGCACCCTCCTCGGGTTCCTCGTGATCCTGCTCATCCTCTCCGCGTTCAACGTCGCCCTGTTCGCGAACGCCGAAGAGGGGTCGTGGCGCGACCGGATCCCGTCGATCTTCGTCGACCTCGCCCGGCTGGCCCTCATCCTCATCAGCCTCGCGATCCTCTTCTCCTGGGTGTGGGGAGCGGACATCGGCGGGCTCGTCACCGCGCTCGGCGTGACGTCCATCGTGATCGGCCTCGCCCTGCAGAACGCGGTCGGCGGGGTCATCTCCGGACTGCTGCTGCTGTTCGAGCAGCCGTTCCGGCTCGGTGACTGGCTCGACACCGGAAGCGTCCGCGGTCGCGTGGTCGAGGTCAACTGGCGGGCGGTCCACCTCGACACCGGCAACGGCATCCAGATCGTCCCGAACTCCTCGCTCGCCGGGGCGTCGTTCACGAACCTCAGTCAGCCGGTCGGTGCGTACACCGCGAGCGTCGAGGTGACCTTCTCGACCGACGACCCGCCGGACGACGTGCTCCGGCTGCTCCGCGAGGTCGGATCGGGCCTCCCGATGCTCGAGCGGGGGGACGTGGTGTCCGCCTCCTACCTCGGTGCCGCGCGGTTCTCCGTCACCTTGCCCGTGTCCGGGCCGTCCACCGCCGACGCCGCCGTCGCCCTGTTCCGCGCCTGGCTCTGGTACGCCTCGCGGCGCCGTGGTCTCGCGCTCGACGGCGACGGCACCGACCCGATCGCGACGCCGGAGCGCTTGCGGAGTGCCGTCGCCGCACTGGCACCGACCCTCCATGCGCGGGAGGAGGACTACGACGACCTCGCCCGGACGTGCACACTCGAGCGGTACGGGCCGGGGGAGACCATCCAGCAGGCGGGCACGATCCCCGGCGCGATGCGGTTCCTCGTCGAGGGCGGCGTCCATCTTGCGGTGCCGACGACGGACGGGCTCATCACCTTCCAACGACTCGGCGTCGGCGACTTCATCGGCCAGACGGCGCTGACGAGAGAGGTCGCCATGGCCGCCGCGATCGCCGACGGCACGACCCTGGTCCTGCGGATGCCGCTGTCCACCATCGACCAGCTCGTGCGCAGCAAGCCCCGTCTGGCCCAGGAGATCGGCGCCTCGATCGACAACAAGCACCGGCAGGCACAGGCGGCGCTCGCCGAGGCGGGGATCGTCCGCGGTACGATCGGCCGGTAGCCAGCAGCCGTCCCCAGCCGAGCGAGGAACCGATGCCGAACCCCGATGGGCCGTCCGGGTCGCGGCCGTCTTCCACGGGCGAATCCGTGACCGAGCGGATCCGCAACGCGATCTACGACGGGACGCTCGCCTCCGGTGAGCTGCTCATCGAGGAGGAGCTCCGGGAGTGGCTCGGCGCGCCGACGGACGCGATCGTCGGAGCACTCCGGGAACTCGAACGCGTCGGGCTGGTCGAGACGGCACCGCAGCGGCACACTCGGGTCGCGCAGCCACGGGCCGAGGACCGGACAGCCGTGCTGCAGACCCTCGGAGCGCTCGTCAGCGGCGTCGTCCGGGTCACCGTCCCGACCCTGACCGCGGGGCAACGGGCCGAGCTCCTGGCGTTCGTCGAGCACACGATGACCACGGTGACGGCGGAGGACGCGGATGCGCACGGCCGCTGCGTCTGGGGGCTCGTGGACCGGTTCCTGAAGCACTGCGAGAACCCGGTCCTCGTCTCCGCGACCAAGGACGTGATCGGCGCCCTGATCTACCGTGTCTCGGCCACGCGCTCCGCGGCGACGGTCGACTGGTCGGATCTGCGCGTCGGGTACCCGCACCTCCGCTCCGCGATCGCCTCGGGCGACGCCGTCGGCGCGGAGCTCGCGATCGAGCACGTCTTCCGGCTCCAGGTCCCGCTCCACGACCTGGAGGTGCACTGAGCGACGGCGACATGCTGACCTCGGGGCTGTCGCCGGTGGGACGCGGGGCAATAGTCTGCTGATGGCGCGGTGCTCGCCAGAGCTCCGCGTCCACGTCGTCACCTCGAGCGAGAAGAGCCCAGATGTCCTCCCCGGAAGTCCCACCCTCCGTCGAACCGACCACCGCGTCGCAACTCCTCGCAGAGCTGGCCGGCACCTTCCTGCTGGTCTTCGGTCTCGTCGGGACGGCGACCTACTCCGCGTTCTTCGGCGAGGAGACCTCCAACCCCCTGGGCGTCGGTTTCCTCGGGGTGGCGATCGCCCTCGGCCTCTCGGTGACCATCGCCGCCTACGCGTTCGGACCCATCTCGGGCGGGCACTTCAACCCGGCGGTGACGCTCGGGCTCGCCGCCGCCGGTCGGTTCCCCTGGCGTGCGACGTGGACGTTCATCCTCGCGCAGCTCGTCGGAGCGTTCCTCGGCGCACTCGCGGTGTTCGGCCTCGCGGCCGGCGGCCCGGCAGGATTCCTCGACAAGGCCGTCGCGAGCGGCTTCGTCTCGAACGGCTTCGGCGAGCTCTCGCCCGGCGGATTCGGACTCGTCTCGGCGATCGTGATCGAGGTCGTCATCACCGCACTCTTCCTCTACGTCATCCTCGGCGTCACGCACACGCGGGCCGCCGCGGGCTTCGCGCCGATCGCCATCGGCGGCACGCTCACGTTGTTCCTGTTGATCGCGATCCCGATCGACAACGGCTCGCTCAACCCGGCGCGCTCCATCGCGACCGCCATCTTCGGCGGGGCCGACTGGCTCGCGCAGGTCTGGGTGTTCATCGTGTTCCCGATCATCGGCGCGCTGATCGCCGGATTCAGCTATCGGATCCTCTTCGAGGGGACCCGCCCGGCGGGTTCCCGACCGGTCGCGAACCGCAGCTGAGTCGTCCGAGCGTCGCCCGCACCCCGTCCGCCCTGGTGGACGGGGTGCGTCGTTTCGGGCCGGCACCCCGCGAACGCGGGCAACCCGCATTGGGGGACGCGCTTTCCACGGGCACCGAGCATGCTTGAGGTTCGAGCGCCGGAACCTTGGAGGGGCGATGACGATGACCGAACGCGACGCCCCCACGACCGCGTGGGTGGGTCCGCTGCAGGACGGCGGCAGCATGCCCGATGCGCCGCTCCCTCCGGACGTCGCCTGGGAGCTCCTCCGGGAGGCGCTCGTCGAGGACTTCATCGACGACCTCCCCCGTCCGGTCCGGACGGCGGAACTCGCCGCGAAGCTCCATGTGAGCCGAGCGTCGCTCATGACGAACATCCGTCGCGGCAATGTCGTCGCGAACCGTCGCGCCGGCCGCTGGGAGATCGACACCGTCGCGAGCCGCACCTATCTGCGGTCGGCCATTCTCAGCCTGGGCGAACGTCGTCGCGCGCTGAGCGGTGTCGATGAAGACCGCTCCGCGACCGTGCAACTGACGCTCAGCGGACGCGCGTCAGAAGTCCTCTCGGACCTGATGCAGGACACGCACCTGTCCGCTCCCGAACTCGTGGCCATCGCGCTCGACCGGTTCCGGAGCAATCCCGTGGACGCCGGCGTCGACGGGCACTGATCGACCCGGAAGGGCGATCGAGCGCTGACCGGCGCAGACACGAACGGCCGGGCGCCCATCGGGACCCGGCCGTCTCGCGTTTCGAGCCGGGGACTACTCGTTGCCGACGGCCTTGTCCGCCGCGTCGCGGGCGCCGTCGATCTGCTCGTCGAACTTGCCGCCGGTGACCTTCTTGGCCGCGTCGGCCACGCTGCCGAGGAGCTTGTCGCTGATGTCCTCGGCCTGTTCGCTCTTCAGCGCGTCCTTGACCTTGTTGTCCTTCAGGAATTCCTGAGCCTTCTTGGTGATGTCGTCGAGTGCCATTCGTCGCTCCTGTTCATCGGGCCCGTTCGGGCGTCGGGATCATTCTTCGCTGTCAGCCGGTGTTCTGGCTAGCCCCTTGTCGGAGCCCGCCCGTCGCCCGGGCGGTCGACAGGAGGGGTCAGCCGGCGAGGTCGACCGGCCCGCCCCGGTCGTCGAGCATGCGGGTCATGAGCTCGATCTCCGCCTGCTGGCTCGCGATGACCGCGCGCGTGAAGGCCAGCGCGGTCGCGTTCGTGGTCCGCGGCTGCAAGGCCTCGGCCATCTCGACCGCGCCCTGGTGGTGGGCGATCATCAGCGTGAGGAACACCCGCTCCGCCTGGAGACCGGACGCCGCCGTCAGCTGGTCGATCTGGGCGGGTGTGGCGAGGCCCGGCATCGGGTCGCCCGGGGTGTGGGTGGAGCCCGGCGTCGCCGTGTCGCCGCCATGCGCATGGCCGCTCGCACCCGTGAGCGTGGGCAGCGTCATCCACGTCATGTCCGGCTGCCGTGAACCCTGCGGCAGGTTCCACTGGACGAGCCAGTCGTACAACTGGCCCGACTGCTGCGCCTGGGTGGTCGCGATGTCGTACGCGAGGGTGCGTACGTCCACCGCGTCCGTCCGGTCGCGGATGATCATGGCGAGTTCCACGCCCTGGTTGTGGTGCACCTGCATGTCGCGCGAGAAGCCCGCTTCGGCACTCGTCGTGGTGGGTGTCGGGTCGGCGAGCGTGCTGAGCCGACCGACCGAGAAACCGATCGCCGCGGCGACCATGATCGCGACGACGGCCATCGCGGCGATGACGACGCGGGTCCGGCTGGAGCCGTCGGGGGAGCCTTGCGCCTCCCAGGCGGCGAGTTCCTCGTCGGTCACGCCGCCGTCGGCCGGTTCACCGGTCGCCGGGGCGTCGGATGTGCTCGCCGGGGTCAACGGATCAGACCTTGCCGGGGCCGTCGATCGCGCCGGTGCAGGCCGCGCCGGGCTCCGGGACGTTGTTGCTCTTCCAGAACTCCTCGAAGAAGTCGGCGATGCGCGCGTCACTCGCGTTGTTGACCTGCAGCTGTGAGTTCCAGCCGCTCAGCACGATGGGCGAGGGGAGGTCGGACTTCGGCGACAGGACGACGTAGGTGGTGGGGAGCAGCTCCTTGAGCTTCGTGAGCTCCGCGTCGCTGAGGGACGGGTCGTAGGTGACCCAGATCGCGCCGTGCTCGAGGGAGTGGACCGCGTTCTCGTTGGTCTGCTCCTCGGTGTAGACACCGCAGTTCAGCCAGTACTGGTTGTGCGGGCCACCGGCCGGCGGGTTCTGCGGGTAGTCGACCGTGCCCTCGACGTGCTCCGAGGTGTTCTGGAACAGTTCCACGCCCGCGATGTCCTGGCCGGTGCCGGTGCCGCCGCCGGGGTAGCTGGCGTTCTTCGGCAGGGTGAGGACGACGCTCGTGATGAGGACCGCGATGACGGCCACGCCGCCCACGACACCGGCCCAGATCCCGATGCGGCGGTTGCGGTTCTTCCGCTTCTGCGCCTGCTTGAACGCCGCGACCTTGGCCTGACGCTGGGCTTCGCGCTCCTGCTTCACGCTCTGCTGCTTGACGGCGGGCGGGACGGGGGTGTTCTTGGGGCGATCTGCTGCAGGGGTCACGGGGGCCTCTCGAAAAAGTTGTATGCGTAACTATCGAACCAGATGTGCTTCCAGGGGCCGTTCCGGCGCCTGACGATGCGCAGTCGATTCTCAGGCTCATCCAAGCAGACGGCGGGTGAATCCAAGAGTTAGCCTCGTCTAACAAATGTAGCGCGGTGTTGCTAACATGGCCGACGTGACCACTGACCTCACCGCTCCGACGACCCGCGCACCCCGCGGACCACGACTCCTGTTCCTCCTCGGGCCCGCCTTCGTGGCGGCGATCGCCTACGTCGATCCCGGGAACGTCGCGGCGAACCTCACGGCGGGAGCCCAGTACGGCTACCTGCTCGTCTGGGTGCTCGTCGCCGCGAACGCGATGGCCGTGCTCGTCCAGTACCTCTCCGCCAAGCTCGGCCTCGTCACCGGGCAGAGCCTGCCCGAGCTGCTCGGCTCGCGACTGCGCACCGGGCCGCGTCGGCTCTACTGGGTGCAGGCGGAACTCGTCGCCGCCGCGACCGACCTCGCCGAAGTGATCGGCGGCGCCGTGGCGCTGTACCTGCTGTTCGGGATCCCGCTCGTGCTCGGCGGCGTCATCGTCGGGGTCTTCTCGATCGTGCTCCTCGCCGTGCAGAACCGGTACGGCCAGCGGCACTTCGAGTTCGCGATCCTGACGCTCCTCGCCGTCATCGCCGTCGGCTTCCTCGCCGGCCTGTTCGTCAGTCCCGTCGACTGGGGTGCCGCGGCCGGTGGCCTCGTGCCGCGGTTCGAGGGCACGGCGACGGTCCTGCTCGCCGCGAGCATGCTGGGCGCGACGGTCATGCCGCACGCGATCTACCTCCACTCCTCACTCAGCCGGGACCGGCACGGCGTCCAGACGAGCGACGGTGCCATCCGTCGGCTCATCGTGGCGACCCGCTGGGACGTCGCCGCGGCACTCGTCCTCGCCGGAGCGGTGAACATCGCGATGCTCCTGCTCGCGGCCGCGTCGCTCGGCGGCGTCGAGGGGACGGACTCGATCGAGGGGGCGCACGCGGCGATCACCGCGGCGCTCGGGCCGGTCATCGGCGTGATCTTCGCCATCGGGCTGCTCGCCTCGGGGCTCGCATCGACGTCGGTGGGTGCCTACGCGGGAGCCGCGATCATGGGTGGGCTCCTCAAGGTGCGCATCCCGTTGCTCGCCCGACGCGTGATCACGCTCATCCCGGCGCTCGTCATCCTGGCGGCGGGCATCGACCCGACCACCGCGCTCGTGCTGAGCCAGGTGTTCCTCAGCCTCGGGATCCCCTTCGCGCTCATCCCGCTCGTGCGCTACACGGGCGACCGGCGGATCATGGGTGTCCACGTCGACCAGCTCGCCACCCGGGTGTTCGCCTGGATCGTGGTCGCGCTCATCGTCACGCTGAACGTCGCGCTCATCGTGCTCACGTTCTTCGGGTGATCCGCCCGGCGGTTCACCCGCCCGACCCTGGGCGAACGGAGAGGGCGGCGGTCAGGCGGTGACCGTCACCCACACCGCATCCGCGGCGAGCCGACCGAGGGTGAGGCGCGTGCCGGTCGCGGTGAGCCGGAGTTCCAACTCGCCCGCGAACGCACGGTGGTCGTCCACGCTGAGTTCGGTGTCGAGGACGATGCCGAGGGTGCTCAGGTGGCGGAGGGTCTCCGGGTCGGCGTCCGAGATGCGGCACACCATGAGCGGGCTGTCGGACGGCGCCTCGTTCAACCGGACCGCGTCCGGGCGGTGCGGGGTGCCGTCGGCAGAGGGGATCGGGTCGCCGTGCGGATCGCGGATCGGGTGGCCGAGCGCGGCGTCGATGCGCTCGATCATCGTGTCGCTCGCCGCGTGCTCGAGGATCTCCGCCTCGTCGTGGACCTCGTCCCAGCCGTAGCCGAGCATCTCGACGAGGAAGGTCTCGATGAGCCGGTGTCGCCGCACCATCGCGACCGCGTGCGCCTGCCCGGCGGGGGTGAGCTCGATGCTGCCGTAGGGCTCGTGCACGACGAGTCCCTGGGCGGCGAGTCGCTTCACGGCGTCGGAGGCGGTCGCGGGACGGACACCCATGCGATCCGCGAGCAGCTTGACGGTGGCCGACTCGTCGGCCCACTCGGAGGTCGTCCAGATCGTCTTGAGGTAGTCCTGGGAGACGGCGGAGAGGCCGGAGACGGTCATGCCTCCAGTCTAGGGAGCGCGGTGCGCGTCCATCATGCGGCCGTCGGCAGGCCACCGGGTGTTCACGCCCGCCTGGCAGAATGGGCACCGGCACCCCCGAACAGGGCACCCGACTGCTACGGTCGAGTCCTCGCACCCGCGAACACCGATCCATCCGACGAGAAGGGCCACGTGATGTCCCAGGCGCTGCGCACCTCGACCGCACGGCTCGGATCCGGCGCGCGTGCCACGCTCGAACTCGTCGCCGCGGCCATGGCGGGCGAAGGCCACCTGGACGCACCCGGGGCGGACGGGACACCGCGTCGTCGCCCGGTCGAGCTCGCGCTGCGCCGGCTGCCGGCGCTCGTCGCGGTGCTGCTGCTCGCCGCGGTCGTGCTCACGGCCATCGGTGTCCTCATGGTGCTGACCCTCGCCGTCCGGCTGGTGTCCTCGGCTGTCTCGGCACTCGGTCCGCGGCAGCGACTCGTCGCGATCCACTGACGTCGGATCGGCCCCGTCATCCGGCTGCGTTCCCTGCACTCGCCGGGTAGGGTGGTCTGCATGCGTCTCCGCCTGTCGTGTTCCTGCTGTCCCCGCTGAACCGTCCCTGCCGGGATGCCGCCTCAGCCGCCCCAGCCATCCGGTGACGCACGCGAGAGTCGTGCGGTGACGCACCACAGGAACAGATTGCAGACATGAACTACGCAGACTCCGTCCTCGATCTCATCGGGAACACGCCCCTCGTCAAGCTCAACCGGGTCACCGAGGGCATCGCGGCCACCGTGCTCGTCAAGGTCGAGTACCTCAACCCGGGCGGCTCCTCGAAGGACCGGATCGCGACGCGCATCATCGACGCCGCCGAGGCGTCGGGCGACCTCAAGCCGGGCGGCACGATCGTCGAGCCGACCTCCGGCAACACCGGTGTCGGCCTCGCCCTCGTCGCCCAGCAGCGCGGGTACCGCTGCGTGTTCGTCCTGCCCGACAAGGTCGGCGAGGACAAGCGGAACGTGCTCACCGCCTACGGTGCGGAGATCGTCGTCACGCCCACCTCCGTCGCTCCCGACAGCCCCGACTCGTACTACAGCGTGTCCGACCGCCTCACCGCCGAGATCCCGGGCGCGTTCAAGCCCAACCAGTACGCGAACCCGAACGGGCCGCGCAGCCACTACGAGTCGACCGGTCCCGAGATCTGGCGCGACACCGAGGGCGAGATCACCCACTTCGTCGCGGGCGTCGGCACCGGAGGCACCATCTCCGGGACGGGCAAGTACCTCAAGGAGGTCTCCGAGGGCGGCGTGCGCATCATCGGCGCAGACCCGGAGGGCTCCGTCTACTCGGGCGGCACCGGGCGTCCATACCTCGTCGAGGGCGTCGGCGAGGACTTCTGGCCGACCGCGTACGACCCCTCCATCCCCGACGAGATCATCGCCGTCACCGACGCCGAGTCGTTCGCGATGACACGTCGCCTCGCCCGCGAAGAAGGACTGCTCGTGGGCGGCTCCAGCGGCATGGCGGTCCAGGCGGCCCTCGTCGCGGCGCGCGACCTCCCGGCGTCGGCCGTGGTCGTCGTCCTCCTGCCCGACGGCGGGCGCGGCTACCTCGGCAAGATCTTCAACGACTCCTGGCTGCAGTCCTACGGCTTCAGCGAGGTCGCCGACGACCGCACGGTGGGCGACATCCTCCGTGGCAAGGGCTCGGAGATGCCGGACCTCGTGCACGTGCACCCGAGCGACACCGTCCGCGACGTCGTCGACATCATGACCGAGTACGGCGTCTCGCAGCTCCCGGTGCTGAGCGCCGAGCCGCCCGTGGTGATGGGCGAGGTCGTCGGTGCGATCGACGAGGCCAGCCTCATGGACGCCGTCTTCAGCGGCGCGGCCAAGATGAACGACGCCGCGAGCGCGTTCGTCGGCGACCCGCTGCCGCTCATCGGTCTCGGTGAGTCCATCCCGGCGGCGCGCGCGGCACTCGGTTCCGCCCCGGCGTTCCTCGTCACCGACGGTGGCAAGCCGATCGGCGTCATCACGCGGCACGACCTCCTCACCTACCTGGCGGGTTGAGCGTGGGCGGCATGCAGGTCGTGTGGGCGGAGTCCGGGCGATGTCCCGACCACGCCCGACCCCGGTGACCGGGCCAGTCCGACCGGTCGCCCACCCCGACACCTCCCCGAATCCTGAACCGAAAGAGTCACCCATGAGCAAGCACGACCACGGCTTCGCCACCCGCAGCATCCACGCCGGACAGGAGTTCGACCCCACCACCGGGGCGATCATCCCGCCGATCTACCAGACGTCGACCTTCGTCCAGGACGGCGTCGGCGGGCTCCGCGGCGGCTACGAGTACAGCCGCTCCGCCAACCCGACCCGCACGGCGCTCGAGACGCAGCTCGCCGCGCTCGAGGGTGCGAAGCACGGCTTCTCCTTCGCCTCCGGCCTCGCCGCCGAGGACGCGCTCATCCGCACGGCCCTCCGCCCCGGCGACCACATCGTCATCGGCAACGACGTCTACGGCGGTACTTACCGGCTGATCAACCGGGTGCACGGCGCCTGGGGCATCGAGCACACGGTCGTGGACCTCGGCGACCTCGCGGCCGTCGAAGCGGCGATCATCCCGGGCCGCACGAAGTTGCTGTGGGTCGAGACGCCGAGCAACCCGCTCATGAAGATCAGCGACATCGCGGCACTCGCGGCCCTCGCGCACCGCCACGAGGTGCTCTCCGTCGTGGACAACACCTTCGCCTCGCCGGCGCTGCAGCAGCCGCTCTCGCTCGGGGCCGACATCGTCGTGCACTCGACGACCAAGTACCTCGGCGGTCACTCCGACGTCCTCGGTGGCGCCATCATCATGAACGACGACGAGCTCGCCGAGCAGCTCGGCTTCGTGCAGTTCGCCGCGGGCGCGGTCTCGGCCCCGCTCGACGCGTGGCTCACGACCCGCGGCATCAAGACCCTCGCGGTGCGCATGCGCCAGCACAGCGCGAACGCGCAGGCGATCGCGGAGTTCCTCGACGGCCACGCCGCCGTCGAGCGCGTCTACTACCCGGGCCTCGAGAGCCACCCCGGTCACGAGCTCGCCGCCCGCCAGATGTCCGGGTTCGGCGGCATGCTGTCGCTCGCGCTCGTCGGTGGCCCGGCTGCAGCCACGCGCCTCGTCGAGAAGACGAAACTCTTCGCGCTCGCCGAGTCGCTCGGTGGCGTCGAGTCGCTCATCGGCCTGCCGGCGCAGATGACGCACGCCTCGGTGAAGGGCACGGAGCTGGCTGTCCCCGAGAACGTCGTCCGGCTGTCGGTCGGCATCGAGGACGTCGCCGACCTCATCGCCGACCTCGACCGCGCGCTCGCGAAGGTCCTGAAGGCGAGCGCCAAGCACTAGCGGGCGGTCCCGGCTCGTTCGCAATTCAGGAAGGCTGCGGCGCGCCCTGCGCCCGAACCCGTCGATCGGCGACGGCGCGCCGGGCACGTCCTGAATGGTGAACGGGCAGGGGTTCGTCAGCGCTTGACCTCAAGTCACGTTGAGGTTCTAGGCTCGGAATCGTGACCACAGCGACGACCCCCGAGCCCACGACCGGAGCCGACCCGACGCCCCGCGACCGCGGGATCTTCAGCCGCCGGTTCGTCCTCGTCACCATCGGTGCGTGCGCGCTCGTGTTCCTCGGCGCCTTCGAGTCCCTCGCCGTCACGACGATCATGCCGCTCGTGAGCGGGGAACTCGACGGCGAGCAGCTCTACGCGCTCGCCTTCGCCGGCCCGCTCGCCGTCAGTGTCATCGGCATGGTCGCCGCGGGCTCGGTCGCCGACCGCATCGGTCCGGTCCAGCCGCTGCTCGCGTCAGTCGTCCTGTTCCTCGTCGGTCTCCTCCTGGCCGGAACCGCGACCACCATGTGGGCCGTCGTCGCCGGACGCCTCGTCCAGAGCCTCGGTTCGGGAGCGATGACCGTCGCCCTGTACGTCCTCGTCGCCCGCATCTACCCACCGGCCCTGCACCCGCGGATCTTCGCCGGGTTCGCGGCCGCCTGGGTCGTCCCCTCCCTGATCGGGCCGTTCCTCGCCGGGGTGGTCGCCGAGCGGTTCAGCTGGCACTGGGTCTTCCTCGGGGTCGTCGGCCTCGTGGTCGTCGCGACGCTCCTCCTCCTGCCGGCCCTCCGGATGCTGCGGGCCTCCGCAACCGAGCGCGCCGAGCGGCAGGCCGCCGAGCAGGAGTCGGCGAAGGATGGCGGCGAGGCAGCCCCCGTCGCGCGGACGGGCGCGGAGCTGCGTCGACTCGGCTGGGCGGTGCTCGTCGCGGCGGCGGTCCTCGCGGTCAACCTCTCGACGGAGTTCTCGGGATGGACCGCCTGGGCGCTCCCGGTCGTCGGTGCCGTGGTCGCGATCCTCGCCCTCCGACCACTCATCCCGCTCGGCACGCTCACCGCACGCCGCGGGCTCCCGACGGTCATCCTGGTGCGCGGACTGACCTCCGCCGCGTTCTTCGGCGCCGAGGTGTACGTGCCGTACCTGCTGACCCGCGAGCACGGGCTCACGCCGGCGCTCGCCGGACTCGCGCTTACCGGTGGTGCGATCGCGTGGTCGCTGTCGTCCTGGTTGCAGGGGCGCCTCGGGGACCGACTGTCGAATGCGAACGCCGTGCAGATCGGGTCGTCGCTCGTCACGGTCGCCGTCGCGATCGCCCTGTCCGCAGCCCTCGTCGGCCTGCCACCGGCGGTGCCGATCGTCGCCTGGGTGGTGAGCGGTGGCGGCATGGGCCTCATGTTCCCGCGACTCAGCGTCATGACGCTCGCCTACTCCGACGAGCGCTCGCAGGGGTTCAACAGTGCGGCGATGTCCATCGGCGACGCGATCGGCGGTGCCCTCGCGCTCGCGGCGACCGGGCTGGCGTTCACGGCGCTCGACGGCTCCGGGGCATTCGCCGGGCTGGGCTGGATCGCTCCCGGCGGAATCGCGTTCGCCGGGTGCTTCGCGATCGCGCTGGTCGCCGGTGTCGCGGCGGTCGTCGTCGCGCGTCGGGTGAGCCGACCAGCGGAGCCAGGCTCGACCGGGTGAACCGAGACGCCGTCGCCTGGGTAGTGCTGCGGTGCGTGGGGGGTAGCGTCGCCCACGCATCGCTGCAGTGTCCAGGCGGCGGACCCGAGGTCGACCGCGATGCATCGGGTATGATTGACGCAGATATTCTGCGGGTCCACGACATGCGTCGTCAGTTGCGCTCGCCCAGATGAGGAGCGCCATGCAGGACCCGACGATCGCCCGCCCCGCACGGCCCGTGCGGCGGCCGCCCGTCTGGCCGCATCTCGTCGCACTCGTCATCGTCGCGGCGACGCTGGTCATCGGCCTGGTGGTGTACCCGTCCGCTCCTGATCCGATGCCGGTGCACTTCGACGCCGCGCTCCAGCCGGACGCCTGGGCGGACAAGAGCATCGGCGGGTTCCTGCTCCCAATCATCATCGGCGCCGTGGTCGTGGCGATCTTCTGGATCATCGCCGCCTGCCTGCCGCTCACCGGAACGACGCGATCGGACGACGGCCCCCACACATCGGCCACTGCATCGACGTGGTCCACGCAACTGTCGCCTCGTCCCGAGGTGACGGCGGCCACGACGGCGGCCACGATGCGGCTGCTGGGCGACATGTCGATCGCGACTGCCGCGCTCATCGCCGTCGTCGCACTCACCACCTGGCTCGGCGTGCCCGCGTGGATGGCGCCCTGGCTGCTCCCGGTGCTGATGGCGGGGTTCTTCGGATCACTCGCCGTGTCGTGCGTCCGGGTGTTCCGGGCGCAGCGCAGGCTCGGTTGACGGCGCCCACGTCCACGAGGGGTGCCGAAGCCGCGTACCCTTGATGCGTACGTCTCGGCTCGTCCCCCCAGTGACCCGCTCCTCGTGTCTCGGAGCCGGACTGCAGAAGGACTCTCTTGAGCGACGAATGCAAACACGGTTTCGACAACGGCCTCTGCGCGACCTGCTTCCCGCCGCCGCCCCGCGAGGTGCCGGTCGCTGAACCACCCGCTCCCAAGGTCCGTCGGTCGACGGTCGCGCCCTCGCTCCGCGAGCCGGCCCCGACCCGCGTGCGGACCGCGGCCACCGCGAAGACGGTGACGAAGGCGGCGGCCGCCCTCCCCGTCGTGCGTGTCGGCGAGCAGCGGCTCTACCACGTCACCCACATCCGCAACCTCGAGCGCATCCTCGAGACCGGCAGCATCCTGCCGGTGGCATCCCCGGCGCTCCCCGACGGACCGGTCGTCGACATCGCCGCCGCGAGCCACCGCGAAGCGCGACGGACGATGGTCCTCGCCGGCACCGACGACCTCACGCCCGCCGATTTCGTCCCGTTCTTCCTGACCCCGGACGCCGACCTCTGGGCGGGAATCCGCGCGGGTGAGCACGACGTCCGGCTGTCCGCCGAGGCGTTCGCGTCGTCGGTCAACGACTACGTCGTGCTCGTCACCACGATCGACGGCGCAGCCGTGCACCCGGGCGAGTTCGACGCCGACACCGGCCGGCCCTCCCGCGCGCGGGTCGTGGTCGCCGACGGTGACGCCTCCCATGTGCTCACGAGCATCGGCGCGAACGCGATGACCGCCGACCGCATGGTGCAGCGCTTCGCGACCGACGAAGATCCCGCGGCCCTCCGACGCGCCGAGGTGCTCGTCGCCGACGCCGTGCCGTTCGACCGCGTCACCGTGATCGGCGTCGCGACGGTCAACGTCCGCGAGCACGTCAAGCGACTCGTCGCCGGCGCCGGCCACCGCACCAAGGTCGCCGCCTACACCCCCTGGTTCCAGGAGCACGTCGCCGAGTAGGCGAAGCGTCACCGCGTTCACAATTCAGGACGCCTCCGGCGAGCCGACCTCACCTCCACACCGGTTGCGGGCGGCTCGCCGTGGCGTTCCTGAATTGCGAACAGGACAGGACAGGCCGGGACCGGACGGGTCAGGCGCGCGGCGGCGTGCTCTCGCGGAGGAGGACCGTCGCGCCGACGGGCTCCGTCGTCGTGCTGTCCGTCGCCGGGTCGAGCGCCAGCCGCACGGCGTGCTCACCGACCGCCTCGAGCGGCACGGCGACCGTGGTGAGCGCCGGGGTGACGTCGCGGGAGGTCGCGATGTCGTCGTAGCCGGCGACCGCGAGGTCCTCGGGAAGGCGGAGTCCGGCCGCGCGGAACGCCGACATCGCCCCGATCGCCATCACGTCGTTGACGGCGAAGACCAGGTCGACGTCGTCGAGTCCCAGCTGCAGGAGCTCGGCGGCGCCTTGGCGCCCGCCGTCGCGGGTGAACTCGGCCCGGACGACCCGCGATGGATGGATCGCGATGCCGTGCTCGGCCAAACCCTCCGCGAACCCGCTCACGCGCTCGCGGGAGGTGAGCAGGCGGTCGTCGCCGGCGATGACGGCGAACCGTCGGTACCCGGCACCGACGAGTTCCCGGGCCAGCTCGCGGGCACCGGTCGCGTTGCCGAGCTGCACCGTGGCGAACGGGAGCGTCCGCTGCGAGACGAGGACCACGCGCCCGCCTGTCGACTCGTAGGCCGCGAGCTCATCCGACAGCCGGTGCTCCGACGCGACCCCGTCCCAGCGACTGCCCGTCAGGATGATGGCACGTGGCCGCTGCCCGCGGAGCACCCGCACGAGTTCGAGTTCACGCTCGTGGTCGCGGTGCGTGACGGCCATGGTCGTGGCGATGCGCTGCTCGTCGGCCGCGCGGATGGCCCCGGCCGCGATGGACGAGAAGTACGGGTCGGCGATGTCGCTGACGAGGAGCGAGATCGTCGACGACAGCCCCTTCGCGACCGCCTGGGCCGACAGGTTCGGCGTGTAGTTCAGGCGGAGCGCGGCGTCGAGGACCCGCCGACGGAACGTCTCGTTGACCGTCCGGGTGCTCCCGTTGAGCGCGCGCGACGCGGTGGCGAGGGAGACCCCCGCCTCACGGGCGACGTCGTGCAGCGTCGGTGGGACCGGCGTCGACCGGTGCTCGTCGACCGACATGGCGCTCCTTCGTACTGGCGGCTGCTGAGACACACTCTGCCACAGGGCGGCCGCGGCGATCAGGGGTGGTGGATCGCGTCGTCGTCGTGGTCGAGGTGCGGGACGACCGTCGCCTGGAACGCGTCGACGGTGCGATCGACCACCTGCTGGAACGGGCTGTCCCAGATGTCCTGGTTGAAGAGCTCGACCTCGATGTCGCCCGTGTAGCCCGCCGCCTCGACGGCACGGGTGAGCGAGCCGAAGTCGACGACGCCGTCACCCGGATAGTGCCGGGAGAGGAGGACGTCCGCGGCGAGCGGCGTCGCCCAGTCGCACGCCTGGTAGCTGGAGATCCGACCGGTCGCGCCCGCGCGGGCGATCTGCTCGAGCACCTGCGGGTCCCACCAGATGTGGAAGGTGTCGACGACCACCCCGACGGCCTCCGGAGCGAACTGCTCCGCGATGTCGAGGGCCTGACCGAGGGTCGAGACGACCGCGCGGTCCGAGGCGTACATCGGATGCAGCGGCTCGATCGCGAGCTGCACGCCGGACTCGAGCGCGTGGTCGGTGAGTTCACCGATCGCGTCTCGGACGAGCTCGCGGGCGCCGATGAGGTCACGGGATCCGGCCGGGAGGCCGCCGACCACGAGGACGAGCGCGGGGGCGCCCAGGGCGGCGGCTTCATCGATCGCGGTCCGGTTGTCGTCGATCGACGTCCGGCGAGTCGGACCCTCGGGCATGGTGAAGAAGCCACCTCGGCACAGGCTCGAGACGCGCAGGCCGCTGTCCGTGAGGAGGCTCGCCGAGGCTGCGACGCCGTACTCCTGCACGGGCTCGCGCCAGGCGCCGAAGCTCGTGACGCCGGCCGCCGTGACGGCTGCGACCGCCTCCGGGAGTGTGGCGTACTTGATCGTGGCCTGGTTGACCGAGAGTCGCGGGTGCGGGGTGGTACTGCCGCCCGCCGGTCCCTGAGCCTGTCCCGCCGGTCCCTGAGCTTGTCGAAGGGCGGTGGTGCTCATCGGGCTCCTCCCGCCGTGGTCAGCGTGCCGACGACACCGGCCGTGCGCAGCAGGCCCGTCCAACGCTCGGCGGCGAGCTCCGGGTGCTCGAGTGTCCCGGCCGCGTCGGCGAGGCGCACGATCTCCGACAGGTGCGGCAGGCTCCGGGCCGCGTGCAAGCCGCCGACCATCGAGAACGCCGGCTGGTGGCCGTTCAACCAGCTGAGGAAGGCGATGCCCGTCTTGTAGTAGTAGGTCGGCGCGGCGAAGATCTGCCGCGACAGGGCCTCGGTTGGTCGGAGGATCCGCTCGTAGGCGGCCGGGTCGCCGGCGTCGAGCGCTTGGATCGCGGCGGACGCGGCCGGAGCGATCGCGGTGAACGCGCCGAGCAGGGCGTCGGAGTGTCCGACGGCGTCACCGGCGATGAGGTCGACGTAGTTGAAGTCGTCACCCGTGAACATCGTCGTGCCGGCCGGGAGTCGACGTCGGACGGCGATCTCCGCGTCGGCGTCGAGCAGGCTCATCTTGACCCCGGCGACGTGGTCGACGTGGTCGGTCATGATGCGCAGCAGCGTGTCCGAGGCCTCGGCGACGTCACTTGAGCCGAAGTAGCCCTCCAGGCTCGGGTCGAACGCCGTGCCGAGCCAGTGCAGGACCACCGGCGACTGCGCGGCCGACAGGACCCGGTCGTAGACGCGACGGTAGTCGTCGGCGGACTGCGCGGCCCTCGCCAGGTGTCGGCTGGCCATGAGCACGGTACCGGCGCCCGCGTCCTCGGCGAACGCGAGTTGTTCGAGGTAGGCGTCGGCGACCGCGTCGAGCGAGACGGTCTCGTCGGTGAGGTGGTCGGTGTTGACGCCGACGACGAGCGCGCCGCCGACGGAGGCGGCCTCGGCGGCGCTCCGGGTGATCAGCTCGCGCGTGGCGGCGGCGTCGAGCCCCATGTTCCGCTGGGCGGTGTCCATCGCGTCCGCGACGCCGAGGCCGTACGACCACACGTGGTGGCGGTAGGCGAGCGTCGCGTCCCAGTCGAGCTCGGCGGGCGCGCCCGGCACGTTGTCGCCCCAGGCCGTCGGGACGACGTGCGCCGCGGCGTAGGCGGTGCGGCTCGTCAGGGGAGTGGTCGGCCGCTCGGCCACGACGGGCTCGCGGAGTTCCAGCGCGGTGACCGTGCCGTCGGTCGAGAGCAGCGGGACGGACGTCATCGTGCGACCGAGGCCTCGAGCGACGCCAGCTCCTCGTCCGCGCCGGCGATGTCGCCCGCGCTTCCGAGCGTCACCTCGGGCAGGTCGAGGCGGCGACCGGTGCGCGAGCTCTCGAGGCCGAGCTCCGCGAGCAGGACGCCGCGCGCGCCGGCGAGCAGGTCGTACTCGTAGGGGCCGTCCTCGACGACGTGGCGGAGGAACTCCTCCCACTGCGTCTTGAACCCGTTCTCGAACACGTCGTTCGTCGGCACGTCCTGCCAGTCGCCCGCGTAGTCGTGATCGTCGGCGAGGTCGGGGTTCCACACCGGCTTCGGCGTCACGTTCCGCGGCTGCACCTTGCAGCCGAAGAGACCGGCGACGGCGGAGCCATGCGTACCGTCGACCTGGAACTGCACGAGCTCGTCGCGGTCGACGCGCACCGTCCAGCTCGAGTTGAGCTGGGCGATGACGCCGCCCTCGAGCTCGAAGACCCCGTAGGCGGCGTCGTCGGCGGTGGCCGCGTAGGCCTCGCCCCGCTCGTCGAAGCGCTCGGGGATGTGCGTCGTCGCCCTCGCGTACACGGACTCGACCCGACCGAAGAGGTTCTCGAGCACGTAGCTCCAGTGCGGGAACATGTCGACGACGATGCCGCCGCCGTCCTCGGCGCGGTAGTTCCAGCTCGGGCGCTGCGCCGGCTGCCAGTCGCCCTCGAACACCCAGTAGCCGAACTCGCCACGGACGGAGAGGATCCGACCGAAGAAGCCCGAGTCGATGAGGCGCTTGAGCTTGCGCAGCCCCGGCAGGTAGAGCTTGTCGTGCACGACGCCGTTCTTCACACCGGCCTCGGCGGCGAGGCGTGCGAGTTCCAGCGCCTCCTCGAAGGTCTCCGCCGTCGGCTTCTCGGTGTAGATGGTCTTGCCGGCCGCGATCGCCTTGCGCAGTGCGGTGGCGCGGGCCTTCGTGACGAGGAAGTCGGCGTAGACGTCCCAGCGGGGGTCGGCGAGGACCGCGTCGAGGTCGGTCGAGGTGTGCTCGATGCCATGCCGCGTGGCGAGCTCGTCGAGGGTCACCTGGTTGCGGCCGACGAGGATCAACTCGATCTGGCGGCGGGTGCCGTCGGACAGCTGCACACCGCCCTGCTCCTGGATGGCCAGCAGCGACCGCACGAGGTGCTGCCGATAGCCCATGCGCCCGGTGGCGCCGTTGACGATGATCCCGATGGTCTGCTCTGACACGGTGGCTCTTCCTCTGGTTCGTGTTCCGGTCCCGGCGGCCGCGGGCCATCCGGAAAGCGTTTACCGGGTCACTGTAGAACGGCGTGCGGGGCCAAGGCAAGCGTTCGAACCGATTCGGTCGCAGGTGATCACGGATCGGACACGGATGCGGATTGAATCGTTGCATCGTCCGACGGGGCCGTGATAGAACTTGATGCAGCTCAGCCGGGAAACGCTTTCCGGGAAGTCATCAACGACGATCGACAAGGAGGTCCGACGTGGTCCGTGCAACTCCAGGAGCGCCCAGGACGACACTCGCGAGGGGTGTTCGGTGAGCGCGCTCGGCGAGCTCCGCAAGCTCAGCGCCGGCAAACGCCCGCAGACGGCGGCTGAGAAGGCCTTCATCAAGAAGGACAACCGCCGCGACAACAAGGCCGCCTACCTGTTCCTCCTCCCGTGGCTCATCGGGCTCGCCGTCATCACCGTCGGCCCGATGGTCGCCTCGCTCGCGCTGTCCTTCACGAAGTACAACCTGCTGCAGGCGCCGAAGTTCATCGGCCTGGACAACTTCATCCGCATGATGGGCGACGAGCGGCTCCACAACTCGCTCGGTGTCACCTTCGTGTACGTCTTCGTCTCGGTGCCGCTCCAGCTCGCCGCGGCGCTGGCCCTGGCCGCCCTGCTCGACCGCGGTCTCCGCGGCCTCGCGATCTACCGGTCCGTGTACTACCTGCCGTCGCTCCTCGGCTCCTCCGTCGCCATCGCGGTGCTGTGGAAGCAGGTGTTCGGCGGCGAAGGCCTCGTGAACCAGTTCGTCGCGATCTTCGGGATCGAAGGCCGCAGCTGGATCGCCGACCCATCGACCGCCCTCTCGACCCTCATCACGCTCAACGTGTGGACCTTCGGCGCACCGATGGTGATCTTCCTCGCCGGTCTCCGCCAGATCCCCGTCATGTACCACGAGGCGGCGCAGATGGACGGCGCGACGAAGTGGCAGCGCTTCACCAAGATCACCCTGCCGCTGCTCACCCCGATCATCTTCTTCAACCTCGTGCTGCAGATCATCCACGCGTTCCAGGCCTTCACGCAGGCCTTCATCGTGTCGGGCGGAACGGGCGGCCCGGCCGACTCGACGCTGTTCTACACGCTGTACCTCTACAACCGCGGCTTCTCGAACTTCGACATGGGCTACGCCTCGGCCATGGCCTGGTTCCTGCTCCTCATCATCGGAGTCTTCACCGCGATCAACTTCTGGGCCTCGAAATACTGGGTGAACTACGATGACTGACACGCTGACCACACGGTCCATCACGACGGACAGCAAGAACCGCAGTCGCGAGGCCAAGGAGGCCGAACGCCAGTACCGCCGCGCTCGTGGCTGGTCGCCCTGGAAGTCGGTCCTGAAGCACATCGGCCTCATCCTCGTCGGCTTCATCATGCTCTACCCGGTGATCTGGCTCGTCGTCTCCTCGCTCCGCCCGACGGAGGAGATCTTCCGGAACCCCGGCATCGTCCTCGACAGCTTCGAGGTGAGCAACTACAGCGAGGGCTGGAACACCCTTTCCGAGCCGTTCCACGTGTTCCTGCTGAACTCCGTGCTCATCGTCCTCGGGTGCATCGTCGGCAACCTCGTGTCCTGCTCGATGGCCGCCTACGCCTTCGCCCGACTGAAGTTCAGCGGCAAGCGCTGGTGGTTCGCGGCGATGCTCATGACGCTCATGCTGCCGATCCACGTGATCATCGTGCCGCAGTACATCATGTTCTCCCAGCTCGGCTTCGTGAACACGTACCTGCCGCTGATCCTGCCGAAGATCCTCGCGACCGACGCGTTCTTCGTCTTCCTCATGGTGCAGTTCATCCGCGGCATCCCGAAGGAACTCGACGAGGCGGCACGCATCGACGGTTGCGGCCACCCCCGCATCTTCGGGGTCATCATCCTGCCGCTCATGGTGCCGGCGCTCGCGACGACCGCCATCTTCACCTTCATCTGGACGTGGAACGACTTCTTCAGTCAGCTCCTGTACCTGACGAAACCGGAGATGTACACGGTGCCGCTCGCCCTGCGGGCGTTCATGGACGCGCAATCCTCCACCTCATGGGGGCCGATGTTCGCCATGAGTGTCGTC
This sequence comes from Plantibacter sp. CFBP 8804, assembly GCF_014841225.1. Lineage (NCBI taxonomy): Bacteria > Bacillati > Actinomycetota > Actinomycetes > Micrococcales > Microbacteriaceae > Plantibacter > Plantibacter sp. CFBP 8804. The sequence goes on from NZ_JACYTU010000005.1 coordinate 189,142, forward strand.
TCGCTCCTACCGATCTTCCTCGTCTTCCTGTTCGGTCAGCGGTTCCTGTTGAAGGGCATCGCGACGACCGGCGGCAAGTGAGGCCCGACCCACCGACCAGCACCACCGCAGCACCCGCACCAGACCACCAGCACCAGACCCAGCACCACCGGATCCAGCAGCTCCGGATCCGGATCGATCGATTCGAAAGGGAACAGCATGAGCATCAGCAAGCACGGCAGAGCCGCCGGCTTCATCGCGACGGGAGCCGTCGCAGCCCTCCTCCTCGCCGGCTGCAGCGCCGGGGGCGACGCCGCCACCGAACTGTCCGACGAGCCCGTCACCCTCCGCTTCACCTGGTGGGGCAACGACGCCCGCACGGCGGCGACCCAGGAGGTCATCGCGGCCTTCGAGAAGGAGTATCCGAACATCACCATCGAGCCGCAGTTCACGGACTGGGCCGGCTACTGGGACAAGCTCGCCACCGAGACGGCGGCGAACGACACCCCCGACATCATCCAGATGGACGAGAAGTACATCGCCACCTACGGCGACCGGGGCGCGCTCCTCGACCTCAACACGGTCACCGACCAGCTCGACCTCGGCGACTTCCCCAAGGAGACGCTGACGTCCGGCACGGTCAACGACTCGCTCTACGGCGTCCCCTCGGGCATCACGAGCTACTCCTTCGTCGTGAACCCCGACCTCCTCGCCTCGGCCGGCATCGAGATGCCCGACGACGAGACCTGGACGTGGGACGACTTCACCGAGCTGAGCGAGCAGGTCTCGGCAGCCGGCGGCGGATCGATCTACGGCTTCCAGCCCTTCGGCTTCGAGGACGGCGGCCTCAACAACTGGGCCCGTCAGCACGGCGACGAGCTGTACAACGACAAGGGCGAGGTGTCCATCAAGCCGGAGACCCTGTCCTCCTGGTGGACCTACCTCCTCGACCTCGTGAACGCGGGAGCGACGCCGTCGCCCTCCGCGATCATCGAGAAGCAGGCCGGTGGGCTCGCCGAGTCCTTCACCGCGACCAACTCGGCTGCGTTCGCCCCCTGGTGGAACAGCCAGCTGACGGCCCTGACCGAGGCGAGCGGTTCGCCGCTCGAGCTCCTGCGGGTGCCGACGGTGGACGGCGGCGCCGATGGTTCCGCGTACTACAAGCCGTCGATGTACTGGTCGGCGTCCGCCCGGACCGAGCACCCTGCCGAGGCGGCGCTGTTCATCGACTTCCTCGCCAACAGCGAGACCGCGGCCGACTCGCTCCTCACCGAGCGCGGCGTCCCGGCCAACACGAAGATCCGCGAGTACATCACGCCGAAGCTGGCGGAGACCGACCAGGCGGTCGTCGAGTTCCTCGACGGGCTCGCCGACGACATCGGTGAGCCGCCGACCGTCACGCCCGCCGGTGGCAGTGCGATCGAGGCGCTCGTGAAGCAGTACACCGAGCAGGTCCTCTTCGGGAAGAACACGCCCGACCAGGCCGCCGAGGGGTTCATCAAGGACCTCAAGGCCGCGGTCGCAGCCGGCTGACCCGCCACAGCCCCTCGACCGGCTCGGTGAACGACGTCCGTTCCCCGANGAACACCGCCCCCGTCCGACCGGTCTCGCGCTGACGCACGAGATCGGTTCGGCCATCACCGTCCACCTCGACGGGACCGACATCTTGCGGTACACCTACCGTCCGGACACGGTCCAGCGAGAGTCGCCCAAGCCGTACCTGCACCCCGTGCGGACGGCCGGCGGCGCACTCGTGACCCTGGCCAGACCGCACGACCACGTCTGGCACACCGGGATCGCCTGGGCGCTGCCGCACGTCGGCGACGACAACTTCTGGGGCGGCCCGACCTTCACCGGGACCGCCTACGAACAACTCGCGAACAACGGCCGCTCCGAACACGTCGCCGTCACGGACCTCCGCGCCGACCCGGGCGAGGTGCGGTTCGCGCACACGCTCGCCTGGATCACGGAGGACGGTCGGCACGTCGTCGACGAGGAGCGCGCGCTCACGGTGCGACCGGCCGCCGGGGACTGGACGCTGACCTTCGAGACCCGGATGCGCAACGTCTCCGGCCGTGCCCTGTCCATCGGGTCGCCCACGACGAAGGGGCGGGAGAACGCCGGCTACGGCGGGCTGTTCTGGCGGGGCCCGCGATCCTTCACCGGGGGCACCCTGCACACCCCCGCCGGAAGCGGCGGCGAGGAACTCCGCGGCACCCGCCACGCGTGGATGGGGTTCACCGGCCTCCACGACGGAACGGCCGCGGCGTCGAGCATCGTCATCGTCGACGACGTGCGGAACCCGGCGCACCCGCCGCAATGGTTCGCGCGCACCGAGGAGTTCGCCGGTCTCTGTCCGGCCCCGTTCTTCAGCGAGGAGCTGCCGTTCGGCGCCGACGAGACCCTCGCGTTCCGCTACGCCGTCGTCGTCGCCGACGGTCCAGCCGGGGATGGCCGGGCCGCTGCGCTCGCCGCATCCGGTCGAGACGCGCTCGAACGGTCGCGTTCGGGCCGTGCCGACCACCACGACAGCGCGCCCATCACCACGCCGGCCGCACCGACCCGGAAGGACCCACGCGCATGACCACGACCCGCGAACGCTACGCCCTCATCGGCACCGGACACCGCTCGCAGATGTACCTCGACGCCATCACCGGCCCGCACGCCGACGTCGCCGAGCTCGTCGCCTGGAGCGACAGCAACCCCGGCCGGCTCGACCACTACGAGACGGTCCTCGCCGGGCAGGGTGTCCCGCTGCCGGCTCGATACGGCCCGGAGGACGTCGAGCGGCTCATCGCCGAGCAACGCGTCGACCGGGTGATCGTGACGACCCCCGACTTCACGCACGCCGAGATCGTCTCGCGCGCGCTCCTCGCCGGTGCCGACGTCGTCGTCGAGAAGCCGCTCACCATCGACCGCGAGGGCGTCGAGCGCATCGCGGCGGCCGTCGCCGAGAGCGGCCGGAACGTCGTGACGACCTTCAACTACCGCTACAGCCCGCGCAACTCGGAGCTGCGCCGCATCGTGCAGGACGGCGGGATCGGACGGGTGACGAGCGTGCACTTCGAGTGGGTGCTCGACACCGTGCACGGCGCCGACTACTTCCGCCGCTGGCACCGTGAGAAGGAGCACTCCGGCGGGCTCCTCATCCACAAGGCGTCGCACCACTTCGACCTCGTCAATTGGTGGATCGGGGCTCGGCCGGCCTCCGTCTACGCCACCGGCGGGCTCCGCTTCTACGGTGACGCCAACGCGGCCGAGCGCGGGCTCGCGGCGCGTCCAGAGCGTGGATCGGTACCGGACGACGCCGAGGCGGCGGCTCGTGAGCGCCCGAACGACCCGTTCGCCCTCGACCTGCGCGACGACCCTCGGCTCGAGTCGCTCTACCTGCAGGCCGAGCAGCACGACGGGTACCTGCGCGACCGCGACGTCTTCTCGCCCGGGATCGACATCGAGGACAACCTGTCCGTCCTCGTCGAGTACGACGGCGGCGCCTCGCTCAGCTACTCCCTGAACGCCCATGCACCGTGGGAGGGGTACCGCGTCGCCGTCAACGGGACGGAGGGCAGGGTCGAGCTCGAGGTCGTGGAGCGCGCCGCCGTGCTCGTGGGGGCCGACGGGCGCGTCGTCCTCGATCCGAGCCTGAGCGGCGACGGCGAGACCGCGGACGGCGCCGCGTCCGTCGCGCCGGTGCGCTCGCGCGGGGAACGCCTCGTGCTGCAACGCCACTGGGAGGAGGCCCGCGAGATCGAGATCCCCGAGGGCGTCGGCGGACACGGCGGCGGCGACGCGTTCCTGCTGCGGCACCTCTTCGACCGCGTCACCGAGGACGAACTGGGACGGCCCGCCGGCTACGACGACGGCGTCCGGGCGATCTCGGTCGGCATCGCCGGGAACGAGTCGCTGCTGACCGGGCGTCCGGTCGCGACGATCGCGCCGTGAGCCGCGGCCCGGAGGCCGGGTCCGGCTCAGGCGCCGGCGCTGACTCGGACGTCGGATCGACGCCGGCCGCTGAGCCGGTGACCGAGCCCGCCCAGATCACCGAGTCTGTTCCGGTCGCTCAGTCTGTTCCGGCCGCTGAGTCTGTTCCGGTCGCCGAGCCTGTCGATGTTCGGTCCCGGACAATGTCGGTCCCGGCCCCGGATGCTGCCTTGCGGGACGGTCCCGTATCGGTCGGCGTCCCGGTCGCTGGCCACGTCCCGGTCACCGAGTTCGTCGAGGTGCGGTCCCGACCGGTCACACCTCCACCTGCGCGCGACCCCGGTCTGCGGGCGCTCGCCGCCCGGTTCCGCGAGTCGATCCGGGGCGTCAGTACTGCAGACGGATCGCTCGACGCCACGCGCACGCGCCTCGCCGAGGTCCTCGGTGTCTTCCCACGACCGGCGCAGCCCGAACCGCCCGAGGAGCTCGGCAGCTGGACCCGCGACGGCGTCGACGGGGTCGAACTCCGCTGGTCGACCGGGTTCGGCGCGTCGACGTCGGCGTGGCTCCTACGGCCGGCCGGCGAGACGGGCGTGCTCCCGGGTGCGGTGGCGCTGCACGACCACGGTGGGTTCACACGCGTCGGGCGGGAGAAACTCGCTGACGGACCCGATGGTGTCCCTGCCACCTCGGCCGTCACGCGCGAGGAGTTGCAGGCGTTCCGCGACCGCTACTACGGAGGCCGCGCCGTCGCGTCCGACCTCGCGCGCGACGGGTTCACCGTGCTCGTCCACGATGCGTTCGGGTGGGGATCCCGGCGGATCCCGGACGAGGCCGTCGCCGAACGTTTCCATCGGACCGCCGACCTGCAGCTCGCCGGCCGTCGGGCTGAGTCGATCCGACGCGGGATGGAGGTCGCGGCGGTGTCGCTCGGGCAGCGGTCCGAGCTCCTCGCGACGGCCAACGAGCCGCAGCTCGCGAAGGAGCTGGGCGTCCTGGGCACCTCGCTCGCCGGTCTCATCCTCCGCGACGACCTCATTGCGCTCGACCAGCTGGCGGCCGTGTGCGGGGTCCGTTCCGGAGCCGTCGCGTGCGTCGGTCTCTCCGGTGGCGGTGCCCGGGCCGTTCTGCTCGCAGCCATGGACGACCGGATCCGTGCTGCCGGCGTGGTCGCGATGATGTCGACGTTCGACGGTGTGCTCGACGGGCACGCCGATCAGCACTCGTGGTCGTTCCTTTCACCGGGGCTGTCGCGCGTCGGTGACTGGCCGGAGCTCGCATCCCTGCGCCCCCGCTTGCCGCTGCTCGTCCAGTACGCCGAGCGCGACGAGCTCTTCGAGCCGGCGGGCATGCGTGAAGCGCACGCGATCCTCACGGAGCGGTACCGGGTCGGCGCCGAGCACTCGGCCTACACGGGCACGTTCCACGACGAACCGCACAGTTGGTCGGCACCGATGCAGGCCGGGCTGCGCGCCTGGCTCGCCGCCGCCCTCGCCTGACTCGCCCTGGTGCCGTCCCCAACTCAGGAGTCGTCCGGTGTGTCGTGCCCGGGCTGGAGCGGCGCGCCGGGGGAGTCCTGAGTTGGGGACGGTGGTCACGGTGTTCGCAATTCAGGATGGTTGCGGTGTGTTGGGGTGTGGGACGGGGCTGGGTGGGTGGCGCGCCGGGTGCGTCCTGAGTTGTGAACGTGGGCGGTGGAGTGTCCCCAACTCAGGAGACGTTTGGTGTGTCGTACCCGGGCTGGAGCGGCGCGCCGGGGGAGTCCTGAGTTGGGGACGGTGGTCGCGGTGTTCGCAATTCAGGACGGGTGCGGTGTGTCAGGCCCGGGGCGGGCGCTGGGGTGGGTGGCGCGCCGGGTGGGTCCTGAGTTGTGAACAGGGGTGGGTGTGGGCGGTGGGGTGTCCCCAACTCAGGAGACATTTGGTGTGTCGTACCCGGGCTGGAGCGGCGCGCCGGGGGAGTCCTGAGTTGGGGACGGTGGTCACGGTGTTCGCAGTTCAGGACGGTTGCGGCGTGTCGGGCCCGGGGCGGGCGCTGGGGTGGGTGGCGCGCCGGGTGGGTCCTGAGTTGTGAACAGGGGTGGGTGTGGGCGGTGGGGTGTCCCCAACTCAGGAGACGTCCGGTGTGTCGGGGCTGGGCTGGGGCGGCACGCCGGGGGAGTCCTGAGTTGGGGACGGACAGGACGCTGGTCAGGCGCGGGCTGGGACGGGGAGTTCGAGGGCGCCGTCGACGCGGCGGGGTAGACCGAGCGGGTTCGCTTCGTGCAGGGCCTCGGGGAGCACGCGCTCGGGTGCGTCCTGGTAGACGATCGGACGCTGGAAGCGGCGCACTGCCGACGCACCCACCGAGGTGTGGAGCGAGGTCGTCGCCGGCCACGGTCCGCCGTGGTGCTGCGCCCAGCCCACTGCGACACCCGTCGGCCAGCCCCCGAAGAGCACCCGGCCGGCGATCGGCTCGAGCCGTGACACGAGACCGGCGATGTCCTCACCGGGCGCGGCGTGCACGGTCGCCGTGAGCGCGCCACCGACCTCGGCCAGGACCGCGTGCAGCTCGGTGTCGTCCGCGACCTCGATGACGAGCGTCGCCGGCCCGAAGATCTCCTCGAGCAGGACCTCGGGCGCGTCGAGGACCGTCGCGGCGGTGGTCGCGAGGACGGTCGGAACGCCGGAACCCGCAGCCGCCGTCTCGCCGCCGAGGAGCGTCCGCACCCCGGGATGGCCGGCGGCGCGAGCGGTACCCGCGGCATAGGCCTCGGCGATGCCCGGCGTCAGCATGCGCCCGGCGACGGCGTCCGCCGCGGCCTGCGCGACGAGCTCGGCGAACCCACTGCCGCTCGGCACGAGGACGAGACCGGGGTTCGTGCAGAACTGCCCCACCCCGAGCGTGAAGGACGCCGCCAGCCCGCGAGCGAGGTCACGCGCCGCTTCGCCCTGCAGTGCGGCCTCGGTGATGACGACCGGGTTCGTGCTGCCGAGCTCGCCGTAGAACGGGATCGGGGCCGGCCGCTGCGACGCGAGGTCGAACAGGGCGCGCCCGCCGGTGAGTGAGCCGGTGAACCCGACCGCGGTGATCACCGGGTGCTGCACGAGGGCGGTGCCCTGCTCACGACCCTCGACGAGCGCGAACGTGCCGTCCGGGGCACCCGCCGTGTGCAACGCCTCGGTGACGATCGCCGCGGTCAGTCGCGAGAGCCGCGGGTGGGCGGAGTGCGCCTTCACGACCACCGGACATCCGGCCGCCAGCGCCGACGCCGTGTCGCCGCCGGCCACCGAGAACGCGAACGGGAAGTTCGACGCGCTGAAGACCGCCACCGGCCCCGTCGGCCGAAGCATCCGTCGCAGCTCCGGCTTGGGCGGGGTGGCGGAGGCGTCGGCGTGGTCGATGACGACCTCGAGGAAGGCACCGTCGCGGAGGACGGCGGCGAACAGCCGCAGCTGGCCCGTCGTCCGCGCGACCTCGCCTGTGAGGCGCGCGGTCCCGAGGTGGGACTCCTCGTCGGCCAGGGCGACGAGCTCGTCGACCCGTCCGTCGAGGGCATCGGCGACGGCCTCGAGCCAGGCGGCGCGCGTTGAGGGCGCGGCGGAGGCGAGCTCGGAGGACGCCGCGGCTGCTGCCGCGGCGACCTC
>NZ_JACYTU010000006.1:0-192951 GCF_014841225.1 Plantibacter sp. CFBP 8804
CGGGATACGGTCGCATCCGTGCACCTCATCTTCCGCACCATCGCCATGTTCCTGCAGTCCCGCCGTCGAGCCCGCCGCGGCGAGCGCCTCGACACCTGGGACGTCGGTCGGATCCGGCTGCGCGTGCTGCCGACCGATCTCGACGTCCTCGGCCACATGAACAACGGTGTGTACCTCTCGATCTTCGATCTCGGCCGCTTCGACCTCCTGATCCGGAACGGACTCTGGGATCGCTTCAAGCACCTGGGCTGGTACCCGGTGGTGTCGAGTGAGAGCATCACCTTCCGGAAGTCGCTGCAGCCCTGGCAGCGCTTCACCGTCGAGACCCGGGTCACGGGCTATGACGACAAGGGCGCGTTCATCGAACACCGGGTGGTCGTGGGCGGGGAGATCTACACACAAGCCCTCGTGCGAGGTCGGTTCCTCAAGCGCACGGGCGGCGTGGTGGCGCTCGCGGAGCTCATCGAGCTCACCGGCCCGGCTCCAACCGACCTCCCTGCGTGGCAGGCGCAGTGGGCGAGGGATGTCGCCCTGCCGCCCACGAAGGCGTCGGCTCCGAGCGACTGGTGAACCGGAAGAGTCGGTCGACATACTGGATTAAGCAACTGGAATACTTGTAGGCTGACCGCGTTCGTTCGCGAACGCTCCGCCGGTGCGTCCGGACGGCTCTCCCTCGGGTCGTCTCGGGCGCACCCTTGCGAAAGGTCGCCCATCGCCCATGAAACTCCCCATCCCCATCGCCATCGTGAGTCTGCTCGGCATGACGGCGAGTCTGCTCACCGGTCCGGCCGCCCGAGCCGCCGGGCCGGCGCCTGACACGACCCCGGCGGTGTCCTCGGTCGAGGGCAGGTTCGTCGGCCAGGCGTTCCCCTCCGGTTCGGACGCCTTCTTCGCGGTCGGTGGCTCGACGGACGTCCTGAACCCGGCCAGGGTGACGCTGCACGCCACGCTCGACCAGGCGCTCGCCGCATCCGGCCGCTGGACGTTCCCGTCGGTGGACGCGTCCGGTCCGGTCACGACCACGGTCGGAGGCGTCACGAGGTGCCTCCAGCCGGATCCGTCGCAGGCCTACAAGTACGTGTACCCGGCGGTCTGCACCGGCTCGACCGCGCAGCAATGGGGCTGGGAGGAGTTCGCGAACGACCGTGTCAGCGGATACGGCCTCGTCTCGAACGGCGGAGCAGGTGGCTTCCTCCGTCAGTTCGACGGCAGGCTGGCCGTGGGCGGGTTCGGCTCGGTCGTGGATGCCGACCGGGTCACCCCGGAGGGACTCGATCCCGTCCCCGTCGCCATCCCGGTCACCCTCGAAGCGCCGACGCCCGGTTCCGTCGTCCGGGAGCCACGTCCCGTGTTCAGCGGGCGAGGCACGCCCGATGCGGTCGTCGAGGTCCTCGACTCGTCCGGCGGACCACTCTCCACGGCGACCGTCACCGCAGCGGGCACCTGGTCTGCCGTTCCGACCCGTGATCTCGCGCCCGGAGCGCAGTCCGGCACCGTTCGTCAACGCTCTGACGACTCGACCGCGAACTGGTCGCTGACCTACCGCGTCGTCACAGCGGTGACGGTCCGAACGCCCGCACTCGACGCCACGGTGGACGATCCGCGTCCGGTGTTCTCCGGTCTCGGAGAACCGGGCGCGCGGGTGACCGTCCTCGACGACACGACGGGTGTGAAACTGGTCGACGTCGAGGTGGATGACACCGGCGCCTGGAGTCAGCAGTCACTCCGGACGCTCGAGCCGCGCGCGTACACCGCGACCGCGACGCAGGTCTTCGGGCAACAGCGCACCACGGCACCGCTCCGGTTCACCTATCGGGAGCCCGCGCCCGAGCCGGGCCCGGTCGAGGACGTCACCCTGCTCTCGCCCGCCATCGGGGAGACCGTCGAGACCGCAGACCCGGTGTTCAGCGGTCGTGGAGAGCCGGGCGCGACCATCCGGGTGATCGGTGCCTGGGGTACGGAGATCGCTGCAGCCGAGGTCGGAGACGACCATCGTTGGGCGGCACCGATCAACAAGAGCCTGACCCCGGGTCGGTACAGCGGCGGCTCCGTGCGCCAGGAGATCGACGGTGTCGAGCAGTCCCGTGCGCCGTACGACTTCACCGTGGCAGCCCGCGCCGTCGTCGCTCCGCTCGTCCTGGAATCGCCCGCGAACGGTGGTGTCATCTCCTCGTCCGTGCCCGAGTTCAGCGGCACGGCACAGCCTGGCGCGAGGCTCGAGATCTGGAGCGCCTGGGGCGATCTCGTCGGCACCACCGAGGCCGTGGCTGCGAGTGGGCGTTGGACGATCACCTGGAACAAGTCGCTGCTCCCCGCCCGGTACGCCGGTGGCACCGTCCGACAGATCGTCGGCGGTGTCGAGACGCACCGCAGCGCGTACGACTTCACGGTCGCAGCGCCGCTCAGGGTGACGTCGCCGAGGATCGGCGACACCCTCACCGGTACGCGGCCCGTGTTCACCGGCACGGCGACACCGCTGGCCGACATCGAGATCATCGGAGCCTGGGGCACCCGACTCGGGACGACGAAGGCCGATTCCTCGGGCTCGTGGACCGTCGAATGGAGTCGGGACTACCTCCCCGGCCGCTACCAGGGCGGACGCGTCGAGCAACGCGTGAACGGAACGTTCATCGATCAGGCCGGGTATGACTTCCGCCTGGTGCGATAGCGGATCGGCGGCGGTCGGGGCGTCTTCGCGATCCTCGACCGTCGTCGGCGTCGCCGGATGTCGGTGGTCACCACGTAGGGTGACCACCATGTCCGCCTCCGCATCGTTCGCCGCTCCATCGCTGTCGTCCGTCGAGGCCGCGCTGCAGCCGACCGGACCGGTGTCGCGCGAGGCGGAACCGATGCGGACGGTGTACCGCCCGAGCGGTCCACTCGACGTCCACAGCACCCTGCGCCTCATCGCCCGGGGAGGCGACGGCCCCTGCTACCGCCGCACGCCTGGCGGGGTCTGGCTGACGGCACGCACCCCACAGGGCGGCGCGACCCTGTACGTCTCGACGGTCCGCGACGGCGAGGTCGAGGCGGCCGCCTGGGGTCCGGGTGCCGAGTGGATGATCGCCGGAGTGCCGGAGCTGCTCGGTCGGGACGACGACTGGTCGGAACTCGACGTGAGCCGGAGCCCGCTCCTCACCGAGGTGTCCCGGCGGAACCCGGGACTGCGGTTGAGCCGCAACCGGCTCGTGTTCGAGATGCTCGTGCCGTCGATCCTCGAGCAGAAGGTGACCGCACTCGAAGCGTGGCGTGCGTGGCGGTTGCTCGTGCGCCGACATGGCGATGCCGCCCCCGGTCCAGCACCGGAGGGCATGGTCGTCGCGCCGTCCGCCGAGACCTGGCGGATGATCCCGAGCTGGGAGTGGCATACGGCGGGTGTCGGGCCGCAGCGCTCGGAGACGGTCGTGCGGTCGTCACGACTCGCCTCCGCGATCGAGCGGACGATCGACGAGCACCCCGACGACGCGTCGCGGCGCCTCCAGAGCCTGCCGGGCATCGGCGTGTGGACGGCCGCCGAGGTGACGCTCCGAGCTCACGGCGATCCCGACGCCGTGAGTGTCGGCGACTACCACCTCGCGGCCTCGGTGGGTCAGGCGCTCACCGGCTCACCCGTGGACGACGACGGCATGCTCGAGCTGCTCGCTCCTTGGGCTGGTCACCGGCAGCGGGTGCTGCGGCTCATCGGCCGGAGTGGCATCCACAAGCCACGTCGTGGCCCGAAGATCACCATCCAGGACCACCGCCACCACTGAGCGCGGCGACGCGTTCTGCGGCGTGCAGGTCAGGCGTCCAGGACGGCCATCGCGGCGTTGTGCCCTCCGAGTCCGCTGACCGCGCCACCGCGTCGGGCCCCGGCGCCGCAGAGCAGGACGCGCGGGTGCACCGTCGCGACGCCCCACCGCTCGGCCGCTGTCGTCCGTGGGGCGTCGTCCTCCAGGAACGGCCACGACAGCGGGCCGTGGAAGATGTTCCCGCCCGGCATCGCCAGCGAGCGCTCGAGGTCGAGCGTCGTCCGCGTCTCGATGCAGGGCAGCCCCTCGGCGTCGAGCAGCAGCAGGTCCTCGATGGGTTCCGCGATCACCGAGTCCAACGATCGCAGTACCGCGGCCTGCAGTGCGTCGCGGAAGGCGTCGTGGCCGCCGGGGATCGCGTCCGCAGCGACCGCGAGCCGATGCGGCACATGGAGCCCGAACACGGTGAGCGTGTGCGCCCCCGAGGCCTGCAGCTCCGGCGACAGGATGCTGGGGTCGCTCAGCGTGTGGCAGTAGATCTCGCAGGGTAGCGGGTCGGGGATCCGGCCGGCCTCCGCCTCGAGGTAGGCGTGCTCCAGCTGGGCCCAGCCCTCGTTGATGTGGAAGGTGCCGCCGAACGCCGCCGACGGATCGACGGCCGGGTCGAGGAGCTCGGGGAGCCTCCGCAGCAACAGGTTCACCTTCACCTGGGCGCCCTCGGGATGCGGGACACCGTCCTCCGGCGCTGGCGCCGTGCCGAGGATCGCGTCGGCATCACTCCACTGCACCGGTGTCCCCCGCGCTGCCGACCACGCGGCGTACGCGGCCGCGACCGCGCGTTGCTCCGCCGCCGGGTCGAGGAGGCGCTCCAGCACAGCCGGAGCCGCACCCGACAGGATCCACTCGCCGCGGACGACGACCCCGGGGCGAGGCCGGAACCGGTCCAGCGTCGACATCGGTTCGGTCGCCTCGAGCTCCGCCTCCGCGGCGAGGTCCACGTAGGCGACGAGTCCGTGCTCCGGTTGGATGGAGGTCACCTCGGCGAGCGTCCGGATCTCGGCACCGGCCTCCTCGGCCGCGCGGCGCAGCGCGTCCGTGACCGCGCCCATGCCGCCGACCGGGACGTCCCAGTCGCCCGTCCCGCCGCCGATCAGGTGGTAGAGGAAGCAGATGTTCTGCTGCAAGGTCGGGTCGTCGGCGCGGGCGAAGGTGCCGATGAGCGCATCCGTGAAGACGACACCGCGGACGAGGTCGGAACGCGCGGCGTCCTCGATGGCGCGGCCGATCGGCTCATCGAACACCGCCGACCAGATCGACGCGACCTCCCCAGCCGGTACCCCGAGGTCCGCGGCGGCGGCGATCGCCGCGTCACGCGCATCGGAACGGGTGCGGAGCGGCTCGAGCACCGTCGGCCAGAGCACCGAGGCCAGGTGACCGATCCGACGGTGCAGTTCGGCGACACCCGCGGCGTCCTCCGGATGCCCGATGGACGCGAACGACGCGACGGTGGCGTCGTCGTCACGGTTGTCGATCAGGAGACCCGTACCGGGGCTCGCGGGGTCGGGCGTGTACGAGGAGAAGCGGCGCCGGACGAGCTGGACGTCGAGCCCGAGCTCGTGGATGATCTGCTGGGGCAGCAGGCTGACGAGGTACGAGTACCGGGACAGGCGTGCGTCGACGCCGGGGAACGGACGTTCCGAGACGGCTGCTCCACCCGTATGGTCGAGGCGCTCGAGGAGGAGGACGCGCTTGCCCGCGCGTGCGAGGTAGGCGGCGGCGGTGAGGCCGTTGTGCCCGCCGCCGACGATGACGGCGTCGTACTGCTCGACGGAATGCATGACCACACCCTATTCGCAGGCGCACTTCGACAGGCTCAGTGACCGGGGAGGGGTCTCAGCGATGTGGCGCACCGGTCCCTGAGCTTGTCGAAGGGCGGCGGCCGGGGCGGGGTCTCCGCGACATGGCCCTCCGGTCCCTGAGCTTGTCGAAGGGCGGTGACCGACCGGGGTGCTCAGCCGCCAGGCGTGTACTCGCGAGCCTCAACTGGGATCGGCGGATCGGAGCATAGGCTGAGCAGCATGGCGAACGTTGCGAACGAGGGTCCCACCGAACCGGTCGGACTCGCGGATCGTGCGATCGCTCTCGCGTCGAAATGGGTCGACGAAGGGGCGGAAGCTCCGACCGATCCCGCCGCCGAGCGGCTCGCCGGCGTGCTGCGCGATCCCAACGGTCTCGAATTCACCGTCGGGTTCGTCGACGGCGTCATGCGGCCGGAGGATCCACTCGTCGCCGGGAACGCCCTCGCCGCCCTCGCCGGTCGGACGCCGCGGTTCCTGCCCTGGTACGAGCAGGCCGCCGTCCGCACCGGAGGACTGGTCGGTCCGGTCCTGCCCTGGGTCGTCGTCCCCGCCGCACGCCGCGTCCTTCGGGGCATGGTCGGCCACCTCATCGTCGACAGCCGTCCTCGTGAGCTCGGCAACGCGATCGCGAAGCTGCGCGCCGACGGTTCACGGCTCAACCTGAACCTCCTCGGGGAGGCCGTCCTCGGCGAGGGCGAGGCCGCGAAACGGCTCGCCGGCACCCGCGAGCTCCTGCAACGCCCCGACGTCGACTACGTGTCCATCAAGGTCTCGTCGATCGCCAGCCAACTCTCCATGTGGTCGTTCGAGCAGGTCGTCGACCGCATCGTCCGTCGCCTCACGCCGCTCTACGAGGAGGGGCTCGCGACCGGCACCTTCATCAACCTCGACATGGAGGAGTACCGCGACCTCGACCTCACCATCGCGGTCTTCACCCGACTCCTCGACCAGCCGCAGCTGCTGCAGTACCAGGCCGGCATCGTCATCCAGGCCTACCTGCCCGACGCCCTCGAGGCGATGATGCAGCTCACCGCCTGGTCGAAGCAGCGCGTGGCCGCCGGTGGCGCGCCCATCAAGGTGCGGCTGGTGAAAGGCGCGAACCTCGCGATGGAGCGAGTCGACGCGGCGATCCACGGCTGGCCGCTCGCGACGACCGGATCGAAGCGCGAGACCGACACCAACTACAAGCGCGTGCTCGACTGGGCGCTCACGCCGGCGCACACGGACGTCGTGCGGGTCGGGGTCGCCGGGCACAACCTCTTCGACATCGCCTACGCATGGCTCCTCGCGGGCGACCGCGGTGTCCGCGAGCGGGTGGACTTCGAGATGCTGCTGGGGATGGCGACCGGTCAGGTCGAAGCCATCAAGCGGGACGTCGGGACGGTGCTGCTGTACACGCCCGTCGTGAACCCGAAGGAGTTCGACGTCGCGATCTCCTACCTCGTCCGCCGTCTGGAGGAGAACGCCAGCGAGGAGAACTTCATGTCGGCGGTGTTCGAGCTCGCCGAGAAGCCGACCCTGTTCGCGCGCGAGCGACGCCGGTTCCTCGCGTCGGTCGACGCCCTCGGAGAGACCGCCGGGCAGGTGCCCACCCCCAACCGGACGCAGGACCGCGCCGCGGAGGGCCCGGAGGCACCGCTGCCTGACAACGACGGGGACGACCGCTTCCGCGATCCCGCACAGGCGCCCGACGCGGGACTCACACAGCAGGTCCTCGGGCTGGAACGCGGATCGAGCGGTGGCGAGGACCGCTTCCACGCCGATCCGTCCTCGGCGTACGTCGAGACGGCGGTCTTCTCCCGCTCGGAGCGCGGTGGTGTCGTCGACGGCGCCCCGGGCTTCGAGAACGCCGCCGACACCGACCCCTCGCTCGCGGCGAACCGGGCGTGGGGAGCGTCGATCCTGGCGCGCGTCCCGCAGTCGACCCTCGGTGGCGCAGCGGTCGCGGCCGCGGCCATCGACGACCCACGCGTCCTCGAACGCACGATCACGATGGTCCGCGCCGCCGGTGAGCGATGGGGAGCCCGCCCCGCCGCCGAACGGGCCGCCGTCCTGCACGCTGCAGCTCGGGTCCTCGCCTCCCGTCGGGCAGACCTCATCGAGGTCATGGCGAGCGAGACCGGCAAGACGATCGCCGAGGCCGATCCCGAGGTGAGCGAGGCCGTCGACTTCGCGCACTACTACGCGGCCAACGCGCCCCTGCTCGAGAGTGTGCACGGCGCGAGCTTCGTCCCCTCCGCGCTCACGGTCGTGACGCCGCCCTGGAACTTCCCCGTCGCCATCCCGGCCGGAGGCGTCCTCGCGGCGCTCGCCGCCGGCAGCGGCGTGATCATCAAGCCCGCTCCACAGGCGAAGCGGTGCGCAGCCGTGGTCGTCGAGGCGCTGTGGGACGCCGGGGTGCCGCGCGACCTCCTCGTGCTCGCCGACGTGGCGGAGGGCGACCTCGGACGTCGGCTCGTGTCCCATCCGGCCGTCGACCGGGTGATCCTGACCGGCTCCTTCGAAACGGCGCAGCTGTTCCGTGGGTGGCGTGCCGACCTGCCGCTGCTGGCGGAGACGAGCGGGAAGAACGCGATCATCGTCACGCCCAGTGCCGACCTCGACCTCGCCGTCGCCGACATCGTGAAGAGCGCCTTCGGGCACGCCGGGCAGAAGTGCTCGGCCGCGTCGCTCGTGATCCTCGTCGGTTCGGTGGCACGGTCCGACCGCTTCCTGCGACAGCTCGAGGACGCCGTCCGCTCGCTCCGGGTCGGCTGGCCGTCCGATGCGCGGACGCAGATGGGGCCGATCGTCGAGCCGGCGGGGGAGAAGCTCCTCGCCGGGCTCACCGAGCTGCGCCTCGGCGAGAAGTGGCTCGTCGAGCCGAAGCTGCTCGACGACTCCTCGGTCAACTTCGGCCAGCCGAGCGAGCGCCTCTGGTCGCCGGGGGTCCGCACCGGTGTCCAGCCGGGCTCGCCCTTCCACGTGACCGAGTACTTCGGGCCGGTCCTCGGTGTCATGCAGGCCGCGAACCTCACCGAGGCGATAGCCCTGCAGAACGCGACCCCCTACGGGCTGACCGCGGGCCTGCACACCCTCGACCCGGTCGATCTCGGGGAGTGGCTCGACACCGTCGAGGCGGGCAACCTGTACGTCAACCGGGGCATCACCGGTGCGATCGTGCAGCGCCAGCCCTTCGGTGGGTGGAAGCGTTCGTCGGTCGGGACCGGCACGAAGGCCGGCGGCCCCAACTACCTGTTCGGGCTCGGCGAGTGGCGACCGGATCCGGGATCGGCGAGCCGCAGTCTGCACCTCCGCGGGCTCGACACCCGCATCGTGAAGCTCATCGAGGCGGCCCAGCCGTCGCTCACCTACGAGGCCTTCGACGTGCTGCGACGGTCGGCGCTCAGCGACGCGATCGCGTGGGGGAACGAGTTCGGCGAGGTGAAGGACGTCTCCCAGCTCGGCGTGGAACGGAACCTCCTGCGCTATCGGCCGGTTCCGGTCGCGGTACGCGTCGCGTCGGGGGCCGACCTGGGCGATGCGCTGCGGGTCCTCATCGCCGCGGTGCGGTCGCGGTCGCGGTTCACCGTCAGCCTCGGTGGGCGGCTGCCGCGCGAGGTCCGCGACTGGCTGTCCGAGCTGAGCATCCCCGTCTCGCTGGAGACCGACGACCAGTGGCTGATTCGGATGGCGGCCCGCGGGTCGATCGACACGGGCGAGCTGGGCCAGGAGCCGCCGGTCGCGACCCGGGTACGGATCGTCGGTCCGCGTCCCGAGACGGTCGCGGAAGCGGAACCCGGAACGGAGGCCTCCGAGCCTGAGCCGCTCGCGAAGCGACTCGCAGAGGCGCTCGGCGGCGATCCCGAGATCGCGATCTGGGCGGGACCGGTCACGCAGGCCGGACGGGTGGAGCTGCTGCCCTTCCTCCGCGAACAGGCGATCTCGATCACCGCGCATCGCTTCGGCAACCCCGACCCCTGGTCCCAGAGCGTCATCTGAGCCCGGCGGCTCAGGCGCGGAGCGCGGCCTCCACGAGCGCAACGGCGTCCTCCGGCGAGACACCGAGGTCTCGGATGCGGTCCGCGTAGGCCGCCGCTGCCAGCTGCGCCTGCCGGTCGATCGCGTCGCCGTGCGCTGACACGAACGTTCCCGCGCGTCCCCGGGTCTCGATGACCCCGTCGGTCTCGAGCAGCCGGTACGCCTTGGCGACGGTGTTCGGTGCGATCCCCAGCTCGTCGGCCAGCCCGCGCACCGTCGGGAGCTTCGCCCCGGTCGCCAGTCGTCCGTCGCGGACGGCCTCGATCACCTGCGTCCGCAATTGCTCGAACACACTGGCCCCCGTCTGAATCGTCCACTCCATCCGCCCATCCTGCCCGCGAACGGTCACGAACGGCGACTTCGGACGAGCCGCACTGTGCTGTGGTGACAGTTCGCGAGCAGGGGAGGGGTCAGTCGATGTGGCGGTGGATGAGGCGGGTGAGGACGATCGCGCTGCGGGTGTGGTCGACGTTGGGGGCGATCCGCACCTTCTCCAGGGCGTCCTCGAGGGCCGGGATGTTGCGGGCACGCATGTGCACGATGGCGTCGGCACTCCCGGTGACGGTGCCGGCGTCGACGACCTCCGGGACGCCCGACAGGATCCGCAGCAGCTCGTTGGGGGACACGGTGCCGCGGCAGAAGAGTTCGACGTAGGCTTCTGTCTGCATGCCGTCGACCGTGGGGTCGACCTGGATCGTGAACGACTGGATGACCCCGTCGGCGACGAGGCGGTCGACGCGTCGCTTCACCGCTGAGGCCGACAAGCCCACGACCGTGCCGATGTCGCCGTAGCCGGCGCGTGAGTTCTGTCGGAGCAGGTCGATGATGCCGCGGTCGAGGTTGTCCATGAGACTCAGTGTAAGCGCAATCATTGCGCGAAAACCTGCCACTTCGCAGCATTCCTGCGCCAAACTCCGTGAAAACGCTGCGAATCGCATGCCATGATGAACGTGGCGTGCCCCCGGGCCCCTGGACCTCGTCCGCCGACCCTCGCTCGTTTGGAGGCCGACGTGTCGTCGACGCTCAACCACCCCACCCCCACCACGCAGGACGCCGCGACCGGCACCCGCGTCGCGAACCGGCGCCGGTACCTCATGTGCCGGCCGGACCGCTTCACCGTCAGCTACCGGATCAACCCGTGGATGAACCCGGACGACCCGACCGACACCTCGCTCGCGGTGTCGCAGTGGGAACAGCTGCACCAGGCCTACCTCGATCTCGGCCACCGGATCGACCTCATCGACCCGATCGACGGCCTGCCGGACATGGTGTTCGCGGCGAACGGCGGCTTCACCCTCGACGGCATCGCCTACGGGGCGAAGTTCACCTACGAGGAGCGCATCCCCGAGGGGCCTGCCTACATGGACTGGTTCGAGGCGAACGGCTTCCGCGTCGAGCGCCCCGAGTTCGTGAACGAGGGCGAGGGCGACATCATGCTCGTCGGCGACAGCATCCTCGCCGGGACCGGCTTCCGCACCGATCCCCGCAGCCACGACGAGGTGCGTCGGATCTTCGACCGCGAGGTCGTGACCCTCAACCTCGTGAACCCGAGTTTCTACCACCTCGACACCGCGATCGCCGTGCTCGACCCGGTGGCCCCTGCCGACGGCTCGCCCGCGAACATCGCCTACCTGCCGACCGCGTTCGACGAGGCGAGCAACCGCGTCCTCGAGCAGCGCTACCCCGACGCGATCCACGTGAGCACCGAGGACGCAGCCGTCCTCGGCCTCAACTCGATCTCGAACGGTCGCGAGGTCGTCATCGCCGCCCGGGCCGTCGGGTTCGAGCGTCAGCTGCGCGACCGCGGCTACACGCCGATCGGCGCCGACCTGTCCGAGCTGCTCCTCGGCGGCGGCGGCGTGAAGTGCTGCACGCTCGAGCTGCGCGGGTAGCCCTTCGACAAGCTCAGGGACCGGGTGTCCGCTCAGGGACCGGACCGGAGCGGTGCGGTCTCAGGGACCGGGGTGGTGCGGTCTCAGGGACCCGAGCTCGGTGTCGAGGGGTTGCGGGTGCCAGTGGCGCGGCGTATACCTGCACTGACCGCTTGAACCTGAGGAAGGGCACCCATGGACGCCGGAGAACGACGTGACCACGAACGCGCCAACGCAGGGCGCTCCGGCACCCTGAGCGATGCGACGGGGTTCTGGGTCGTGATCGCCTTCGCCCTGTTCGCCGGCGGCATGTGGGCATTCGGCGAGGCGTTCCGCACGGACGTCCTGCAGGCCGTCTGGTTCATGGGCGGCATCCTCATGATCGCGCTCGCCATCTTCATCCCGGCGCATTTCGCCAGCAACAACTGACCCCCAGCCGGACGTTCGCCGACCGTTTCCTGAGCGTCCGGCCGTCCGGTCGGAGGCCGCCGATACGGTCCTGTTCAGCGCGCTACGCTGGCTGAGCAGACACGAGGACGGCACATGGATTCCACGGTGGTCATCATTCCCACCTACAACGAACGCGAGAACCTGGAAAGGATCGTCGCGCGCGTCCGTGTCGCTGCACCATCCGTCGAGGTGCTGGTGGTCGACGACAATTCACCCGACGGCACCGGAGCGATCGCCGACCGGCTCGCCGCCGAGGACGACGCGGTACACGTGCTGCACCGCACCGGCAAGGAAGGGCTCGGCGCCGCCTACAAGGCCGGCTTCGCCTGGGCGCTCGGGCGCGGATTCGGCAACGTGGTCGAGATGGACGCCGACGGATCCCATGCCCCCGAGCAGTTGCCGGCACTCCTCGCGGCCACCGCGGACGCGGACGTTGTCCTCGGGTCGCGCTGGGTCCCGGGCGGCACCGTCGTCAACTGGCCCAAGCATCGCGAGGCCATCTCGCGGGTCGGCAGTGCCTACGCCAGGTTCGCGCTCCGGCTCCCCGCCCGCGACGTGACCGGCGGCTACCGCGTGTTCAGCGCTGACGCACTGCGTCGGCTGCAGCTCGACGAGGTCCACAGCCACGGCTACGGCTTCCAGGTCGACATGCTCTGGCACGCGAACCGCGCCGGTCTGCGGATCGTCGAGGTGCCGATCACCTTCACCGAGCGGACGCTCGGGGCCTCCAAGATGACGAGCGGCATCGTCGTGGAAGCCATGCTCCGCGTCACCTGGTGGGGCGTCTGCGAACTGACGGACCGCATCATCGGACGTCGTCCTGCAGCGTCACGGGCGGCCGCCGGCTCCTGAGTCGCGGGGGCGCCCGTCGGCGGGCGCACCGTCAGCTGCGGCGCGGCCCCGAGGAGATGACCGGAGCCGAGCCGATGAGGTCCTCGTCGTCGACCGCGTCGACGAGGAACGCGGCGACGTCGCAGCGAGGGATGCGGAGCGAGCTCGGCCAGCTTCCCGGCGGTGACGACACGACCGGGCGTCGGGCGTCGCTGGCCGAGAGCACGGTCGGGTGCACGATGGTCCAGTCGAGCTCCGACCGCCGGAGGAACGCGTCCGCCTGCTCGTGATCGGCGTAGACGGTGCCGAGCCGGAGGAAGTGCGTCGCCCACCGCAGGCCGGCGGGGACGCTCCGGACCGACTCGCCGGCACCGAGCGCGGAGAGGAGGACGATTCGGCGGAGGCCACGCGAGCGCATCGCATCCGTCACGACCCGCACGGCGTTCGAGATGAGGTCGGGAGGGCTGACCTGGCGCGCCCACGGCCAGTCGGACGAGCCGATGTTGCTGAGGGCGATGATCACGGCCTGCGCGCCACGCATGGCGTCCTCGACGTCCTCACTCCGCAGGGGAGACCCCTGGACCACCGTCAGCCGGTCGCCCGGAACGACGGCGGCGGGGTCGCGGACGAGCGCGGTGACCGAGTGGCCACGGCGGAGTGCCTCGCCGATGATGAGCCGCCCGGTGCGGCCGCTCCCACCGATCACGAGGAGCTGTGCCACCGTCGCCTCCAGATCGTCGAACACCGGCCCGACGGCGCAGGTGCTGCGACCGTCGGGACGGTTCCATCGTTACCGAAGGGGCGACGGAGGACATCGGGGACAACCCGTGGAGTGCGGCGGTGACCGCGTGCGGTCGAGCGGTCAGGCCTTCGCGGCCGACGGCTTCCGGGCCGGAGCCTTCCGCGCGGCCGGTGCCGCGGGCTTCGCGGCTGCCGGCCGGCCGGCGCTCAGCGACGACTGCTCCGGCATCGGCTGCAGCGTCGTGAACCGTGACAGCTGGGTCACGTGGTGCGGCTGCAGCTCCTCGAGCGACGCGACACCCAGGAGCTTCATCGTGCGCACGATCTCGCCCGAGAGGATCTGGATCGCACGGTCGACGCCCTCGCGCCCACCTGCCATGAGTCCGTACAGGTACGCGCGGCCGATGAAGGTGAAGCGCGCACCGAGCGCGACGGACGCAACGATGTCGGCGCCGTTCATGATGCCGGTGTCGAGGTGCACCTCGGCGTCCTTGCCCACCTCGCGCACGACGCTCGGCAGGAGGTGGAACGGGATCGGCGCGCGGTCGAGCTGGCGGCCGCCGTGGTTGGAGAGCTGGACGGCGTCCGCACCGAGGTCGACGGCGAGCTTCGCATCGGCGACCGACTGGACACCCTTGACGATGAGCTTGCCCTTCCACTGCTCGCGGATGTACTTGACCTCGTCCGGACCGACGGTCGGGTCGAACATCGTGTCGATGAGCGCCGCGACGGTTCCCGACCAGCGGTCGAGGCTCGCGAAGGCCAACGGCTCCGTGGTGAGGAAGTTGATCCACCATGCCGGGCGGGGGAGCGCGTCGACGATGGTCTTCGGGGTGAGCGACGGCGGGATCGTCATGCCGTTGCGGACGTCGCGCAGGCGGGCGCCACCGACGGGGGTGTCGACCGTCACGACGAGGGTGTCGTAGCCGGCCGCTGCCGCGCGGTCGACGAGCGCCATCGACCGCTCGCGCTCACTCCACATGTAGAGCTGGAACCAGTTGCGGCCACCGGGTGCCGCCGCCTTGACGTCCTCGATCGAGGTCGTGCCCATGGTCGACAGGGTGAAGGGGATGCCGGCGGCCGCTGCGGCGGAGGCTCCCGCGCGCTCGCCCTCGGTCTGCATCATGCGGGTGAAACCGGTCGGGGCGATGCCGAAGGGGAACGCGACGCGCTCGCCGAGGACGTCCCAGCCGGTGTCGACGTTCGCGACGTTCTTCAGGACGGCCGGGTGGAACTCGATGTCCTGGAACGCCTGGCGTGCCCGGGCCAGCGAGATCTCGCCCTCGGCGGCGCCGTCGGTGTAGTCGAAGGGCGCCGTCGGTGTGACCTTCTTCGCGATCGTGCGCAGGTCGGCGATGGTCGTCGCGGCCGCCAGGCGGCGCTTCCGGGCGTTGAACTCCGGCTTCTTGAACTGCATGAGCGGCAGGAGGTCGTGGGGCTTGGGGATGCGGCGTTCAACCATGGTCTGTCTCTTCTTTCCGCGAACTGTCGCTTGAGGTGGGTGTCGAGGGGTGCGGACTGTCGTCTTCCGACAGTTCGCGAGCCTGGTAGTAGTTGGTGATGTGGGAGCGGACGGACTGGCGGGCCAGCTCGGCGTCGGCGTGGCGGATCGCCTCCACGATGCCCCGGTGCTCGGCGCGCAGGCGGTCGGCGGTGGCTGACCACGACGCCAGTTGTGGGACACTGGCCAGGACGTAGCGCTCGATGGAGTCGCGCAGGCCCGACATCGTGGCGACGAGGACCTGGTTGCCCTCCGCCTCGGCGAGCGACAGGTGGAACTGCGCGTCGAGGGCGAGGAACTCGGCCTCCGTGAGGGTGGGCTGGTCCATCGCGTCGAGCAGGGACTCGGGGTACGTGAGATCGGGGACGGCCACTTCGGCACGCGACGCGAGACTGTGGACGACCGCGGTCTCGATCACGAGCCGGGTGTCGACCACGTCCTGGACGGCGAAGCCCTGCGCGGCGACCTGGAGCCGCATGAGGGTGGCCATGCCACCCGACGGCGTGGCGACGATGATCGCGCCGGCGGTGGGGCCGGATCCCGTGTGGGTGCGGATGAGCCCCAAGACCTCGAGGACGCGGATGGCCTCGCGGACACTGGATCGACCGACGCCGAGGTCGATCGCGAGCTGTCGTTCGCCGGGCAGGCGGTCGCCGGGGGTGAGGACACCGCTGAGGAGGTCCGACTCGATGCGGGCGAGCACGACCTCCCAGGCCCGGGGCTCCGCCGCTGCGGTGGCGGGCTGCGTCGCCGGGGCTGCTGCCGGCGCGGCCGTCGCTGGTGCGTTCATCGATCCTCCTTCGACACTGCGGTGTGGTCAGACCACAAACCCTACCTCTTGAACCGATTCAACGCGAGCCCTCGACGCAGATTTTTCTGCGCAGGGAAATCGACGGACCTCGACGCCCGTCTCAGGTGCGGAGGACGATGTTCTCCGGCTCCTCATCGGCCAACAGGTGTTCGACCTGTCGACGCAGGAGACGCGCCATCCGCGGCAGCATGGCGCTCGTCGCGCCCCCGATGTGCGGGGAGACGAGCACGTTCGGCAGGGACCACAGCGGGTGGTCGGCGGGCAGCGGTTCGGGGTCGGTCACGTCGAGCGCGAGTCGGATGCGACCGCTCGTCGCGTGCTCCACCAGGGCGTCGGTGTCGGCGACGGGGCCGCGGGCGACGTTCACGACGAGGGCGTCGTCGGGCAGTGCCGCCAGGAAGTCGTCTCCGATCAAGCCGCGGGTGCCGTCGGTGAGTGGCACGACGACGATGACGATCTCAGCGTGCGGCAGGAGTCCGGGCAGTTCGTCGATGCCGTGGATCGGCCCCCGCTCGTCCTCCCGCGCGCTCGACGCCACCCGGGTGACCTCGACCTCGAACGGGAGCAGCCGCTCCTCGATGGCCGCTCCGACCCCGCCGTACCCGATGAGGAGCACGCGGCGGTCGGCGAGGCTCGGGCGCTGGCTCTGCAGCCACTCGCCCGTCCGCTCGGCGCGCACGAAGTCCGGGATGCCCCGCTGCGAGGCGAGGATGAGGCCGACCGTGAGCTCCGCGGTCGAGGCCTCGTGCACGGTCGCCGCGTTGGCGAGGGTGATGCCGGCCGGGAGGAGGTCCGCGAGGCCGTCGTAGCCGATCGACTGCACCTGGACGAGCTTCGGCGTCACCGCGGCGACGTTCGCGAGCGGCTTGTTCGAGCCGAGGTAGACGGGCACGACGAGGTCGATGTGCTCGACCGGCGGTTCGGTGCGCAGATCCCATTCGACGAACTCGACGCCCTCGGGGAGGGGGCCCTGCGACAGCACCTCCTCGCGCAGGTCGGCGGGCAGGCTGACGATGAGTGGAGAAGCGGTCATGCTGCGACGCTACCGGCTGACCGACGTGGAGCCGGCAGGCTTGCGCGGCTCGTAGCGAGTCGGCTCGAAGGAACGGGCGACGAGGGCGCGCAGGGTCTCGAGGTCGCCGTCGATGATCCCCACCGCCCTGGCCTGGACGAGGACGTTCCCCAGCGCCGTCGCCTCGACCGGTCCGGCGATGACGGGGATCCCCGCTCGGTCGGCCGTCAGCTGGCACAGGAGCGTGTTCTGGGATCCACCACCGACGACGTGGATCGCGCGCACCTGGACCCCGGACAGCTCGGAAGCCGTGTGGACCGCATCCGCGAACGCCTGCGCCAGGCTCTCGATGATGCACCGGACGAACTCGGCACGGGACTGCGGCACCGCACGCCCGTGCTCGGTGAGGAACTCGGCGATGCGCGCCGGGAGGTCACCGGGGGCGAGGAACCGGGGGTCGTTCGCATCGAACACCGAGACGGGTGCGTCGACCGCGGCGGCCTGGGCGATGAGCCCGGGCAGGTCGATCGTCTCGCCGCCACGCTCCCAGGTGCGCACCGATTCGCTCAGGAGCCAGAGTCCCATCACGTTGTGCAGGAAGCGGGTGCGTCCGTCGACGCCGCCCTCGTTCGTGAAGTTCGCCGCTCGACTCGCCTCGGTGAGGACCGGGCGTTCGAGCTCGACCCCGACGAGTCCCCAGGTGCCGCACGAGATGTAGGCGGCGTCCGGGGTCGTCATCGGGACGGCGACGACCGCCGAGGCCGTGTCGTGTGAACCGATGGCGGTGACGGGTGTGGACGAGGGCAGGCCGACCTCGGCGGCGACCGCTTCGAGGAGCGTCCCGATGCGATCGCCCGGCTGGACGATGGGCGGGAGGACGGCCGCCGGGATGCCGAGTCGGGTGAGGAGTCCGGCGTCCCACCTGGTCGGTTCGCCGGCGCGGACGAGGCCGGTGGTCGACGCGTTGGTGGCCTCGGCGACGCGGGCACCGGTCAGCCAGTGCGCGATGAGGTCGGGCACCAGGAGCGCGGTGTCGGCGACGTCGAGCATGCCGGCGTCGCGCTCGGTCGCGAGCTGGTAGACGGTGTTGAACGGCAGGAACTGCAGGCCGTTCACGCGGTAGAGGTCGGCGAAGGGGACCGTTCCGTGGACCGCTTCGACACCTGCCGCCGTCCGTTCGTCGCGGTAGTGGAACGGTGCGCCGAGGAGGCGCCCCTGCCGGAGGAGGCCGTAGTCGACCGCCCATGAGTCGATGCCGATGCTCGCGAGGTGTGGCTCCTGCTTCGCTGCGCCCGACAGCCCCGCGATGATCGAGCGGTACAGCTCGAGGATGTTCCAGTGCAGGCCGTCCGGCGTGCGGACGGGCGTGTTCGGGAACCGGGCGACCGGCACGAGGCGCAGCTCGCCGGGGCCGACGTGGCCGAGCATGACCCGCCCGCTCGTGGCCCCGAGGTCGACCGCCGCGACGGTGCCGCTCCGGCCTGCCGCACTCATCGCAGGAAGGCTGCGGCCACGCCCGCGTCGACGGGGATGTGCAGTCCGGTCGTGTGGCTGAAGTCGCTCGTGCAGATCGCGAAGACCGCGTTCGCGACGTTCTCGGGGACGACCTCGCGCTTGAGGATGGTGCGCTGCGCGTAGAACTTGCCGAGGTCCTGCTCGTCGATGCCGTACGTCTTCGCGCGGTTCGCGCCCCAGCCCGAGGCGAAGATGCCGGAGCCGCGGACGACGCCGTCGGGGTTGATGCCGTTCACCTTCACACCGTACTCGCCGAGCTCTGCCGCGAGCAGGCGGACCTGGTGGGCCTGGTCGGCCTTCGTCGCGGAGTAGGCGATGTTGTTCGGGCCCGCGAACACGGAGTTCTTCGACGAGATGTAGACGATGTCGCCGCCGAGCTTCTGGTCGATGAGCACGCGTGCGGCGGCCTTCGAGACGAGGAACGAGCCCTTCGCCATGACGTTGTGCTGGAGGTCCCAATCGGCCTCGGTGGTCTCGAGGAGCGACTTCGACAGCGAGAGGCCCGCGTTGTTGACGACGAGGTCGAGTCCACCGAAGGCGATGACGGTCTCGTCGATCGCGGCTTGGACAGCGGCTTCGTTCGAGACGTCGGCGGCGATCCCGATGGCGACGTCGGTGTTGCCGAGCTCGGCCGCCGCCGCCTGCGCCTTCTCCAGCGAGAGGTCGGCGATCGCGACGACCGCGCCCTCCGCGACGAGACGCGTGGCGATGGCCTTGCCGATGCCGGATGCGGCAC
Organism: Plantibacter sp. CFBP 8804; assembly: GCF_014841225.1. Taxonomy (NCBI): domain Bacteria; kingdom Bacillati; phylum Actinomycetota; class Actinomycetes; order Micrococcales; family Microbacteriaceae; genus Plantibacter; species Plantibacter sp. CFBP 8804. The sequence goes on from NZ_JACYTU010000006.1 coordinate 19,079, forward strand.
CGGTGACGAGCGCGATCCGGGTCGCGAGCGGCTTCGGCTTCGGCATCCGTTGCAGCTTCGCCTCCTCGAGTGCCCAGTACTCGATCGCGAACTTCTCGGCCTCGTCGATCGGCGCGTACGTGGAGAGTCCCTCGGCCCCGCGCATGACGTTGATGGCGTTGACGTAGAACTCGCCGGCGACGCGGGCGGTCTGCTTGTCCTTGCCGAAGCTGAACATGCCGACGCCGGGGACGAGGACGATGAGGGGGTCGGCGCCGCGGATCGCCGGGCTGTCGGCCGTGGCGTGGCGGTCGTAGTAGGCCTGGTAGTCCTCGCGGTAGGCCTCGTGCAGGGTGCCGAGGCGCTCGATGACCTCCTCGACGCTCGCCGTGGCGGGCAGGTCGACCGTGAGTGGCTTCACCTTGGTGCGGAGGAAGTGGTCGGGGCAGCTCGTGCCCAGTGCGGTGAGACGCGGGTGCTCCGCCGAGGCCAGGAAGTCGAGGACCTCGGGGCTGTCGGTGAAGTGGCCGACGACGGGGCGGTCGGCGGAGGCGAGCCCGCGGATGGTGGGCGCGAGGGCCGCCGCCTTCGCACGACGCTCGGCCTCGGGCAGGGCTGCGTAGCCGTCGAGCGGCGGACCGAAGGGCTCGGGGCGGGAGTTCGTCTCGATGTAGGCGGCCGCGGTGTCGATGATCCACAGCGAGTTCGCCTCGGCCTCGTCGGAGGTGTCGCCCCAGGCGGTGATGCCGTGCCCGCCGAGGATGGTGCCGATGGCCTGCGGGTTGTCGGCCTTGATGGCAGCGATGTCGAGGCCGAGCTGGAAGCCGGGGCGACGCCACGGGACCCACACGACCTTGTCGCCGAAGATCTTCGCGGTGAGTTCGGGGCCGTCGGCGGCGGTCGCGATGGCGATGCCGGAGTCGGGGTGCAGGTGGTCGACGTGGGCCGCGTCGACGAGGCCGTGCATGGCGGTGTCGATCGACGGGGCCGCGCCACCCTTGCCGTGCAGGGTGTAGTCGAAGGCGGCGACCATCTCGTCCTCGCGGTCGAGGCCGGGGTAGACGTCCTGGAGGGCGCGCATGCGGTCGAGGCGGAGGACCGCGAGACCCTCGGGCTTCAGCGTGCCGAGGTCGCCGCCGGAGCCCTTGACCCAGAGGAGCTCGACCGGCTCGCCCGTGACGGGGTCGATCTCGGTGCCCTTGGCCGAGGTGTTGCCGCCGGCGTAGTTGGTGTTCTTCGGGTCGCTCCCGAGGCGGGTGCTGCGGGCGATGAGCTCGGCAGCGGTTGGGTTCACGGACATTCGCACTCCTTCGTCGGGGCACGTCCGTGCCCGGTGTTCAATCGTGTTAAGTATGACAAGAAGTCACAGATGTCGCAATGGCGGATGTCCCGATCTCAGGAGAACCTCGGCGCGTTGCGGTCGGCGCTGAGCGACGCGCGCGGTGACTCCTGAGAACGGGAGGTGTGGGGCCTGGTGCTCAGAGGAGTTCGACGGCGTCGCGGTAGGCGTCGAGCGCAGGGTCGGCGGGGTCGAGTTCCGTGACGAGGAGGTCGATGTCCGCCAGGGCGAAGCCGACCGCCATTGCGCGCTGCCCCAGCTTCGAGGACGCGGCGACGAGGATCGTCTCGTCGGAGGCGCGGGCGAACGCCTGCTTGACCTGCGCTTCTTCGAGGGTGACCTCCGAGCTGCCGACGGTCGGGTCGATGGCGGCGGCTGACAGAAAGAAGCGCCGGTAAAGCACCGATGACGCCGCCTGGCAGGCGATGGGGCCGATGAAGCTGTCGGTGCGCGACTCGGCTTGGCCGCCGACGAGGATCGCGGTGACCTCGCGGTTCGCGCCGGCGAGGAGGAAGTTGGGGTAGGAGTTGGTCGCCACCGTGAGGGTCGACTCGCCGAGCAGTCGACTGATGCCGCCGGCCGTGCTTGAGGCGTCGATCGCGATCGCGCCGTCCGTCGGGATGAGCGACCGGAGCTTCTCGACGATTGCGCCCTTCTCGCGGACGCCCGTCGCGGACCGCTCGGTGAAGGTCCTCGGTCGCAGGGTCGGGATGGCGCCACCCCGGACGCGCCGTACCAGGCCGAGCTGCTCGAGGTCGGCGAGGTCGCGTCGCACGGTCATCGAGGACACGTCGAGCTCCGCAGCTGCGTCGTCGAGGCGGATGCTGCCGTCGCGTTCGAGGATCGCCGTCAGTCGGGTCCGTCGTTCCTCGGCGCCGAGCGTGCCGGTCGTGGCCATGCCGCCCCCTGTCCATCGGTGTCGGACGTGTCCGTTCGTGTCCGTCTCAACAGGATGTCACAGCGGGGGATGCCGAACGGTTCCCAATTCAGGAGCACTCCGGCGCGTCGCCGACATGACGCGGCGTGGCGTGCGCAACGCGCCGCAAGCGTCCTGAGTTACGGACGAGCGAAGATATATGAGCATCTGGAACTTCTAGACTGGCGCCATGGAAACCACACACGAACCAGTCCTCGCCGGTCGCACGGCGATCATCACCGGAGGCGCCCGCGGGCTCGGGCTCGCGATGACCACGGCACTCGCCGAAGCCGGCGCCCAGGTCGCCCTCCTCGACCGTTTGGAGACGGTGGCCGACGCCGCGTCGGTCCTCGATGCACAGGTCTCGCCCGCGGTGATCGGGCTCCCGGTCGACGTCACCGATGAGGGATCCGTGAACGCCGCGCTCGACCACGTCGCGGATACCCTCGGGACGCCGGACATCCTCGTCAACAGCGCTGGGGTGACGCACGGCGCCCGCGCGATCGACACCGAAGTGGCCGATTGGGATCGGCTCTTCCGGGTGAACGTCACCGGGACCTTCCTCGTGTCCCGGCAGTTCGCGCGACGCTTCGTCGCCGACCGTCGCGACGCGGGTCACCTCGCGAGCATCGTGAACGTGTCCTCGATGTCCGCCTTCGCCGTGAACGTGCCGCAGACGCAGGCCGCGTACAACGCCTCGAAGGCCGCCGTCTCCATGCTCACGAGCAGTCTCGCGATCGAGTGGTTGCCGCTGGGGATCCGGGTCAACGCCATCGCGCCGGGCTACTTCGCGAGCGACATGACGCGTGACTTCGTCGCCGCCAATCCGGACATGGCCGAGGACTGGGTGTCGCGGATCCCGGCCGGCCGGATGGGTGAGCCGGACGAGCTCGGCGACCTCGTCGTCTACCTCGCCGGAGAGCGCTCCTCCTACGTCGTCGGGCAGAGCTTCCGGATCGACGGCGGGTACACGCTCGTCTGACGTGCGGTGACGACGACGGCCCGGAGCGCATCGGAGGGATGCGCACCGGGCCGCTGTCGTGTCTGGCCGTCTTGACTCAGTGCTGGGGCGCGGTCGGGATGCTCCGCGTCGTCTCCGCCTTCGCCAGGGCGTCCTGGTCGACCCGCATCAGGAACGTCACCGCGAACCCGACGAGGTAGGTGCAGGCGAGTGCGATGACGGTCGCCGTCGTGCCGAAGGACGTCCAGAGCAGGGTGACGAGCAGTGACCCGACGAACTGGGAGAGTCCAGCCGACAGGTTGAGGAGTGCGACCGCGCCGCCGCGGTGGTTCGGCTCGAGCGCCGGCATGAGCGCCGACAGCGGGACATAGGCCGCGACCGCGAACCCGAACATGACGACGGCGATCCCCGTGAGCCAGGGGTTCGGCCCGACGACGAGCGGGATGAAGTAGAGCAGGAGCGTGGACGCGAACATGCCGAGGCTCCCGAACCAGCGGACGGTGCGGATCCAGCCGATGCGGTCGCCGAGGATGCCCCAGAGGAGGTTCGTGAAGACCGTCACGATGTACACGAGTCCCCACAGCTGCAGCCAGGTGCCCTGCTCGAAGCCGATGTCGCGGACGAAGACGATCGGCAGCATGACGATGAACCCGTAGAGCGAGATCTGGTTGATGACGCGCTGGAGCATGCCATAGGCGAGCTGGACGTTCCGGAACGGGAGGGCGATCGTGGTCGCGAGGGTCTCGCCGAGGCCCCGGAGGGTGCGGGGCTCGGAGGTCTCCGGTCCCTTGCCGCGCACGAGGACGCCCGCGAGCACGCCGCCCACGGCGATGAAGGCGATCGCGCCCCACATCGTCTCGACGGCTCCGAACGCCGGGATGGTGAAGCTCGGCAGATACGACCCGAACACGCCGACGCCGACCGAGTACGAGCACCAGAACCAGCCCATCGCGGACGACAGCTTGTCCTGCGGAGCGGCGTAGGAGATCCACACGACGAACCCGAAGACGAACAGCGGGTAGGCGACGGCGCGGATGGCGTACATCACCATCATCATCGCGAAGTCGTGCTGCACGATGCCGAAGTACACGAAGCCGGCGTGGAAGACGATCCACCCCGCGGCGGCGGCGATCATGATGCGCCGCGGTCCGAAGTACTCGGCCAGCACACCGGAGGCGAACGCCCCGATCGCGACGATCAGGCCGTACACGGTGAAGAGCGAGCCCACCTGGTCGGTGCTGAAGCCCTCGCTCGTGACGAGGAAGTCCGAGAGGAACGCCTGCTCGAGTCCGTCGCCGGTCATGAAGAAGGCGATCGCGACGTATCCCCAGAGCAGCGGGCCGGACAGGCCGAGGAAGGCCTTCGGTGGTCGGGTGCCGGGGGATCCGATGCTGGGCGCGGGTGTTCCGATTGGTGAGGACATGCTCTCTCTCCATTGAGGTGGGACGCGTCGACGGCGCGTGGAACCCGGGGGAGTTCTGAGCAGAAAATATATCAGAGTGTGGCCTGACCACATCCGTTCGCCCATTTTCGGGCGAGCGAGGTCCCGTTCGCCCACAACTGGGCGAACGAATCCCTAGGAGGAGGCGTCGATGAGCGTCTCGGCGGCGCGACGCGCGTGCAGCGCGGCCTCGGGGGAGCCGGTGATGGCGGCAGTGGTCTGGGCGCCCTCGGCGAGGATCGCGAGCTGTGGGGCGAGTGATGCCGGAGCGCCGGCGTCCGCGACGAGGTCGGCGACGTAGTCCTGGAAGGACGCCTTGTGTTCGCGGGTGATGGTGGCGACCGCCGGCGAGACGCCCCCGAGTTCCCCGAAGGCGTTGATGAAGCCGCAGCCGCGGAACGAGTCGTCACTGAACCAGCCGGCCAGGTAGTCGTAGATCGCGAGGAGTCGGTCGCGGGGCGTCTCGGCGTCGTCCACGAGCGCGCTGACGCCGGTGGTCCAGAGCTCGTGTCGACGCTCCATGACCGCGAGGACGATGTCCTCCTTGCTCGGGAACTCCGAGTACAGGCGCTTCAGCGACACGCCGGCCGCCGAGCGCAGTTCGTCCATGCCGACGGACTGGATGCCCTTCGCGTAGTACAGGCGGTCGGCGGAGTCGACGATGATGTCGCGCACGGAGGCTGGCGTCGCGGGTGTGCTTGCCGGGCTCGGCGACGCGATCGTCATCGTCTGTTCGCTGGTCATTCCACCAGTGTACTTGCGTTGAGAACGATCGTTCCCTATGCTGATGGACACCGAAGAGAACGATCGTTCTCAACTCGGGGCGTGGAATCGGGCGACGAGCCCGGACGCAGAAGACGAAAGGAATCGAACCATGTCGTTCATCACCGTCGGAACCGAGAACAGCACCTCCGTGGAGCTCTACGTCGAGGATCACGGCAGCGGCCAGCCCGTTGTCCTCATCCACGGCTACCCCCTCGACGGCTCGTCGTGGGAGAAGCAGACCGCGGTGCTCCTCGACGCCGGCTACCGCGTCATCACCTACGACCGCCGCGGCTTCGGCAAGTCCTCCAAGCCCACCGAGGGCTACGACTACGACACCTTCGCCGCCGACCTCAAGGCCGTCGTCGACGGGCTCGACCTCCACGACGCGGTCCTCGTCGGCTTCTCGATGGGCACCGGCGAGGTCGGTCGCTACCTCGGCACCTACGGCTCGGAGCGCGTCGCGAAGGCCGTCTTCCTCGGATCGCTCGAGCCCTACCTGCTGCAGACCGACGACAACCCGACGGGTGTCCCGCAGGACGTGTTCGACGGGCTCCTCGAGGCCGTCACCGACGACCGCTACGCGTTCTTCACGAGCTTCTTCGAGAACTTCTTCAACACGGACGAGAATCTCGGCTCGCGCCTGAGCGAGGAGGCGCTGCGGGCCAACACGCAGCTCGCCTACAACGCGTCGCCGTACGCCTCGGTCGCTGCGCAGCCGACCTGGCTGACCGACTTCCGGGCCGACGTCGCGAAGATCGACGTCCCGTCGCTCATCGTGCACGGCACCGGCGACCGCGTCCTGCCGATCGACTCCACCGGTCGCGTGTTCGCGAAGGCGCTGCCCTCCGCCGAGTACGTCGAGATCGAGGGCGCGCCGCACGGCATGCTCTGGACCCACTACCGCGAGGTCAATGAGCAGCTGCTCGCCTTCCTCGCGAAGTAGACGGCTCTGTCGGTTCGCAATTCAGGTCCGTTCCGGCGCGTCGGCGAACTCGGCCGGCGCGCCCGGGGTGACACGCCGCGCGCGTCCTGAGTTGTGAACGTCCGAAGCCCCGCGACCGGNCGCCGACGCGCTCCTCGGCGATCTGCTGCTGGTAGCCCGAGGCCAGGTAGGCGCTGAACGGATCGGCCGGCAGGCCGCGGCTCTCGCGCCAGGCGGCGAGCGGCCCGCGGACGTCGGTGTAGAACGCGTCCATGAGGATGCCGTTCGCGCCGAGGACATCGCCGGCCTCCTGTGCCGCGGTCAGTGCGTCGCGGTCGACGAGCAGTGCGCGCGCGGTCATCTCCTGCACGTTCAGCACCGAGCGGATCTGCCCGGGGATCTTGTCCTCCACGTTGTGGCACTGGTCGAGCATGAACGCGACCGGCGAGTCGTCGTCGAGGCCGCCGCCGCGGACGACCTCGTAGAGGATCCGGAACAGCTGGAACGGGTCGGCTGCACCGACGATGAGGTCGTCGTCGGCGTAGAAGCGCGAGTTGAAGTCGAACGAGCCGAGTTTCCCGAGGCGCAGGAGCTGGGCGACGATGAACTCGATGTTCGTGCCAGGCGCGTGGTGCCCGGTGTCGAGGCAGACGAGGGCCTGGTCGCCGAGCTGGGCCACCTGGGCGTAGGACGTTCCCCAGTCGGGGACATCGGTGTGATAGAACGCCGGCTCGAAGAACTTGTACTCGAGCACGAGTCGCTGCTCCTCGCCGAGGCGGGCGTAGATCTGCTGGAGCGAGTCGGCCAGGCGGTCCTGCCGGCCGCGGATGTCCTGCTGGCCCGGGTAGTTACTGCCGTCGGCGAGCCAGATCTTGAGGTCCTGCGAGCCGGTCGCGTGCATGACGTCGATGCAGGCGAAGTGGTGGTCGATCGCCTTCTGACGGATCGCCGGGTTGCTGTGGGTCAGGCTGCCGAACTTGTAGTCCTCATCCTGGAAGGTGTTCGAGTTGATCGTGCCGAGCGCGACGCCGTGGTCCTCGGCGTAGCGACGGAGTGCGCTGAAGTCGTCCACGAGGTCCCACGGGATGTGGAGTGCGACCTTCGGTGCGAGGGCGGTGAACTCGTGCACCTTGGCGGCGTCGGCGATCTTCTCCTCCGGCGTCCGCGGGGTGCCGGGCGTCGTGAACACCTTGAAGCGGGTGCCGGAGTTGCCGAACGCCCAGGAGGGGAGTTCGATGGCCTGCTTCTCGAGCAGCGGGGTGATGGTGTCGAAACTGGTCATGGTCACTTCTCTGTGCGTGTTCCGGTGGTCTGGGGCGCGTTCACGGCGCTGGTTGCAGCATACGTGAATCGTTTCAACGTCGCTACTCGTGGAGGGCGGCGAGCTGATCTTCGAGGTGGAACACCTCGGCGAGCTGGAGGAAGCCCTGGTCCGGCGGGAGGTCGAGGTCGACGAAGAACTCGCCCATCTCGGCCTGCCAGCGCGCGTTGACCTCGGTCTCGGCCATGCCGGCCTGGGCTGCTTCGAGGGATGCCGTCTCGAAGTATCCGATGAGGAGGCCGTCGTCGCGGACGAAGAGCGAGTAGTTGTGCCAGCCCGTGTCGGCGAGGGCCTGCAGCATGTCCGGCCAGACGGCGGCATGGCGTTCGCGGTACTCCGCAAGGCGTTCGGGTTTGACCTGGAGCTGGAAGCACACGCGGTGCAGAAGTCGGGCACTCGTCATCGAGGCGTACCTTTCGGTTCGGTGTCACGGACACTCTGAATCGATTCAGAGGATCGCAAGCAGCGTATCCGGGCGATCGGCCGCGGGTCAACGGACCGACTGTCCGGATGTCTGAAGGTCTGGACAGGGTGCATCGACCGTTCGACGGTCAGGGCGCGCCCGTCGTCCGCGCCGATCACCCCTGGACACCTCGGAGCGAACTCCCTAGCGTGGACCCATGGCTGCCGATGACGCGCCACCCGATGCACCCACGATCGACGGTTCCGACGGTTCGGAGGAGACGACCGTCGCCTCGGAGAGCCCGCGCTGGCGTCGCGACGTCGCGGTGTTCCTGTCCGGACAGACGGTCTCGCTGTTCGGCTCGATGCTCGTGCAGTACGCGATCATGTGGCACCTGACGCTCGAGACGAAGTCCGGAGTCGTGCTCGCGTTCGCCGCCGTCGCGGGGTTCCTGCCGCAGGCGATCGTGTCGATCTTCGGCGGGGTGTGGGCCGACCGTATGAACCGCAAACTGCTCATCATCGCGGCCGACGGCTCGATCGCCATCACGACCCTCGCGCTCGCGATCTTCCTCATCAACGGCGCCGCCGACCTCTGGCTCATCTTCCTCACGCTCGCGATCCGCTCGGTCGGCGCGGGCATCCAGATGCCGGCGGTCTCCGCGCTCATCCCGCAGATCACGCCGACCGACAAGCTCATGCGGGTCAACGGCATCAACGGCTCCATCCAGTCGGCCATGATGCTCGTCGCCCCGGCTGCGGCCGGCGCGCTGTACGCGAGTGCGTCGCTCGTCGCGATCTTCTTCGTCGACGTCGTCACGGCCGCCATCGGGATCGGGCTGCTGCTGCTTGTACCGGTGCGGACGCTCGTGCGGTCGGGCGAGCGCCCCGGCTACTTCGCCGACCTCACCGAGGGCGTGCGCTACGTCTGGCGCCACGGCTTCGTGCGCTGGCTGCTCATCCTCTTCGCGATCGTGTTCCTGTTGGTCGTCGCGCCGTCCTACCTCACGCCGCTCATGATCGCCCGCACCTTCGGCGACGAGGTCTGGATGCTCACCGTGAACGAACTCGCCTTCAGCGTCGGCATGGTCGGCGGCGGAGCGATCATCGCGATCTGGGGTGGCACCAAGAACCGCGTGCTCCTCATCGTCGGGTCCTCGGTGGTGTTCGGGGCGCTGTCCATCGGGCTCGGACTCTCGACCAACCTCTGGGTCTTCTTCGGCTTCATGTTCCTGCTCGGGATCGCTGTGCCGTTCTTCTCGACGACGTCGATGACCCTGCTGCAGGAGCGCGTCCAACCGGAGCGGCAGGGTCGCGTGTTCGGCTTCGTCGGCATCGTCATGGCGGTGTCGATGCCCCTCGGGATGATCGTGTTCGGACCGCTCGCCGACGTCGTGTCCGTCGAACTGCTCCTCGTCGTCGCCGGTGTGCTCACCTTCGTGGTGCTCGCCGTCGCCGTGCTCGTACCGTCCGGGCGACGGGCGATGGCCGAGGTGACGAAGCAGCCGTGATCCGCTCCGGTCGTCCGATCAGGGGAGCTGCGCCGAGTAGCCCTCGCGGTAGGTGGGGTAACGGTAGGTGAATCCGGTGTCGCGGAGGGCGGCTGCCATGATGCGCTTGCCGCGGTGCGGTTCTTCCGGGGTGCGACCGGCGTCGTCGAGCGTCGGGGGAGCGACGCCGAGTCGATCGGCGAGGAAGTCGGCCACCGTCGACAGCAGGACCGGCTCCTCGTCGATGCCCGCCACGACCGGCGGGAGTGATGCCGCCGACAGGTCGAGCAGGTGCACGATCACGCCCGCGGCGTCGTCGCGGTGGATGCGATTGGTCCAGCCGGAGGGCCGGGTGACACGGCCGTCGCGGACCTGGTCGACGAACATCGTGGACGTCGGACCGTAGAGGCCGCCGAAGCGGATGGCGCTCGCCTCGGGCACGGCGGCGAGGGCGGCCTCCTCCGCGGCGAGCAGCGCGCGTGCGGTGCCGGTGGTCGGGACGGCCGGCGTGGTGTCGTCGATCGTCTCCCCGCCGTCCTCGCCCCACACCGCGGTCGACGACACGAACAGGATGCGAGGCGGGGTGCCGGGGAGTGCGGCGACCGCGCTCACGAGATGTCCGACACCGTCGCGGTAGAGGGCGTCATAGGCCTCGACCGAGCGTGCCCGCGGCGCAAGGGCCACCACGATCGCCGTCGTGTCCGCAGGAAGGTCGGGGGCGGAGGTCCTGAGGTCGCGGAGCTGGAGGGTGAAGCGCCCCTCGACGAGCTCGGGGACCGGGGTCGACTCGGGTGCCGGGGTCGACTCGGGTGCCGGGGTCGACTCGGGTGCCGTGCGCTTCACGCCGACGATGTCCTCGCCTCGGGCCAAGAGCCTCCCGGCGACGTCCGAGCCGAGCTGTCCGAGTCCCACGATCACGACGGTCATCGCTCCACCGTACCCGGCGCCAGGGGTGAGAATGGTGGGATGAGTGCTGCGGGGGAGTTCATCGACACGGCGCTCCAATACGAGGGCGACGGCTACCGGGCAGCGGACGTCGCCGAGCGCCTCGGCGACGGGCTCCGGTCCTACGGTTCATCCGTCGGGGCCGTGCGCGGGACCGTGCGCGACGCCCTCCGGAAGTTCCGCGGACTGGAGCACGACGAGCTGGCAGCCCTCGCCTCGGAGCTGTGGGCCGTGCCGGTCTTCGAGCGTCGGCTCGCCGCGATCGTCCTCCTGCAGTCGAGCGTCGCGGTACTCAGGCACACCGACCTGACGAGGATCGAAGGCTTCGTCCGCGCCGGTCGGGTTCCCCAGCTCGCCGACCCGCTGGCCACCGACGTCATCGGACCGCTCCTGGAACGCCTCGACGGGACGGCCCGAGCCAAGGCCGAGACCGTCCTCGACCGGTGGATGCAGGACGAGCCCTGGTTGCGACGGGCGGCACTACTCGTCCCGATCCGCGAGCTCGGTGCGGGTGGTGGCGAGGTCGATCGTGCCACCCGTCGGCTCGCCGTCGCCCTGGACGGGTTGCAGCGGCCGGCGCCGATCGCCGTGGTCGAGCCCGCTGTGGAGCGTCTTCGCGCCGTGCTCTGATCCGTCCGGTCGGACTGCCCTTCGACAGGCTCAGGCACCGGGACCGGCTCAGGGGCCGGTGTGTTCCGGGCGCCAGGTTCGTCCGGTCACTGAGCTTGTCGAAGTGCCCCCGAGGGGTTTCTTGTTCTGAGGGCGCCCGCGGCGGGGCTGCCCTTCGACAGGCTCAGGGACCGGATTCGGCTCGGGGACCGGATTCGGCTCGGGGACCGGGACGGGCTCAGGGACCGGGTCGGCTCTGGGGCCGACGGCGCCTCACACCTGGCGGAAGTCGATCCCCAGGAGGCTCGCCGCAGCCCGGTAGTCCGCCGCCCGGTGGCCGAGCGAGAGCGACCAGTGATGCCCGATACCGGTCGCGCTCCACTCGTCCACCCAGACACCCGGGTCACGCCCGAAGTCGACGCGGCTCGTCGTGTTGCCGATCGCGAGCAGCGGGCCGGGGACGACCTCGCCCTCCGAGGCGACGAAGGCGAGCGAGCCGTCGCGGTCCTGCCCCAACCCCAGCAGCGTGACCGGCCCGTGCCGCACGTCGAACTCGACGCTCACACCCCAGCCGCGCTTGCCGTGGTAGACCCCGAGGCCGCGCAGCAGCGGGTCGCGGGAGCTGACGGCGAGGTGGGCCGGTCCGTCGTGTCCCATCTCGACGACCTCGTCCTCGAAGTCCAGCGCCTGGATCTCGCAGAACGACCCACCGGCGCCGACGACCTGGGTCGCGAGCTGAGCGACCGTCGTCCGTAGCTCGTACTCGCCGGTCGTGGGGATGCCGCGAGCAGTGAGGAGGGACGCGCCGAGGATCATCCCGGCACCGAGCCGCTCGTGCTGTTCGCCGTCGCGACCGCGGTGGTAGTAGGCGAGGCTGTCGAGCGCGAACTCGTCGACGAGCCGGTCGAGCCCGACCGACACCTTCGCTCCCCACGCGAAGTCGTCCTCGACCACCGTGTCGTCGAGGGTGAAGATCTCCCTGGCTAGGGCCATGCGGTCGGCGACCTCGGCGTCGGTCACCTCGTCGACGAGGACGCGGAGGTCGTCGAACTCCAGGACCTCGACGTGCGAGCCGAAGGTGGTAGGCAGCAGGGTGAGGTCGGTGGAGACGTCGAGCATGCCGGGGTAGACGTGGCCCATGAGGCCGTGGCGGGCGTGACGGAGGGCTGCGCGGACGTGCGCCGCCCGGATCCACTGCGAGATCCGGTCCCACGCCGACTCCTGACGCAGCCAGCCCGACACCGAGCGGAACGGGATGCCCGCCCGACGGAAGACGTTGCCGACCTCGGGTACCGGGCACTGCCCGCAGTAGGCGAGCCAGGCACCGGTGTCGAAGCTCGCGTGGTCCATCCGCTCGGTCGGCTGCAGGTCGATGACGAGGACCGGGGTGTTCGCGCGCTGGGCGATCGGCAGGACCATCGAGGAGGTGAGGTAGGTGGTGAGGAACAGGACGATGAGGTCGCAGTCGCCCTGTCGGAGCTGTTCCGCCGCGGCGTCGCCCTCCTGCGCGTCCGAGATGAAGCCGACGTCGACGACCTCGGCGTCCATCTGCTGGAAGCGTTCCGAGACGTACCGGGCCGACGCCTGGAGCTGGGGGAGCAACTCCGGGAACTGCGGCCAGTAGGTGCCGAGGCCGCCGGCGACGAGGCCGATGCGGGGCTTCCGCCGTGCCTTCGGGGTGAGGAGCGGGTGGACGGCTGCTGCAGTGTGGGTCATCGTCGATCCTTGGTGGGTGCGGGTACGGGGTATTTAATCGATTAAATACTGCTGACGACTGTACCCGGGCGTCACCGCCGCGTCCAGCCTCGCCGCTGCTCAGGCCGGCAGGGGAGCGGACTCGCGGACGACGAGATGCGGCTCGAGCGTCCGGGTGACGTGCTCGTGCGCAGCGCGGTCGGCGCCCAGCTCGGCCAGGAGGATCTCGACGGCCACACGCCCGAGTTCGTCCTTCGGCTGCTCGACCGTGGTGAGCGGCACCCGCCCGTCGGCCGCGAGCGCGAGATCGCCGTAACCGACCACGGACACCTCGTCGGGCACCGCCAGACCACCGTCGTTCAGCCCCCTGATGACGCCGAGCGCGAGCTGGTCGTTCGTGCAGAACACGCCGGTCGGACGCGGTGTCTCTGCCGCGATCCGACGGCCCGCGATGCGCCCCGAGTCGACGGTCATCTCGTCCACGGTGACCTCGCGGAGGTCGTCGGGGTCGAGACCGGCCGCGATGAACGCGTTCCGGGCACCCTCGCGTCGGTCGGCGCACTGCGGGATCGCCAGGTCGCCGTTCACGAGCACGATCGACCCGTCGGGCGCCGGGGTGGGACTGGCGAGCAGGTGGGTGACCGCCAGCTCCCCGCCGTGCACGTCGTCGATCGCGACGGAGCAGCCGGTGCCCTCGGGGGCGGTGCGGTCCATGAGCACGAGGCGGCTACCCACCCGTCGCAGCTGGGCCAGTCGGGAGGCGTCGGCCGTCAGCGGAGCGACGAGCGCACCGGCCGCCCGGTGCTCCGCGAGCATCTCGAAGTGTCGGAGTTCGAGGTCTGGATCGTCGTGGCTCACGCAGAGCGCGACCGTGTAGCCGTGTTCGGCTGCGGCCTCGGTGACCCCGCGGGCGATCGCCGAGTAGAACGGGTTCGCGATGTCGGGGATGACGAGACCGATGAGGCGGTTGGTGCCCTGCCGCAGGGTGGCGGCGGCACGGTTGGGGACGAAGTCGAGTTCCTCGATCGCGGCGAGGACGCGCTCGCGGGTGGCGGGGGCGACGATCTCGGGGCGGTTGAGCGTGTTGGAGACGGTCGCGTTCGAGACGCCGGCGAGTCTGGCGACGGCGGCGAACCCGATGTCGTGCTTCGCCATGCTGCCCTCCGATTCCCCTCCGAGCGTACCCGGCGCGACCCTCGTCCCGTTCTCAGGACTCCTCCGGTGTGGTGTCGCGATCTCCACCCGACACGCCGCGGAAGTCCTGAGAACGGTCCGGAGGCGACCGCTACGGGAGGGTGTGGCCCGCGGCGGTGAAGAGGCGGTACCACTCCTCGCGCGACAGCGTCACGTCGGAACCTGCGGCCGCTTCCTGGACGCGCGACGGCTTGGTGGTGCCGAGCACGACCTGGATGTTCGCGGGGTGCCGGGTGATCCACGCGGTCGCGATCCCGGCCGGCGTCACGCCGTGTGCGGCAGCGAGCTCGTCGAGCACGTCGTTCAGCTCCGCGTAGTGCTCGCGGTCACCGATGAAGACGCCCGTGAAGAAGCCGGCCTGGAACGGGGACCACGCCTGCAGGGTCATGCCGGTCAGGCGGCTGTAGTCGAGCATCCCGTTGTCGCGGTCGATCGACTGGTCGAGGCCGGCCATGTTCGCGGCGACGCCCGACGCGATGATCGGGGCGTGGGTGATGCTCAGCTGCACCTGGTTGACGATGAGCGGCTGCTCGACGGAACCCTTCAGCAGCTCGACCTGCGCCGGCGTGTGGTTCGAGACGCCGAAGTTCCGGACCTTGCCCGCGGCCTGCAGGGTGTCGAACGCCGACGCTACCTCTTCCGGCTCGACGAGGCTGTCGGGGCGGTGCAGGAGCAGGAGGTCGAGGTAGTCCGTCTTGAGGGCGGCGAGCGACTCGTCGACGGTGCGGAGGATGTGCTCCTCCGAGAAGTCGAAGAAGCCTGTGCGGATGCCGACCTTCGACTGGATGAGCACCTGCTCGCGCTCGGCGGCGGTGAGGGTGACGGCGTCGCCGAAGCGACGCTCGCACCCGTGACGCTCCGAGCCGTAGATGTCGGCGTGGTCGAACACGGTGACGCCGGCGTCGCGTGCGGTGTGGAAGAGGGTGCGGATGGCCTCGTCGTCGAGGGCCTCGATCCGCATGAGGCCGAGGACGATGCTGGACGCGGTCAGGTCGGTCTGGGGCAGGGGGATGGTCTTCATCCGACCATCCTGGCCGAACCCACCGGTGGTCTGCCTAGGATTGACGACATGTTCGTGTTGTCGTTGCTGCTCATCGTCCTCACGATCATCGCGCTCATCGACGTGGTGGGTCAGCCCGAGCCCGTCGTGCGCAACCTGCCCAAGATCGTGTGGGTGCTGCTCATCGTCTTCATCCCGCTCATCGGCGTCGCCCTGTGGTTCCTGCTCGGCAAGGACTGGTCGACGAGCCGGATCAAACTCCCCGAACGCCGTGGCCGGAAGCGGTCGCGGACGTCCGGCTCGTGGGGTCCGGGTCGCGGTCCCTCGTCGACCGCGACGCCCTCGCCGTCGCAGCCCGACCGCGCCGTCAGCAGCACGGAGGAGCAGCTCGCCGCCCTCGAGCGCGAGATCCAGGCCGCCGAGGACGCCGAGCGCATCCGCAAGCTCGAGCTGGAGATGAAGCGCAACGATCCCGACGCCGACGACAAACTGCCCTGACTCAGGAGTCCGTCGGCGCGTCGACCGGGTGTGGTCGCGGCACGCCGAGGAGTTCCTGAGACAGGGCAGTCGGGTGTGACTGAGTGACTCCTAGAAGTCGTACTTGTCGATGTTCGACGCGTCGAAGGTGGTCGGCGGGCCGACGATGACGGTGCCGTCGGCGCCGACCTCACGCTCACCGAGGTCACCGGCCTCGAAGGTGTCGCCCTCCTTGCCGGTGATCGTGCCCTCCGCCAGTGCCTTGCCGGCGAACGCGGCGACGTAGCCGAGCTGAGCCGGGTCCCACAGCGCGAACGCGGTGACGGTGCCGTCCTTCACGAACGGACGCATCTCGTTCGGGAGGCCGAGGCCGGTCAGTGCGACCTTGCCCTTGTACTCCGAGGTGGAGAGGTAGCGGGCGGTCGCGGCGATGCCGACCGTCGTGGGCGAGATGATGCCCTTGAGGTTCGGGTGCGCCTGGAGCAGACCCTGGGCCTCCTGGAACGACTTCGTGTCGTCGTCGTCACCGTAGACCTTGGCGACGAGCTTGATGTCCTTGTAGTCCGGGTTGGAGGCGAGCTCCTCCTCCATGTACTTGATCCACTCGTTCTGGTTCGTCGCGTTGGCCGTGGCCGAGAGGATCGCGATCTCGCCCGAGCCGCCGATCTGCTCCGAGATGAGCTTCGTCTGGATCAGGGCGACGTCCTTGGCGACGACCTGGGAGATGAAGACGTCGCGGCAGTCCTTGCTGGTGTCGGAGTCGAACGCGACGATCTTCGCGCCGCCGTCACGGGCCTCCTTGAGGGCGGGGCAGACGGCGTCGGGGTCGTTCGCCGCGATGACGATGACGTTCGTGCCGGCCTGGGTCTCGGCGTTGATGAACGACACCTGGCTGGACGCGCTCGCCTCGAGCGGGCCGACGACCTCGGTGGCGCTGAAGCCGGCCGCCTTCGCGCCGTCCTTGCCGCCGCCGAGCACGACGTCCGTGTACGGGTTGTTGAGCTGCTTGGGGATGAAGGTGATGCTCTCCGCGGCACCGCCGCCACCACCTGATCCGGCGGAGTCGCCGGTGGCGCACCCCGTCGCGATGAGGGCGAGGGAGGCTGCTGCGGCGATGAGGGCCGCTGCGCGACGGGCCGAACGGCCTGCTGCGCGGTTTCGAATCGACTGCATTGTCTGTTCCTTTCTGGATACGCCTGGTGCTGTGGCGTGGGGTGCCCCGAGGGCTGCGCCGATCGGGAGATCAGTGCTGGGGCAGGCTGCGTCGGATCCGTCGGTGGTGGTTCCACTGCTTGACGGATTCGAAGATACTGGGGCCGACCACCGAGGCGATCAGCAGGGTCCCGGTCACGATGATGAGGACGACGTCGGAGACGCGGCCGAGTCGGAGCGCGTAGTTGATGGTGCCGATGAGCAGCACACCCGCGACGACGCCCGGGATGGACCCCTTGCCGCCGAAGATCGAGACGCCGCCGAGGAGCACGGCCGCGATGACGGCGAGTTCGAGCCCGGAGGCGTTGTCGCTGCGGGCGCTCGAGTAGCGGAGCGTCCAGAACACCCCCGCGAGGGCGGAGACACCGCCGGTCGCGACGTAGAGCCAGAACTTCGAGCGGGCGACCTTGATGCCGACGAAGCTCGCGGCCTCCGTGCTGTACCCGAGCGCGTACAGCCCGCGGCCGAAGGGGGTCAGGTGCAGGACGACCCCGAAGGCGAGCACGACGACGAGGACCCCGACCATGACCACGGGGATGCCGGTCGAGCCGATCTTCGACGTGAAGAACGCGGTGAGCTCGGGCGGGAAGTTGGCGACCGCGTTGTCGCCGATGACGACGAGCGCGAGGCCGCGGAACAGCGCGAGCGTGCCGATCGTCACCGCGAGCGACGGGAGTCCGACCACCGCGATGAGGAAGCCGTTGAACGCGCCGGCGACGACTCCGACGAGCAGCCCGATGAGGAGGACGACCCCGATGTCCATCCCGCCGCCGGCCCACAGCACACCGATGACGGCGCTCGTGAGGCCCGCGGTGCTTGCGACGGACAGGTCGATCTCGCCCGTGATGATGACGAGCGTCATCGGCATCGCGATGAGGAGGATCGGGATGACGTCGAGGAGGAGGAAGCCCACGGTGACGGGGGAGGCGAACCGCGGGATGAGCAGGCAGGCGCCGATGACGACGACGAGCAGCGCGTAGATCATGATCGCGTCGCGACCGAGGAGGATGCGCGAGGCACCGGTGCGGCCCTTCGGTTCGGCCACGAGCACGCCGGTGGTGTCGGTGCCGAGCGGGCCGGAGCCCTTGGTGAACGGAGCCTTCGGGGCTGCCGGGGTCTTCAGATCAGACATCGCGTGCCTCGCTCATTCGCAGTTTCTTGGCCGTACGGAGGCTGGCGACGCGGTCGATGATGATCGCGGCCAGGATGAGGATGCCCACGATCGCCTGTTGCCAGAACTTGTCGACGCGCAGGGCGGTGAGGGCGCTCGTGATGGTGGTGAGGAGGATCGCGCCGATCGCGGCCCCGGCGACCGAGCCGCTGCCGCCGAAGATCGCGACACCGCCGACCACGGCCGCCGCGACGACGTCGAGCTCCATACCGGACCCGGTGGTCGCGCCGACCGAGTTGAAGCGCGAGGCGTAGAGCACGCCGGCGAGTCCCGCGAGCAGGCCGTTCGCCAGGAAGGCGAGGAAGACGCGGCGGCCGACCGGGATGCCGAACAGCTTCGCGGCGTCGGGGTCCGACCCGATCGCGTAGAGGTCGCGGCCGGAGCGGGCGCCGGCCATGTAGACGGCGACGACGACCACGACGAGGATCGCGATGAGGGTGATGACCGGGAAGCCGAGGACGGTGTCGACGGACAGGTTCCCGAACGCGTCGGGGCGGTCGTCCGCGAAGTACTGCGTGCCACCGGCCCACGCGTTGTTCAGGCCTCGGTAGATGTAGAGCGTGCCCAGGGTGATCACGAGGGCGGGGACCTTCGCGATCGTGACGAGCGCACCGTTGATCGCGCCGAGCACCGCGCCGAGCAGCATCGCGATGGCGAACACCGCGATGATCGGCAGCTGCGGCATCGTCGCGAACATCGTGCCGGTCGCGAAGGCGACGAGCCCCAGGATCGAGCCGACGGACAGGTCGACGTTGCGGGTGATGATGACGAGCGCCTGACCGACGGCGAGGATGATCATGATCGTCGCGTTGAGGAGGAGGTCCTTCACCCCCTGCGCCGACAGGAACAGCGGGTTCGCGAGGTAGGTCACGAGCACGAGGACGACGAGGGCGACGGTGACCGGGAGTTCCCGGAGTCGCACGATCGACGCGATCGGGTTCGTCGTGCGCTCGGTCGCGACGGTGACGGGGCCGCCGCCTCCCGGCTTGGTGGTGGTGTCGGTCATCGTGCGCCTTCCAGGGAACCGGTGGCCGCGTGCATCACGGTCTCCGGGGTCGCTTCTTCGCGGGTGAGCTCGGCGGTGATCCGGCCCTCGTGCATGACGAGGACGCGGTCGGCCATGCCGAGGACCTCGGGCAGTTCGGAGGAGATCATGAGGATCGCGATGCCGCGGCCGGCGAGCTCGGAGATGAGGCGGTGGACCTCGCTCTTCGTGCCGACGTCGATGCCGCGGGTGGGCTCGTCGACGATGAGGAAGGTCGGCTCGGTGGCGAGCCACTTCGCGAGGACGACCTTCTGCTGGTTGCCGCCGGAGAGGGTGGAGACCGCGTACTCCTGGGAGCCGGTCTTCACCTGGAGGCGGGCCGACCACTCCTCGGCCGCCTCGCGTTCGCGGCGGCCGGAGATGATCCCGAACCGCGCGAGCCGGTGGCGGAGGGTGAGGGTCGCGTTGCGGGCGACAGACAGGTCCATCACGAGACCCTGCTTGCGGCGGTCCTCCGGGACGAAGCCCATGCCGGCGTCGATCGCGGCCTGCGGGTCGCCGGCCTTGACCGGCTTGCCGTCGAGCGTGACGCGTCCGGTGTCGTAGGGGTCGATGCCGAAGACGGCGCGGGCGACCTCGGTGCGCCCGGCGCCGACGAGTCCCGCGAGGGCGACGATCTCACCCGAGCGCACCGTGAACGAGATGTCGGAGAAGACGCCGGCGCGCGACAGCCCGTCGACGGCGAGGACCGCGTCGCCGATCTCCGCGTCCTGCTTGGGGA
The DNA here is from genome assembly GCF_014841225.1 of Plantibacter sp. CFBP 8804. NCBI lineage: Bacteria > Bacillati > Actinomycetota > Actinomycetes > Micrococcales > Microbacteriaceae > Plantibacter > Plantibacter sp. CFBP 8804. The sequence goes on from NZ_JACYTU010000006.1 coordinate 38,684, forward strand.
AGAGGGCGGCGATGTCGCGACCGACCATCTGCCGGACGATCGCGTCGACCGTCGTCTCGCTCGTGACGTGCGTGGCGATGTAGCGGCCGTCGCGCATGACCGTGATGCGGTCGCACAGCGCGAAGACCTCCTCGAAGCGGTGGGAGATGAACATGATGCCGGCGCCCGCGTCGCGCAGGGAGCGGGCGACCTGGAAGAGGCGGTTGACCTCGACGCCGGAGAGCGCGGCGGTCGGTTCGTCCATGATGAGGACCTTGGCGTCGAGCGAGATGGCCTTCGCGATCTCGATGATCTGCTGGTCGGCGATCGAGAGCCCCTCGGCGACGCGGTCGGGGTCGATCTGGACGCCGAGGCGGTCGAACAGGGCGCGGGCGGCCTTCCGCATGGCGCCAGTGCTGATGAGTCCGAGGCCGTTCTTCGGCTGGCGGCCGATGAAGATGTTCTCGGCGACGGTGAGGTCGGGGAACAGGGTCGGCTCCTGGTAGATCACGGAGATGCCCGCGGCCTTGCTGTCGGCGACCCCGCGGAAGGCGACGGGCTTCCCTGCGAGGGTGAAGTCGCCGGCATCGGGGGTGTAGAGCCCGGCGAGGATCTTCACGAGCGTGGACTTCCCGGCGCCGTTCTCGCCGACGAGCGCGTGGATCTCGCCGGCCTCGATCTGGATGGTGCCGTCGGCCAGGGCGACGACGGGGCCGAAGGTCTTGGCGGCTCCGATGAGGGAGAGCGCCGGCTCGGCGCTGCGCCCGGCGGGTTCGGTGCGCGCCGGCTGCGCTGGATGGTCGATCGTCATTGAGGGTCCGTTCCTCCACGGTGAGGGGCTCGCTCCCGGCGGGATGTGAATCGATTCAGGGTCGGGAGCACCTGCACTGTATGGCCGCCGGATCGCGGGCGGCAAGGCGAAGCGGTCGTTCCTGACAGGACCTTCAGAAACGGCGCCCCGGTCGGCTCGCCTAGGCTGTGGATGCTCGATGGCGAAGGAGGACGACCGTGCGGATCCTCGTCGTCGATGACGAACGCGAGATGGCTGGCCTCCTCTCCCGCGGTCTCGGGTCGGACGGCCACGACGTGACGACCGCGTTCGACGGCCCGACCGCGCTGGACCTCGCGCGGCAGGCGATCGCGCCGGCGTCCGGTGGCGACGCGGGCTTCCAGGTCGCGGTCGTCGACGTCATGCTTCCAGGGCTCTCCGGATTCGCCGTCTGCCGCGAGCTCAAAGGCCTCGACCCGACGCTCGCGGTGATCCTGCTCACGGCGCGCGACGCCGTGGACGACCGGGTCCGCGGGCTTGACGCCGGAGCCGACGACTACATGATCAAGCCGTTCGCCTTCGCCGAGCTCGCCGCCCGGATCCGCGCGGTCCGGCGGCGGGACGCGCTCACCGTGCAGCCCCGCTTGGACGTCGGTGGGCTGACGCTCGACCTGCACCGGCACCGCGCGCGCGTCGGCGACCACGACGTGCCGCTGAGCGGGACCGAGTTCGACGTCCTCCGGGTGCTCGCGACCGATCCGGGCGTCGTCGTCTCGCGGGCGGCCATGCTGCGGGAGGTCTGGGAGACCTTCGACAATATCGACCCGAACGTCGTCGACCAGTACATCAGCCGTCTCCGTCGCAAACTCGACCTGGCGGAGGCGGGCGTCCGCATCGTCACGAGCCGCGGCGTGGGCTTCTCGCTCGTCGCCGCAGGGAGCTGAGGCATGTCGTCGGACCGTCGCCGGTCGACGCGGCACCACGGCATCCGCACGCGGATCGCCGGGGGCAGTCTGCTCATCGCCGTCGTCGTGTCGCTCTTCGCCGGGCTCGCGATCAACGCCCAGCTGGAGCGCATCGTCCGCGACGGCACCGTCCAGGCGCTCCGCAGTGACGGCGCACAATACGTGTTCGCGCTGCAGGCGAGACCCGATGACCCGCTCCAGGGGCCCGGCCTCGGCACCCGCATCGCGGTCATCGCCCCTGACGGCTCCATCCCGGTCTTCAGCCTGCCGACGACGCTCGCCGCGCAACTCCCGGCGCTCGCCGCGACGCGGGAGGTCACCACGGTCGACGCCGGTCCCGCCACCTACATCCTGTTGTCACAGCCCGTGACCGTCGGTGGCGACACCTGGTACGTCATCGCCGGGCGCGACGAGGCCGAGGAGACGACCGTCCTCGTCCAGATGCGGCTCCTCCTCGTCGGGTCCTTCGCGCTCCTCGTCCTCGGTGTTGCGGCCGGCGGATGGATCCTGACGACGGTGTCGCTCCGGCCCGTCACCCGGCTCCGGGTGAGTGCGCAGAGCCTCAGCGAACGGTCGACGGACGAGGTGCTGCCGGTCGGCCGCGCGGACGACGAGATCGCGCAGCTCGCGATCACCCTCAACGACCTGATCGAGCGACTGCGGGCCTCGGCGGACCGCGAACGACAGCTCGTGTCCGACGCGAGTCACGAGCTCCGCACGCCGCTCGCGATCCTCCGCACCCAGCTCGAACTCGCGCGCCTCGAGGACTCGTCGCGCGAGCAACTGCTCGCCGACATCGAGGGGGCCGAGCGCAGTGCGACGCGGTTGTCGGCGCTCGTCACCTCACTGCTCGAGCTGTCCCGCATCGAGGCGGCGACGCCGGAGGAGCGGACGAGCGCGGCCAGGTTGGAGGCCGACGTGCTCGAGGCGGTCGAGCGCGCGCGGTTCCGGGTCGCCTCGGACGACGCGTTGGCCGGGATCGAGGTCGAGTACGTGAGCGCGATCGCCGAGAGCGGGCCGGGGGACGGCGCGGCGGTGTACGCCGTGCGCGCCGACGATGTCGGTCGGGTCGTCGACAACCTCGCGGGGAACGCGCTGCAGGCGTTCACCGAGCGCGGGGGTGCTCCGCGCCGCGTGTCGGTCATGCTCGACGACGACGGCGGTCAGCTCACGCTGCGAGTGTCGGACAACGCCGGAGGGCTCGACCCGGCCTTCGAACCGCGGGCGCTCGAGCGGTTCAGTCGGTCGGACGCGACGCGGTCCTCCGGGCACGGTTCCGGGCTCGGGCTCGCGATCGTCGCCGCCATCGCGCGTAACGCGGGTGGGGCGATCGTGCTGCACAACCGTCCCGGCCACGGTCTCGAGGTCGTCGTCACCCTGCCCGCCGCTTCGGCCCTGCCGGTCGATCCCGCCTGATCGTCGCGCCGTTCTCAGGAGTCGCCCGGTGTGTCGGGGGCGGGCGGGGGCGCCGCGCCGGGGAACTCCTGAGTTGGGGGCGGCGATGGGTGGGTGGCCCGTTCTCAGGAGTCGCCCGGTGTGTCGGGGTCGGGCGGGGGCGCCGCGCCCGGGAACTCCTGAGTTGGGGACGGAGACGACCGGGCAGCCGACTGCACGGGCGCGCGAAGGCGCTGCGTGCAACAATGAGCCAGCCCGTCCGGCGTCGCCTGGCGGGTCCGACAGGCGAAGGGGAGCCGTGAGCGCGAGCGTGAAGGACGTCGCGGCGAGAGCCGGCGTCTCGGTCGGGACCGTCTCCAACGTGCTGAACCGCCCCGAGAAGGTCTCGCCCGTCACGGTCGACCGCGTCCACGCGGCGATCGACGAGCTCGGCTTCGTGCGGAACGACGCGGCCCGCCAGCTCCGGGCCGGTCGCAGCCGCAGTGTCGGCCTCGTCGTGCTCGACGTCGGCAACCCGTTCTTCACCGACGTCGCCCGCGGTGCCGAGGACCGGGCCGATGCGGAGGGGTGGTCGGTCCTGCTCGGAAACAGCGACGAGAGCATCGACCGCGAGCGCGCCTACCTCGACCTCTTCGAGGAGCAGCGGGTCGCCGGCGTCCTCATCACTCCGCTCGGCGACGACCTCACCCGACTCAGCCGGCTGCGCGACCGCGGGACGCCGACGGTCCTCGTCGATCGGCAGACCGATGACACGAGCTTCTCATCGGTCGCCGTCGACGACGTCGCGGGCGGGCGGGTCGCGGTCGAGCACCTCATCGGACTCGGTCGGCGTCGTATCGCGGTCGTGGGTGGTCCGTCCTCGCTCCGGCAGGTCGTCGACCGGCTCGCCGGTGCGCGTCAGGCGGTCGATGCAGCCGCGGCCGGTGGTGCCGAGGTCACCCTCGAGGTCGTGGAGACCACCGCGTTGACGGTGCTGCAGGGCCGTTCCGCGGGCGAGACCATTCGGAACCGTCCTCGTGACGACTGGCCCGACGCGGTGTTCGCGGCCAACGACCTCCTCGCGATGGGGGTCCTGCAGGCGTTCAGCATGCTCGGTTCGGTGCGCGTGCCGGACGACATCGCCCTGATCGGATACGACGACATCGACTTCGCGTCGGCGGCGGTCGTCCCGCTGTCGTCGATCCGTCAGCCGAGCGCACTCATCGGCCACACCGCCGTCGAGCTCCTGCTCCGTGAGGCGGACGCGGGCGCTCGACGCGTGCCCGAGCAGATCGTCTTCCAGCCGGAACTCGTCGTCCGGCAGTCGACGGTCGGCGTCGACCAGGCCTGAGTCTGGTGCCGTCCTGCGTCATGCCAGGTGGTCGGGGACCCACGGGTCGATGAGGTGGAGGCCGACACCGGCGAAGTCGCGCGTGTTCCGCGTCGCGAGAGCGGCGTCGGAGGATCTCGCGATGGCCGCGATGATCGCATCCTGAGGTCCGATGGGGTTGCCGGAGCGGCGTCGCGTCGTCATGAGCTCCGCGTAGTCGAGCGCGGCTTCCGCAGAGAAGGGGAGGACGCGTCCTGCGAAGTCGGCGTCGAGTACGGTCGCCACGGCCCCGACGAGCGCCGATCGGCGAGCGCCTGCAGGGAGGCGCAGGGCTCCTTCGAGGAGCTCGGCAGCGGTCATCGCGGTGAGGTGGAGGTCGGCCTCGTCCTGCTGGTCGAGCCACCGGGCAACCGTGGGGTCGGGCCGTGGCCTGAACAGTTCGGAGACGACGTTCGTGTCGAGGATGATCACCTCGGGGCCGGGTCATCCGCGTCGGCGCTCGCGGCATCGTCGAACGGATTCGGTCGGGTGGTCGTGGTGCGGTCGGGCAGTTCGATGACGAGTTCACCGTCGAGGTGGAGGTCGACGAAGCGCTGATGGATACGCTCCGCCAGCCCCGGTCGGTCGCTGTCGGCGGCCGAGGCGGCGCGGAGATCCTCAGCCGTCGTCGTCCTGACGGCCGCAGCGAGGATCGCCCGGATCTCCGCCTCCATCGATCGTCCGTGCATGGCGCCGAGCTGTTGCAGACCGCGTTTCGTGTCCTCATCGAGATTTCGGACGGTCACCGTGGGCATGTCGTCACCTCTCATGGGAAGGGATTGCGAGCACAATGCTAGCAAATCGGCGATTCGGGCTTCATCGGTCCTCCACAGGCTGCGCCAAGCGGAGGATCCTCTCAGGGACGTCCACGTAGGGTGGCCGTTTCGCCTCCCTCGGATCGGGCAACCGGTCGACCGCGGTCATCGAGGGGCGGCTCCGCCGAGGCGATGCTGCACCCACCGAGCATGAACCGAGCGCGCCCCCGACGCGACCGAGACCCAGGACGGTACCCCGTACATGACCAGCACCACCCCTGCGCGCGCCCTCGAGCGCCGCGACCCGAACACTCCGGCCGTGACCCCCTCGACACCCACCCGGACCGGCGGCCGCCACGTGGCCCTCAGCCCACGAGCCGCCCGTCGCGCGGCTCGACTCGAGGACGCCAGCTGGACCGCCTCCGCCGAGGAGGAGCGACGTCACGTCGACCTCGTGCCCACCAAGCGGCCCTCGGCCCCACGCGCCAAGAGCTCGTTCGCGAAGCGCGCCAAGCCGTTCGCCACGTTCGGCGTGATGACGCTCGCCACCGGGCTCTTCGTGTCGGTGTCGCTGCCGGCGGCCGCTGCGGGCGTCGACGTCGATGCGGCGACCGGTGGCGCGATCCCGTCTGCAGCGACGATGCAGTCGGTGTCGTACTCCGTGCCGTCGACCGCAGCCGATGTGCCCTTCGTGCGCGACGGCTACGGCGCAACCAGCCAGGAGGAGGTCGACGCCGCCTCGGCCGCCGCTGCAGCTGCCGCAGCCGAGGCGGCCGCGAGTGCATCCGCCGCCTCCTCGTCGTCCGCGTCGGCTTCGGCGGGACGAACCTACGCGGCTCCAGCCGTCGCCCGATCCGGCGAGGCGATCCTCGCCTACGCGGCGCAGTTCGTCGGCGTCGTCCCCTATGGCAACGGCAACGACCCGTCCGACAGCTTCGCCTGCGACGGCTACGTGCAGTATGTCTTCGCGGCGTTCGGTGTGTCCCTGCCTCGCGGCGCCGGTGCGCAGGCCGCGTCGGGCGTGCAGATCTCGGCGTCGGAGGCCGTCGCCGGTGACCTGCTCTACTGGCCGGAAGGTCACATCGCGATCTACGACGGCGCGGGCGGCATGTACGACTCTCCCGACTGGGGTCGCTACGTCCAGCACCGTCTGTCGATCTGGGGCGACCCGGTCTACATCCGCATCCCGTAGACCGAGCGCTGAGTCGCCCGGAACGGTGCGTTTTCACCGTAAATATGCACGGTTCCGGGCAACTCAACCGGAGCGGCGGATACCGTGGAGCGATGAGCGACACACGCAGCTTCGAGACCTCCCTCGGCACGATCCTGGGTCGGGTCGACGGCGCGGTGGTTCGGGCTCGCGGCATCCCGTATGCCCGCGCGGGGCGCTTCGAGGTGCCGGTGCCGACCGGTCTTCCCGTCGGCGCCGACGGCGATCCGGTGCCGTTCCGGGCCTTCGAGCGGGCGCCGGCCTCACCGCAGCGTTCCTCCCGGGTGCTCGAGGCCGTCCTCGAGGGCGCTGGCGAGGGCATGGTCGACTCCGAGGACTGCCAGGCGCTCTCGATCACGGTCCCTGCCGACCTGCGCCCGGACGAGTCGTTGCCGGTGATGGTGTGGATCCATGGCGGCGCCTACGTCACGGGCGCCGGTGACCTCGATGTCTACGATCCGATCAGCCTGGTCGTCGAGCAGCGGGTCATCGTGGTGTCGGTCACGTACCGGCTCGGGATCCTCGGCTTCCTCGGTGACGGTGAGACGCTGCCGGCGAACCTCGGCCTGCTGGACCTCGTCCTCGCGCTCCGGTGGGTCCACGAGCACATCGTTGCGTTCGGCGGCGACCCGGGGTCGGTCACGCTCTTCGGGCAGTCGGCGGGCGGCGATGCGATCGCGCACCTCATGATCAGCGACGGTACCGCGGGGCTCTTCCAGCGCGCCATCGTCCAGAGCGCGCCGCTCGGCATCAGCAGCGGGCGGGCGAAGATGGCGAACGCGATGATGCGGGCGGCCGGCAGCCCGACGCGGGACACCCCGGTGGTCGAGTTGCTCGCGCTCGAAGAGCAGGTGGAGCGGGCGGCGCGACGGTTCGGACTGCGCGGAGGCATGGCGTTCGGCACTCAATACGGTCACGCACCGCTCCCGGCGGAGGCCGACCGCGACGCTGCCTGGCGGGAAGCCGCCTCGCGCATCGACGTCCTCATCGGCTCGACGACGGAGGAGACGCGGCTGTACGTGCCGCTCATCCCGGCCTTCGCCCGCATGACCTCGATGCCGCTCGTCGGTGATCCGATCCGGCGGGCGCTCGTCGGCGCGACGACGCACGTGACCTATACGCGCGACGCCCGGAAGTTCGTCGAACGCCATCGGGCGTCCGGCGGTCGGGCCACGCGGTACGAGCTCAGCTGGGCGCCGCCCGGCAGTCCCTACGGGGCGTCGCACGTGACGGACCTGCCCCTGCTCCTCGGCACCGAACGGTCGTGGAGCCGGACGGCGCTCATCGGCTCGGCGACGTGGGCCGAGGTCGACCGTCGTGGCCGCTTCCTGCGTCAGATGTGGGCCGATTTCGCGCGTGACGGGGTTCTGGCCGCCGACGCGACCGCGGGCCTGAGCGACGTGGTCACGCTCGACCGCTGAGCATGGCCGGGTGCGTGGACTCTTCGTCGACGACCAATGTCAGGCACTCGCGGGCGTGCGTTCTTGCTTCGGCCGGCGTCGGCGCAGCGGACAAGCCGAGCAGCCTGCGTCGATGCGGTTCGCCGAGGAGCAGGGTGTAGAGCTGCTCCGCCCGTTCGCCGACGTGGCCGGCGAGGAACGCGATGGAGCGGGCTGGGCCGGCCACGTAGAAGCCGGCGGCGACGTCGGGAAAGCGTGGAGACTCCGCGATCACGAGTCGGTGCAGGGCGACCGAGACGTCCGAGTGCAGCGCGATCACGAGTCGTGTCGCCGCGTCCTCGAGGGGCTCCGCCTCGGACCTTGCCTCGTCGGCTGCGAGGAGGTACGCGTGCTGCCGTTCGACCGCCGCGGTCAGCACGCTGGCGAGATCACCGAACCAGGTGTAGATCGTCCGCTTCGTCACGCCCGCGTCGGTGGCGACCGCCTCGATCGTCGTCCCGCCGTACCCGTGCTCGGTGAACCGGCGGATGGCGGCGTCGAGGATCGCGTCGCGCCGTCGGTCACGTTCGGCTGCCGTCGGGCGACCACGTCTCGATTCCATGCTCTAATGATACGGTAACGTCTCATTAAACGGAGAGGGTGGAGATGACGAAGATCCTGCATGTCGCGATCGTCGACGACTGGGAGGCCAGTCGGCCGTTCGGCGAGTACGAGGTGTCGACGAGAGCCGTGCCGTTCGTCGACGCCGGCTTCGTCCACGCGACGACCGCCGACCGACTGCCCGAGGTGCTCGAGCGGGTCTATGGGTCGCTCCAGCTGCCGCTCGTGCTCATCGTGCTCGACGTGGAGGAGCTGCAGGCGTCCGGCATCGAGGTGGTTCTGGAACCGGAACCGCGCGTGCTCGCACCCCTCCCGACCGCCGGGCCGGCCGTCGTCACCGAGCTGCCGCTGGAGCGAGACGGCTCGGGTGCCTGGCAGTCGCCGCAGACGTTGCCCTAACCTTCAGGCGCCGCGCGTGGTCAGCCGAGGAGGGCGCGGAGGTCGGCGAGGACGTCGTCGAGCAGTTCGGTGAACGATCTCGTCTCGTCGTCGGCGATCCAGGCGGCGAAGGCTAGGTGGAAGGCAGCGGAACCGCTCTGCGCTGCGAGTGCCGCGAGTACGGGAGCGACGCCCTTTGCGATGAGTGCGGTCGTGAGAGCATCGGTGAGCGAGCTGCGCTTGAGCGACTCGCGTTCCATCAGTGCTGCGCTGGAGTCGACGATCCGCTGGCGTGCGCGGGACCACGGGCGCCGTTCGTCCGCGAAGAACGCCGCGCCCCCGTGGAGTGCGGCCTCGACGAGTGTCATCGGCGCCGTGGCTTCGGATGCGAGGAGGGCGTCCAGGAACCGCGCCTGATAGTCGTCCTGGTTCGTGAACAGCACTTCGCGCTTGTCGGTGAAGTAGCGGAAGAAGGTGCGCTCGGTGACGCCGACGGCTGCGGCGATGTCGCTCACCGTGACGGCCTCGAATCCATGCGTCCCGAAGAGTTCGATGGCGGCCAGCTTGAGCCGCCCTTCGGTATCCGCTTGCCAACGAGCCATGGATCCATCTTAGCGATGACAGTGGCCGACATCAGGTGCTAGAGTGATGTCATTCACTGACATGAAAGGAGCACGCCATGCGTGTTTTCGTTACCGGAGCAAGCGGCTGGATCGGGAGCGCCGCCGTCGATGAGTTGCTCGCGGCGGGTCACGAGGTGCTCGGCCTCGCCCGCAGCAACGCCTCCGCGGCTTCCCTCGAAGCGAAGGGGGCGGTCGTCCTCCGCGGTGATCTCGACGACCTCGTGTCGCTCCGTCGCGGAGCCGTGGAGTCCGAGGCGACGCTCCATCTCGCGAACAAGCACGACTGGTCGAACCCTGCGGAGTCGAACCGCGCTGAGCGCATGGCGGTCGAGACGCTTGCCGAAGCGCTGGTCGGGTCCGGGAAGACACTCGGCCTCGCTTCAGGACTGTTCCGACCCGACGCGGACCGGCCGGTGCTCGAGACCGATCCGCACCCGGCCGTCGGGCCGGAGTCGATGCGCGGTGGAAGCGAGAACCTCGCGTTCGAGTACCAGGATCGCGGGGTCCGGAGCATCGCTCTCCGCTTCGCACCGACCGTGCACGGCCACCACGACCACGGGTTCATCGCACAGATCGTCGCGGCCGCGCGGCGCACGGGTGTCTCCGGATACATCGGCGACGGCTCGAACTCCTGGGCCGCCGTGCACCGCAGCGATGCGGCCCGACTCGTGCGACTCGCGCTCGAGCAGGCTCCTGCGGGAGCCCGAGTGCACGCCGTCGGTGAGGAAGGCGTGCAGACGCGCCGGATCGCCGAGGCGATCGGCGGGATGCTCGGCCTCCCGACGACATCGATCGACCCGGATGACGCGATGGGCCACTTCGGGTTCATCGGGCGCTTCTTCGGAGCCGAGATGACGGCGTCCAGCGCGGCGACCCGCGCCGCGTACGGATGGGATGCCACCGGCCCGACGCTGGTCGAGGACATCGCCGCCGGGGCGTACGCGGCATGACGCCGCCGCCCCGTTGGAAGATGGCGGTCGTCACCTGGCTCGGGGTGTACCCGCTCATCACGCTGCTGCTGTTGGCGCTCGGGCCACTCATCCTCGGCCTGCCGATCCCGGTGGTGACGCTCATCCTGTCGGTGACGCTCGTCTCGCTGCTCACCTTCGTCGTGATGCCGCTCCTCGTGCGCGCCTTCGGGCCGTGGCTGCGCGCGGGCGGGACCGGCGCCGATCGTCAGTAGTGGTCGCGCGCCTGCAGGATGACGATGTGGGTGTCGGTCACGAGGTACACGAGTCGGTTCGCGTCGTCGATCCGTCGGGACCAGGCTCCTGAGAGGATGTGCTTCAAGGGCTCGGGCTTCCCGATGCCCACGAACGGATCCCGGAGGACGTCCTGGATGAGCAGATTGATCCGCTTGAGCGTCTTGCGGTCTTGGCTCTGCCAGGAGGTGTAGTCCTCCCAGCCGCTGCGGTCGAAGGCCAGCTGCCGGGTCACGCGCCGAGCAGCTTGTGGGTCTCGAACTCGCCGTTCCGAGCGCGTTCGATCGAGGCGAGGAGGCGCTCGGCGCCCTTGGCGTTGCGGAGCAGGTAGGCCGTCTCGACCATGGCGTCGTAATCGTCCTTCGAGACGAGGACCGCGTTTCCCCGCTTCGACACGACCTCGACCGGGACGTGGTCGTCGTTCACCTGCTGGATGAGACCGAACAAGTTTTTGCGTGCGTCGGTCGCGGTGATCGCTGACATGAAGAGCCTCCTGGAGTGGTACAGAAAAGCGTACCACTCCAGTTCGCCGTTGGCCTCCTTGGGCTACCCGAGGGACGGGTTGATGTCCTTGACGATCGACTCCAGGATGCGCGCGTTGAACTCGACGCCGAGCTGGTTCGGGACGGTGACGAGGACGGTGTCGGCGGCCTGCACGGCGGCGTCGGCCGCGAGCTCTGCGGCGATGACGTCGGGCTCGCCGATGAAACTGCGGCCGAAGCGCGCGAGTCCGCCGTCGAGGTGTCCGACCTGATCCTTCGAGTCTGCCTGGGCGCGCAGTCCGAAGTAGCGGCGCGTCTCATCATCGATGCGGCAGGATGCTGCGGCTCACGGAGACCCGCGGCTGCCACTCGTGGCCGGCCTCGGACCAGGCGTCGCGGAACATCTGGATCTGCTCCGCCTGCAGTTCGTCGAACGGCACCCCGGTGTCCTCGGTGAGGAGCGTCGACGACATGAGGTTCATGCCCTGCTCCGCAGTCCACACCGCCGTGGACCGCGAGCCGGCGCCCCACCAGATGCGCTCGCCGAGCTCCGGCGACTGCGGCTGGATCGCGAGCAGGCCGTTGGTCCCCGTCATCTGCGGGTTGGCGCGAGCTACGCCCGCACCGGCGATGGCGGCACGGAACACCTCGGTGTGCGAGCGGGCGATGTCCGCGTCGGTCTCATCGTCGCCCGGCACGTAACCGAACGACTCCGACCCGCGGAGGGCTGTCTCGGGTGATCCCCGGCTCACGCCGAGCTGCAGTCGGCCGTCGCTGATGAGGTCGGTGGCCGCCGCCTCCTCGGCCATGTAGAGCGGGTTCTCGTACCGCATGTCGATGACACCGGTGCCGAGTTCGATCGTCGAGGTCTTCGCCGCCATCGCCGCCAGGAGCGGGAACGGTGACGCGAGCTGCCGGGCGAAGTGGTGCACGCGCACGTACGCGCCGTCGACGCCGACCTCCTCCGCCGCGACCGCGAGGTCGATGCTCTGCAGCAGTGCGTCACGCCCGGTGCGCACGCTGGAGCCCGGAACGTCTTGCCAGTGTCCGAAGGACAGGAACCCGATCTTCTTCACTGTTGATTCAACCGGCCCCAGTTCCCCCCTATTCCGCCCGCGAACTGTCGCTTGCGGCTAGTGCGAGGCCTGCACACTAGCCGGAAGTGACAGTTCGCGAGCAACGGTGTGGAGGCCGGAGCGGACGGGGAACGGCGGGTGGCCGGGGAGGTCGATCATCGCCGTCGTCCCCGTGGGCACCTCGACCTCGACGTGCAGCGTGCCGTCGACGATCCGCCAGGCGACCGAGGCCCGCCCGTAGGGCGTCAGGTGCACGGCCGAGGCGTGGGTGAGCCCGCCGCCGGGTCGGGGCCGGAACAGGATCGAGCGGTAGCCGGGTGCGGCTGGAGCGATACCGGCGACGACCCGGTGCAGCCAGTCGGCCACCGCTCCGAGCGCGTAGTGGTTGAACGAGGTCATCTGCCCCGGGTTCACGGTCCCGTCGGGCAGCATGCTGTCCCAGCGTTCCCAGATCGTGGTCGCGCCCTGTCCCACCGCGTACAGCCAGGACGGGCACTCGTCCTCGAGCAGCAGGTCGTAGGCGCGGTCGAGATGGCCCGACGTCGTCAGCGCGTCGCTGACGATCGGCGTCCCGACGAAGCCCGTCGCGATGCGATTGCCGGCGGCGGCGACGAGGGCGCTCAACCGCTCGCCGGCGCGGTCGACGGCCGCCGGGTCCGGCAGGAGCTCGAACGCGATCGCGAGCGAGTACGCGGTCTGCGCATCACTCGTCATCAGCCCGTCCTCGCCGACGTACTCCGCGAGGAACGCCCTGCGGGTCGCCTCAGCGAGCTCGGCGTAGTGCTCAGCGTCGTCCACTCGGCCGAGCACGGCGGCGGTCTTCGCGAGGTGCGCCGTGGACCAGGCCGAGTAGGCGGTGGCGACGAGGTGGCGGTCGGTGAGCGACTCCGCCGGGCGATCCGGTGGTGCGGCCGGGTCGAGCCAGTCGCCCAGCTGGAACCCCTCGTTCCACAGGTGGTCGGGACCGGAGAGCCGGTGGACGAGGTCGACCCACCGCTTCGCGCTGTCGTACTGGACCGCGAGGACGCCGATGTCGCCGAAGCGCTCGTAGAGCACCCACGGGGTGAGGACGGCGACGTCGCCCCACACGGCGCCGGGTCGGTTCGGCGTCCACTGGCCGTCGTCGGGGATGAACGGGACGTACCAGGGCACGGTGCCGTCCTCGTGCTGCTCGACCGCGACGTCCTGCAACCAGGAGCCGAGCATGCCCGACACGTCGTACAGGAACGAGGCGGTGCGCGCGAAGACCTGCAGGTCGCCGGTCCAACCGACGCGCTCGTCCCGCTGCGGGCAGTCGGTGGGGAGGTCGACGAAGTTCCCACGCATGCTCCAGAGCACGTTCTCGTGCAGGCGGTTCACCCGCTCGTCGGAGCTCTCGAACCAACCCGTTCGCTCGAGGTCGGAGTGGTAGACCCGCGCGACGATGTCACCGTTCGCGACCGCCTCGTCGAGATCGCCCGGCCATCCGGTGATCTCCGCGTACCGGAAGCCGTGGATCGTGAACCGCGGCTCCCACTCCTCCGCGGCACCGCCGTCCGCCGGAGCCGGGCGGCCGGCGAGGGTGTAGCTGTCGGTCGCCTTCGCCTCACGGAGTGGACGGGTGTAGATCTCGCCCTCCTGCATGACCTCCGCGGTCCGGAACACGACCGTCTCGCCCGCCGGACCGGTGACCCGGATGCGCAGTCGACCGACGAGGTTCTGGCCGAGGTCGAGGATGCGCCTGCCGCTCGGGCTCGTGAGGACCGCGATCGGCGCGACCTCCTGCGTCGCGCGCACCGGGGGGCCCTGCGGCGCGACGAAGGTGGCGGGGTCGCGTGTGCCGATCCGTACGCCTGTCCAACCGCTGTCGTCGAAGCCGGGCTCCGACCATCCGGGGTGCTCCTCGCGGGCGTCGTAGTGCTCACCGTCGTAGTTTCCGGAGCTGATGATGGGGCCGAACGAGGCGCGCCAGTGCTCGTCGGTCACGATGGTCTCGACGCGACCGTCCTCATAGCGGAGTTCGAGCTGGGCGATGAGCGACAGGTCCGAGCCGAACAGGTTGCGGAAGCCACCGCGCCACCCCAGGCGGCCCCGGTACCAGCCGTCGCCCATCCAGGAGCCGATGGCGTTGTCGCCTGGCTGCAGGAGGTCGGTGACATCGTGCGTCGCCGTGCGCAGCCGGCTCGCGTAGCTGGTCCAGCCCGGCGCGAGCGCCTCGTCCCCGACGCGACGACCGTTGATCTCCGCCTCGTAGACGCCGTGCGCCGTGAGGTACAACCGCGCCGAGACGAGGTCGGCACCGACGGTGAAGTCCCGCCGCAGCAAGGGTGGCCGACGTGTGTCGCTCTCCGGCTCCTCATCCCAGTCGGCTGCTACCGGCACCGCGACCCAGTCGCCCGGTGCGAGCAGGCCGGCCTCGACCGTCGACGACGGGCTCCAGTCGGCCGCCTCGATCGCCTGACCAGGGCCGCTGTCGGTGCCCCACACCCGTACGCGCACCGATGCCACCTCACGCGAGCGCAGTGGAGCGGCGGGCCAGGCGACGAGGACGGATTCACCGGTGGCGACCCGGCCCGTGGTCGTGACCCGTCCGTCGCGGGTGATCTCGATCTCGGCGGCGTGCTGCTCCCAGCCGGCGGGTGCGAGGTTCGTCCAGCTCAGCCTCGGGGTGGCGTCGCCGATCCCTCGGGCCTCGCGGAGGTGCTCGAATCTGGGGGCGCTCGTGGTCACCATCGTGGCTGCTGGTCCTTTCGTCAGGCAGGGCGCGTCGCAGCTCGCTCGGCGATCAACTCTGACACGTTTCAAAACCCGATGCTACAGCGTTGGTATGCAAGAAAGCGAGGATGGTGCGACACTTCTTGACACGTTTCAAAACCTGGACCAGGATGGAGGCGCTGGCGGGGTCGAAGCGGATCCGTCAGGTGGGGCGCGCCGATACGCGGCCGGCCCGCGCTCACGACGACGACGATGGAGAGCGACGATGACAGCACCCGAAGCACCAGCCAGACCGACCGTCGCCCTCGTCGGCACCCTCGATACCAAGGGTGCCGAGTACCGATGGGTCGCCGAGCGTCTCGGCGAACTGGGCGCGGACGTCGTGGTCGTCGACGCCGGAACGCGCGAGCCCCACGGGTACGACGCTGCCGTGGACCACCCGAACCACGAGGTGGCGGCCACTGCCGGGACCGATCTCGAGACGCTCCTCGCCGCGGAGGACCGTGGCGCCGCCGTGAGTGCGATGGCCGAGGGTGCCGCGACCGTGATCGGCCGGCTGCACGCCTCCGGGCGGGTCGACGCCGTCCTCGCCCTCGGCGGCAGCGGCGGGTCGGCCATCGCCGCCCGGGTCTTCCGCGAACTGCCGATCGGGGCCCCGAAGCTCCTCGTGTCGACGATGGCGTCCGGGGACGTCGCGCCGTACGTCGGCGCGAACGACGTGACGCTCATCTACAGCGTGGTCGACATCGCGGGGATCAACCAGATCTCCCGTGCCGTCCTCGGGAACGCGGTGGCGGCCATCGCCGGCATGGCGGCGGCTGCGCAGGCGCGCGGTCCGGCCTCGTCCGCCGAACGGACGGACCGCCCGCTCGTCGGGGCGTCGATGTTCGGGGTCACGACGCCCGCGGTCGACGTGGCTCGCGAGCGCCTCGACGAACTCGGCTACGAGGTCCTCGTCTTCCACGCCACCGGCTCGGGTGGGCAGGCGCTGGAGTCACTCGCCCGCAGCGGCATGCTCGCGGGGGTCCTCGACCTCACCACCACCGAACTCGCCGACGACCTCGTCGGCGGCGTGCTGACGGCGGGCCCCGACCGACTCACCGCGGCCGGCGCGGCAGGCGTCCCGCAGCTCGTCAGCCTCGGTGCGCTCGACATGGTGAACTTCGGCCCTCGCGACACCGTGCCGGAGCGGTTCTCCGATCGCGACTTCTTCGTCCACAACGCGACGGTGACGCTCATGCGCACCACGGTCGACGAGAACCGCGAACTGGGCGAGCGGATCGGGGCGAAGCTCGCAGGAGCCGAGGCCCCCACCGTCCTGCTGATCCCGCGCGGCGGTGTCTCGGCGCTCGACGCCGAGGGCTTGCCCTTCCGCGACCCGGCGGCCGACGCGGCGCTCGTCGATGCGGTGCTCGCGGGCGTGGCGGGCAGTGCGGTCACCGTCGTCGACCGTCCGGAACACCTCAACGATCCGGTGTTCGCGAGGATCGCAGCCGACACCCTGCACGCCCTGATCGAGCGGAACAGCAGCGGCCAGCACAGCACAACGGAAGAGGACTGACCATGGACAGGACCATCGCACTTGAACGTCTCCGTGCCACCGTCGCGCGCGGTGAGGCCGTCATCGGCGCCGGGGCGGGCACCGGCATCTCGGCGAAGTCCGCGGAGGCGGGCGGTGTCGACCTCATCATCATCTACAACTCCGGCCGGTATCGGATGGCCGGTCGCGGCTCACTGTCGGGGCTGCTCGCCTACGGGGACGCCAACCAGGTCGTCGTGGAGATGAGCCGGGAGGTGCTGCCGATCGTCCGCGACACCCCGGTGCTCGCCGGCGTGAACGGGACGGACCCGTTCCGGATCATGGAGCGCTTCCTCGATGAACTCAAGACGATGGGGTTCACCGGCGTGCAGAACTTCCCGACCGTCGGGCTCTTCGACGGCGTCTTCCGCCAGAACCTCGAGGAGACGGGCATGGGCTACGACCTCGAGGTCGACATGATCCGCCTCGCCACCGAGCGCGACCTCCTCACGGCGCCGTACGTCTTCGACGTCCAGTCGACGGTCGCGATGACCGAGGCGGGTGCCGACGTCCTCGTCCCGCACATGGGCCTCACGACCGCCGGCACGATCGGCGCGACCACGGCGCTCTCGCTGGAGGAGTCGGCGCACCGGGTACAGGAGATGCGGGACGCGGCCGTCGCGATCAACCCCGACGTCATCGTTCTGTGCCACGGCGGTCCGATCGCCGAGCCCGAGGACGCCGCCTACATCCTCGCCAACACGACGGGTGTCTCCGGGTTCTTCGGCGCATCATCCGTCGAGCGTCTCCCGACCGAGCGCGCCATCAAGCGCCAGATCGAGGACTTCAAAGCGATCCAGACCCGCTGACCGCCCGCACCGCCCACCGCACGACCACTCGATGAGGAGCCTCACATGACCGAACACGCCATCACCCCTGCCACCGCCGGCCGTCGCCCCGACGAGGTCCCCACCCGGGTTTTCGACTGGGGCACCATCAAGTGGCTCGTCACCCCGCATCTCGACGAGGGCGCCGGGCTCACGGTCGGCGAGGTCATCGTCTACCCCGGGCAGGGCCACGCACCCCACCAGCACCCGGGCGAGGAGGAGGTCATCACGGTGATCTCCGGTGAGGGGGTCCAGACGGTCGGCGACGGTCCGGCGTTCCCGATCCGCGAGGGCGACGCCGTGTACATCCCGAAGGACACCGTGCACTCCACCTACAACACGACGTGGCGCCCGCTGCGGCTGTCGGTCGTGTACACGCCGGGTGGCGCGGAGACGGGGCTCGACGGCCTGCCCGACGCGCGCATCCTCGACGCCGGAACGGCCCCGAGCTGGAAGCAGGACCGCTGATGCCGGTGATCGAACCGGGCTCCTGGGTGCATCCGGGTTCGAAGCCGGACTGGAGCGAGATCGGCACGATCGGGCGCTTCGCGGTGTCGGTCGACGGTGGACGGTTCGACCGGCACCACCACGACGACCACGAGATCTGGTTCATCACCGAGGGCAAGGGGAAGGTGCTCGTCGACGGTGGTGAGCGCTACGTGCAGTCGGGCGACATCGTGCTGACGCAGGCCGGCGACACCCACGACATCGTCGAAGTGTACGAGACGATCCGCGGCTTCTTCACGGAGACGGGACTCCCGGCCGGTGGGCGCGTCGGCCATCTGCATGCGAACGACGAGGACGCCGCCGGGCACGTGGTGACCGCGCTCCCGCTGCCTGCTGACTTCCCGGCCCGAGCCTAGGATCATCCGTATGCGCATCGCCGTCACCGGGAGTTCGGGCAAGCTCGGTTCCGCCACCGTCGAACGACTGCGGCGGGACGGCCACGACGTGCACGGGCTCGACGTCGCGGGCGCGGCCGGGCCTGAGTTCACCCGGGTGGACCTGGCCGACTACGGGCAGACGATCGACAGCCTGCTCGGGGTGACGGCGAGGTTCGCAGCTGTCGACGCCGTGGTGCACCTGGCTGCGATCCCGGTGAACGGGCTCGTGCCGGATGCGGCGACGTTCCACAACAACCTGACCGTGTCGTTCAACGTGCTGCACGCGGCGCTGCGGGCGGGGATCCGGACGATCGTGACGGCGTCGAGCATCACGGCCATGGGATTCCCGTTCGAGGAGGCGCCCGAGTTCCTGCCGATCGACGAGACCGTCAGTCGCGCGAACAACACCTACGCGCTCGGGAAGGTCGCCGAGGAGGCGATGGCCGCACAGTTGGTGCGGTGGGCCGACGGGACGTCGATCACCGCGTTGCGGTTCACGAACGTCGTGGCGCCGGGGGAGTACGGCACGTTCGCGCGGGCGTCGGAGCCCGGGTACCGGCGCGACCTCCTGTTCAGCTATGTCGACGCCCGTGACGGTGCGCAGGCGGTCGCGCTGGCGCTGGCCCGAGCGGAGCCCGGCTTCGAGGTCTACGACGTGTGCGCCTCCGACAACGGGACGACCGTGCCGTCGGCGGAGCTCGCGGCGACGCACTTCCCCGGTGTCCCGCTGCGGGCGGGGCTCGGCGAGTTCGAGACGCTCATGTCCATCGACAAGGCCCGCGCACGGCTCGGCTTCGAGCCCGAGTACTCCTGGCGGGACGAGTTCGAGCGCGAGCAGTCGACGCGGGGCTGACCGGCCGCCTCGAATTCGGTGCGGGTAGGGTGAGCGAGCGGCGGTCCGGGGGTGGACCGCCGCGTTGGGGGAAGTATGACCGGGTCATCGACCGAGCCGCCGACGGAAGAAACCGCGCCGGGTGCGGTCGTGCCCTTGGCTGATGGGTTCTTCCACGAGCGGGAGTATCCGAGGACTCCGTTCAGGCAGGCTGCTCGCCGGTTCGCAACCACGCTCGCGATGCTCGTGGCCGGTGTCGCCGCGGTGATCGCGGTGATCGGGTTCGGTATCGGATCATTCCAGGGCACCTACCCGACTCTCGACGGGCAGGTCAAGACGTGCGGTTACGCCTCCGTCGAGTCCGAATGCCAGGTCGAGTTGCGATCGTCGGTCGAGACGGTGTTCGGCGTCGACCTCGATGACGACGTACTCGTCAGTGAGTTGCGGAGATCAGGCATCCTGTCCATCACCTATACCGCCAGGCTCGAGTTCACCTCCTCCGCCGAGGTGCCGACGGCCGCGACCGCCGTGACGGCCTCCGCGGGCTTGATGGGCAAGCTCGAGCAGGATGGAGCGATCGCTGTGAACCCGATCCGCTTCGGGAAGGGACAGGCTGCGCGTGGCGACATGGCGGACGGTACCGTTGTCGTCTACCTCAGGACAATCGTCTGAACACCGCACGGCGTTCGTTCGATCATCCGGTCTCGGCGAAGGCCGGTCTTGTTTCGTGTTGACGTCCGTCAGGTGTCGTCCAATGGAGTGTGCCGCCAGGGCGATGCTCGACCTCCCACCCGGGTAGGTGTTTGAGTCGATGGTGATGACGGCAGAGGGTGGCCAGATTGTCGATACTCGTGGTGCCACCGTGCTCCCACGCCGTGGTGTGGTCGAGGTCGCAGTTGCGCGCCTGCCGGCCGCATCCCGGTGCCCGACACGTGACGTCGCGCAGGCGCACCGCGCGCTGGAGATCGGCCGGCACCCGGTACTGCTCGCGGCCGACGGAGAGGACGGCGCCGCTCTCTGGTTGGGTGAGCACTCTCGTCATGGACGGGGCTGCGACCGCGAGCCGGGCGGCGGTTTCGGGGTCGATCGGCCCGTAGCCGTCGAGGGTGCTCGGTTCATCGGTGACGCCGAGTAGCGAGAGGACGGGCACGCCGAGCTGGACGGAAGGGCGGATGTGCGCCTCGACGTCGACGGGGCACTCGATGAGCGCGGACTGCTGAGCCGACCTGGCGGCCCAGTCGCTCGGGGCACCCGTACCCCCGAGCCAGACCACTTCCCCGCCCGACTCCGGGTCTGCGGGGATCGGCTCACCGTCGGTGCTGACGGTGCCTGCCACGGCGAGCGAGGCCAACGCGTCGGCGCGAAGCTGCGCGAGCGTGCGGTCGTCGCCCGCGGCGCGAGCCGGCACGGCAACACCGTCGAGCCGCGACATGATCGCGTACGCGATGGGTGCGGTCGTCATGAGGTTCAGCCAGGCCATGCCGTCTGCGGCGGGCTCGATCGTCACTCGGCGGTCGGCTCGAGAACGGCGCGCTCGCACCGTGATCGACTCGGGGTGCAACCGTTCGCGCAGCACCCGGGCGCGTCGCTTGAGGAGCGCCGGCGTGGTCCGCTCGGCGACCGGGAGCACCTGCTGGAGGAACCTCTCGCGCCCGCCGGCCGGGACGTCGCGCAGCTGGTCGGTCACGGCCCTGGCATGTCCGGCGCTGATCGTGCCGCGTTCCAGCGCTTCGAGCACCGACGGCGCCTGGTGGACGAGGGTCTCCGCCTCACCCATGCGGTGTTGCAGCGTCGGCTCGGACATACGCGTCGCCATGGCGAGCGATGCGCAGATCGAACGCCGTGCGAGGTCGCGTCCCTCCGACTCGGACATGCGCGACGACATCACTGCGGAGGTGGTCGCGTCAGCGTACGCCACTGCCTCCGCGAGGAGTCGGGCTTCCTCGGCGTCGAGCGCGGCTCGTCGCCGGGCGAGCTCCGCGAAGCGGTCCGAGAACGAGGCGAGGCGCGCTGCGAACACATCGCTCGGGTACTCGCGGCGCTCGGTGGTGATCATGCCTCCAGTCCATCATGGACCACTGACATTCGAGATGGTCAGTACGAGTTTCCGTGACCGTGGACCGGGGCCGCGTTCGCGGGAGGGTCGCCGACCTCCTTCACCGTGTGGCCGCTGCAGCCCGCCGACGTCACGCTGGCGCGCTCGATGCGCGCCACGGTGAACCACCGCATCGCGTCGCGCATCCGACACCATCCGACGAGATACCACTGACCGTTCGTCGAGGCGAACAGGACGGGCTCGACGTCGCGCGTGGTCGTGCTCCCGGCCCGCGCGGTGTAGCGGATGCGGACGACCCGTTGCTCGGCCATCGCCGCTTCGAGCGCCGATCGGACGACGCGGGAAGCGGTCGGGGGCGCGTCGACCCAGATCCGACCGGCCAGTGCGTCGGCTCGTGCCCGGGTCCTGGGGTCGAGGACGTCCAGGATCTTCTGCACTCCGGCGGCCGCCAGGTCCGCGTACGGGGCGTCGGGTGCCGCGGACACCGCCGACATG
Source organism: Plantibacter sp. CFBP 8804 (assembly GCF_014841225.1). Lineage (NCBI taxonomy): Bacteria > Bacillati > Actinomycetota > Actinomycetes > Micrococcales > Microbacteriaceae > Plantibacter > Plantibacter sp. CFBP 8804. The sequence goes on from NZ_JACYTU010000006.1 coordinate 60,233, forward strand.
AGCGCCACCGCCTGTACCGGGGACAGGCTGACCGGTGGCAGTGTCGCCCCGAGGGCCAAGCCGTATCCGCCACCTGGTCCGGGGCGTGACCAGATGGGCGCGCCGCTGCGCTCGAGCGCCTGCAGGTCTCGCTTGACCGTGCGCACCGAAACGCCGAAGTCCCTCGCCAACCGCTCGGCGGAGGTTCCTCGTGATCCGCTCCGACGCAGTGTCTCGGACAGGGCGTGCAGTCGCTCGGCTCGTTTCATCGGTCGACGGTTTCGAGATTCATGACAGAAATAGTGACACACACCTGCCCGGAGCGCGCTTCAGGCTGGAGTCATGAACATACAGAACGACACCCCGACCATCATCCTCATCGCCGGTCACTGGCTGGGCGCCTGGGCCTGGGACGACGTCCTCGGGCATCTGGACGCCGACCGCTCGCGCGCCGTCGCGATCACCCTGCCCGGCCTCGACGAAGCCGATCCCGAACGGTCCAGCAGGACCCTCGACGACCAAGTCGCCGCGATCACGGAGGTCCTCGCCCGGCGGGACGTCTCCGCGGACGACCCGGCCGTCGTCGTCGCGCACAGTGGCGCCAACGCTCCCGTCAGCCTGCTCCTCGACCGGCATCCGGAGCTCATCCGCCGGGTGGTCTGGGTGGACTCCGGGCCCCTGGCGTCCGGAACGGCCTTCGCGTCGGACCTCCCGGACGACGTGGACGAGCTTCCGCTCCCGGCGTTCGACGTCCTCTCGCAGCAGGCGAGCCTCGACGGCTTGAGCGCCGAGGTCCTCGACCGGTTCCGCGCCCGGGCGGTCCCCGAGCCGGGGCCCGTCCTCCGACAGGCCGTCGAGCTGACCAACGACGCCCGCGCCGCTGTTCCGACCACCCTGGTGTGCTGCTCGATCCCCAGCGCGCAGGTGCTGGACCTGGCCCGAGGCGGACACCCCATGTTCGCCGAGGTCGCCACGCTCGAGATCGTCGAGGCCGTCGACCTTCCGACGGGTCACTGGCCGATGTGGAGCCGTGCCGGCGAGCTCGCGGAGGTGATCCGCTCAGCGGCGCTCACCCCGCGACCGAACGGTCGAGACCGATCTGACGCTGGAACCCGCCGCGTCGCCTAGCGGACGCCCGCCTCGGCTTCGGCCAATGCCCGCACCTCGGCGACCTCGCGGATCTCGTCGGCCCCGATGTTCGCCCCGAAGAGCTCGTGTCCGGGTTCGAGGACGACGCCCGCGCGCAACGGTCCGATCTCGACGGGGTCGAACCCGAGGGCGTCGACCACGGCCGAGGCGGCTGCCCGGTCCGCGGGGGCGTCGCCGGCGATCGCGATACCCTTGCGGCCCGGCGTGCCGGCCGGACGCGGCTCCCCGTCGAGGTCGTGGTACCCCATGTGGTTGAACGCCTTCACGACGCGTGACTCCGGCAGGAACGCGGCGACCAGCTCGCTCGTCGAGGTCTCCGGGGCGCTGAGGTCGTCGCGATGTCCGTCGACCTCCCACCAGTAGTTCATGGCGTCGATGACGAGCTTGCCGCGCAGCTCGTCGACGGGCACCGACCGGTGCTTGCCGAGGGGCAGCGCGAGGATGACGAGGTCGGCCTGGGCCGCTGCCTCGGCGGCGGTCGTGGCGACGGCACCCGGAGCGAGGACGTCGATCGTCAGGGCGATCCGGGCGGCGTCGCGCGATCCGCTGATGAGCACCCGGTATCCGGCGGCGACCGCGAGTCGTGCCAGGACCGTGCCGACCTTGCCGGCGCCGAGGATGCCGATGGTGATGCCCTGCGACGGAGTCGGCTCGTCGGCGGATCGGTCGGTTCCGGAAGCGGTGTCGGACATGGGTCTCCTTCGTGGACGGTGCGGCCGCACGCGGTCGCCTGGGTCAACCGGGGGTCGTCCGTCGCTATTCCGACACCGATCGCGCGGGCCGCGCAACCCCTCCTGCCCGATCGCCCACTCGACGTACCGTTGCCGCATGACTGACGCAGAACAGACCGATGCAACGACCCCTGACGCCACGACCTCCGGAGCACCCGAGACGATCGGCGCCACCGAGGAGACCCTCGGAGCCCGGGGCGACGACAGCTCGACGAGCGCGAGCAAGGACCCCGAGGACTGGGTCACCGGCGACGAGCCGATGACCGGCCCGCAACGCAGCTACCTCGACACCCTGGCGCGCGAGGCCGGCGAGGAGCTCCCCGCCGACCTGACGAAGGCGCAGGCCTCCGAGCACATCGACCGGCTGCAGAACGCCACCGGTCGCGGTCAGTCCGGATCCTGAGCGCCGCCGCCACCGTGACCGATCCCAGGACGGCACAGCTCCATCACGAGGTGGTCGTCATCGGTGGCGGCAACGCCGGTCTCTCCGTCGCCGGGAGGCTCCGGCGATACGGCGTGGATGACGTCGCGGTCATCGAACCGCGGGAGCACCACCGGTACCAGCCGATGTTCTCGCACGTCGCCGGAGGGACCGCGTCCGCGTCGGTCGCCACGAGGCCACAGCACGCCGTGACGCCGAAGGGCGTGACCTGGATCCAGGATCGGGTCCGGTCCATCGACCCGGTCGCGAAGACGGTGACGCTCGAATCCGGCACCGCCGTCGAGTACGACCAGCTCATCGTCGCTCCGGGCATCCAGCAGGACTGGGACGCCGTGCCCGGACTCACCGAGGCGATGGCGTCGCCGGTGGGGATCTCCAACTACACGTTCGAGTACGCGCAGAAGGCCTCGCGGGTGCTCCGGTCGGTCCGCTCCGGTACCGTCGTGTTCACGCAGCCCGCCGGCCCCGCGAGCTGCTCGGGTGCCGCACAGAAGCCGATGTACCTCGCGTGCGACTACTGGCGGCAGACGGGCGTCCTCGACGACATCCGTGTGGTGCTGGTCGTGCCCACACCCACGATGTTCGGCATGCCGATGATCGACGCCGAACTCGACCGAAAGGTCGCCGAGTACGGCATCGAGGTACGGTTCTCGCGCGAGCTCGTCGCGGTGGATCCGGAGCGGAGCGTGGTGACCATCGCGCAGACCGACCCGCAGGACGGGCCGGATCGCGGGCAGGACGGCGTGACGGGCGGACTCCGGGAGAAGATCCCCTACGACGTCCTCCACGCCGTGCCGCCGCAGTCCGCGCCCGACTGGCTCGCGGCCACGGCGCTCGCCGACCCGGGAAATCCGGGTGGGTTCGTCGAGGTCGACTCGCTGACCCTGCGGCATCCGCGCTTCCCCGACGTCTGGGCGCTCGGAGACGCCGCCGCGGTGATGAGTTCGAAGTCCGGCGGAGCTCTCCGGCAACAGACGAAGACCCTCGCGAAGAACCTCGTCGCCGTGCGGTCCGGTCAGGAGCCGAGCACGGTCTACAACGGCTACTCGGTGTGCCCGTTCACGGTCTCCCGCGGGACGGTGGTGTTCGCCGAGTTCGACGACCGCTACCGCCCGAAGCCCTCGATCCCGTTCTGGAACGGACTCGCGAAGGAGCGTCGATTCACGTTCATCGCCGACCGCTACGTCCTGCCCTGGGTGTACTGGAACCTCATTCTGCAGGGTCGGGCGTGAGCGTCCGCAGCCGCACACCGAAGGTCGTCTCCGCCACCGGCACGCGGTAGCGCTCGGGCAGGGCCGGGCCGCACGACGAGCTGCCGAGGCCCTGCTGGGCGTGGTCGAGGTTGAGCCACACGCGGCCGGAGTCTCGGAGGTCCTGCGGGTGGCGGGCCTCCTCGAGCGCTTCGCTCGTCCATCGTCGGGCGGTGAAGTCGAAGCCGGTGTCCTGCAGCTGCTCGGCTCGCAGGGTCGGCAGGCCGTCGCCGGTGAGTTCCACCCAACGCGTCCCGACGTGGTTGCCGTTCTCCTCGGGCACCGGATAGTCGGTCTGGAGCCCGTCGACACTGCTCGTGAAGCGACCGACGCGCGCCGCGGCGAGGCTGTCGACGTACGACTCGCCGGGGCCCCGACCGAACCACGTCGCATCCGTGTAGCTGCCCGGTAGTCCGAGTCGGAGGCCCAGGCGCGGCAGCGTCAGCACGTGATCGCCGATGGGGGTGTGCTCCCAGATCCCCTCGGGGACGACGGTGACCGACAGGTCCAAGGCGCCGCCCACGTCGCTCCAGTCGAACGTCCAGCGCAGGCCGAGCCCGTGCGCGGCCGGGGCGCTGCGGCCGGAGACCCGCAGGCCGCCGCTCACCCCATCGTCGATCCGCTCGACGGCGTCGGTCCGGTGGAGGAAGCGGTCGAGCCCCGTGAGCTTCCAACTGGCTGCGGCCGTGTTCCGCGGCCCCTGGCCCCGATCGTTCTCGGTGGGTGCGCGCATGATGTCGAGGACGGGGCCGTCGAACTCCAGGTCGCCGAGCGCGACGAGCCGACCGGTGCGGGCGTCGAATGAGCCTGCGCCGAGGGTGATGCGGTGGCCCGGCGTGCGGTCGGCGTGAGCGAGGGGTCTGCGCGCGGCGGCCGGCACGGGAACGGTGACGCCCGTCGGATCCGCCGGTCGGTCGGCGGCGATCCGCGCCTGCCCGAACGCGACCTCGTGTCCCGCGGTCGCCCAGGGTTCGTCCGCGGCGAGGACGGCGCGCACGGTGAGCCAACGCTCGACGGGTGCGCCGGAGACCAGATCCACGTCGACGGTGGTCGGTGCGACGAGCGCCTCGGTCGGCAGATCGACGGTCGTCTCGCTCCGGGCACCCACCCCAGGCATCTCCAGTTCACCGGACGCGACCGCGACACCGTCGTCCTCGACCTGCCACCGCAGTGCCAAGTGGCCGAGCGTGCGCACGTCGTGCTTGTTCCGTACCGTCAGCGTGCCCCCGGTCTCGCGTCCACAACTCCTGCAGGTCGCACGTGCAGCGGTGTCCGGCTCTCGCCAGTCCGGGTCGGAATTCGGGTTCGGCGGGCATGAGCAGGAGTTGTGCACGTCGAGCAGGAGCTCGACCGGACTGATCGCGGCGTGCAGCTCGGCGAGGCCGGGGGAGGGCGTGCGGTCGGCGAAGACGAGTCCGTCGAGGCAGTAGCGTCCGCCGTTCGGTCGGAAGGCGACATCGCCGCCGTGCATGATGAACGCGTTCCCGGCGGCGTCGGTGCTGCGGAAGCCGTGGTCGATCCACTCCCAGACGAAGCCGCCGCAGAACCGGTCGGAGGACTCGAGGATCCGCTGGTAGTCGACGAGCGACCCCGGTCCGTTGCCCATCGCGTGCGCGTACTCGCAGAGCAGGAACGGGAGCCTCCGCCGACGCACGTCGTCCGGCGAACCTGCCACCACGCCCGCGGGGGTCGGTTCCTCGCGACGCCCGATGGCCTCGAGCAGCTCCTGGTCGGGGTACATGAGGCTCGAGAAGTCCGAGTTCCGATACGACGGATCGCGCTCGTACATGATCGGCCGGGACGGGTCGCGCTCGCGGATCCACTGCTCCAGCACGTCGAAGTTCTCGCCGACCCAGCTCTCGTTCGCCATCGACCAGACGACGATCGACGGGTGGTTCTTGTCGCGCTCGACCATCCGCTGGACACGGTCGATCATCGCTTCGCGCCAGACCGGCTCCGTCGGCGGATTGCCGGCCCAGTCGGTGTAGATGAAGCCGTGGGTCTCGAGGTCGCACTCCTCGACCACCCACAGCCCCAGCTCGTCGCAGAGGCGGAGGAAGTCGGGGTGGGGCGGGTAGTGGCTCGTGCGCACAGCGTTGAGGTTGTGCTGCTTCATGAGCAGGATGTCCTGCCGCATGGTGGCCACGTCGAGTGCACGGCCGCGATCCTGGTCGTGCTCGTGCCGGTTGACCCCGCGGAACAGCACCGGGACGCCGTTCACGAGGAAGCGGCCGTCCTCGATGGCGACGGTGCGGAAGCCGATGCGGAGCTCGACGGTCTCGCCGGCCACCGGCGTCTCGTCGGTCGGCCGCGGCCTGAGGTTCGTGGTGTAGAGGCGCGGTACCTCGGCGCTCCAGGGCTCGACCGGCAGAGCGGTCGCGGTGCCGGTGGGGAGGTCGCGGATGCCGAGCTCGGGGACGTCGACGAGGCCGGGGACGTCGGTGTCGACACGCAGGACGCCGATGCCGTCGCGGTGGTCGTAGCTCGCGCGGACCTGGACGTCGTCGATCGCGCCGGCCGGGCGTTCCAGGAGGTCGACGTCGCGGAAGATCCCGGGCAACCACCACATGTCCTGGTCCTCCAGGTACGTGCCGCTCGACCACCGGTGCACCCGCACGGCGAGGACGTTCTCACCGGCGACGAGGTGCTCGCCGACGTCGTACTCCACCGGGAGCCGGCTGCCTTTGCTGTGGCCGAGGAGCACGCCGTTCAGCCACACGGTCCCGCAGGAGTCGACACCCTGGAAGCGCAGCACCGTGTCCGTGCGACGCCAGCCGACCGGCAGGACGAACGTACGGCGGTAGTCGCCCGTCGGGTTCTCCTCGGGCACGCGAGGCGGGTCGATCGGGATCGGGAACGCGGTGTTCGTGTACAGCGGCTGCCCGTGGCCCTCGAGGACCCAGTGGGCAGGCACCCGGATGCGGTCCCAGGAGGCGTCGTCGAGCGAGGGATCGCCGACGGTGTCGCCCGTCCCATCGGCCGTCGGCGAGAGGGTGAACGCCCAGTCGCCGTTGAGGGACAGCCGACGCGCGTCGCTCAGTTCGTCGGCCCGGGGTCGCCGCCGGCCGGTCCCCGGGATCGGGTCTTCGACCCACGACGCTGCGAGCCCTGCTGAGTCGTTCATCGTCGTGCAACCTTCATCGTCGTGCAACCTTCATTGCCTGTTGTGCCTTTCTCAGGAGGTCCTCGGCGCGCCGGCCCGGCCAGCGGCCGCCACACCGAGGGACTCCTGAGAAAGGGACAGGGGAAGAGAACGGGGAGTTGGTGGATTGGTGGGTGGATGTATGGATGGAGGCGAAGGGGGCTCAGTCGGTGATGGTGCTCGGCGGTGTGCCGAGGGCGTCGAGGTCCGACCAGAAGTCGTCGGGGATGAGGCTCGTGCGCAGCGCCTCGACCTGTTCCAGCCGCTCCGGACGGTTCATCCCGACGACGGTGGAGTCGACGAGTTCCGATCGCGTCGAGAACGCGAGGGCGGCAGCTGCGAGCGGGATGCCGTGTCGGGCGGCCAGTTCGTCGGCGCGGTCGACCCAGGCGAGCAGCTCAGGCGACCCGGCCTGGTACGCGTACGTGGCCGGCTTGCCGTCGCGGCCACGACGCCCGGCGAGGAGCCCGCCCCCGAACGGCGCCGCATTGAAGACGCCCATCCCCCGCGACCGCGCCTCCTCCAGCAAGCCGGTCGCCGAGCGGTCGACGAGCGTGAACCGGTTGTGGGTGAGGAGCACGTCGAAGACGCCGGTGCGCACGTAGGGCAGCATCACGCTGATGGCACCCGCCGCGATCCCGATCGCATCGACCAGGCCTTGCTCCTTGAGCGCCAGCATGCCCTCGATCGCACCGCCCGGTGCCGACGCATCCTCGAACGACACCGAGTACGGGTCGTGCAGGTGGAACACCGGGATGCGCTCGACGCCGAGCCGCTCGAGACTCTCCTCGAAGGAGCGCAGCACCCGGTCGCGGTCGAACACCGCCGTCGACGGATCCTGGTCGGCCTTCGTCACCACCCCGCGCCCCTCGGGCAGACCGCCCTGCCGGATGGCATCACCGATGGCCGTCTCGCTGCGCCCGTCCGAGTACGCGTTCGAGGTGTCGACGAGCAGGTTCGGCCCGCGGAGGGCGACCGACGCGAAGGCCGTGGAGCCGGCGGCCGGTGAGCCGTCGGCGCTCGCCGGGGTGCCGAGGCCGGAGGTGCCGACCGTGACCGGGCTCGCGAGGAGTCCGGTCGAGCCGAGCAGGCGGAGGTCGTCTGGTGTCGCCGCCGCTGGAGCCGTCTGGGCGGCGGAGGGCGTGTGGGTCGTGTCGTCGTTGATCATGTCGTCCATCCTGCAATCGTCGGGCACTCGGGCGTCACCCCTTGAGAGCGCCGGATGCCAGCCCCTTCATGATCCGCTGGTTGAGGAACACGAACACGACGAGCAGCGAGAAGACGTTGATGCAGATGCCCGCGAACAGCGGCCCGTAATCGACCTGGCCGAACTCCCCGCTGAAGTTCAACAGACCGGCCTGGATGGTGCGGAGGTCGGCGTTCGTCGTGAACGTCAGCGAGATGAGCAGGTCGTTCCAGATGGAGAGGAACTGGACGAGCCCGATCGTGAAGAGCGCGTTCCGCACCATCGGCAGCCCGATGGACCAGAAGGAACGGATGATGCCGGCACCGTCGATCGTCGACGCCTCGAACACCTCGCGCGGCACGGCCCGGAAGTAGGCGGTCATCATGAAGACCGTCAAGGGCATCCCGAGTGCCGTGTAGGTGATGATCATCGGCCAGTAGGTGTTCGTCAGGCCGAGGTTGAAGTATGCGACGAACAACGGGACGAGGATCATCTGGCCGGGGATCATGATGCCGGAGATGAACAGCAGCAGTGTCAGGTTGCGGCGCTTCCACACCATCACCTCGAGGGCGAAGGCGGCGGCGACGCCGAAGATGAGGATGAAGACGAGCGACGGCAGGGTCACGATGACGCTGTTGAGCAGGTTCTGCGAGATGTTGCCGGTCGTCCAGGCCGTGACGTAGTTGTCGAAGCTCCACGACTCCGGGAGGGAGAAGGTGGACTCCTGCAGGAACTCGCGCTGGTTCTTGAACGAGGACAGGAACAGCCAGACGATCGGGTAGATCTCGATCACGAGCAGGAGTCCGATGAGGATGACCGAGGGCAGTTTCCGCAGGTAGTATGCGCGCGAGCGGGGAGCGCGTCGCATCTTCGGGCGGCGGACGGCGGTGCCGGATCCGTCGCCGCTGCCGCTCGAAGCCGGGGTGGTGGCGCCGGGCGCCGGGGTGATGGCGGTCGTCATGGCGTCAGTCCTTCGTCAGGTCTTTGCGGGAGGTCTTGAAGATCAGGAGCGTCACGAGGAAGCACATGATCGTGAGCACGAACGCGAGCGTCGAGCCGTAGCCGTAGTTCTGGTACGTGAACGTCGTGTTGTACATGTACAGCGTCAGCGGGGTCGTCGCCGTCCCGGGCCCACCGCCCGTCAAGGCGAGCACCGAGTCGAACACCTTGAGCGTCGCGTTGAAACTGAAGATCACGGCGGACAGCAGGACGGGGAGCGACAGCGGCACGATGATGTACCGGACGAGCTTCAGGCCGCGGGCGCCGTCGATGCGGGCCGACTCGATCACCTCCTCGGGGATGTCGAGGAGCCCGGCGTAGAGCAGGACGGCGTAGAAGCCCATCGACCGCCACAGGTCCATGATGATGATCACGACGAACGCGCTGTCGGGCGAGCTGAACCAGTCCACCGAGTCGATGCCGAAGCCGTTCAGGATGGCGTTGACCGGCCCGGTCTGCGGCGCGACCTCGAACAGGCGCTTGAACAGCAGCCCGACGGCGACGGTCGGCAGCACGACCGGGAAGAACACGAGCGTGCGGACGAGCGTCGACGCCTTCTTGAGGACGAAGACGTAGAAGAGGGAGAGTGCGTACCCGAGGGCGATCTGCGCGACCGTCGCGATGAGCGAGTACTTGATGCTGAAGAAGATCGCTTCCGGGGCCGTCGGGTCGGCGAACAGCTGGGCGAAGTTGTCGAGGCCGACGAACTCGAAGCCGCGCAGGTCGCCCTGGAAGAAGGTGAGGCCGAACGACCACATCACCGGGACGAGCTTCACCAGGGTGAAGATGAGCAGGGCCGGGCCCAGCAGGATGGCGATTGCCTTCCTGTCGCCGAGGACGTCTTTCATGCTGTGCTCCTGAGTCGGTCGGGGGACCGTGAGGCTGGGGCGGCAGGGTGCGTGACCCGCTGCAGGGGTGGAAGTCCGCGGACGGACGGATCCGGTCGCCGGGCGGGTGCCAGGCGACCGGATCGCCGGTTACTTCTTGAGACCCGCGTCCACGCCGGCCTGGACGAGCGCCGCGAAGTCCTCGGGGGAGATGCCGCCGGTGAGCAGCGGGGCGGCGTTCGTCTGGGCGTCGACGCCGGCCTTCTCGGGGAGGAAGGTCTCGAACCAGGTGACCGTCTCATCGGTGTCGGCCATGATGCCCTGCACCTCGGCGGTGAGCGCCGGGACGTCGGTGACCTCTTCGTTGAGCTTGAAGCCGGAGATGACGCCCTGGTTCTTCAGCACGCTGGAGCCGTAGTTCTCCGCGATGCAGCTGAGCCAGCCTCCGACCTTCTCCTCGTCGTACCCCTTCGTGGAGAACGAGGTCGCCGCACCGGTGTTCGCCGGGTACTGGTCGATGGACCCCTTGCCGCCCTCGACGGTCGGGAACGGCATGAAGCCCACGGCGTCCTCACCGATCTGGTTGAGTTCGGTGTTGTAGACGTCGGCGAGCATCCAGGTGCCGTTGTACATCATGGCCGCGTTGCCGGTGAAGAACTCGCTCGTCGCGGTCTGCATGTCCATCGTCGTGATGCCGGCACCGAAGTACTTGCCGAGGTCCGCGACGGCGGTGATCGCCTCGACGTACTCCGGGTCGGTCAGCTTGGCGTCACCCGAGGCGATGTCGTTCATCGCGTCCGGGCCGAGCAGCCGGAAGAGGTAGGTGCTGATGTAGCGGGTGATCGTCCAGCCCTGGGCACCGGAGACCGTGAAGGCGGACTTGCCGGAGGCCTGGACGGTGTCGGCCGCGTCGAGCAGTTCGTCCCACGTCTGCGGGACCGCGATGCCGAGGTCCGTGAACATCGTCTTGTTGTAGAAGAAGCCCTCGACGTTGTACTGGTAGGGCATCGAGACGAACCGGTCGCCGTAGATGTTCTTCACGGTGGCGACGGCCGAGGGGAGGATGTCGTCCATGACGCCCAGCTCGGTGAGGGTGTCCTCGAGGTCGAGGACGGTGTCGTCGTCGCCGAGGGTGCCGCCGGGCCGCAGCGGTGCGGTCGGTGCGGTGAAGGTCGTGGGCAGGGCGTTCTGGCTGGCGAGCAGCGTGACGCGCTGGAGCACGTCGGCCTGGGGCAGGGTCTCGACCTTGAGCGGCAGTGCCTTCTCGTTCGCGGCGCACGCGCCGTCGCCGAGAGCGGTGAGTTCGTCGCGGACGATCGAGTTCTCGACGGCCGCGAGGTAGTCGAACGACGTGGCGCTCGATGCGCCGCCGTTCCCTGCGCAGGCGGTCAGGGCGAGAGCGGTGACGCCGAGAGCGGCGATGGCGGTGGCCGACCGACGTTTCGGGGCCCGGTGCGCTGTGGACACATTTCCTCCTTGAAGATGTGGCAGTGATATTGAGACGCGAGCGGTGATGGTCGCGAGCAACTTTGAAGCGTTTCAATGGCCGAGGCTAACCGCGCTCGGGTCGCATGTCAAGCGTCGGATCAGTTCCGCTCGGTGCGGCGCTTCGAGTGCGTCTGGGGCTGGACGGAATGCATATTGACACGTTTCAAGACGGCGACGAGAATGGGTGATCGTCGTCCCGTGATCTCGATCATGTCGGCACGACCACAGTCAACGACGATGCACGGCGAGTGAACCCGCCGGACGAGGAACGGAACCGCACATGAGGTTGCAGGGCAAACGAGCCGTCATCACCGGAGCAGCAGGAGCGCTCGGCCGGGTGATCGCCCAGAAGCTCGCCGCGGAGGGTGCCGACGTCGCCGGCCTCGACCTCAACGCCGCGGGGCTCGAGGAGACGGCGGGACTCGTCCGTGCGCACGGGGTGCGGGCCGCATCGGCGACGGCCGACTTGACCGACTTCGACGCCGTCCAGGCTGCCGTCGGCGGCATCGTCGACGAGTGGGGAGGGGTCGACATCCTCCTGAACGGTGCGGGCGGCGGCGCGGTCAGCTTCTTCCACGAGATGACGTACGAGACCTGGATGACCCAGATGGACCGCAACCTCAACTCGGTGTTCAACGTCACGCGCGCAGTCCTGCCCTCGATGCTCGAACAGCGCTCCGGTCGCATCATCAGCATCGCGTCCATCGCCGCCGTCAGTGGCGGACGCCTCGTGCGCGGGGCGACGGCCTACGTCGCGGCCAAGGCCGGCGTCGTCGGACTCACGAAAGCGCTCGCCATCGAGGTCGCCGAGCAGGGTGTCACCGTCAACGCGCTCGCCCCCGGAGCCCAGGCGACCCCCGGCCGCGACAACGACACCCCGGAGCGTCGCGAGGCGCTCCTCGCGCAGATCCCCACCCGGCTGCTCGGCGAGCCGGAGCACCTCGCGGAAACGGTCGTCTTCCTCGCGTCGCCCGCCGCGGTGAACATCACCGGGCTGATCCTGCCGCTCGACGGCGGACACTCGATCTAGGCGACGGGACGGCGACGGACGATGACGACAGGACCAGAGGACATGACGAGACTCGAGCGCGGCAAGGCGAAGTTCGACGAGGTGTACGGCGAGGGGAAGTCGGAGGGGCTCGTCGCGATGCAGACCGGGCTCGCGCAGGATCTCGCGCGTTTCGGTATCGAGTTCAACTTCGGCGACATCTACTCCCGGCCGGGGCTCACGCTGGCGCAGCGGGAGCTCATCACCCTCGCGGCTCTCGTCGCGCTCGGTGGGCTCGAGCCACAGCTGCGCGGCCACACCCGCGGTGCGATCAACGTCGGCTGCACCGCGACGGAGATCCTCGAGACCGTCATCCACACCGTGCAGTACGCAGGGTTCCCTCGCGCCCTCAACGCGATCCGGGTCGTCACGGACGCCCTGATCGAGTACGGCGTGGAGATCCCCGAGCCCCTCGGACCGGAGCCTCACCGCGATCAGGAGTGACCCGGACAGGGCGATCTAGACTGAGCCGGGCCGCGGGAACGCTCCCGGGGGATGCAGGACGACAGGAGGGGTTGAGCATGGGACGAGTCGGAATCCGCGAGGTCGCGACGCTCGCCGACGTGTCCATGGGCACGGTCTCCCACTACATCAACCACCCCGACCGCGTCTCGCCCGAGAAGCAGGAGCGCATCCAGCGGGCCATCGACCAGCTCGGGTTCGTGCGCAACAACGCCGCCTGGCAGCTCCGTCTCGGTCGGAGCGGCACCATCGCCTACATCGCGCCGGACGTCAGCAACCCGTTCTTCGCGACCATCGCCGAGGGGGTGGAGCAGCGCGCGGCCGAAGACGGTCTCTCGGTGTTCATCGCCAACTCGAACCGGAGTCGTGAGCGCGAGGACGCCTATCTCGGCATGTTCGAGGCGCAGCGTGTGCAGGGCATGCTCGTCGCCTCCCACGAGTCCGTCGAGGAGCGGTTGACGAGCATCCGGCAGCGGGGCATCCCGTCGGTCCTCGTCGGGCAGCTCGCATCGTCACCGGACCAGCCGTCGGTGTCGGTCGACGACGTCCGTGGCGGGTTCCTCGCCGCGGAGCACCTGCTGCAGACCGGTCGTCGCCGGCTCGCGTTCGTCGGTGGTCCGCTCGGCATCCGTCAGGTCGCCGACCGGTTCGAGGGGGCGAGTGCCGCCGTCGCAGCCGTTCCGGGAGCCACGCTGGAGGTGATCGCGGGCACGGAGCGCACGATCGCCGAGGGGCGCGAGCTCGGACGAGCGATCGCCGCACGACCGGTCGACGCCCGTCCCGACGCCGTCTTCGCGGTCAACGACCTGCTGGCGCTCGGCATCATGCAGACGCTCGTGGTCGAGCACGGGGTCCGGGTGCCCGAGGACATCGCGATCGTCGGCTACGACGACATCGAGTTCGCGGAGTCGTCGATCATCCCCCTCACCTCGGTGCGGGCGCCGCACGAGGGTTTCGGTGTCGCCGCCGTCGAGCTGCTCCTCCTGGAGTTCGCCGTCGCCGACGGTGCCCCCGTCCCGCCTCCGTCATCCCGCCACATCGTCTTCGCCCCGGAACTCGTCCCCCGGGCCAGCTCGCGAACTGTCACCAACCGCTAGTCCAGCGCCCCGTCACTGTGCTGGAGTGACAGTTCGCGGGCTTTGGCGGGTGGCGGTTCGGATGCGGTAGAGAGATGTGCTGGCCGTGATGTAGAGGGTGCGGCCGTCGGGGTCGCCGAAGCAGACGTTCGCGGTGCGCTCCGGGACCGGGATGCGCAGGATGGTCGCGCCGGACGGGTCGAAGACCTCGACGCCGTCGCCCGCCGACGACCAGACGTTGCCGTCGACGTCGATCCGGAAGCCGTCGGACGCGGGTACCGCGGTGCTCGCGAAGGTGCGACCCGGGGTGTCGCCGAAGACGACCGAGACGCCGTCTGCTGCGACGTCGTAGGCCGCGATCCGACGGGCGGCGGTGGCGGTGTCGGACACGTACAGGATCGACTCGTCAGGTGAGAACGCGAGCCCGTTCGGGTGCACCATCGCCGTGATGACCGGCTCGATCGCCCCGGTGTCCGGTTCGAGACGGAAGACGTAGCACCCGCCGTACTCCTGCTCGCCGGGGTGGCCCTCCTCCCCGCTCGGGTCGATGCCGTAGGGCGGGTCAGTGAACCAGATCGAGCCGTCGGAGTGCACGACGACGTCGTTCGGGGAGTTGAAACGGCCGCCGGCCCAGCGGTCGACGAGCGTGACCGGCCCGTCCGGTCCCTCGATCTCGACCGCGCGGCGCCCGTGACTGCACTGCACGACCCGGCCCTCGCGGTCGATCGTGCGCCCGTTCGTGTACTCGGCGCCGTCGCGGAACACGGCCGTCTCACGGGTCGCGGTGTCGAACTCGAGGATGCGGTCGTTCGGGATGTCGCTCCAGCGCACGCGGCCGGTCTCCGCGATCCACGCGGGCCCCTCGCTCCAGATCGCGCCCGTGTACAGGTGCTCGAGGACAGCGCCCTCGGCGAGCAACGGGGATGAGGCGGGCATCGTGACATCGGCGTCGGTCATGACACCCAGCCTATTCGGCAGGTGCCGGTCTACGCCGGCTCGATGGGGGAGGAGCCGAGGTTGCGGGCGCTCGGTCGGGTGACGGGCGGCTCGACGATGGACTCGAGGAACGCCCACGCGTCCATGCGCCAACGGTCGCCGGCGACGTCGATCGCCTCGATGCGGAACGGTGGCGTGAGGATCGCGTCCCAATCGATCGAGTCGAGCACGCGACGCGGGATCATCTCGTCGACGTACGGTGCCTCGCGCTCCGGGTCCGGCGCGACCTCCGGTGCCTCGTCGTCGACGAGGTTCTCAAGCCGGTCGATCATCGCGTCGTCGAACGCCTGCATGCGCGTGATGAGCGCCTGGAGCTCGTCAGGCTCGAGGGCGGCGACGAGTTCGAGCAGGTAGGCGCGGCCCGGATAGGCCTCCGCGGGTACGTCGACGATGTTGTACCGGCCGTCGTCGGAGATCCACATAGGTCAACGCTAGCCCGTCGCGGCTGGAGGCCTGCGGTGAGGTGCGTCGATTCGTCGTTCGAGTCGCCGTGGGACGACGATTCGCCGCATCTCAGGCGGTCGGCACCTGGCTCGGGTGGACGGGCAGCTGCGCGGCTGGACGGACGAGCGCCGTCGGGCCGGGATCGGTGAACCCGAACTGCTCGTAGAGGCCGTGCGCGTCGCTCGTGAAGAGTGTCCACCGGAAGTGCGCGCCGGGACCGTCGTCGATCATCGCCTGCACGATCCGCTTGCCCAGTCCGTGGCCGCGGTGGGCCTCGAGGACCACCACGTCGGCGAGGTAGGCGAAGCCGACGCCGTCGGACACCGCTCGTGCGAAGCCGACCTGCTCACCGGTCTCGTCGTCATAGGCACCAACAACCCGCCAGGCGTCGTCGATCTGCGCCTCGACGTCGGTTCGGCTGCGCCACTTGGCCCAGTAGACGGCTCGCAACGCGCCCCAGACCATGTCGCGGTCGATGCGGTCCTTCGAGTCGTCGATGCGGTAGCCCATCGGCCCACTGTAGGACGGTCGGTGCCGGGCCGTGGAGAGCCAGTCCGGCCTCGGCGGCCCGCTCGTCATCGGGCGACACGACGGAATAGTCGAGCCGTCTGCGGGCTTAGCGTGAGGAGAAGTACCAGCGATGCACCGAACCTCTGGAGGATCATCAGATGACTCACGCCCGCACCACCCTCGGAACGTCCGACCTGTCCGTCTTCCCGCTGAACCTCGGCGGCAACGTGTTCGGCTGGACCGCCGACCGGCAGACCTCGTTCGACATCCTCGACGCCTTCGTCGCGGGCGGTGGCAATTTCATCGACACCGCCGACGGTTACTCCGCGTGGGTACCCGGCAACACCGGCGGTGACTCCGAGCGACTCATCGGCGAGTGGCAGGAACTCCGCGGCAACCGCGACGAGCTCGTCATCGCGACGAAGGTCAGCCAGCACCCCGACTTCCAGGGGCTCGCGGCCGACAACATCCTGAAGGCCGCCGACGCCTCACTCGAGCGCCTCCGCACCGACCACATCGACCTCTACTACGCGCACTTCGACGACGAGTCCGTGCCGTTGGAGGAGACGGTGACCGCGCTGTCGTCGCTCGTCGACGCCGGCAAGGTCCGCTACCTCGGCATCTCCAACTACTCCGCAGCGCGCATCGCCGAGTGGTTCAAGATCGTCGAGGCCAAGGGGCTCCACCGCCCTGTCGCCCTCCAGCCGCACTACAACCTCGTCGAGCGCGACTTCGAGGGGGAGCTGCGCACGATCGCCGAGCGCGAGCAGCTCGCCGTGCTGCCGTACTTCTCGCTCGCGAAGGGCTTCCTGACGGGCAAGTACCGCGAGGGGTCGAGCGTCGACAGCGTCCGCGCCGAGGGTGCCCAGGCCTACCTGGCCGACCACGCCGCGCTCCTGCCGGTCCTCGACGAGGTCGCCGCCGCCCACGGCGTCTCGGTCGCGACGGTCTCGCTCGCGTGGCTCCGTTCGCAGCCGACCGTCGCCGCGCCCATCGCGAGTGCCCGCACGGTCGAGCAGCTGCCCGACCTCCTCGCCTCCGCCACGCTCGAGCTCTCCGCCGACGAGCTGGCCGCCCTCACCGCAGCCTCGGTCGCGTAGGGGAGAGGCCGGCGAGGGCTCCTCTCCGCGCTCCGAAACACCCCGGCAACATGTGTCCCGGTAGAGTCGGCCCATGGGTGACCTGTTCAACGGCTATGGCGGCACGCTCGCCCCGCGCAAGACTCCGGGCGGCGTCCCCGCCTTCGACGAGATGTTCGGCGAGGCGGCGGAACACGCGGGTGGTGCGACCGCCAGGCGGGCGTATCAGGAGATCTACAGCTCCCTCGCACGGATGACCCAGGAGGAGCTCCGAGGTCGCACCGACGCCCTCGCCAGCTCCTACCTCGCGCAGGGCGTCACCTTCGACTTCGCCGGTGAGGAGCGCCCGTTCCCGCTCGACGCGGTCCCGCGAGTGATCGAGCAGCAGGAGTGGACGCAGGTCGAGGCCGGCATCAAGCAGCGCGTCAAGGCGCTCGAGGCCTTCCTCGCCGACGTCTACGGCCCGCAGCTCGCCGTCCGCGACGGCGTCATCCCCGCGAAGCTCATCTCCTCGTCGTCGCACTTCCACCGGCAGGCCTACGGGATCCAGGCTGCGAACGGCGTCCGCATCCAGGTCTCGGGTATCGACCTCATCCGCGACGAGCACGGTCAGATGCGCGTGCTCGAGGACAACGTCCGGGTCCCGTCCGGCGTCAGCTACGTCATCTCCAACCGTCGTGTGATGGCGCAGACGCTCCCCGAGCTGTTCGTCTCGATGCGCGTGCGGCCCGTCGGCGACTACCCGAACAAGCTCCTGCAGGCGCTGCGTGCGTCGGCCCCGCCCGGCGTCGAGGACCCGAACGTCGTCGTCCTCACCCCCGGCGTGTACAACTCCGCGTACTTCGAACACACGCTGCTCGCGCGGCTCATGGGCGTGGAGCTCGTCGAGGGTCGCGACCTCTTCTGCTCCGGCGGCAAGGTCTTCATGCGCACGACCGCCGGGCCCACCCGCGTCGACGTCATTTACCGCCGTGTCGACGACGAGTTCCTCGACCCGCTGTCGTTCCGTGCCGACTCCATGCTCGGTTCGCCCGGGCTCATGCTCGCCGCGCGCCTCGGCAACGTGACCATCGCGAACGCGGTCGGGAACGGTGTCGCCGACGACAAGCTCGTCTACACGTACCTGCCCGACCTCATCAAGTACTACCTCGCCGAGGACGCGATCCTCCCGAACGTCGACACCTGGCGGCTCGAGGACCCGCTCGCCCTCGAAGAGGTGCTCGACCGCCTGGACGAGCTCGTCATCAAGCCCGTCGACGGCTCCGGTGGCAAGGGCCTCGTCGTGGGTCCGGACGCCTCGAAGGAGGAGCTCGCGACCCTCAAGACGAAGCTGCAGGAGGACCCGCGCGGCTGGATCGCGCAGCCGGTCGTCATGCTCTCCACCATCCCGACGCTCGTCGAGGACGGCATGCGTCCCCGCCACGCCGACCTGCGTCCGTTCGCGGTCAACGACGGCAACGACGTCTGGGTGCTGCCCGGCGGCCTCACGCGCGTCGCCCTGCCGGAGGGCCAGCTGGTCGTGAACTCCAGCCAGGGTGGCGGCTCGAAGGACACCTGGGTGGTCGGCCGCGCCTTCGATCCGAACGCCGCGCCCGAGGCCTCGTCGCACGACATCCAGGGTCTCGTCGCCGAACAGGCCACGACCGAGACGACGTCGATCCCGATCATCTACGACCACGGCACGACCCCGGAGCATTCGCCCCAGGACCGTCCGGCCGGCAACCAGGACCAGCAGGAGCAACAGCAGCAGACGCTCGCCCAGCCCGCTGCCGACGGGTCGACGCAGGAGGACGCATCATGCTGAGCCGCATCGCCGAGAGCCTCTTCTGGATCGGCCGCTACATCGAACGCAGTGACGGTACCGCGCGCATCCTCGACGTCCACCTGCAGCTGCTGCTCGAGGACCCGTGGATCGACGAGGACACCGCCTGCCGGTCGCTGCTGTCCGTCATGGGCAGCGACGCGCCCGCCGACCAGGAGCTCACCCGCCAGGACGTCCTCGCGCAGCTCGCCGTCGACCGCACGCACCCGGCGTCGATCGCCTACTCGCTCGGCGCCGCCCGCGAGAACGCCCGACGTGCCCGCGAGATCGTGTCGACCGAGCTCTGGGAGTGCCTCAACACGACCCGTGCCCGGATGCCGCGCCGCGTCGCGAGCGACAAGGTGCACGAGTTCTTCGGGTGGGTGCGCGAGCGTTCGGCCCTCGCCGTCGGCATCGTCGACTCCGCCACGAGTCGCGACGACGCCTGGCGTTTCTTCACCCTCGGTCGCAGCCTCGAACGCGCCGACATGACTGCCCGACTCCTGGCGACGCGGTCGCTCACCGAGGCCAGCGGCCCGTCCTGGACGACCATCCTCCGCTCCTGCGGTGCCTACGAGGCCTACCTGCGAACGTACCGCGGCATGCCGAGCGCGAAGAACGCGGCCGAGTTCCTCCTGCTCGACCAGCTCTTCCCCCGGTCGGTCATGTTCTCCATCAGCCGGGCCGAGGAGTGCATGCGCGACCTCGAACCGCGCCGAGGCCGCGTCGGGACGGTTGATTCCGCCCAGCGCCTGCTCGGTCAGATCCGCAGCGACCTCGAGTACCGGCCCATCCAGGACACGCTCGTCGACCTCCCCGGCCGCATGGACGCCGTGCAGAACGTCACCAGCCAGGTGTCGGAGGCGATCCGCGAACGCTACTTCCCCACTCACGCGGTGCCCGCGTGGATCGGAGAGAACTCATGACCCGGCTCCACATCAAGCACAGCACCGGCTTCTCCTACGGCGGCAAGGTCAACGCGTCGTACAACGAGGCGCGCATGCTGCCGGTGACGACCGAGGACCAGTACGTCCTGTACTCGCACATCGACATCCAGCCGGGAGCGTCGCAGTCGACGTACACCGACTACTGGGGCATGAAGGTCTCGGCGTTCGAGGTGCTGACGCCGCACGAGGAGCTCTCGCTCACGGCGACGAGCCTCGTCGAGGTCCGGCCCCGTAAGCACGAGCCGCACCCGACCGGCTGGGAGCAGCTCGACATCGCGACCCAGGCCGCCGTGACCCGGGTGGAGCACCTGGAACAGACCCGACGCACGACGCCGCCGGACGACCTCGTCGAGCTCGCCCGGACCATCGCCGACCGCTACGAGAGCCCGTGCGAGGCCGCGATGGCCATCAGCCGGGAGATCGGCGAGCAGATGGACTACGTGCAGGGCGTCACGAGCGTGTACTCGACCGCCGCCGAGGCGTGGGCGAACCGCAAGGGCGTCTGTCAGGACATCACGCACATCGTCCTCGGGGCGCTGCGCTCCGTGGGGATCCCGGCCCGGTACGTGTCGGGGTACCTGCACCCGAAGCCGCACGCGGCGATCGGCGAGACGGTGACGGGGGAGTCGCACGCGTGGGTCGAGTGGTTCTGCGGTGACTGGCGTGGGTTCGACCCCACCAACATGGTCGACGTGGGCGAGCGTCATGTCCTCATCGGGCGGGGGCGTGACTACGGTGACGTCTCCCCGCTCCGTGGGGTGTACGCGGGCCCTTACCGCTCGAAGCTCTTCGTGAAGGTCGAGATCACCCGAGAGGCCTGACCCGGCTGGTGCTGCTGCCAGCGCGGTGCGCTGACGCGAGCGCGGGTCATGCGCGTGAGCGCGGGTCTCCGGAGGGTCGCGCTCACGCGCAGGCCACGCGGTCGCGCCCGTTCAGGTGCTCTCGCGTCAGCGCACCGCGCCGACGCCTACAAGCCCGCGCTCGCCTCAGCGCACCGCGCCGGCACCCGTAGGATCGACGGCATGCAGACCGAGATGATCGTCCCGGCCCGCCGCCCGATGAAGCTGATCCCCGCGGTGCTGCTCGCCGCGTCCGCGTTCTGCCTCTTCGGCGTCATGCAGCCACTCGCCGGCTATCCGCTCCTCGTCGCCGCGCTCGCGACCGCGATCCTCATCGACCGTGAGCTCGCGAAGGACCTGTTCCTCATCGCGATCGGCATCGGGATCGTCTCGACCACGTCCGTGGAAGCGGACGTCTCCTGGCCGAGCTTCTTCCGCATCGGCACCGTCCTCCTGCTGGCGGTCGGCGTCCCCTTCCTCATCGACCGATTCGTCTACCGGCGGAAGGCGATCACCTTCCCCTGGCGCAGCCGCGAGAAGAAGACGAAGGGCGAGATCGCCTATCTCTTCGCCGTCCCGCTGCTCGGCTGGGCGATCCTCCCGTTCTACTTCATCCGCTCCGGCGCCTACGAGAACTGGCCGGTGATCAGCGACGCCGGAGAACTCGGCCGGTTCTTCGTCGGCGTCAATGCGGTCGGCACGTGGGACGAGCTGTTCTTCATCTGCACCTGCTTCGCCCTGCTGCGCCGGCACTTCCCGGTCTGGCAGGCCAACCTGCTGCAGGCCGTCATCTTCGTCTCGTTCCTCTGGGAACTCGGTTACCGCTCATGGGGCCCGCTCCTGACGTTCCCCTTCGCACTCCTCCAGGGGTACCTGTTCTCGAAGACGCGGTCGCTCGGGTACATCCTCGCGGTCCACCTGCTCTTCGACGCGATCGTCTTCCTCGCGATCGTGCACGCGCACCATCGCGACTGGATCCCGATCTTCTGGTACTGAGCGATGTGTCCGCCCGCCAGCGCGGTGCGCTGATGCGAATGTCGGTGTCCCGGGCCCAGCGCGGTGCGCTGACGCGAGCGGCGGCGTTCAGGCTTCAGCGCGGGTCTGGCAGGTGACCGCGGGTCTCCAGAGGGGCGCGCTCACGCCACAGACCCGCGCCCACGCGAGCGCACCGCGCTGGCAGCAACCCGGACGGGAGTCAGGGGGCGGCGGGCTTCGTCGCCGCTCCGTCGAGCCAGAGTTCGGTCGACTCGTCGCGGTGCACCCCGTCGGTGCCGACGTGCTTCTCGCTGATCGTCGGACCGTTCTTGATGACGTGGACGAGCGCCATCCCATGACCCCGGCCGAGCTCGTAGTCCGTCTTCAGCCACTCGAGGATCTCGCCGGCCTTGGTCGACGCGTCGAAGCCGCGGGCGTGCGCCTCATCGACGAGCTCGCGCGGGGTCTTACCGGTCTTCGCCTCGGCGGCATCGAGATAGGCCTGGAACGACATGACGGCTCCTTCGTCGATCGGGTGTCAGCGCCATCGTAGCCAGCGACGGCACCGAGCGACAGGCCCCGCAGCGCGCCATGCGGCCTCCCTCCAGGGTGGGCGGCGGCGACGCCAATAGGGTGAGGGGATGGACCGCCCCAGCAGGACCCCCGCCGGATTCGCCGCGACCGTCGGCATCGACCTCCTCGCCGTCATCGTGTTCGTCCTCATCGGCCGCGCCAGCCACGGCGAAGGCATCCTCGGACTCCTCGTGACGCTGTGGCCGTTCGCCGTCGGGCTCCTCGTCGGACACGTCCTCGCGCTCGTCCTCGGTCAGCGCGAGACCCGCTCCGTCCGCTGGGCCGGCGTCGTCGTCTGGGTGTCGACCGTCGTCGTCGGGATGGTGCTGCGCGCGGTCTCCGGCCAGGGCGTCCAACTCAGCTTCGTCATCGTGACCGTCCTCGTCCTCGCCGCTCTCCTTCTGGGGTGGCGTTTCGTCGCGTGGCTCATCGCCCGCCGACGTCGATGACGCCGCCGACACCGACACCGACGATCACATGAGCGCCGAGCGCTGGGGGCGCTGGTACTTCGCCGTGCAGGCCCTCGCCGGGGCAGCATGGTGGGTGTCGGTGTTGCTCGTCCCACCCGTCCGTGCGGCGACGCTCGGCAGCCTCGACCCCGTCGTCATGGCCGTGCTCGACGTCCCACTCTTCGTCGTCGCCTCGGCGCTCGCCGCATGCGCCATCCGATGGGCGGCGATCCTCGCGACCGGATGGACGCTGCTGGTCACCGTGTCACTGGGGATCTTCGCGGCCGTGACCCAGGAGGCGGGGATCGGCGCCCTGCTGATGGTCGGCGCCGCGGTCGGCTCGGTCACGGCACTCGCGCTCGTCCTCACCGGCGGGATCCCGAGAGCATGGATCGCCATCGGGCCGTTCGCGTTCCGCCCGGCGGACGCGACGGCGTCGACCGGTTCGCAACTCGTGAGGACCGCCGTCGAGATCGTCGCGTTCTGGGGCGTCTTCCTCGCGGTGATCCCCGCCGCCCTGCGGTTCTTCGAGCTGCGGTGGCGGGTCGCGATCGCCCTGCCGCCGGGTGCGGAGCAGTTCGCCGTCATCGCCGGCATCGTCGTCGTGGTGCTCGGGAGCATCGTCGGGCTCTGGTCCGCAGCCGCGATGGCGACGACCGGGGGTGGGACGCCACTGCCCGCCGCGATGCCGAACCGGCTCGTCATCGCCGGACCGTATCGCTTCGTCCGCAATCCGATGGCCGTCGGCAGTATCGTCCAAGGCGTCGGCGTCGGACTCCTGCTGTCGTCCTGGATCGTCGTCGTCTACGCGGTCTTCGGCGCCGTCGTCTGGAACGTCCTGGTCCGGCCGGTCGAAGAGGCCGACCTCGAGGCGCGCTTCGGTGAGCCCTACCGCCGCTATCGCGAGGACCTGCGGTGCTGGGTCCCGAGCGTCCGTCCGGTGGCGGCTCGTTCGTAACTCCTGCTGCCGGTGACGGCCGACCGCGTCGCCCGCCGCCCCGCCCGCCCGGGAGCCCCGGCGGTCGCAGGATGCAGGAGTTGTGAACGCCGAGCGGGTCGGAGCGGAGGCCCGCCTAGCGGCGGGAGCC
The DNA here is from genome assembly GCF_014841225.1 of Plantibacter sp. CFBP 8804. Taxonomy (NCBI): domain Bacteria; kingdom Bacillati; phylum Actinomycetota; class Actinomycetes; order Micrococcales; family Microbacteriaceae; genus Plantibacter; species Plantibacter sp. CFBP 8804. Next base: position 83,713 of record NZ_JACYTU010000006.1, read on the forward strand.
GGTGAGGGTCGTCGACTCGTCGACCGGCGACGATTCGGGACGCGACTCGGGACGTGACTCCGGACGCGGCTCGGGCGCCTTCGCGCGCGACTTCGGCTTCGGCAGCGGGATCGGCGAGGTGAGCGCGATCTGCTCCGAGAAGTCCTCCGGCGTGACCGGGGAGACGACGCCGTCGTGGGTGAACTGCAGGCGCCAGCGGGAGTCGGGCGCCACCCGCAGGCGGAGGTGATGACGGAACACCCCGTAGGCCAGGCCGGTGGCGCAGGCGGCGAAGCCGGCGAGTGCGCCCAGGCCGAGCGCCCAGCGCGGCCCGAAGGTGTTCGCCACCCACCCGACGATGGGCGCGCCGATCGGGGTGCCACCCATGAGGATCGCCATGTACAGCGCCATCACCCGGCCACGGACGGCCGCCTCGGTGCTCGTCTGCACGAGTCCGTTCGCGGTGGTCAGGAGCGTCACCGTCGAGAAGCCGACGAGGATCAGCACGGCGGCGAACGACCAGTAGCTCGGCATGAACGCGGCCGTGAGGGCAGCGACCCCGAAGAGCCCGGCCGCGCCGACGATCATCCGCATCTGGGCCTGCGCCCGCCGCGCCGCGAGGAGTGCGCCGGTCAGGGAACCGATCGCGAGCACCGAGGAGAGGATGCCGTATTCGCCCGCGCCCTTGCCGAACTCGACGGCCATGGTCGAGGCGAAGATCGGGAAGTTCATGCCGAACGCGCCCATGATGAACACGATCACGAAGACGACCATGAGGTCCGGCCGCCCGCGGACGTAGCGGAAGCCCTCGACGAACTGTCCTCGAGCCCGCGGTGGGCGCGGCGCTCGACGGAGCTTGCCGGTGCGCAGGGCCAACAGGGCGCCGATGACGCCGAGGAAGGTGAAGGCGTTCACGACGAACACCCACCCGGAGCCGATCGCGACGATGAGGAGACCGGCGATGGCGGGGCCGACCATGCGCGCCGCGTTGAAGGACGCCGAGTTGAGCGCGACGGCGTTCGACATGTTGTGCTCGTCGACGAGCTCCGAGACGAAGGTCTGGCGGGCCGGGCCGTCGACGGCGTTGATGACGCCGAGGGCCAACGCGAAGAGGTACATGTGCCACAGCTCGGCGTGACCGAAGATGAGCAGGGCGCCGAGCGCTGCGGCCAGGAGCATGAGGCTCGACTGGGTGAGGATGAGGATCTTCCGCTTGTCGAAGCGGTCGGCGATGAGACCGGTGATCGGCACGAGGACGAGCTGCGGCCCGAACTGCAGGGCCATGGTGGCGCCGACGGCCACGGCGTCGTTGTCGGTGAGGTCGGTCAGCACGACCCAGTTCTGGGTGGTGGCCTGCATCCAGGCGCCGACGTTCGACACAAGGGCGCCGATGAACCAGATGCGGTAGTTGACGCTGGACAGGGAACGGAACATTGCACTCACTGGGTGGCGAGTCTCCTCATGATCTCGGCTGCGCGGGCGAGGGTGTCGCGTTCGTCCGGGGTGAGCGCGCGCAGCTGCTGGGTGATCCACGCGTCGCGTTTCCGGACGGTCTCGGTGACGGTGGTGTGGCCCGCTTCGGTGAGGGCGATGGTGACCTTCCGGCGGTCGGCCGCGTCGGTTTCTCGGGTGACGTACCCGGCCTCTTCGAGGCAGTTGACGGTGCGATTCATGGATGGCGCGGACACGCGGTCGCGTTCGGCCAGTGCCCGCAGGGTTGCGGAGCCCTCTTTGTAGAGCCCTCCGAGGACGGAGAACTGCGGATCACTGAGGTCGTCGACCGACTTCTCCCCGCGCAGTCGTCTCGCGAGCCGGAAGGTGCCCATCCGGAGTTCGGACGCCTGCTCGGCGATCGTCAGTGCCCTGGTTTTCGTCGCTGCTCCGCTTGCCACGATTCATTAGCCTAGCTCATTAGTATTGCTAAGTAAATAGGCGTCGCCCTTCGACAGGCTCAGGGACCGGACCCTTTGGTCCCTGAGCCCGTCGAAGGGCAGAGGCGCGGTCAGAGCCAGCGGCGGGCTCGGAAGATGGCGTAGAGGGTCCCGGAGAGGACGAGCATCGCTCCGATCGCGACCGGGTAGCCGAACTGCCAGTGGAGCTCCGGCATGTCGTCGAAGTTCATGCCGTAGACGGTGCCGATGAGTGTCGGGGCGAAGAGGATCGCCGCCCAGGAGGAGATCCGCTTGATCTCCTCGTTCTGCGCCAGCGCCGTCTCGCTCATCCGACGCGACTCCTCGTTCTGCGCGAGGCTCGCCTCCGAGAGGCGTCGCATCTCCTCGTTCTGCTGCTGCGTCATGAGCGTCGCGTGCACCGTGAGCGCGTTCCGGAGCAGGTGGCGGAATGAGTCGACGCGCTCCGCGATCCGGAGGGTGTGGTCGAGCACGTCGCGGAAGCCGTTGCGCAGCTCCTCGTCGAGACCGTACTTGTCGGCGCCCTGCAGCAGGCCGTGGAGCATGGCCCGCAGGGGCGTGGTCGCGCGCTGGAACGCGATGACCTGGCGCAGCAGCTCGTAGATGCGACGCGAGACGTCCGCAGCGTCGCCGAAGAGCTCGTCCTCGATCTCGTCGATGTCGTTCTCGAGCCCCGCGACGACGGGACCGTAGCCGTCGACGACCTGGTCGAGCACGGCGTGCAGGACGGCGTCGGGGCCGAGCGCGAGGATGTCGGGCCGGGCTTCGAGTCGCCGCCGGACCTGGCCGAGGTCGGGCTTCTCCGCGTGGCGGACCGTGACGACGAACCCGGGTCCGACGAACAGGTGCACCTCGCCGAACTCGACCCGCTCCTCCTCGTCCAGGTAGCGGGCGGGACGCAGGACGACGAACAGCGTGTCGCCGTAACGTTCGAGCTTCGCCCGCTGATGGCCCTTCAGAGCGTCTTCGACGGCGAGCGGATGCAGGTCGAACTCCTGAGCGACGGAGCGGATCTCCGACGGTTCCGGGCGGTACAGACCGATCCAGGCCATGCCCCGCTGTTCGTTGAGGAGCTCGTACGTCGCGTCGAGCGATCGCGGGCTCGCCGAGCGCCGTCCGGTCACGTAGATGCCGTTGTCGATGAGTGCCATGAGGTCTCCGTCCATCGATCGACGGGAACGTGCGGCGGCCGCGCGGGTGCAGGCGATCGCGGTGGATCGCACCCGGGGAGGTGTGAGTGAGGGCGCCTCGGCACCGGCGGTGGCAGCGCCTACCGGGTGAGGGAGGCGAGGCGGTTCGTCGATGCGATGGCGCGGATACTGTCACCAGCCATGGCCGCTCACCTCGCTTCCGTCGAAACCTGCCGGCCCGCCGTTCGGGCCTCGTTCACCGTACGCCTGCCCTCCGGGAACTGCAAACGGACTCGCCACGCCGCCGGGCCGAGGGCCTACGCTGGCGGGATGAGCGAGCAGACCCCGCCACCCGTCGACGACGCGAACCGCCCCGTCGAGCCGCGACCGTATGCGACCGAGACGATCGTCGACGACGACGGCGTCACGGTCTACATCTACCTGTGGGAGGTGCCGAACCCGCGGGCCGTCGTGCACATCGCCCACGGCGCGGGGGAGCACGCCCTCCGGTACGGGCGCCTCGCCGCACGGCTCAACGACGCGGGGTACACGGTCGCCGCCGACGACCACCGCGGCCACGGTCGCACGGGCCTCGAGCACCTCGGCCTCGGCAAGCTCGGCCCGCGGACGACCAGGGGCGCGATCGACTCCGTCGCCGCCGTCGGCCGGTACCTGCGGACCCGCTTCCCCGAGTCGCGGCTCGCGTTGCTCGGTCACAGCTGGGGCTCGCTCATGGCGCAGAAGGTCGTCGCCGAACACGATCTGTACGAGCTCCTCATCCTCTCGGGCACCTCGCTCGCGATGCCCGGCGTCATCAACGCCGGTGACCTCAACAAGCGGTGGCGGAAGACCGGGAAGACCGGTCTCGAGTGGCTCAACCGCGACCCGGCCGCCTGGGCCGCGTTCGCCGCCGACGAGCGCAACTTCGACATCGGCGTCACCCCGGTGTGGAACCCGATCCAGGCGTTCGCCTTCCTCGGCCGCCCGCCGAAGCGCCTGCCGCGCGCGGTTCCGGTGCTCATCCTCGGCGGATCCGACGACTCGCTCGGTGGGGTCCGTGGCCTGACCCTCCTCCGCGACGCCTACGTGAAGCGGTCGAAGTTGACGGACGTGACGCTCGTCATCTACCCCGAGGCGCGGCACGAGATCTTCAACGAGCTGAACCGCGAGGACGTCGAGCGCGACGTCGTGGAGTGGCTCGACAAGCGCACCTGAGTCGCCCGGGCCGGTGAGTGCCCGCCCCGGTCCGTGAGCGCCCGCCCCGGTCCCTGAGCTTGTCGAAGGGCAGCGAACGAGACCACCCTTCGACAAGCTCAGGGGCCGCGGGGTACAGTCGCGGCACCCACACTCGACGCAGAGGAGACCCGGTGACCTCGGACGGACCCACCTACAGCCACCGCAGACGGAACTCGGCGGAGCGCATCGCCCGGTCGCTCGCGGGAGCGAGCACGGTCCCGTACTGGCTCGACAGCCCCCACCGGCCGACGCCGGAGCCCCGACTCGTCGGCCAGGTCACGGCGGATCTGCTGGTCGTCGGTGGCGGCTACTCCGGACTGTGGACGGCGCTCGTCGCCAAGGAGGCCGACCCCTCGCGCGACGTCGTGCTCGTCGAGGGCAAGGAGGTCGGCTGGGCGGCGAGTGGCCGGAACGGCGGCTTCTTCGAGGAGAGCCTCACCCACGGTGTCGACAACGGGGAGCGCCACTTCGCCGACGAACTGCCGGAGCTCGAACGCCTGGCGGACGAGAACTTCGACGAGTTCGTCGCCACGCTCGACCGCCTCGGGATCGACGCCGAGTTCGAGCACACCGGTGTGCTCACGGTCGCGACCGAGCCGCATCAGGTGGACGCGCTGCGCGAGGTGTCGGGGGACGGCGTCTTCCTCGATCGCGAGGCCGTCCAGGCGCTCGTGCACTCGCCGGTGTACCTGGCCGGTCAGCGCGAGTGGAAGAGCACCGCGCTCGTCCACCCGGCGAAGCTCGCCTGGGGCTTGAAGCGCGCGTGCATCGAGCTTGGTGTGCGGGTCTTCGAGCACACCCCGGCGACCCGGCTGCGACGCTCGGGCGACGGCGTCGCGGTGACCACGAAGCAGGGCGGGGTGCAGGCTCGGCAGGTCGCGCTCGCCACCAACGGTTTCCCCTCGCTCCTCAAGCGCACGGAGCTCCTGACGATCCCCGTGTACGACTACGTGCTCATGACCGAGCCGCTCTCCCCGGAGCAGCTCGAGAGCATCGGGTGGGCCGACCGCTTCGGCATCGCCGACTCGAGTCGCGAGTTCCACTACTCCCGCCGGTCCGCCGACGACCGCATCCTCTACGGCGGCTTCGACGCGGTCTACCACCGGGGTGGCAGGATCCGGCCGGAGCACGATCAGCGCCGCGAGACGTTCGAGACCCTCGCCGACCACTTCTTCACGACCTACCCGCAACTCGACGTCCGGTTCACCCACGCGTGGGGCGGCATGATCGACATGTGTTCGCGGCTCTCGGCGTTCCAGGGCACGGCACTCGGCGGGCGCGTCGCCTACAGCGCCGGGTTCACCGGACTCGGGGTCGGCGCGACGCGCTTCGGGGCGAAGGTCATGCTCGATCTCCTGAGTGGCGAGTCGACGGAGCTGACCCGCCTGAAGATGGTCCGGTCCAAGCCGATCCCCATCCCGCCGGAGCCCATCGCGAACCCCGCGATCCAGACCGTCCGCCGCGCGGTCGCCCGTTCCGACGCGAACGAGGGCCGCGACGGCCTGCTCCTGAAGGTCATGGACCGCTTCGGTATCGGCTTCGACTCCTGAGCTGGTTCGACGCTCCTTCCGGGGAATCCGGACGCCGTCCAGGAATAGGCTGGGGGCATGCATGGTGAGTACAAGGTCCCGGGTGGCAAGCTCGTCGTCGTCGATCTCGAGGTGGTCGACGACCGCATCGCGGGCTTCCGCCTCGCCGGCGACTTCTTCCTCGAACCCGACGACGCACTCGCGCTGATCGACCGCGCCGTCACGGGACTCCCCGCCACCACGGACGCCGCAGGCCTCGCCGCCGCCATCCGCGGTGCCCTGCCCGAGGACGCCGTGCTCCTCGGCTTCACGCCCGAGGCCGTCGCGACGGCCATTCGCCGCTCCCTTGCGAAGGCGACGGGTTGGGGCGACTACGACTGGCAGCTCATCCACGAGGGCTCGGTGTCTCCGCAACTCCACCTGGCGCTCGACGAGGTCCTGACGAACGAGGTCGGCGAGGGCCGCCGCGGTCCGACGCTCCGCATCTGGGAGTGGGACCAGTCGGCCGTCGTCATCGGCAGCTTCCAGTCGCTCAAGAACGAGGTCGACCTCGACAACGCCAAGGCGAACGGCTTCGAGGTCGTCCGCCGCGTCTCCGGCGGTGGCGCGATGATGATGCAGCGCGGTGGCATCATCACCTACTCGCTCTACGTCCCGGCCGAGCTCGTGAACGGCATGACCTTCGCCGACTCCTACGCCTACCTCGACGACTGGGTGCTCGTCGCCCTTCGCTCGCTCGGCATCGAGGCGACGTACCAGCCGCTCAACGACATCACGAGCCCGTCGGGCAAGATCGGCGGTGCCGCGCAGAAGCGGCTCGGGAACGGCGCCGTCCTGCACCACGTCACGATGAGCTACGACATGGACGGCGAGCTCATGACGCAGGTGCTCCGTATCGGGCGGGAGAAGCTCAGCGACAAGGGCACCACCTCGGCCGCCAAGCGCGTCGACCCGCTCCGCAGCCAGACCGGGCTCTCGCGGGCCGAGATCATCGATCGCATGAAGGACACCTTCGTCGAGATCACCGGCGCGACCCCGGGCCATGTCACCGATGCCGAGCGCGCCGCCGCCGAGCAGCTCGTCACCGACAAGTTCGCCACCGACGCCTGGCTCACCCGCGTCCCGTAGCCTGCCGCAGCCCGCGAACTGTCACCAGTGGCGGGTGTGGGCCTGCATCACCCACCGTTGGTGACAGCTCGCGGGCTAGGGTGGGGGGACGATGACAGCGCAGAACGAGACACCCGACCCGTCGACCCCCGCCACGCAGGCGTCCCTCGAGCAACGGCTCGCCGACGCGGTGGCCGCCGAGAGCGAGACCCGGGTCGTCGAACGCTGCGTGTCCCTCCTCGCCGGTCGCTACGAGGGCGAGGACTTCCTCCGCGTCGTCGGCGGCCACCACGCCGAGGGCATCCTCGGCGGAGCGCCCGCGCTGTATTGGCCCGAGCTCTGGGGCACCCGCGCCCTGCTGCACGTGTGGGACGACTCGGCCACCGCGCCCGTCGTCGGAGCACTCGGCAACCAGGCCTGGCGCGTCCGGGAGATGGCCGCACGCGTCTGCGCCGAGCGTCGGATCGGCGACGTCGCCGCGATCGCGCCACTGCTGAGCGACGACCACGCCCGCGTGCGCGCAGCCGGAGCCCGGGCGCTCGCCGTCGTCGGTGGTGACGACGCCAAGCCGCTCCTCGAGGCGCTCCTCCGCGACCCCGACCGCGAGGTCCGTCGCGCCGCGCAGCAGTCCGCGAAAGCGCTCGCCGCCCGCCGCTGAGCTCGCGAGGGGTCCCGAACGGTCGGCCCCGGACGCTCGACACCAGCCGTTCGGGACCCGTCTCGGGCCGGACTAGTGGGTGCCGGCCTCGAGCAGGATGATCACGATCCCGAACAGGGCCGTCGCGACGCCGCCGAGGAGACACCACCACCAGCGTGACCCGCGCACCACGAAGGCCGCGCAGCCGAGCACGAAGAGCATCAGCGTGGACACCTGCAACGCCAGGATCACGGCGTGCTCATGGCTGAGCACACCGGCGACGCCGAACACGAGCGGGATCGTCGGGAGGACGGCGGACAGGAGCATCCCGGACGACTCCTGGAACCCGTGCCTGATCGACGCTCCGAGCGTCACCAGCGCCTCGTGCCGGTCGTCACCGTGGTGCGCGAGGGCGGCCGAGTAGACGTGCGCGAGCCAGAACACGATGAGGGTCAGCGCACTCGTGATGAGCACCTGCTCGACGTCGTCCTCCTCGTACACGCTCGACGCGCCGACGAGGCCGGCGTAGACGACGGTGCCGTAGATCGCGCTCGACGAGGTGAGGCGTCGCAACGGTGACGGTTTCGGCTGCATGATCCAGAGGATAGCGGGCGCTGCGGCCCGGCGTCCGGTTCAGTCGCCGACGTTGCGCTCGCCGCGCTCGTAGACCGAGGCGGCGGGCCCCACGATGTTGGTGTCGGGCGTGCCCACGACCTCGTGGTCCTTGTTGTCGTAGTCGAAGCGGTGCAGCACGTGCCGCATCGCCTCGACCCTGGCGCGCTTCTTGTCGTTGCTCTTGACGATCGTCCACGGGGCGTCGGCCGTGTCCGTCGCCTCGAGCATCGCCTCCTTCGCGCGGGTGTAGTCGCCCCACTTGTCGAGGGAGGCCAGGTCCATCGGGGAGAGCTTCCACTGTCGCACCGGGTCGACCTGGCGGATCGCGAAGCGCGTGCGCTGCTCGTCGGCGGAGACGGAGAACCAGAACTTCACGAGGTCGACGCCGTCGCCGACGAGCATCTGTTCGAACAGCGGGGCCTGGCGCATGAACTCGTCGTACTGCGCCGGGGTGCAGAACCCCATCACGCGTTCGACGCCCGCCCGGTTGTACCAGGACCGGTCGAACAGCACGATCTCGCCGGCGGCCGGCAGGTGCTGGACGTAGCGCTGGAAGTACCACTGCGTGGACTCGCGGGTGGTCGGCTTCTCGAGTGCGACGACGCGGGCGCCGCGCGGGTTGAGGTGCTCCGTGAAGCGTTTGATCGTGCCGCCCTTGCCTGCCGCGTCGCGTCCCTCGAACACGACGACCAGTCGACGGTCGTTCGCCTTGATCCAGTTCTGCAGCTTCAGCAGCTCGATCTGGAGCAGTCGCTTGTCGCTCTCGTACTGCTCTCGCGACATGCGCTCGGCGTACGGGTAGCCCTCGCGCCACGTGTCGATGTGGCTGCCGGCGGCGTCGAGCAGGATGGGGTCGTCGTCGTCGACGTCGACCACCTGGTAGCCGTCGACCTGGTCGAGTGCGGGCGGCGGGGCGTAGTGCGAGACGAGCTGCTGCATGGTCGGGACGCTAGTCCCCGCGCGTAACCGCCAGGTGACCGGTGGGTGACGCGCTGGTGGCGGTTCACAACTCAGGACGCGTCCGGCGTGTCAGCGCCGAGGACGGGCCTCCGATCGAGACGCGCCGGAGTGCCCCTGAGTTGTGAACGGTGGCTAGCCGGCTGAGCGGGTGAGGAGGTCCTGACGCTCGGGGTGCGCGTCGAACCACTCGCCCACGTACCAGCACATCGGCACGATGCGCCGCTTGCTGTGCTGCTCGACGTCGTCGACCGCGTAGGCGACGAGTTCGCCCGCGTACCCCTTGCCGCGGAACGGCGGCGTCGTGAAGGTGCGGGGGAACGAGATCGAGTCGCCCGAGATCCGGTAGTCGACGACGCTCACCAGCTGGCCGTCGACGTGCATGGTGTAGCGCTGGGCATCGGTCTCGTTGGTGAACTCCGTGGTCATACGCGGTACAACGCGCGGGGCCGATCGTTCCTTCCCGGGTATGCGGGCTGCTGGCTGCCAGAATAGGCACATGTCCCTCGCCGCAGCAGCCGATGAAGTGCCGCTGCGATGGACCCCGGACGGCCCCGACCTCGTCCTCGAGGGCGACAATCTCGACGTCGTGGCGCAGCTGCCCGACGAGTCGTTCACGCTCATCTATCTCGACCCGCCGTTCAACACCGGCCGCGTGCAGCGTCGCCACTCCTCGACCTCGGTGCGCACCGCTGAGACGGGGGTGAACCGTTTCGCCGGCTTCAAGGGGCAGGCGTACGAGCGCATCCGCGGCGACCTCCGACGTTTCGACGACGCCTTCGACGACTACTGGGGCTTCCTCGAGCCGCGTCTCGTCGAGGCCTGGCGCGTCCTGGCCGCCGACGGCACCCTCTACCTCCACCTCGACTACCGCGAGGCGCACTACGCGAAGGTGCTCCTCGACGCCCTCTTCGGCCGGGAGTGCTTCCTCAACGAGATCATCTGGGCCTACGACTACGGCGCGAAGGCTCAGAGCCGCTGGCCGACGAAGCACGACACGATCCTCGTCTACGTGAAGGACCCGAAGGGGTACCACTTCGACAACGCGACCGTCGATCGCGAGCCCTACATGGCGCCCGGGCTCGTCACCGCGGAGAAGGCGGCGCGCGGCAAGCTGCCCACCGACGTCTGGTGGCACACGATCGTGTCGCCGACCGGTCGCGAGAAGACCGGGTACCCGACCCAGAAGCCGGAGGGAATCCTGCGTCGTATCGTGCAGGCGTCCTCCCGCGAGGGCGACTGGGTGCTCGACTTCTTCGCCGGCAGCGGCACGACGGGGGCGGTCGCGAAGGCGCTCGGCCGTCGGTACGTCCTCGTCGACGAGAACCCGCAGGCGCTCGAGATCATCCGCGCCCGCCTCTCCTAGCCCGCGAACTGTCAGTTCAGCACAGTCGCTGCGCCCGGGACTGTCGTCTGGTGACAGTTCGCGGGCTGGCGGGGAGGGTCAGACGGAGGCGCGCGGGACGAGGCGGGTCGGCATCATCGTGACGCGCTCGACCGGCTCGCCCGCGAGGCGACGGACCAGCACCCTCGCCATCTCGGCGCCGAGGGCGACGGGCGACTGCGCGATCGTCGTGAGCGGCGGTGCGGCGGTCTCGCCGTAGCGGTCGTCGTCGTAGCCCACGACGGCGATGTCGCCGGGGATCGTCAGGCCGGCCTCGCGGATGACGGAGTACGCGCCGGCGGCCATCTGGTCGTTCGCGGCGAAGAGCCCGTCGATGGGTACGCCGCGGGCGAGGAGACGCCGCATCGCGGCAGCGCCGTCGGCCGGGGAGAAGTCGCCCACCTCGACGAGGTCGTGTGGAAGACCCGCGAGCTCGAGCTCCGCACGCCACCCTGCGAGTCGGTCGACCCCACCCGGCATGTCCTGACGGCCCGCGATCGTCGCGATCCGCGTCCGGCCGGCCTCGATGAGGTGGCGGGCCGCGGTCCTCGCGCCCTCGACGTTGTCGACGTCGACGTACGTGCTGTCGACGACGTCGGCACCCATGGGGCGACCGCCGAACACGATCGGGAGCTCCCGGCCGAGTCGGGTGTACGAGTGGTCGCCACTGTGGTGCGACACGACGAGCGCGCCGTCGACGTTGCCGCCGAGCAGGTAGCGACGGGTCTTCTCGGAGTTCGCCTCACTCGCGATGAGGAGGTTGAGCGTGTAGTCGGTCTCCGCCAGTTCGAGCGCGACGCCCTGCACGACCGACGCGAAGAAGGGGTCCGAGAACACCCGGGCGGTCGACTCCGGGACGACGAGCGCGATGACCTGGGTTCGGCGGGAGGCCAGCGACCGGGCGGCGCGGTTCGGGACGTAGTCGAGTGCGGCGATGGCCTCGTTCACGACGGCGACGACCTCGGCCGTGACCTTCGGTGAGCCATTGACGACGCGCGACACGGTCGCGCGGGAGACGCCTGCGCGTGCCGCGACCATCTCGAGCGTGGGGGCCCCTTGACCGGACTGCATCATCGTCCCCTTCCGAGCGGGTGAGCGTGTCGAGTGCAGTGTATCGCCGGGCGTCTGGACGTCCGTGGCCGGTGCCGCTCCTCAGGAGGTGACCGGCGTGTCGCGTCCCCTCGATCGCGACACGCCGGAGTGTTCCTGCGTCAGGGAAGCTCCGCCACGGCGGGCACCACACGCGAGGCGGCGATGCGGCGCGCGTAGGCGAGTCCGCTGTCCTTGATCGTGCGCTCCTGCGTGTCGTAATCGACCCGCACGATGCCGAACCGCTTGTCGTAGCCGTACGCCCATTCGAAGTTGTCGAGCAGCGACCAGACGAAGTAGCCGCGCACGTCGGCACCGTCGGCGATCGCGAGTTCCACCTGGTCGATGTGGTCCTGGATGAAGGCGTCGCGGTCGACGTCGTGGATGCGGCCGTCCTCTGCGACGACGTCGTCGTAGGCCGCACCGTTCTCGGTCACGTACAGCGGCGGCAGCGTCGGGTACTCGCGGCCGAGCCGGACGAGCAGGGTGCGGAGGCCGGCGGGGTGCACCTCCCAGTCCATCGCGGTGCGCGGGAGTCCGCGGCTCGGGAAGGAGATGTCGGGCGAGGCGAGCCAGGGCGAACCGGCCTCGCGCTCGGTCGCGCCCGAGTGGCCGCCGTCGGCGCCGGAGTCGTCGGGGTGACCCGACACGAGGTCGTCGTGGTAGTGGTTGACGCCGAGGAAGTCGATCGGGGCGGAGATGGTCTCGAGGTCGCCGTCGTGGACGAGCGTGTCGAGGCCGAGGCCCTCGAGGTCGTGGGCGACGTCGGCCGGGTACGCACCGAGGACGATCGGTTCGAGGAAGATGCGGTTCATGATCCCGTCGACGCGGCGGGCGGCGTCGACGTCGGCCGGGTCGGTGGGGTCCGCTGGGATCGCATTAGTGAGGTTGAGGGTGATGCCGATCTGCTCGGCACCGAGCTCGCGGAGGCGCGTGGTGGCGAGGCCGTGGGCGAGGTGCTGGTGGTGGATGGCGGCGAGCGCGGCGGCCTCGTCGCGGCGGCCGGGTGCGTGCACGCCGACGGCGTAGCCGAGCAGGGAGGAGCAGAACGGTTCGTTGAAGGTCGTCCAGTGCTGGACGCGGTCGCCGAGCGCCTCGTAGGTGGCCTCGGCGTAGTCGACGAAGCGCAGGGCGGTGTCGCGGTTCGTCCAGCCGCCCTGTTCCTCGAGCGCCTGCGGGAGGTCCCAGTGGTACAGGGTGAGCCAGGGGAGGATGCCGGCGTCGAGGAGTTGGTCGACGAGACGGCTGTAGAAGTCGAGGCCGGCGGGGTTGACGTCGCGGTCGCCCGGCTTGATGCGCGCCCAGCTCGTGGAGAAGCGGTAGGCGTCGAGGCCCAGCTCGGACATGATCGCGATGTCGCCGGCGGTGCGGTGGTAGTGGTCGACGGCGACCTCGAGGTCGTCACCGTTGGCGATCGCGCCGGGCACCCGGGCGAAGGCGTCCCAGATGGAGTCCTCCTTGCCGTCCTCGTGTGCTGCTCCCTCGACCTGGGCGGCCGCGGTGGCGGAACCCCAGAGGAACGGCGGCAGGATCAGGGTCGGACGGGTGGTGGGCTGGGGGGCGTGCGTCATCGAAGCTCCTCGTGGCTGGGTGCACGCCCATGCTATCGCCTGCTGAGAGCGCTCTCATGCTGGTCTCGGGTGTCGGTGGGGTGTGGCGCCAGCGCGGTGCGCTGACGCGAGCGCGGGTCTGCGGCGTGAGCGCGCCCCTCCGGAGGGGCGCGCTCACGCGCTGGGGCCGCGGTGACGCCGATTCGACAGCGGTCACGTCAGCGCACCGCGCTGACACCCGGATGACCCCGTCAGCGCGGTGCGCTGGCGGCGGTTACCCCGCGCTCACGTCAGCGCGGTGCGCTGGCAAACCGACGAACGACGGTCAGCGACGGGCGGAGGGATCGACGACGCGGTTGCTCGCGGTGTCGGGTGACAGCTGCGACCCCGCCAGCTCGGCGGCACGCTGGGCGGCGAGCGACAACTCGTCCTCGGCGTCCTCCGCAGCCTGGGCGTCGGTGCGCTCCTGCAGCGCGGACTTCGCCCGCAGCGGCGGCGCCTTGAGGAACCAGCTCAGCACGAACGCGACGGCGACCACCGCGAAGCTCACCCAGAACACGGTCACGGTCGCATCCGCGAATCCCGTGAGGAACGGCGCGGCCAGGTCGTGGTTCGCACCGACGAGGAACGAGGTGTCGCCGTCGAGCGCGGAACCGGCCGAGCCGCCGGACTGCACCTTGGAGAGCACGTCCAGGATGCCCTTGTTGGCGGGATCGGAGAGCACGGCGGGGTCCTGCGCTGCAGCCTGGGCGTTCGCCAGCAGTGTCGGGTCCTTGAACGCCGCGCCGATCGTGTCGGGGAGTCGCGTGTAAAGCACGGAGAAGATGACGGCCGTGCCCAACGTTCCACCGATCTGGCGGAAGAAGGTCGACGAGCTCGTCGCCACCCCGATGTCGCGTGCCTCGACGGCGTTCTGGCTGGCGATCGTCAGCGTCTGCATCAGCTGGCCGAGTCCGAGGCCGACGAGCAGCATGCCGCCCATCATCCACCAGACCGGCTTGTCCGCCGTCGCGAAGCTGAAGTAGAAGAAGCCGCTCAGGAGCAGGAAGGTGCCGACGATCGGGAACGCCTTGTACTTGCCGGTCCGGGCGATGATCTGGCCGCTCGCGATCGACGAGATCATGAGGCCGAGGATCATCGGCAGCATCAGCAGACCGGACTCGGTCGGCGTCGCGCCCTCGACGAGCTGCAGGAACAGCGGCACCGTCATCATGGCGCCGAACATGCCGAACCCGACGAGCACACCGAGGATCGTGGCGACCCGGAAGGTCGAGTTCTTGAACAGCTTCAACGGGATGAGTGCGTCGTCGCCCATGGCCCGCTCGACGAGGATGAACCCGATGATGCCGGCGACCCCGATGGCGTAGCAGGCGATGGACCCGGCCGAGGCCCAGCCCCAGATGCGGCCCTGCTCGGCGACGAGCAGCAGGGGCACGACGGCGAGGACGACCGTGGCGGCACCCCACCAGTCGATGCGGACGCTGTGGCGCGTGTGCGGGATGTGCAGGAAGCGGAGGACGATCGCGAGCGCGATGACGCCGATCGGCAGGTTGATGAGGAAGACCCAGCGCCAACCGGTGATGAACAGCAGCTCGGGGGCACCGGCGAACAGACCGCCGATCAGTGGGCCGATGACGCTCGAGACGCCGAAGACCGCGAGGAAGTACCCCTGGTACTTGGCGCGCTCGCGCGGGGCGAGCATGTCACCCATGATCGTCAGCGGCAGGGCCATGAGGCCGCCGGCGCCGAGGCCCTGGATTGCACGGAAGATCGCCAGCTCGTACATCGAACCGGACATGCCGGCGAGGAGCGAGCCGATGAGGAAGATCGAGATCGCGATGATGAACAGCGGGCGGCGGCCGAAGATGTCGGACAGCTTGCCGTAGATCGGCGTCGAGACGGTCGAGGTGATCAGGTACGCGGTGGTGACCCACGCCTGGAGGGCCATGCCGTCGAGGTCGTCGGCGATCGTGCGCATCGAGGTGCCGACGATGGTCTGGTCGAGCGCGGAGAGGAACATCCCGGCCATGAGGCCGAAGATGATGAAGAGGATCTGCCGGTGGCTGAGGACGGGGGCGGATCCCGACGGCTCGGTCGAGGCGGGGGAACTGGATGACATGCGGTCTCGTTCGACTCTGGGCGCGCCGGTTTGCAGGCGCACCGACGTTGGGGATTTTGCGTAGTGTGCAAACTTACACCCGGCGCAAGTTCCGCGGCAACCGCTTCGGTCAGGGCGTGGAGGTCGGCGCTGCGTCAAGGTTCGCGTCGAGCGCCGCGAGGTAGTCCAGGGTGGCCGTGAGCGCAACATGGGCGTCGTCGAGGTCGAGGTGGAACTGGTACTCGTGGGGGAGCGCCGGCTCGTGGTCCGCGGCCCAGAAGAGCTTCGTGACGTCGACGCCGGCGTCCTCGAGGGCCCTGCTCATCGGGACCGACTGCAGCCAGGTGAGGGCGTCGCCGTTCCCGCCCGTGATGAAGGTCGGCGGGAAGTCGGCGGTGACGAAGTCGATCGTCGACATGAGCGCACCGGTCGACGTCTCCGACCAGTCCTTGGTGCCCGCGTAGGCCCAGAGGGCGGTCTGCAGGCCCCAGGCGCCGATGCCGTCGAGCTCAGCCATCGAGGGTAGGTCGTAGACCCCGCAGTTGAGGATCGTCCCGACGAGCTGGTCGGCGTCGATACCAGGCGTCATGCCCGACAGCGTCGCGTAGTCGGGGTTGGTCGTGAGGACGGCGAGCTGGCTGGCGAGCTGCGATCCCGCTGAGTCGCCCGCGAGCACCAGGCGGTCCGGGTTCCCGTTCCACTCGGCGGCGTGCTCCGAGATGTACGCGAGGGCGTCGTTGAGTTGGTTCACGGCCGTCGGATAGACGGCCTCGGGAGCGATCGTGTAGTTGACCGCGATCGTCGTGTACCCCTCAGCCGCGAGAATGCGGAGGTAGGGCTCGACGTTGCCCTTCTCGCCGGAGATCCAGGCGCCGCCGTGGATCCAGACGATCGTGGTCAGCGGTTCGGTGCCGTCCGCTGGGGTGAAGACGTCGAGGGTGGTGTCCACCTGTGGTCGGCCGCCGCTCGGTGCCGCGTACGCGATGTCGCGGAACTCCGTGAGCTTCGTGTCGGGGACGTACGGTTCCATCTCGGCGACCGTCGCGGCACCGCCGCGTTCGAACACCGAGCGGATGAGGAGCGCGGACGGCCACGGGGTGATGGCCGCGATGACCGCGACGACGAGGCCGAGACCGACCACGACGGCGGCCGCGGTCAGGAGGCGACGGAACCGCGGGCGCTTCCGGTAGGTCGGCGCGTGGTGTGCTGGCGTCCCTGCGGTCATGGTCGGGCCCCTCGTCCGGTGTGCAAGCCTGTCGACAGTGTGGCAGAGGCGCATGCGCCGTGTCGCGGTTAGGCTCGACGTGTGACCGCAGCCCACCAGCCCTCCCACCGACGCCCGGTTTCGCGGCGCGTCCGACGCAACCGCGTGATCGCGTTGAGCGTCCTGGCCGCCGCGCTCGCGATCCTGCTCGTGGTGCTCGTCGTCAACATCGCCGGCGGCGCCACGCCCACCCCGGCCGCCGCCACGAAGACACCGAGCGCGACCCCGTCCGTCACCCCGACGCCGACCCCCACGCCGACCCCGACGGAGACGGTACCGGTCGCGCCCCCTGCCCCGCCGGCGTTCGACAAAGCCGCCTACTCGATCGACGACCCGCTGAGCCCGTGGGTGGTCGTCAACAAGACCCGACCGCTGAACCCGGTCGACTACACGCCGCCGGACCTCGTGTCCGTCCCTGTCGCCCACACGTGGGACCCGCTGTTGCGTGCCGAGGCCGCCGCCGCGATCGTGCAGCTGTTCGACACCGCCTCCGCCGAGGCCGGCCTGTCGCTCGCTTCGAACAGTGCGTACCGCAGCTACTCGAGCCAGGTGTCGGTGTACGACAGTGAACCCGACGATTCGACGACCGCGCGCCCCGGCTACAGCGAGCACCAGACCGGCTGGACGATGGACATCGGAGCCGAGAGCGGCAACTGCTCGCTCAACACCTGCTTCGGCGACACGGCGGAGGGCCAGTGGCTCGCCGCGAACGCCTACCGCTTCGGGTTCCTCCTGCGGTACCCGGCCGACAAGGTCGACGTCACCGGCTTCTCGTTCGAGCCGTGGCACTACCGCTACATCGGCGTGCCGCTCGCGACCGAGATGCACAACACGGGCGTCACGACGCTCGAGGAGTTCTTCGGGCTCCCGGCGGCTCCCGGGTACCTGAACTAGCCCTTCGACAGGCTCAGGGACCGGGGCGGGGCGGGCTCAGGGACGGGGGTCGGCTCGTCCCTCGACAGGCTCGGATGCAGGCGACGGGCTCGGCGAGCGTGTGTCCGCTCGCCGAGCCCGTCGAGGCGTCGGCTGCCTAGGCGCCGAGGGCGGCGTCGACGATCTGCTTCGCCTCCGCCTGGACGAGCTTGAGGTGCTCCGCACCCTTGAACGACTCGGCGTAGATCTTGTAGACGTCCTCGGTGCCGGACGGACGCGCGGCGAACCACGCGTGCTCGGTCACGACCTTGACGCCGCCGATGGCCGCGTCGTTGCCCGGCGCATGGCTGAGCTTCGCGACGATCGGGTCGCCGGCGAGCTCGGTCGCCGTGATGGCGTCGCCGTCGAGCTTGCCGAGCCGAGTCTTCTGTTCCTTCGAGGCCGCGGCATCGACGCGCTCGTACATGGGGTCGCCGAAGCGCTCGGTCAGTTCGCGGTAGAGCACCGAAGGGGTCTTGCCCGTCACGGCGAGGATCTCGGCGGCGAGCAGACAGAGGAGGATGCCGTCCTTGTCGGTGGTCCACACCGAGCCGTCGAAGCGGAGGAAGCTCGCGCCGGCGCTCTCCTCGCCACCGAAGCCGACCGAGCCGTCGACGAGACCGGGGACGAACCACTTGAAGCCGACCGGGACCTCCCAGAGGCGGCGTCCGAGGGACTCGGCCACGCGGTCGACGACCGACGACGACACGAGGGTCTTGCCCACCGCTGCGTCGTCGCGCCAACCCGGCCGGTTCGCGTAGAGGTAGTCGATCGCGACGGCGAGGTAGTGGTTGGGGTTCATGAGCCCGGCGTCGGGCGTGACGATGCCGTGGCGGTCCGCGTCGGCGTCGTTGCCGGTGAGGAGGTCGAACTCGTCGCGTCGTGCGACGAGCGCCGCCATGGCGGAGGGCGACGACGGGTCCATGCGGATCTTGCCGTCCCAGTCGAGCGTCATGAACGCCCAGGCCGGGTCGACGTGCGGGTTCACGACGGTGAGGTCGATCTCGTAGCGGTCGGCGATCGCCTGCCAGTAGTGGACGCTCGCACCGCCGAGGGGGTCGGCACCGATGCGGATCCCGCTGCGCTTGATGGCGTCGAGGTTGATGATGTGCTTCAGGTCGTCGACGTAGTTGCCGCGGAAGTCGTACGTCTCGACCGCGGACGGTTCCGCCATCTTCACGTCGTGCAGCCCGCCGGCGATGAGCTCGTTGGCGCGGTTCGCGATCCAGGAGGTCGCGTCGGAGTCGGCAGGTCCGCCGTGCGGGGGGTTGTACTTGAAGCCGCCGTCGGCCGGCGGGTTGTGGCTGGGCGTGACGACGATGCCGTCCGCCTGGTCGCCGTTGCCCTCGGCGTTGTACTTGAGGATCGCGTGGCTGAGCGCGGGGGTCGGCACGAAGTCGTCGAACTCGTCGACCAGGACGCGCACGCCGTTGGCGACCAGGACCTCGAGGGCCGTCGTCTGCGCCGGCCCGCTGAGCGCGTGGGTGTCGGAGCCGATGAAGAGCGGCCCGGTGATGCCCTGGCCCGCTCGGTACTCGACGATCGCCTGCGTGGTGGCGGCGATGTGGTCCTGGTTGAACGCGGTGTTCAGCGAGGAGCCGCGGTGGCCGGAGGTGCCGAACACCACCCGCTGCTCGGGGATCGAGACGTCCGGCTTCAGCGTGTAGTACGCGTCGATGAGCGACGGGACGTCGATCAGATCTGCTTCGGTGGCGGGGGTACCTGCGCGATCGTTCATCGCACCAGTCTGGCAGGAACGACCGATGTCAGGAAGGCGCTTGACCCGTGGCGAGTGGCGATTCCCAGCGGAGGTCGGGGAAGCGCGCGAAGTCGCGATCGAGCGTGACGAAGGTGGCCCGGTGTTCGATCGCGAGTGCGGCGTGGGCCGCGTCCGAGACGAGGTTGCCTTGGGCCTCGACCGCTGCACAGAGCGAGGTGAAGATCGTCCAGAACGACGGGCCAGGGCGGACCACCTGAACGCCGGGCTCGTCGCGGAGTCGTTGCATCTGCTCGAGCGCGACGGAGATCGGAGTGGGATCGACGAAGATCCGACGCTGGGTCACGATCCGGATGTACCCCGCGAGCACGGCTTCGCTGACACCCAGGGGTTCGCTCGATCGGACGGCATCTTCCAACCAGGTTGCGAGCGTGCGGTGGTGTTGTGAATCGGGTCGGAACGCGCCGATGAGGACGTTGGTGTCGACCAGCTTCACTCGAAACCGTCCATGATGTCCTCGAGTTGCGCGTTGTTCGTGAGGTCGATTCCTGGGCGGGGTCCTCCTCCGCCGTACGGGACGACCTTGTAGGGCTCCCGCTCGGGCGGTGCCGCCGATGCCGCCAGCTTCGCGCGCAGGGCCTCTTCGATGTAGGCGGTCACGGTCTTCCCCTCCTGCGAGGCGTGCTCGCGGACGGCCTCGTAGAACTCGTCGGCGAGTCGGATGGTCGTTCGCATGAGCCGAGCCTACGAAGGCGTATGTCGGTATGTCAACGACGCTATCGGGTTCCATCGGCGCAGGAGTGAGCCGACGCGGATCTGTGGAGAGGACGCTGGTCCGGGTGCCTGTGGAGGGCCGTCGACTAGCGCGTGGCGAGGAGCGCCGCGGCCGATGCGGAAGCGGAGGCGGTCGTGGAGGCGCCCGTCGTGGATGCGGCCGCCCCGGCGCCCGCGGCGTCCGGCACGGGGCCGCGCTGGTGGGGCGACCCGGGCGTCGTCAGGTCGGCGACCGCGTAGGCCTGACCCGTGACGATGCGCTGGATGGCGTAGAGGCTCTCGGTGGCCGGCCCGAGGTACTTGCCCCGGTCGTCGGCGTTGCTCGACCCGACCGCGTTGTGTCCGTCGACGGCGCCGAGGTGGTCGCCGTCGCCGAGCGTCAGACCGTCGGAGCCGAAGGTGGTCGCGCCCCAGGAGCTCGTCGCAGGATCGGCTCGACCGGACAGGAACTGGCCGAGACCGGCGAGGGTGTCGGCGCTCGCCTGGGAGGCGTACACGCGGCTCGCCGGGACGTGCAGATCGTCGATCCCGATCTCCGTCGGGATACCGGCCGAACCGAGCATGACGAAGTCGTCGACGTGGTAGTCGCCGGACGCCAACGCGAGCGAGGCGGTCGCCGTGCCGTACGAGTGCGCCACGACGCTCAGCTGCGAGGCGACGCCGTGGGCGGAGCGGACGGCGTCGTATCCGGCGAGCACCCCGGCGAGCAGTGGAGCTCCCTCGACCGCCCGGTCGTTCGACGGCACCTCGAGTGCGCTCGGGCTGTGTCCGCCGATCCAGAGGATGACCGCGCTGTCTGCTGCGGCGGTCTGGATGCGCTTCGCCCCGCGCAGGTAGTCGTCGAGTTCGAGTGCGCTGCTGTTCATCCCGGGGACGAACACCGTGACGTAGGTGGCGGTGTCCACGTCTCCGACGGCGACCGCGACCCGCGGGGGTCCGGAGCCGCCCGCCTGCAACGTGATGAGGTACTCCGGCTGGAGTCGGGCGGCGATCGCGTCCGGTGTGTACCGGTCGACGAGCAGCTTGATCGCGTCCAGGCGCGACAGGGTCGTGGCGAGGGCTGCCGAGTCCGCCTGCCCGTCGACCTGGTCGCTGCTCACGGTCAGCGAGCGGTAGCTCGCCTCGGTGTCGGCAAGGAGGCCGGCGAGGCGGGAGACGTTGGCCGTCGCCCGGTCCGTGTAGGCGACGCCCTCGAGGTTGCCGATGACCGCCGGGTAGCCGGTGATGAGCAGTGCGCGGTACCCGGGGGCGAGCTCGGTCCAGAGCTGCGCGACCTGCGATGAGGACATCGTCGTGAGTGCCGTCGCCGCCGCGGCGAGATCCCCGGCGTAGGCGGCGGTGAAGGCGGCCGCCGTCATCGTCGGGACGGAGGAGGCCGCCGGTGCGAAGTCGGTGGCGGAGATCGCGCTCGCGCCGGCGGTCGAGGTCTGCGTCACCGTGACGACGCCGGCCAGGATCGCGGCGATCGCGACGGTCATGACGATCGACTTGACGAGTGTCGCGCGGGCCGCCGAGATCGGCCGGTGCACCCAGGCCGGCAGCGACAACGACGGGAGGCTCCAGGAGGAGCCGAGGCTGAACGCGGCCTCGCTGCCGCTCGCCAGGTTCAGTCGGGGAGTGGACCGCGGGGCGGCGTCGGTGAAGACACTCGTCACGTCACTCCTGTTCCTGTCTCAGCCCGTCGGGTGGAGCCTCGCGCGACATGGATCACGCATCGAGATCGGGGAGACGAACGGCCGTGAACTCGTTTCCCGAGACGAGCGGCAGCGCTCAATACACCCTTGTATCCATTGTGGCGGGTATTGGCGTGATTTGAACAGCTCAAAACGGGGGGTATCGAGGCCGAAATGACCCGATCTTCCTGGAAATCACCCGAATGTGACCTGGATGGGAGTCAACGGTCGTCCAAGGGTGTGTCGCGAACCACACGGTACGCTCGGAGGCATGCCAGCCGCACCCGCCGACGACGCCCCCCGGAGCTACAGTTTCCTCGGTCCGAGCGGGACGTTCACCGAGGTGGCGCTGGGCCAGGTCGAGGAGGCCAGGGGCCAGATCTGGAAGCCCGTGTCGAACGTCGGCGAGGCGCTCGGCGACGTCCTCGAGGGCCGCAGCACAGCCGCGGTCATCGCCATCGAGAACTCGGTCGACGGAGGTGTGTCCGTGGCGCAGGACGCACTCGCCACGATGCCCGGTCTCCGCATCGTCGGCGAGGTGCTCGTGCCGGTGAACTTCGTACTCGTCGCCCGCCCCGGAACGCGACTGGAGGACGTTTCGGTCGTCAATGCGCACCCCGTCGCCTACGGGCAGTGCCACCTCTGGCTCGACGCGAAGCTGCCCTCGCACGGACACATCCCCGCGTCGAGCAACGTCGCCGCCGCAGCTTCCCTGCTCGACGGCACCTCGACCGCCGACGCCGCGGTCGCCCCGCCCGGCATCGTGAACCACTACGACCTCGACGTCCTCGCGGAGAACATCGGCGACAACCCGAACGCCGTGACCCGCTTCGTCGTCGTCAGTCGCTCACGGGAGATCCCGGCCCGGACGGGAGCCGACAAGACGAGCCTCATCGTCGAGCTGCCGAACGACGAGTCCGGCTCGCTGCTCGGCATGCTCGAGCAGTTCTCCACGCGTGGCGTGAACCTGAGCCTCATCGAGTCCCGGCCCATCGGCGACGCGCTTGGACGCTACCGCTTCGTGATCGACGCCCTCGGACACATCGAGGACGAACGGATGGCCGACGCCCTGCTGGGGCTCCGACGCTTCAGCCCGAACGTGATCTTCCTGGGCTCGTATCCCAGCGCCGATCGCACCGCCGTCGACTACCACTCCCGCTACAACGACGAGGTGTTCATCGAGGCTCGCGACTGGTTGCGCGGGCTGCTGTCGGCGGAGCCGCTCGACCACTGAGCCGTCGCGCTCGCGCACAACTCCTGCTGTCGGTCCGTGTCCGAGCTCGGGGACGGCGTGTCAGCGGGATTCGAGGCGGGGTGCAGGAGTCGTGAGCGCCGACGCGGTGTCGCCGCGGTTCAGCTGACGACGTCGACCCCGTGACCGCGGAGGCGCCGCTGGTCGGCGGTGAGCGAGGCGATGAGCCGCTCGTTCGTCCCGCGGATGTGACGCGCGACGAGGTCCGCCGCGCGCTCGGGGTCGCGCGCCGCGACCGCGTCGAGGATGGCGCGGTGCTCCGTGGCGGCCTGCTCTCGGGCCTCGGGCGTCCGCACCTCGAGCCAGCGGGTACGGGCGAGCCGGACCATCGCGCCGCGCACCCCTTCGGCGAGCAGGTGGTTCGCGGACAGTGCCGCGAGCTCCTCGTGGAAGTCGCCGCCGACACGGAGCACCGTGTGCTCGTCGTCGGGGCTGGGTTCGTCGAGCAGGGTGCGGATCGCGGCGAGCTGCGCTTCGGTCGCGCGTTCGGCGGAGAGCCGGACGCCGGCGGTCTCGAGCGCCTCACGGACCTCGGCGATGAGGCCGATCTCTTCGAGGTCGATGGGCGCGACGATCCAGCCGCGGCCGTCCCGACGCGCCAGTCCCTCGGCCTCGAGCCGGGTGAGTGCGGCGCGTACGGGTGTCCGTGACGCCGCGAAGCGTTGCTCGAGCCCCCGCTCGGTGAGCGGCTGACCGGGCGCGAGGTCGAGGGTCAGGATCGCCCCGCGGAGGCGCTCGTAGAGCTGCGTGGTCTGCGTCGGAGTGCTCATCCGTGTTCCCGATCCGGCCGGTGACTCTTGGTATACCAAAATGGTGTACCGTCATGCTAGCAGTGGGAGACACCCAGCGCAGGAAGCGGCACGATGACCGGATCGACACCAGCCCCCGTGGCCCCGGCGACCGCGCGCGGGGCGCGTCCACCGATGCCGAACGCCGGTCGGGCCTGGACCGTCCTCGGGCTCGGTGTCGCCGCGCAGACCGCCGGCACGCTCTTCGTCAGCACCCCGGCGTTCCTCATCCCGCTCCTGCACGCCGAGCGGGGCATGTCGCTCGCCGAGGCCGGCGTCCTGGCCGCTGCCCCCACGCTCGGCATGGTGCTGACGCTCATCGCCTGGGGCTGGCTGGCCGACCGCGTCGGCGAGCGCATCGTCATCGCGGGCGGCCTCGCCCTCACCGCGCTGGCCGCTGCCGGGGCGATCGCCGCGGACGGCCTCATCCCCTCGCTCGGCTACGGTCCGCTCGGCATCCTGCTCCTGCTCGGTGGCGCCGCCTCCGCGAGCACGAACTCGGCGAGCGGCCGGATCGTCGTCGGCTGGTTCCCGAAGGACCGCCGCGGTCTCGCGATGGGGATCCGTCAGATGTCGCAGCCCCTCGGCGTCACGGCGGCCGCTGTGACGGTGCCTTCCGTGGCGGCGGCGTCGGGCATCTCCGCCGCCCTCGTGATCTCGCTCGTCGCGACGGGTGTCCTCGCCGTGGCCTGCACCATCGGACTCCGGAATCCGCCACGGATCGTCGTGCCGAAGCCGGTCCCGACGGAGACGACGCCGAACCCCGTGGCCGCGCGACCCCGCAACCCCTACCGAGGCGACGGCTTCCTCTGGCGCATCCACGCCGTGTCGATCCTGCTCGTGGTGCCGCAGTTCACCCTCACGACCTTCGCTCTGGTGTGGCTCGTCACCGATCAGGGCTGGAACGCACTCGCGGCGGGCGTGCTCGTCGGCGTGGCGCAGTTCGTCGGAGCGATCGGCCGGATCGGCGTCGGGGTGTTGAGCGACCGCGTCGGCAGCCGGGTGCGACCGCTGCGCTGGGTGGCGGTGTCGGCGGTCGTCGTCATGCTGCTCCTCGCCGGTGTCGGGCTGCTGCAGTGGCCGGTGGCGGTCGCCGTCGCACTCGTCGTCGCCAGTGCCGTGACGGTCGCCGACAACGGGCTCGCCTTCACCTCGGTCGCGGAGATGGCCGGCCCCACCTGGGCCGGGCGGGCGCTGGGAGCGCAGAACACCGGCCAGTTCATCGCCGCGTCCGTCGTCGGCCCGGCGGTCGGTGCGCTCATCGGGCTGGTCGGCTATCCGCTCGCCTTCCTCGCGGTCGCCGTGCTCCCGGCCCTCGCGATCCCGATCATCCCGAGCGAGGCCGCGGAGCACGACCACCTCTAGGTCGTCGTCCCACCGGACCGGTCGGCTCGTCTAGTCGACGTTTGACGGATATCTATCGCGGCTGCCAGGCTTGCCGAGGCCCCACGACGGCCCGTGTACCTCCCCGCCGGCGAGTCGCGCTCCACTGCCTCCGACCACCGTCGAGCGACAGCCGGAGACGCCTGGTCGGCCGATCAGAAAGCACCACAGTGACCGGCACCACCACGTCCACCGACCCCGTCCACGCCGTCGCGGAGGCCGCCCTGCGGCGCAACGCGGGCGAACCCGAGTTCCACCAGGCGCTCCTCGAAGTCCTCGAGTCCATCCGCCCGGCGCTCGACGAACACCCCGAGTACCTCGAGGCGGGCATCCTCGAACGTCTCGTCGAACCCGAGCGGCAGGTCGTCTTCCGCGTGCCGTGGACCGACGACCGCAACCGGGTGCAGGTGAACCGCGGATTCCGCGTCCAGTTCAACTCGGCGCTCGGCCCGTACAAGGGCGGGCTGCGCTTCCACCCGAGCGTGAACCTGTCGATCGTGAAATTCCTCGGGTTCGAGCAGATCTTCAAGAACGCCCTCACCGCGCAGGGCATCGGTGGCGCGAAGGGCGGGAGCGACTTCGACCCGCACGGGCGGTCGGACGCCGAGATCATGCGCTTCTGCCAGAGCTTCATGAACGAGCTCTACCGCCACCTCGGCGAGCACACCGACGTCCCGGCCGGCGACATCGGCGTCGGCGCGCGCGAGATCGGCTTCCTCTTCGGCCAGTACCGGAAGATCACCAACCGGCACGAGTCGGGCATGTTCACCGGCAAGGGCGTCGGCTGGGGCGGCGCCGAGGTGCGCACCGAGGCGACCGGGTACGGGACGGTGTTCTTCGTGGACGAGATGCTCGCTGTCGACGGCCGCGGGGTCGAGGGCAAGCGCGTCATCGTGTCGGGCTCCGGGAACGTCGCGACCTACGCGATCGAGAAGGTCCACCAGCTCGGTGGCACCGCCGTCACCGCATCGGACTCCTCGGGGTACGTGGTCGACGACGCCGGCATCGACCTCGAGCTCCTCAAGCAGATCAAGGAGGTCGAGCGCGGCCGGATCTCCGAGTACGCCGCCCGCCGTCAGGGCGCCCACTTCGTCGCCGGCGGCAGCGTCTGGGACGTCCCGGGGGAGATCGCGCTGCCGAGCGCGACGCAGAACGAGCTGCACGAACGCGACGCGATCGCCCTCGTGAAGCACGGCGTCATCGCGGTCGCGGAGGGCGCGAACATGCCGTCGACGCCCGAGGCCGTGCGGGTGTTCCAGCAGGCCGGCGTCCTCTTCGGCCCGGGGAAGGCGGCGAACGCCGGTGGTGTGGCGACCTCGGCGCTCGAGATGAGCCAGAACGCTGCCAGGCAGCGGTGGTCCTTCGACGACAGCGAGGTGAAACTCCGCGGCATCATGCACGGTGTGCACCGCGCCGCCTACGAGGCCGCCGAACGCTACGGCCGGCCGGGCGACTACGTCGTCGGGGCGAACACCGCCGCGTTCGTGAAGGTCGCGGACGCGATGCTCGCCCAGGGCGTCATCTAGTTTCGTCCCAGTCCCCGACTCAGGAGTGCTCCGGCGCGTCGACCGCTGACGGGCCCGGCGCGCCGCGCACCTCCTGAGTCGGGGACGCGGAATCCGCCGGCGAGGGACGCGGCGGGTGTCGGATTGCGACGGGATGGTCGGCTCCTGGACGGCGAGTGACTAGCCTCGAAGGGTGACCGACCCCCGCCCCGCAACCACCGTCATCGTCGGTGCCGGCCTCTTCGGCCTGGCGACCGCCGTCCACCTCGCCCGCGCCGGTCGACGGGTGACGGTCCTCGAGTCGGGCACCGCCGCCGGTGCGACGACCGCAGCGGGCGCGGGCTTCGTCGGCCTCTGGGCGGCGGGCTACGCCTGGTACTGGGACGAGTCGGAACTCGCTCTCGAGCAGGCGGGCCTCGACTTCTACCGTGGGCTCGACGCGGGCGGATACGACATCGGGCTGCGGAACACGGGTAACGTGTGGCTCGCCCTCACCGAGCAGGCCGTGCTCGACCACCTGCTGCCGTTCGCCGAGCACCCGCTCCGACCCGAGGACGCCCGCCTGCTCACCGCCGTCGAGACCGCTGAGCTCGTTCCGGGTCTCGACCCTGAGGCCATCGTCGGGGCGTTCATCCATCCCGACGGCATCCAGATCAGCGCGCCCGACGCCGGACTCGCGCTCGCGGCGCTCGCCCGGGCCG
Source organism: Plantibacter sp. CFBP 8804 (assembly GCF_014841225.1). Taxonomy (NCBI): domain Bacteria; kingdom Bacillati; phylum Actinomycetota; class Actinomycetes; order Micrococcales; family Microbacteriaceae; genus Plantibacter; species Plantibacter sp. CFBP 8804. Next base: position 110,903 of record NZ_JACYTU010000006.1, read on the forward strand.
AGGGCGTCGAGATCGTCGAGCACACGCCCGTCGTCGATCTCCTCGCCGAGGGGGGCCGAGCCGTCGGCGTGCTGACCGAGGCCGGCGAGCGCGTCCTCGGCGACGAGGTCGTCCTCGCCGCCGGGTCCTGGACGAACGGACTCCTCGCCGCCACGGACCGCGTGCTGCCGTTCGCGCGCGTGATCGCGAGCCGCTTGACCACCGCCCCGTTCGGCCTCGGCGAGGTGCCGACCCTCATGATCCCGGAACTCGACGGACTGTGGATCCGGGAGCACCTCGGTGGTCTCACCTACGGCAACGGCGTCGGCTACGAGGCGCTCGCGGTGCACGACAGCCCGGCGGACCGTCGCCCGGACCGCCCCGACCTCGTCGATGCGATGCGGGAGCACCTGTCGCCGATCATCTCCGAGCTCATCCCGGCCGCCGCGCCCGTCGTCGACGACGCCGAAGCCGTGCAGGGGATCGTGTCGTACACCGCGGACCGCCGCTTCATCGCGGGGCCCGTACCGGAGCTGGACGGGCTGTACGTCGTGGCCGGCGACAACGAGTCCGGCGTCACGCACGGCCCCGGACTCGGTCGGATGCTCGCCGAACTGATGGTCACGGGTGAGAGCCCCTTCGTCGACGCGTCACGGTACGCGCCCGGTCGATTCCCGTCCCGTCCGTTCGCCGACGAGGCCGCCGTGGCCGCCGCGATGCCGGCTCGTCGGGCGGTCGACGCGCGCGCCACCGCAGCGACGCGCGTGACGACGGAGTCGGGCCTGCCTGCAGAGTCGGGCCGATGACCGCGCCGGGTCCGGCAGCGGACGCGACGCCGACCGCGCTGCCGGCGCGCGCCGAGGTCGTGGTCATCGGCGCCGGGATCGTCGGTGCGGCGGCTGCACGCTCGCTGGCCGAGCAGGGCCGCGACGTCCTGCTGCTCGAGCGGTACCCGCGCGGTCACGAGCACGGCTCCTCCCACGGCGCGACCCGCATCTTCCGTCAGGGTTACGACGCCGACGACTACGTCGCCCTGACCTCCGAGGCGCTCGCGGCTTGGCGGGCGCTCGAATCGGCGAGCGGGCGGACGCTGCTCGACCTCACCGGTGCGCTCGACCACGGCCGCCCCGAGATGCTCGCGGCGATCGAGGCGGCGATGACCCGGGGTGGGATCGCGTCGGAGCGCCTCACCCCGGAGCAGGCGAGCGACCGCTGGCCCGGACTGCGGTTCGACCGCGAGGTCCTCCACCACGCGACCGGCGGGCGACTGTACTCCGCCGAGGCGATCGAGGCCCTGCTCGACCTCGCCGAGGTGGCCGGAGCGACCCTGCGCTTCGGCCTGCGGGTGGCGGGCGTCGATCCGACTGAGTCGACCGATCCGACCGCCGGTGTCGGCGGCGCCGTCGTCCGCACCGAGCTGGGCGACGTCGTCGCGGACCACGTGGTCGTCGCGGCCGGCTCCTGGACGCCCGACCTCGTCGGCGCCCTCGCTCGCAGCGTCGGCCGTCCGCTGCCCGAGATCGTCGTGACGCAGGTCCAGCCTGCCCACTTCCCGAGCGAGCTGGCCGCCGACGCCTGGCCGAGTTTCGTCCACTACCCCGCCGAGGGGTCGAGCGTGTACGGCCTGCTGACCCCGGGCGAGGGGGTCAAGGTCGGGCTGCACGGCGGTGCCGTCCACGTCCACCCCGACGAACGCGACGGCCTCGCCGAACCCGAGGAACTCGCGCGGCTCACCGCCTACGTCGCCGAATGGGTGCCCGGCGTCGACGCGTCCGCACCCCATACCATCAGCTGCCTCTACGATCTGAGCCCCAGCGAGGATTTCGTGATCGACCGGATCGACAGCATCATCGTCACGACGGGATTCTCCGGTCACGGGTTCAAGTTCGGCCCGGTGCTGGGACGCCTCATCGCCGAGCTCGTCGACGGAGCCGAACCGCACCCGAGGTTCGCGCTCGCCGCCCACGCGGTCCCCGTCGCGCCATCAGCATCAGCACCCCCGCAGTCACCCGAAGGAACCGCTCCATGAACCGATCCGCCAGATTCGCCACGGTCGCCATCGGCCTCGGTGTCGTCGCCGCCCTCACCGGTTGCACGGCCCAGGGCGGGACCACCACGACCACCGCGCTCGTCATCGGCACGACCGATCAGATCGTCTCGCTCGACCCGGCCGGTGCCTGGGATCGCGGCTCCTTCACGCCGCAGAACCAGATCTACCAGCACCTCCTCAGCTACGACGAGGGCGACGTCGTCCCCGCCCCCGACGCGGCGGAATCGTGCGACTTCACCGACGAGTCCACCTACGTCTGCACGGTCAAGGAGGGGCTGACCTTCTCCAACGGCCACGCGCTCACGGCCGAGGACGTCGTCTACTCCTTCACCCGCGTCCGTGAGATCGCCGCCGACAACGGTCCGTCGCCGCTGCTCGCGAACCTCGACAGCGTCGAGGAGGGTGACGACAACCAGGTCGTCTTCCACCTCACGGTGCCGAACGACCAGACCTGGCCCTACGTGCTCACGAGCATGGCCGGGCCGATCGTCGACGAAGAGGTCTTCCCAGCGGACAAGCTGCTGAGCGACGACGACGTGATCGGCTCCGGCCCCTACTCCGTCGACAGCTACCAGGCGGGCGGGCTGCTCTCCCTCGAGGCGAACTCGCGCTACTCCGGGACGCGCGCGAAGACGCAGCACGTCGTGCTCAAGCCGTACACGACGGCGTCGAACCTGCGGCTCGACCTGGAGAAGGGCGATGTCGACATCGCCTACCGCTCACTGACCGCGACGGACGTCGCCGACCTCCGGAGCGACTCCGACCTGCAGGTCGTCGAGGGGCCGGGCGGTTCGGTGCGGTTCCTCACGTTCAACCTGAACACCCAGCCGGGCGCGAACGACGCGCAGAAGCTCGCCATCCGGCAGGCGGTCGCGTCGCTCGTCGATCGTGAGGAGATCGCCGATCAGGTCTACAAGGGCACCTACGCGCCGGCGTACTCGGTCGTGCTCGACGGGCAGACGGGTGCGACGCCCGCGTTCCAGACCGCGTACGGTGACGCGCCGGACCCGGCGAAGGCCGCGGCGATCCTCGCGGCCGCGGGCGTCAGCACTCCGGTCGCCCTGCCGATCCAGTACACGAGCGACCACTACGGCCCCGACTCCGACCAGGAGTACGCGCTCATCAAGTCGCAGCTGGAGGAGTCCGGACTGTTCACCGTCGACCTGCAGTCGACGGAGTGGACGAGCTACGTGAAGGAGCTGAACCCGGAGTCGGGTTACCCGGCGTACCAGCTGGGGTTCTTCCCGGACTACCCGGACCCCGACAACTTCCTGCGATCGGCGTACTCGACGACCGGGGCTTCCGTCGCCAACGGGTACTCGGACCCGGCCGTCGACGCGCTCATCGACACCGAGGCGACGGCGACCGACCCGGCGGCGCGCATCGCGGCGATCGAGCAGATCCAGGCACTGACCGCGACCGCGGCTCCGATCATCCCGCTGCTCCAGGGCACCGAGACGGTCCTCGCGCAGAAGAACGTGACGGGCCTCGAGGACACGCTCGACGCCACCTACACCTTCCGCTTCGCGGTCCTCGACCGCACGAAGTAGCCGTCGCCGCTGGGGAGTGCGTCAGCGCGGTGCGCTGACGTGAGCGCGGGTCTGTGACGTGAGCGCGCCTCTCCGGAGCCCCGCGCTCGCGTGCGCGGGGAGCGCTCACACCGGGTGTGCGTCATTCGCGTGGGCGCACCGCGCCGGCACCCGGTGGGGAGGTCTCAGGTCAGCGCGGTGCGCTGGCGCGAGACTTGCCGAGTCGGCGTGGGCGCGGGTCTGTGACGTGAGCGCGCCTCTCCGGAGACCCGCGCTCGCGGCTGCGGAGCGCGCTCGCGTCAGCGCACCGCGCTGGCACCCTTCACAAGTGGGAGAGGACCTGAGCGAGCGCGATCGTGGCGTCGCCGGTCAGGGACAGGGTGCCGGCCTCGAGTCGGAGGGTGTCGTGCCGTTGGAGGGCACCAGGGCCGAGACCTGGCCCCGTCGCCGACAGCAGTCCATCGAGGAACACGACGAATGTGGTGGCTCCCGGCGTCGGCGTCACCAGCCTCGAACCGTCGACGACGCCGACCTCGAGCGATCCACGGAACCGGTCCCGCGACACCATCAGGTTGAGATCGAGCGTCGGCCCGACCACGCCCCGCGACGACACCGCCGAGGCCCCGTCGAAGGCGGCGACCTGCCACCGGTCCAACTCGACCGGCTCACCGTCGATCACGAGTCCGAGTCCGCCCGCCGACAACGCCATCAGCTGACGGTCGACGCCGGGGAACGACGAGAAGGCGACGTCCGACTCGACCGTCGCGATGCTCAGCGTCCACCCCGGGGCGGCCGGCGTGTCACCGTCGCCGCGCCCACCATCGGTCCGAAGCCCGACGGCCTCGACGGCGATCTCCGTCGCGGTCCCCAGCCCGTTCCGCCAGCGGTAGCTCCGATGCCGGTCGGCCGGCAGCAGCACGAGTGCATGACCCTCCGCCGCATCGCTCACCGCTGCGTCGTCCCGGCCGTGACGCGCTCGCCGCGCTGCCGGACGCCGACCGTCAACGGCACACCGGGCCGGTAGGCGAGGTGTGACACCGACGGGGCGTCGAGCACCTGCAGGTCCGCGAGACCACCCATGCGGAGCGATCCGACGGCGTCGGCCCCGTGCTCGCGACCGACCGCAACCGCGGCCCCACGCGTCGCCGCCCACACAGCCTCGGCGATCGTCAGCCGCATCTGCAGCACGGCGGTCGCCACGCAGTACGCCATCGACGTCGTGTACGAGGTGCCCGGGTTGCAGTTGGTCGCGAGCGCGATCGAAGCACCGGCGTCGATGAGCGCGCGCGCCGGCGGGAACGGCTCGCGCGTCGACAGGTCGCAGGCCGGGAGCAGGGTCGCGACCGTCGACGAACCCGCCAGGAGGTCGACGTCGGCGTCCGAGAGGTGGTTGCAGTGGTCGACGCTCGCCGCCTCCAACTCGACCGCGAGGCGCACTCCGCCACTCTCGCCGAGCTGGTTCCCGTGCACCCGGACACCCAGCCCTGCGGCGCGACCGGCGAGCAGCACCTCGCGCGACTCCTCGACGTCGAAGGCGCCGACCTCGCAGAACGCGTCGACGTAGGACGCGAACGGAGCCACCGCCGCGAGCATCGGTCCGGTCACGAGGTCGAGGTAGTCGCGGCGGTCGACACCGGCCGGCACGAGATGGGCCCCGAGGAAGGTGACGACGTCGGCGACCTCGGCCGCCGCGCGAGCGGATCGTGCCTCGCCCTCCACATCGAGCGCGTATCCCGTCTTCGCCTCGAGGAATGTTGTCCCCTGCGCGAGCGCCTCCGCCCGCAACCGCCGCGCACCCGCGACGAGCTGCTCCTCCGAGGCGGCTCGAGTGGCCGCCACGGTCGTCGCGATCCCGCCCGCCGCGTACCGGCCGCCGGCCATGCGCGCCTCGAACTCCGCCGAGCGGTCGCCCGCGAACACGAGATGGGTGTGCGTGTCGACCCAACCCGGCAGCACGGCGCGCCCGCCCACGTCGGTCCGCGCGTCGGCGTCGGGCGCGTCGCCCGCTGCGCCGAGCCACGCGATCCGGCCGTCTTCGATGACGAGCGCCGCATCGGTGATCCGGTTGCCGTCGACGTCGCCCGGCCCGGAGCCGGCGTTGGTCGTGAGCTCGGCGATGCCGGTGATGAGTTCGCTGGTCATGGCTGCATCTCCTGCGAGGGGTGATCAGGTGTCGGGGACGAGGTGGCTGTCCGGGGCGTATCCCTCGATGCTGCCAGCTCGGCGAGCGCCACCGCGAGGAGCTCTTCCGGTGTCGACTCCCGTGACGTCGCGAGCAGCCGACCTCGCTCCACGACGAGCCGCCCGCCGACGACGACCCGCACGACGTCGGACGCGGTCGCGACGAGGGCGAGTTGTGCCGGGTCCATGCCGGTCGTGCGGAGGCTCGACGTCGACACCTCGACGAGGTCGAGCGGGTCGCCGACATCCAGTGTGTGCCGCCCGAGTCCGAGCGAACGATATCCGTTGTCGGTGCCCGCCTCGAGGAGCTCGGCGGGTGAGAACCGACCGCGTCTGCCGGAGGCGAGCCGTTCCCCGGCCTCGAGTCCACGTAGTTCGAGCAGCGGGTCGACCACCGCGTTCTGGTCGGAGCCGACGGCGATCCGGGCCCCCGCGTCCGCGAGGCGGCGGGCCGGTCCGATGCCGTCGCCGAGGTCGGCCTCGGTCGTCGGGCACATCACGACGGTCGCGCCGGATCGCCCGATCGCCGTGATGTCCGCGTCGGTCAGGTGCGTCGCGTGGACGAGGCTGATGCGCGGGGCGAGCGCACCGAGCGCGGCGAGCACCCCGGTGGGCGTCCTGCCCGTCTTCGCGAGTGTGTCGACGTTCTCCTGCGGTTGCTCCGACAGGTGTACGTGCAGCGGGACGTCGGCGGGCAGGCCGGCGAGGATCGTGCGCATGGCCTCGACGGGCACGGCGCGCACGGAGTGCAGCGCGGCGCCGAGCGTGACGAGCCCGGTGGCGCCGACCGAGCCAGAGAGCGCGTCGCGTAGTCGATGCCAGCGGGCGAGCCAGCCGGACGCGTCGCCGTCGCCGAACGCGAGCTGTTCGGTGAGCAGCGGAGCGGCGGGACCCCCGGCGGACCCGAGGCCGCTCGCGAGGTAGGCCGTGTCGAGGAGGGTGAGCCGGATGCCGACGTCGGCGGCGGCTTCGGCGACCGCCAGTTCCATCGCGTGGGCGGTCGGGTACGGGGTGCCATCGGCCTGGTGGTGCACGTAGTGGAACTCGCCGACCGCCGTCCAGCCGCAGACGAGCATCTCGCCGAACACGGCGCGAGCGACCCGGCCGTAGTGGTCCGGGTCGAGGCTGGCGGCCGCCGCGTACATCGCCTCGCGCCACTGCCAGAAGTCGCCGCCGTCGGCGTGGGTGCGTCCGCGGAGCAGACGGTGGAACGCGTGGGAGTGGGCGTTCCCCATGCCGGGGATGACCGTTCCGAGGCGTCGGTCGCCCGCCTGCGGCTCGACGCCGCGCTCGACGGCGGTGATCCGTCCGGAGTCGTCGGCCGTGAAGCGCACGCGGCCGGTCGGGCGACCGTCGATGATCGCCGTCGCGGCCCAGATGGGAATCCGCAAATCCGCCGCGCCGGCGTCGACGCTCGCGACCGTCACAGGACGCTCCGGAGCAGGGCCTCGAGCGCTTCGACGCCGGCGACGCAGTCGGCCGTCTCAGCGAACTCCTCCGGTGAGTGCGAGACACCGGTCGGGTTCCGGACGAAGACCATCGCGGTCGGCACCGCGCCGCTCAGGACGCCGGCGTCGTGGCCTGCGCCCGTCGGCAGCAGCGGGACCCCGCCGAGCGTGCCGGCGAGCCGCGCGGCGAGCTCTGGGTCGAACTCGACGACGCCCGACCACGACTCCTCGATCAGCTCGACCGTGCACCCGGAATCGGCGACGGCCTCCTGGACCCGGCCCTCGATGTCCGCGACGAGGGCGCGCGTGCCGGCGTCGGTGGCGGCCCGGGCGTCCACCCAGGCGTCGACCTCGGAGGCGATGACGTTGGTTCCGCCCGGCACGATGCGCAGGCGGCCGACGGTGGCGCGGGCGTCGTCCGTCGCGAGGGCGGCCTGCTCGACCGCGAGGACGGCCCGTGCCGCGGCGACCACGGGATCACGGCGCTCGCGCATGCCGGTCGCGCCGGCGTGGTTCCCCTGACCACTCACCCGGAGGCGCCAGCGGCCGTGGGCGAGGATCGACGAGGCGACGGCGGTGGGCGAGCCGAGGTCGATGAGGCCGCGACCCTGTTCCACGTGCAACTCGATGAAGAGTCCGATGCGGCCGAGCGCCTCGTCGTCGCGGCCGAGGTGCTCGGGAGCGAGCCCGGCGGCCGCTGCGGCCTCCGCCACGGTGACCCCGTCCGCGTCCGTCAGTGCTCGGGCGGCGTCCGCGGTGATCGCCCCGGACAGGAGCCGGGATCCGAGGCAGGCGACCCCGAACCGGGACCCCTCCTCCTCGGCGAACACCACGACGGCGACGGGACGCGACGGCTGGAACCCGGTGGTCTGCAGACGCGCGACGGCGTCCAGCGCTGAGACGACGCCGAGTGGCCCGTCGAAGGCGCCGCCGCCTGGGACGGAGTCGAGGTGGCTGCCGGTGACGACCGCGTCGGGCCCAGGCCTACCCCACCACGCCCACAGGTTGCCGTTCCGGTCCGTCTCGACGTCGAGACCGAGTCGGGTGGCGCGAGCGGTGAACCACTCGCGCAGCTCGGACTCGGCCGGCGTCCAGACGTGCCGGGAGTACCCGCCGCGCGCCGGATCGACCCCGACGCCGGTGATCTCGTCGAGCCCGGCGAGCCGACCGTGGGCGATCAGGCCGTCGGTCACTCGCCCTCCCACATCGGCACCCGCAGGCCGCGTTCGCGGGCGACCTCGGCCGCCCGCTCGTATCCGGCGTCGACGTGACGCATGACGCCGGTCCCCGGGTCGTTGACGAGCACGCGCGCGATCTTCTCGGCGGCGAGCGGCGTCCCGTCGGCGACGATCACCTGACCGGCGTGGATGGAGCGGCCGATGCCGACCCCACCGCCGTGGTGGATCGACACCCAGGTCGCGCCGGACGCCGTGTTGAGCAGGGCGTTGAGCAGCGGCCAGTCGGCGATCGCGTCGGAGCCGTCGGCCATCGCCTCGGTCTCGCGGTACGGGGAGGCGACGGAACCGGAGTCGAGGTGGTCGCGGCCGATGACGACGGGTGCGCTCAGTTCACCCGAGGCGACCATCTCGTTGAACTTCAGGCCGGCAAGGTGGCGCTCCTGGTAGCCGAGCCAGCAGATGCGGGCTGGCAGTCCCTCGAAGGCGATCTTCTCGCCGGCCGAGGTGATCCAACGGCGCAGCTTCTCATCCTCGGGGAAGAGTTCGAGGATGGCGCGGTCGGTCGCGGCGATGTCCGCCGGATCGCCGGAGAGGGCCGCCCAGCGGAACGGGCCCTTGCCCTCGGCGAAGAGCGGCCGGATGTAGGCGGGCACGAAGCCGGGGAAGTCGAAGGCGCGCTCGCAACCGCCGAGTTTCGCTTCGGCGCGGATGGAGTTGCCGTAGTCGAAGACCTCGGCGCCGGCGTCCTGGAAGTCGACCATCGCCTGCACCTGCTTCGCCATGGCGAGTCGCGAGCGGCGCGTGAAGTCGACCGGGTCGGCCGCCGCCTCGGTCTGCCAGTCGGCGAGCGCCGTGTCCTCGGGCAGGTAGGCGAGCGGGTCGTGAGCGCTCGTCTGGTCGGTGACGATGTCGATGGCGACCCCGCGCCGCAGCAGTTCGGGGAAGACGGTCGCGGCGTTGCCGACGAGGCCGACCGACAGCGGGCGTCGTTCGGCCTTGGCGGCGAGCACGCGTTCGACGGCGTCGTCGAGGTCGTCCGTCATCTCGTCGAGGTAGCGGTGCTCGACGCGTCGCTCCAGGCGGCTCGGGTCGACGTCGACGATGAGCACGACGCCTTCGTTGAGCGTCACGGCGAGCGGCTGTGCCCCGCCCATGCCGCCGGCTCCGCCGGTGAGGGTCAGCGTCCCGGCGAGGGTTCCACCGAACCGCTTGTCGGCGATGGCGGCGAAGGTCTCGTAGGTGCCCTGGAGGATGCCCTGCGTGCCGATGTAGATCCACGAGCCGGCGGTCATCTGCCCGTACATGGTGAGACCCTCGGCCTCGAGCTTGCGGAACTCGGGCCACGTCGCCCAGTCGCCGACGAGGTTGGAGTTCGCGATGAGCACGCGCGGTGCCCACTCGTGCGTGCGGAAGACGCCGACGGGCTTGCCGGACTGCACGAGCAGGGTCTCGTCGGCCTCCAGTCCTTCGAGCGTGCGGACGATCGCGTCGTAGGCCTCCCAGTTGCGCGCGGCCTTCCCGGTGCCGCCGTAGACGACGAGGTCCTCGGGGTGCTCGGCGACCTCGGGGTCGAGGTTGTTCATGAGCATCCGGAGCGGGCCCTCGGTCTGCCAGCTCTTGGCGGTGAGGGTGGTGCCGCGAGCGGCACGGATGGTCCGGGTGGTGGTCGGCATGTCGGTCATGTGATCAGTCCACTCCTCCCGGGGCCCGCGCGGCGAGAGCGACCGGGCTGTGGCTGTCTGGTCCGCCAGACATCCGGGTGTTTCGGGTCGCTGTTCGTCCGTCAGCGCGGTGCGCTGACGTCACCATGCACGCATCGGCGTCACTGCGGGGCAGCGACGTGAGCGCGCCCCTCCGGAGACCCGCGCTCACGTCGATGACCCGCGCTCACGCCAGCGCACCGCGCTGGCACCCCACCGAGCCAGGACGGGGGACGCATGGTGGCTACGGGAGCTTGACGAGCAGCCCGCCGCGGTGCGCGTCGAACGCGACCATGGTCGCCATGCCGAACGCGTCGCCGTCGAGCTCGAGGTCCTGGGCCTCGTCGACCCGCACGGTCAGGGCCTCAGCACGCAGGTTCGTCACGGTGTTCCCACCCCGGCCCTCGGTGAAACGGATCATCCGTCGCCCCACGGCAGTCCGCCGCAGGACCCGGTTCTCCCACGTCACCTTCCGCCACACGAGCAGCCAGCCGAAGGCACCCTTCGGTTGCAGCACCGCGACGTCGAGGAACCCGTCGTCGAGTTCGGCGTCCGGCATGAGCTGCACCCCGCCCTGCAGCGTGCCGCAGTTCCCGACGAGCACCGAGCTCACGGTCGCCGCATGCTGACGGTGCCCGCGCAACTGGTAGTGGATGCGGAACGGCGCGGCCGTGGCGATCGAGCGGAGACCGGACTCGACGTAGGCGAGCCAGCCGAGCGACTTCTTGAGGTCGGGGTTCGCCGTGGCGATCATCATCGCGTCGATGCCCATGCCGGCCATCACGACGAACGCGTGCTCCTCCTCCGACCCGTCGGCGCGGGTGATCATGGCGACGCCGATGTCGATCGCGCGCGTGTCGCCCGTGAACGCCGTCCCGATCGCGGCCAGCTGGTCGCCGAGCGGCAGCTTCAGGTTCCTCGCGAGCAGGTTGCCGGTGCCCGAGGGGATGAGGGTCAGGGGCACACCGCTCCCGCGAAGGCCTTCGGCGACGGCCCGCACGGTCCCGTCGCCGCCGGCCACGAGCACCACTTGAGCACCGTCGAGGACCGCGCGCCGCGCCTGACCGACACCGGGGTCGTCGACACTCGTCTCGTACAGGTGCGGAGCCGCCCATCCCGCCTCCTGCGACCGTGCCTCCAACGCGCTCCGCAGCCTCGTGGCGTCGACCTTCACCGGGTTGTACACGAGCGCGGCGTGCGGGGGAGTCGGCATGGCCCAACGGTACTGTCCCGGGGCCTCGTCACCGACCTCGATCGCTAGACTTGCCGGGTGATCGATCCCGTACTCCTCCGCGAACAGCCAGAAGTCCTCCGAGCGTCGCAGCAGAAGCGAGGGTCCTCCGTCGACCTCGTCGACCAGGCGATCGACGCCGACACCGCACGCCGCGCCGCGATCACCGGGTTCGAGGAACTCCGTGCCGAGCAGAACGCGTTCGGCAAGCAGGTCGCCAAGGCCCCCAAGGAGGAGAAGGCCGCCCTCGTCGCCCAGGCGCAGCAGCTCGCCGCCCGCGTCAAGGAGGCCCAGCAGGTCGCGACGGAGGCCGAGGCCTACTTCGCCGACGTCGCCGGTCGCATCCAGAACCCGGTGCTCGACGGCGTGCCCGCCGGCGGCGAAGCCGACTTCATCACGCTCCGCGAGGTCGGTGAACGCCCCTCCTTCGACTTCACCCCGCGCGACCACCTCGAGCTCGGCGAACTCCTCGGCGCCATCGACATGCAGCGCGGCACCAAGGTCAGCGGCTCGCGCTTCTACTTCCTCCGCGGCATCGGCGCCCGCCTCGAGATCGCCCTCATGAACCTCGCGCTCGACCGCGCGATCGAGGCCGGCTTCGTCCCGCTCATCACGCCGACGCTCGTGCGCCCCGAGATCATGAAGGGCACCGGCTTCCTCGGTGAGCACGCCGACGAGGTCTACCAGATCGCCGGCGAAGACCTCTTCCTCACCGGTACGAGCGAGGTGGCGCTCGCCGGGTACCACTCCGACGAGATCCTCGACCTCGAGCAGGGCGCGCTCCGCTACGCCGGCTGGTCGACCTGCTACCGCAAGGAGGCCGGGTCCTACGGGCGCGACACCCGCGGCATCATCCGGGTGCACCAGTTCAACAAGCTCGAGATGTTCGTCTACACCAAGCCGGAGGACGCCGCCGCCGAGCACGAGCGCCTGCTGTCGTACCAGGAGGCGATGCTGCAGTCGCTCGGCCTCAGCTACCGGGTCATCGACACGGCCGCCGGCGACCTCGGGTCGAGCGCGGCACGCAAGTTCGACGTCGAGGCCTGGGTGCCGACGCAGGACTCCTACCGCGAGCTCACCAGCACCTCGAACTGCACCACCTACCAGGCGCGTCGCCTCGACACCCGGTACCGCACGGAGTCGGGCAAGACCACGCCGGTCGCGACGCTCAACGGAACGCTCGCGACCACCCGCTGGATCGTCGCGATCCTCGAGACGCACCAGCAGGAGGACGGCAGCGTCGTCATCCCCGAGGTGCTGCGTCCGTATCTGGGCGGCATCGAGGTCGCGAGGCCGATCCGATGACGGACGAGACGACCACCACCGCGACCCCGTTGCTCATCGCCCTCGACATCGACGGCACCGTGCTGCACGAGGACGGTTCGCTCAGCCTGTCGGTCGCTGACGAGGTGCGCCGCGTGGTCTCGCTCGGCCACATCGTCACATTGGCCACCGGTCGCAGCTGGGAGAGCACGCGCCCGGTGCTCGAGGAGCTCGAGCTGACGCCGCAGTACGTCGTCTGCGCGAACGGTGCGCTCATCATGAAGCGCGACGAGTCGAAGCCCGACTCCTACGAGCGCTTCTTCATGGAGACCTTCGACCCGACCGAGGTCCTCGGGCTCATCCAGCCGCACCTCTCCGAGGGCAGCTACATGGTCGAGTACCCCGACGGCTTCCGCAAGTACACGGTCGGCATGGAGGACTGGAACCTCGAGAACGCGATCGAGGTGCCGTTCGAGGAGCTCGTGACGAGCCCCGTCACGCGCGTCGTCGTCGTCTCACCGAGTCATGACGAGGAGGAGTTCCTCCGCATCGTCGACAAGATCGGGCTCAGCCAGGTGAGCTACGCGATCGGCTGGACGGCGTGGCTCGACATCGCGCCGAAGGGCGTCAACAAGGCGACCGCGCTGGAGCGTGTCCGGGAGTGGCTGGGGCTCGAGCGCTCGCAGATGGTCGCCGTCGGCGACGGCCGCAACGACGTCGACATGCTCGGCTGGGCGGCCGCCGGAGGACGCGGTGTCGCCATGGGCCAGGCGCCCGAGGAGGTCCTCGCAGTCGCGTCGGAGGTCACCGGCACGGTCACCGACGACGGTCTCTCTCAGCTCCTGAGGAGCATTTCGGGTTAGCATCGTCCAAAGCTCCGTGCCGATTCGCCGTTTCCGGTGGGCACGGGGCGTCGGTGCGCGCCTGCTCCAGGGGTCACCGGACGACTCGCCGCAGCCCGGTCTCCTGGGTTCCGGCCACCCCTGTTCCTGAGACGAGAGCGAGATCCATGACCCGCAACGCCGACGCGTCCAAACCGCGCGCCGCCGTCCGTCACGGCAGACTCCGCAAGTCGAACCCGTTCGTCACCGTCGCGAAGATCGTCGCCGCGACGGCCGCCGTCGTTGGCGTGAGCGGCATCGCGGTCGCCGGCGTGGCAGCCCTCGGCCTCGCCAACAGCGTCAAGCCCGTCGCCCACCTCGACAACGAGACGCCGGGTGCTCCGCCGCCCAACATCGGGGCGATCGAGGGCGGCGTCAACCTGCTCCTCGTCGGCAGCGACTCGGGCGACGGCAACCAGGCGTACGGCGAGCGAGACGAGAACCTCAACGACGTCACGATCCTCATGCACATCTCGGCAGACCACTCGAGCGCGACCGTGGTCAGCTTCCCGCGCGACATGTACGTGCAGATCGGCGACTGCGCCGACGGCGGCAACGGTCGCGACAAGATGAACACCGCCCTCATGTACGGCGGGGCCGACGGCGGGCTCGCCTGCGCGGTCTCCACGGTCGAGGGCATCACCGGCCTCTCCATCCCGTTCGCCGCGCAGATCGGCTTCGACGGCGTCATCTCGATGTCGAACGCGGTCGGCGGCGTGCCGGTGTGTGTCACCGAACCCCTCAACGACGCCTGGAGCGGCATCAACCTCGACGTCGGCACCCACGACCTCTCGGGCGCGTCCGCCCTCGCATTCCTCCGCTCACGTCACGGCGTCGGCGACGGCAGCGACCTCTCTCGCATCTCGAACCAGCAGGTGTTCCTCTCCTCGCTCGTCCGTACGCTGAAGAGCAGCGACACGCTCTCCGACCCGATCAAGCTCTACTCGATCGCCCGTGCCGCGCTGAAGAACGTGACGCTGTCGAGCAGCCTGAACAACATCGACACGATGGTGTCGATCGCCGCAGCGCTCAAGGACATCCCGCTCGACCGGGTCGCGTTCGTCCAGACGCCGACGGCCACGGTCGAGGGCGGGGTCGAGGCGACGTCCGATGCCGACGTCCTGTGGACGGCGCTGCAGAGCGACCAGGCCGTCGCCCTGTCCGCCACCGGCAAGTACGTCGTGACCGACCCGAACGCGCCGGTCACGCCAGACCCGGCGACGACCGACGCGGCGGCCGACCCCGCTGCGACGGCGGACCCGGCAGCGCCCGCGGACCCGTCCGCTGCCGGCCCTGTCGCCCTGCCCGACACGATCACGGGCCAGAACGCCGCGCAGAACACCTGCACGGCCGGTCGTCCGGAGGAAGACCAGTAGTCTCCGCGTGATCGGATGGGGCCGCTTCGCCGCTGGTCCCATCCGATACACTCGATCCTGGTCGTCAGCTGCGTCATCGCGGGCGATCGACCATCAGGAGGGCTGTCCGAGCGGCCGATGGAGCCAGTCTTGAAAACTGGTGGGCAGAAATGTCTCGTGGGTTCGAATCCCACGCCCTCCGCACTCCTTTCACCGCCCCGAGAGGCTCCCGCACCTCGGAGCCCAGGGCCCCGGGCTGTGCGCTTCACATGAACCCGTGGTTGAATCGACGAATGCCCCCGCATTCGACCGACATCGACGAGCCCGCCGGCGACGCCCCGGCTCGCCGAACGGCAGCTCGTGGGCCTCGCCCGAAGAAGCTCGCGACCATCGCCCGCCACGGACGACTCAAGCGCTCGAACCCGATCACGACCGGCCTGAAGATCGTCGCCTCGACGCTCGCGGTCGCGTTGGTCAGCGGTGGCATCGTCGCCGGCATCGCCCTCTGGGACGTCGCCGCGACCGTGAAGCCCGGCGTCGCGCTCGTCGACTCGCAGGGTGAGGCGGTCACCGACCTGCCCGCGATCGGGGCGTATCCGGGTGGTGTCAACCTCCTGATCGTCGGCAGCGACTCGCGCGCCGGTCAGGACCCCGTCTTCGGTGATGCCGAGGAGGAGACGGGCAACCTCAACGACGTCACGATGCTCGTGCACATCTCCGAGGACCACAGCAACGCGACCGTCGTCAGCTTCCCGCGCGACATGTTCGTCCCCATCCCGTCCTGTCCCGACCCGTCCGGCGGCTCGTTCGACTCGATGAGCCGGCAGAAGATCAACACCTCGCTCAGCTACGGCGGACTCGCCTGCACGGCGCTGACGGTGTCGCAGCTCACCGGCCTCGAGATCCCGTTCGCCGCAGAGGTCCAGTTCAGTGGCGTGATGGCCATGTCGACCGCGCTCGGCGGGGTGACGGTGTGCGTCGCCGACCCGATCGAGGACGAGTACACGAACACCTTCCTCTCAGCCGGTGAACACACGCTCGAGGGGTACGAGGCATTGCAGTTCCTCCGCACCAGACATGGTGTCGGCGACGGCAGCGACCTCAGTCGCATTAGCAACCAGCAGGTGTTCCTGTCGGCGATGATGCAGCAGGTGAAGAGCGCCGAGACGCTGACCAACCCTGGGATCCTCTACTCCCTGGCCAAAGCGGCGGCGAAGAACATGCAGCTGTCCGACAGCCTGACGAGCCTCGACACGATGATCGCGATCGCCATGACGCTCCGTGAGGTCGACCTCGCGAACATCGCGTTCGTGCAGTATCCGAACGCGGCCGTCGAGGGTGGGGTCGAGCCGATCGACGATGCGGCGGCCGCGCTGTTCGAGGCGCTCGGCAACGACCAGCCCATCCAGCTCTCGGGCGCGACCGGCGCGGGTGCGGTGGCGAACCCGACCGACCCGACCGCGGTCGATCCCGCCGAGGGTGCGGATGCCGGTGGCGATCCTGCGGCGACGGCCCCGCCTGCCGATGCGACCGACCCCTCCGCCGGTGGTGCAGTGGTCCTTCCGTCGTCCGTGACGGGTCAGACCGCCGACCAGCGCACCTGCTCCCGCGGTCGTACCCTCGACGACCAGTAGGCGTCCCGGTCCCGCTCCGACGCCGGTCTTTCAGCGAGCGCAGAAGTGGCCGCCCCGGTCCCTGTCCTCCGACAGACTCAGGAACCAGAGTCCCGGTCACTGAGCTTGTCGAAGTGTCGAAGGGCGTCTCGAACCCGGGGATTCGTCACCACGCCCATCTCCGGTTATGCTGGTCGTCGTGCGTCCGCTTGCGAGCGCACATGGAGACGTCGCATAGTTCGGCCTAGTGCACCACCCTGCTAAGGTGGAGTCCCCGTAAGGGGACCGCGGGTTCAAATCCCGCCGTCTCCGCACTGGATCTCAGCTCGAAACCCTCGGTTCGCCGGGGGTTTCTGCGTTGCAAGACGCTTGGCGGAATCGCCAGCGCGGTGCGCTGACGTCACCGCGTCCCGCACGCGTGAGCGCGCCCCTCCGGAGACCCGCGCCCGCGTCTGTGACCCGCGCTCACGTCAGCGCACCGCGCTGGGGAGTCCACCAGGTGTCGGGCGGGGTGGTCAGGCGGAGCGACGGAGCTCGCCGTGGTGGCGGAGTTCGCGGAGGATGCCGAACGAGCCGGCGTAGTGCTCTTCGGTGAGCGTGTTGAGCGCGGCGAGCGTCCCCCGGTCGAGTCCGGATCGGACCGCGATCGACTGCAGCTCACGGCGGGAGATCGGGAAGTCCACGGTCCTGAGGAGGGTCTTGAGGTCGGTGAAGCCCGCTGTCACAGGCGGCTCCACCGTGTCGGGGTAAGGTCTGGCATCCATGTCCACATTGTCGGTAGCACCCCCTGAAAAGGCGACAGTCGGACGCCGTTCTGGCGCAAGAGGGCGCTAGCCTGACGTGAAATGATGCGAGGGAGCGGCACCGTGCCCGACGACCGCGACACCGGGACGCCGGCCCCGACGGGCCTCGCGTCCGCAGCCGTCGAGTTGCTGCGCGTCCCGCTCAGTGGCTTCGTGGCGGAGCGCAAACGCCTGGCCGTCGCAGCGCGCGACGACGGGGACGACGAGCTGGCGACGGCGATCCTCGCGCTCCGAAAACCGTCGGTCGCCGCCTGGGCGCTCAACGTGCTGACGGCGCACCACCCGGACCTGCTCCGCGAGCTGGAACTGCTCGGCTCAGCGCTCGGCGACGCTCAACGCTCCGGCGACGCCACAGCGCTCCGCACGCTCGGCACCGAACGTCGCTCGCTGATCGCGACGCTCGTCACCGCCACTGTCGAGGCCGCCGCGGCAGAGGGGGCGTCCCTCTCCGGAGCGGTGATCGAGACCGTCCGCCAGAGCCTGCAGGCGGCGAGTGCCGACGCCGACCTCGCCGCGCAGGTGTCCTCCGGTCGACTGACCGACGCCCCGACCTCGAGCGGAGCGGGCTGGGGTGGTGTCGTCGGCGGGATCGGTTCCCCCGGTAGGCGCTCCACCGCCGACGGGTCCGTTGGGACGCGGGGCGACGGAGACGGCGACCATTCCAGCGAAGACGACGACCGACGCCGACGCCTTCGGGCCCGGCTGGAGGCGGCCGAGCGCGACGAGGAGGCAGCGTCCAGTGCGAGTGAGGAGGCGACCGCCTTCCTGGACGAGTCGGCGGTCCGGCGATCGGGACTGCAGCGTGACCGCGAGGACCTCGCGCGGCGGCTCGAGGAGCTCGACGCGGACATCGCCGACGCCGATCTCGAGTGGGCCCGACGCCAACGAGAGGCTGACCGGGCGCAGCGTGCGAGCGACGCCGCACACGAGGACGTCGAGCGTCTGCGGAGCGCGCTCGAGGACTGAGTCACCGAGCTGATCGAGTCACCGCGGTGCCGAAGCCCCGCCGCGACCGATCGCCGCTCGAATGTTCCGGCGCACGCACCATGCGGCACGCGCCTAGACTCACCGTGTGGGTGAAGTGCGACAACCGGAAGCATCGCGGCGGCGACGGACACAGCAGCTGGAAGCGGAGCGTTTCGAAGGCATGCCGATCCTCGCTGACGTCCCGCAGCACGATCGGCTGAGCCTCGTCGCCCCCGATCTCGCGTGCACGATCTGCACCGCGACCCTCGAGCTCGGCGACCGCGTGTTGCGCTGCCCCGCCGGTCACAGCTTCGACATCGCCCGGCAGGGGTACGCCTCGCTCGTCGTCGGCGGTCGGACGCCGAAGACCGGCGACACGCAGGAGATGGTCGCGGCCCGCGCAGCGTTCCTCGAGGCCGAGCACTACGAGCCGATCGCGGACCACGTCGCCACGACCCTGCCGCTCGCGCGCTTCCTCCCGGACGGCTCGGTCGACGACGACAGCGCCCCGCTCGTCGTGGACATCGCCGGCGGGACCGGCTACTACCTCGGCCGGATCCTCGACGCCCGACCGGCCTGGCGCGGGTTCGGGTTCGACCTGTCGCCGCTCGCAGCACGTCGCGCAGCGCGTGCGCACGGACGAGCGGCAGCCGCCACGGCCGACGCCTGGGCACCCTTCCCGCTCCGGACCGCCTCGGTCGACCACCTGCTGAGCATCTTCGGCCCACGCAACGGTCCCGAGATGCGTCGGGTGCTCCGCCCGGACGGCCTGCTCACCGTCGTGACGCCGCAACCCGGTCACCTGGCCGAGCTGCGCGATCGGCTCGGCATGATCGGGATCGCCGAGCGCAAGGACGCCCGACTGGACGCGCAGCTCGACGGGTTCGAGCTCCGCTCCCGCGACACGCTCGACTACGCCGTCCAGTTGATGCCGGAAGAGGTGCGCGACGAGGTCCGCATGGGGCCGAGCGCCCACCACCTCGACGACGACGTCTTCGAGCAGGCGATCGCCGACCTGCCCGGATACACGGCGGTCACGGTCGCCGTGACCCTCAGCGTCTTCACGCGCGCCTGACGTCGGCCGGCCCGCCCCGGCACCGCGGGACCGGCGTCGGGGCGTCGGTGGTGCGTCGATACGATGGAGGGCACTCATCGAAAGGCGCTCATGACGATCACCGCTGCCGCAGACGGCTCCGCCCTCGGCAACCCCGGACCCGCCGGCTGGGCCTGGTATGTCGACGACGATTGCTGGGCAGCCGGGGGATGGCCGCACGGCACGAACAACATGGGCGAGCTGCGCGCCGTCCTCGAGCTGTTCCGCGCCACCGAGCACCTCGACGAGGACCTGCACATCCTCTGCGACAGCAAGTACGTCATCGACTCGATCACGAAGTGGATGCCGGGCTGGAAGAAGAAGGGCTGGAAGAAGGGCGACGGCAAGCCCGTCATGAACCTCGAGCTCATGCAGGAGATCGACGCCGCCATCGCCGGGCGGCGCTACCGGTTCGAGTGGGTGAAGGGGCACGTCGGTCACCGACTCAACGAGGCCGCCGACATCCGCGCGCGGACGGCCGCCGAGGCGTTCCAGCGCAAGACGCCGGTGCCGGAGGGACCAGGGTGGACCGGCGCCGGAGCTGCGGTGACCCCGTCGACCCCCGAGGCCGACGCCGTCGCTGACACCGCCACAGAGACGACCGAGCCGGAGCTGTTCGCCGACCTCGAGGTGGAGGAAGAGCGCACCGCCCCCGTCTTCGACGCGGAGGACGACGGCGCGCTGTTCTCACTCGACGTCGAGCCGACGTGGCACCAGCTCACCCTCGACCTCACGTCCGACGAGCACGAGCGCCTGGTCCGTCGCGCCCGCGAGGCCGGCACGAGCGTCCAGGAGTTCCTCCGCGGCCTCATCTGACGTCGCTTCCGAGTTCACAACTCAGGACGAGCGCGGCGTTTCCCGCGTGACACGCTGCGGCAGAGGGGCGCCGCGCCGAGCGCATCCTGAATTGCGAACCGGACGGGGCGCGCGCAGGGGCAGGCGACCCGGTCAGCGGGCGGCGGACTCCGGCGCGTCGTCGTCCTCGGGCACGGCGAAGCCGTAGCTGGCGTCCACGAGGATCGGCAGGTGGTCCGAGATACCGCGGCGGAGCGTCTGCACCCGGTCGATCTTGAGGCCCACGGACGTCGCGAAGTCGAAGTGCCCACGGAACATCTTGTAGCGGGTGTAGGTGCTGCGGTCACTGAGGCTCAGGTCGTAGCCGCTCTCCTGCATCTTGGTGCCGAGGCCCTTCTGGAAGAGCGGGTAGTTGTAGTCGCCGACCATGAGCGTCGGGACGTCGCCCATCGCGTGCAGCTGCTCGTGCGCGGCCTTGATCTGGTGCCGACGCAGGGAGTTGAGCGCGGTGAGCGGGGCCGCGTGGAACGAGGCGACGATGAGTTCGCGCCCGGCCTCGACGTCGGTGAGGCGAGTGCCGATGAGCCGCTCGTGCGCCGGCGCGAGCACCATGTCGTGCAGCGACTTCTTCAGCGCGAACGTCTGCGTCGACTCGGCGGTGAACCGGTCGCGGCGGTAGTAGATCGCGAGGCCGAGCCGGTTGCGGTGGGTGCTGTCGGCGAGGTGCAGGCCGCCGAGCTCGGCGGGCAGCTGCAGGGTGTCGGCCTCCTGCAACGCGAGGACGTCCGGGCCGAACTCTTCGGTGAGTGCGACGAGCTCGCCGCTGGCCTTGTTCTTGCGGAGGTTGTAGCTGATGACCTTCATCCCAGCCTCACATTCTGTTGGCAGAGCCCAAGCCTACGGTCCTTCCCGTCGCCCGGTGCTCTGGAGGGGTCCGGACGACGGTGCGTCGCCGGATGCCGACGGTCAGCTCGACGAGTCGACGACCGTGAGCCGTTGGGTGGCACGGGTGAGCGCGACGTACCGGAGTGACAGGGCCGCGTGGCCTGTCCCGCCCAGCGCGTCGGGCTGCACGAGGACGACGCTGTCGAACTCGAGGCCCTTGCTCTCACGCGCGGTGCCGGTCCACACCCGCGCGCGATCGGCTCCGGCGTCGGCGAGGAGGGTGTCGATCTCCGCCAGGAGCGCGCGGGGTGCGATGACGCCCGCGATACCGGCGTGTGCGGTGATCGCGTCGACGGCGGCGCGGACCGCCGTCGGGGCCAGCGCGGCGGGTTCGACCGTGAGCTGCACGGGCTCCTCCTCGCCGCGTCGGATCGACACGGGCGCCGGGGAGTCCGGGTCGAGTTCGAGCCGGACGGGATCGGCGAGCGCCATGATCTGCTCGGGCGTCCGGTAGTTGACGGTGAGCAGCTCCTCGGTCCAGCGCGGGAGCTGGGGGCCGAGCAGCTCCTGCCAGCTGGAGCGGGTGGCGGAGGTGCTCTGCTGGTTGATGTCGCCGACGAGCGTCATCGAGCGGTTGGGGCCGCGTCGCAGGACGGCCCGCAGCAGCATGGGGGTGAGCTCCTGCGCCTCGTCGATGATGACGTGCCCGTAGACCCAGGTGCGGTCGCTCGCGGCGCGTTCCGCGGGGCTGCGGTCGTCCTCCACGGTCTGGCGGTCGGCGAGGTCCTGGGCGGAACGGAGGTAGTCGTCGTCCTGGGCCTCGTCGTCGATGCTGATGTCACCGATCATCTCGAGCACACTGCGCGCGTACTCGACGTCGTGCCGGCGCTCGTAGGCGGCGCGGCGCTGGCGTTCCAGCTCGGGGCGCTGGTCCTCGCCGATGAGCTCGGCGGCCTCGTCGACGAGGGCGATGTCGCCGGGCGTGAGCCGGGCCGCCCAGTCGGTCTCACCTGCGCCGTCCGTTCCGGCGAAGGGTTCGCGGAGCAGGAGGCGACGCTCCTCCTCGGTGTGGTCGGGCGCGACGCGAGCGAGCAGCTCGGGATCGGTGAAGAGGCGGTCGATGATCTCGGCCGGTTCGAGGATCGGCCACATCGTGTCGAGCAGCTCCTCGACCTCGGGCTCCTCGCTCAGCTCCTGTCGACGCTCGTCGGCGTCCTCGCCAGTGCGGGGCTCGAAGCCGTCGCGCTTCGCCTCGAGCCCGATGAGGTGCGTCAGCACGGCGCGGTCGAACCGCAGCTTCGCCTCGTTGTGCGGCGTGCCCGAGCGCTCGATGCCGGCCTTGATCCGGCGCAGGACGCCCGGCGTGACGCGGAGCGGGCCGTCACCGGCGATGCGGATCGTGACCGGCTCGTCGAGCGGCACCTGGCGCTCGCGGACGGCCCGGGCGACGACGTCGGCCATGCGCAGCCGGCCCTTGAGCTCGGCGGCCTCGAGCGAGTCCTCCGCGTGTGCGTCGAGTCCCGGCACGAGGGTCGCCGGTGTGACGAGGACGACGGCGGTCTCGCCGAGGGACGGCAGCACACGGCTGATGTAGTCGAGGAAGGTCGAGTTCGGTCCGACGATGAGCACGACGCTGCGCATGAGTCGCTCGCGGTGCTCGTAGAGGAGGTACGCGGCACGGTGGAGGGCGACGGCGGTCTTCCCGGTGCCCGGACCGCCCTGGACGAGGAGCGTGCCGGGGAGGGGTGCCCGGATGATCGCGTCCTGCTCGGCCTGGATGGTGTCGACGATGTCCGCCATGTGCTTGGTCCGGGCGCGACCGAGGGCCGCCAGCAGCGCACCGGACTCGCCGATGCCGCTCGGCTCGTCCTCGCTGAGCATGGTCGTGTCGAGGACCTCGTCGTGCACCTCCGTGACGCGGCGACCGGCCGTACCGATGCGGCGGCGCAGGCGGAGGCCTTCGGGGCGGAGTGGTGTCGCGGTGTAGAACGGGCGCGAGGCCGGTGCGCGCCAGTCCAACAGGAGTTGGTCGCCGCTCTCCGGGTCGCGCAGGCCGATGCGCCCGATGTGGTGCCGTTCGTCGGTCTCGCGTTCGAGGAGGCCGAAGAGGAGTCCGTAGCTGGACGAACGCAGCTCGACCATCCGCTGGCGGTGGTGGGCGACCAGGGCGTCGCGTTCCGAGAAGCTCGAGTCGTCGTCGCCGTCGAAGGCGCGGAGGGCGAGTTCGGAGCGTCGTTCCTCGAGGTCCGACTGCGACCGGATCACGTCGTGCAGCCGATCGAGATGGTCCTGTTCCTCGGCGATCGCGTCGTTCTGCACGGTGCTCCTTCTGGGTGTGGCGCGGTCCGTGTTCCGGGTTCACTGCGAGGACCGCACGAATACGGTAGTCGCTTTCCGGGCCCCTCACCGCCCTTGAGCGTGAGCTCTCAGAGAGCTGGAGGCTGCCGTCGGGGCGAGGGGTCGGGCACCGAGCGCGGGCTGGTCGATAGGCTGGCGGGCATGAGCACACCGGACGGATCGAAGCCGCAGCCCCTTGCGCCGCAGCAGGCGCACTCGCAGCAGTCGGTTCCGCCGCAGCCGTACCCGCAACAGCAGCTCCAGCAGTACGGGGTGCAGCCGTACGCCCAGCAGGCGCCCTACCCGCAGCAGCAGCCCTACCCGCAGCAGTACGGCATGCAACCGTACGCGCAGCCGTATGCGCCCGTATACCCCGCGCCCTACCCCTACCCGGCGTCGCCGCCGAAGGGGCTCAGCATCTCCAGCATGGTCATCGGCCTGGTGTCGCTGTTCTTCGGGTTCACCTTCGTGCTCCCGGTCGTCGGATTCGTCCTCGGCCTCATGGGGCTCCGCCGTGAGCCCGCCGGTCGCGCGATGGCCATCACGGGCGTCGTGCTCAACGGGCTGTTCCTGCTCGTCTGGGCGGCACTCGTGCTGCTCTGGGTGTTCGTCATCGGCGGTCTGCTCGCCGGCGTCGGCGGCGCGGCCTCCACGGGCATCGCCGCTTAGCCGCCGGTCAGCCGCCGAGCCATCGGTCAGCCGGCCGGGACGACCGTGCTGACCATCGATAGCACTACGGCACCGTCGACCTCTTCGCGTTCCAGCCAGACGGCGATACTCGAGAACTCGCTCAGCGACGCCGCGTGGGTGCCGCCGCAGGCGATGACCGCCGGGCCGCCCGGCAACTCGCAGTGCCAGCTGCGCCGATCGGTGAGCAGCTCGCCCTCGCGATCGATCCGGACGGCGGCGCCGCTGTCCAACCAGCCGTCGAGCGTGTTCCGTATGCGCGACGCCAGCGCGTCGAGGTCGTCGAGGGCGGCCGGGTCGAACCCCTTCCGCCGGAGCGACTTGCCGATGCGGTAACGATCGGTCGACGCGTTCGGAGCGATCCGCGACGACTCGCAGGCGAGGGCGTCGAAATCGGGGGCCCCGAGGGCGTCGGGGACGACCTCCTTGCGCCAGGCGTCGGCGAGCGCGGCGTTCAGGGCGAGTGATGCGAGGTGGCAACCGGTGTGTCCGGCGGAGAGCGCGTGTCGGGTGGACGCGTCCACCTCGACGCGGGCCGTCTCGCCCTCGACGGCGCTCGGGGTCGCCTCGGCGGAGACCAGGTGGGCGACGAGGAAGGCCCACCCCTCGGTGCCCTTCTTCACGGGGATGTCGGCGCCGAGGTACAACTGAGTGCCGTCGGTCGCGGCGACGACGCAGTCGGTCACGGCGACCTCCACGGCACTCGTGCCCGCACCGAAGGTGATGGTCGCCGTGTCGGCGGGCTGGTCGGGCCACGCGGCGTCGACCGGGTGGCAGGCCGTCTCGTCGAGCACGACGGCGAGGTGGTCGCCGACGGGTTCGACGTGCAGCACCGTGCCCGTCGAAACGAGGGCTCCGGAGGGATAGGTGACGCGCGTGTCCGTGACGGGGAGGCTCATGTCCCCACGCTATCGCGACCGGCCCGGGCGCCCGTCGGCGGCTGTCAACCCCGGGAGACCGTGGAGGATCACGTCGTAGAGTCCGAGGACACGGAGCGCGACGCGTTCCGCGGAGAGGAGTGCATCATGACGGATCAGCAGAACCAGCGTTCAAGCGACGACCTCGCGACCGGTGCGGCCGGAGCGGACCAGGAAGCTTGGGAGGGTGCCGACATCGACACCGCAGAGCTCGTGAGCTCCGACCAGACGACCGCCGGACCGGGCTCGGACGGGTCGAGTCAGACCGTCGACGGCACCGGCTCGGAAGACGCGGCTCCCGATGAGGAGCAGGCGA
This sequence comes from Plantibacter sp. CFBP 8804, assembly GCF_014841225.1. NCBI lineage: Bacteria > Bacillati > Actinomycetota > Actinomycetes > Micrococcales > Microbacteriaceae > Plantibacter > Plantibacter sp. CFBP 8804. The sequence goes on from NZ_JACYTU010000006.1 coordinate 136,110, forward strand.
CCGAGGAGGCCGTCGAGACGCCGGAGCCCTCGACCGAACTCGACGCGCCGCTGGCCGAGGGTGACGGTGGCGACGCCGACGGCTCGACCGATCACCAGCCCGACTCCGGGCCGGCCTCCGAGGCCACCGACGACGCCCGCGAGGTCTACGACACCGCACCCGACTGAGTCGGGCATCACGCGACCGACGGGCCGTCCTCCGTTCCATTCGGAGGACGGCCCGTCGTGCGCTGAGGGCGTCGTCGTCCTCGGGTGGGAGGGCGGCTCAGATCGGCAGGAGCGACCAGACCACCGCGAGGGCGATCAGGCCCGCGACGCCTGCGATCGCCAGCGCATTGAGCAGACGGTGCTCGACCATGATGGCGACGTACTCGCGGAGGAACGCGCTCGGCACGTAGTAGGCGGCCGTCGGGGAGCCGATCACCTGCGCGTCGCTCCCGATCGAACGTGCGAGGAGCGCCGCGCGGAGGACGTGGTAGTTGTTCGTCACCACGATCGTCTCGCCGTCCCGTCCGGCCGACTGCTGCAGGTCCCGGGAGAGCAACAGGTTCTCGCGCGTGTTCGTGGACGTGGTCTCGGGGAGCACGTCGGACGGGTCCGCGCCGTTCGCGACGAGGTACTCGGCCATGGCCGTCCCCTCCGGGCGTGGTTCGTCGTCGCCCTGGCCGCCGGATGGGATCAGGATCGGTCGCGTCCTCCCCGGTGACGTGGCCCGATAGATGCGGAGGGCCAGGTCCAGGCGACTGCGCAGCAACGGCGGGACCTCGCCGTGGATGAGGCCGGAACCGAGGACGACGAGGGCGTCGGGCGTGCGCGTGTGGCGGTAGCGGCTGTAGACGAGCGAGTACACGCCGAAGGCCGCGAACGTCGCCGCCGCGTAGAAGCACGCGAACCCGAGCAGGAGACCCAGCGCGACGAGGATGATCGTCAGCCACGAGGGTAGGGACTGCGGGTGCGCTCCGAGGACCAGCAGCACGGCCAGCACGGGCAGGATGAGGATCGCGACCCCGGCGAACAGCGAGAGCAGGTTGCCCAGGCTGCGTCCTTCGAGGCGGAGCATCGTGATGCCGTTGCCGATGAGGAGGACCCCGAGCACGCCCACCAGCAGGACCGTGCCGAACGCGGCGAGGAGCACGGTGAACGGCGTCGTGCGTGAGGCCTCCGAGAGGAGCGCCACCAGTCCGCAGGCGATCGCGGAGACCAGGAAGACCCCGTTGCGCAGGCGGCGGGCGTCGTGGCGTCGACTCACGACGTAGAGCACCGCGAAGATGGCGGCCGGGAACAACATGATCATGCCCTCATCCTGCCCGACCGATCTTCCGGTACCGGTCGTTCGGCTGGGGCGTGCGGGCAGCGCGTCCGGGGTGCTATGACCGCGGCGGCTTCGGCGTCATCGCCTTGAGTGTCGCCTCCTCGGCGTCGATCGCCGCCAGGACCGCGGCGACCGCCGGTTCCTGGTAGCGACCCTCGGCGCGCGCCGAGAGGAGCGCCTCGCGTTCCGCCGCGATCATCTGGCGGCGGAGTCGGGCGAACGCGACCGTGCGAAGCTCCGAGCCGTCACCCGTGTACTGCTCGAGGGCATTGGCCACGAAGCTCGCATTGGTCCGCAGACGGTTGAGCACCTGCTCCTCGTCCGCCTCGGTCGTCAGCTCGTCGAGGCGGTCCAAGCCGGCCGTCTGGACCTCCGCCATGAGCATCAGTTGCTCGACGCGCTCCTGGCTGTGGTTCGGCGGCGGGAGGTGCAGCGCGCGGATGATCCGGGGGAGCGCGAGCCCCGACAGGAGCGTGCCGACCACGACGACGAACGCCAGGAACTGCAGGAACTCGCGCGACGGGGTGTCCTCGGGCAGCAGGAACACGGCCGCCAGGGTCACCACGCCACGGACGCCGGCTGCGGAGACGGCGATCCCGTTGCCCCACGACCAGCTCCGCTCACGGAGCCGTCTCGGCCCGAGCCGGTAGATCGCCGTGACCGTCATCTCCCACACGAACCGCGAGACGATGAGCGCCGCGAGGACCCCGATGCTGATGAACACGGTCGGCCAGAGCCCCGGACCGGTCTGGATCGCCCCCTCGAGGATGCCGGCCAGGTTGAGCCCGATGAACAGGAAGACGGCGTTCTCGAGGAGGAACTGGATGGTGCGCCAGTTGAGCGACTCGGCGATGCGCGCCTCGGCCGACTGCACGATGGGTGCCCGGTAGCCGAGCAGTAGCCCGGCGGTGACGACCGCGAGCACACCCGAACCGTGGATCGCCTGCGCCAGGAGGAATGCGAGGAACGGGGTGATGAGGGAGAGGCAGGTGTCGAGGACTGGGGCGCGCAGGCGTCGGCGGACCTCGGACAGCACCCAGCCGACCGCGAGACCGACGCCGACGCCGGCGACGACCTCGATGACGAACTCGCCGGCGATCATGACCGGGTTGACGACGCTCGTGATGGCGAGGATCGAGGCGTTGAGTGCCACGAGTGCGGTGGCGTCGTTGAGCAGACTCTCGCCCTCGAGGATCGTCAGCACACGGCGGGGGAGCCCGAGTCGTCCGGCGATCGCGCTCACGGCGACGGCGTCGGTCGGCGCGATGACCGCCGCGAACGCGAACGCCGCCGCGAGGGTGATCGACGGGATGAGGAGCCAGCTGGCGAACCCGACCGACACGACGGTGAACGCGACCGCACCCACCGAGAGCAGGATGATGCCGTCGTTACGGGCACGGATGTCGATGAGGGAGATCCGGATCGCCGACGCGAACAACAGCGGCGGCAACAGGCCGTAGAGGATCAGGTCGGGTTCGATCTCGACGGTCGGAACGGCGGGGATGAACGACGCGACGCCGCCGACGAGCACCAGGGCCACCGGGGCGGAGACACCCGCTCGGCCGGACAGGCCCGACACGATGACGGTGACGACGACGAACACGACGATCCACGAGATGAGCGCGACGGGATCCATGTGGGGATTCTCCCACCTGGGAGGCCGTGGTCGTCCGTACGATCGTCCGAACTCCGGAGTGGCCGTGATCGGCACCGGTTCCGCACGCACGACGCCCCCGCACGGTCGGCCGTGCGGGGGCGTCGGGTGGAACGGTGAGGCGGCTCAGCCGCGGCGGTTGGCCGCGCTGCTGGAGCCGCGCTGCTCCGCACCGGTCTCGCGGGTGCGGAGACCGAAGCGGTAGGTGAGCTTCTCGGTGGAGTGACCGCGGCCGTGGACGGCGGTGCCCGCTGAACGGTTGGAGGACGCTGGGGTCCGAGTCTGAGTGATGGACATGGTGGTTCTCGATTCTGGTGTTACGGATGATGGATGGGCCGGTTCCAGAGGGGGAATGCGATGACGATCGGTGCAGGTCGCATGGACGGAGCGACGAGACCGTCCGGTATGCAGCTGCGCCGAGATTCGGCTGCGCTGGTCGGCTGGGGCCGTCCGGTGGATCGTTCTTCGCCGCTCTGGAGGGCGGCTGGTGGTGTCGTGTCGGGAGCATCGGCGTATCCGTGGAGGTGTGGACTCTGCACACGGAAGCCGGTTGTGACATCGGCACTCGAGGAACGAACGTACGCGACCAAGCTGAGAGCAACCTGGGAATGCCCGGCGTCCGTGCTTGCGCGGGTCGATGCCCGAGGTCAGACCCGAGCATCGACCGGCGGTGTCGCAGAGCTTCGGGCCACCGCACCTAGGGGAGGGGTGGCCGTATCTCCCGCGCACCCGAAGGGATATCGGGCTCGGGAGGCCGGAGGGTGATCGCGGGGGACGATCGGTTACCGGTGGAGGTGCTGGAAGAACTCCAACACAATATATATTAACAGCTCAGCGTTGCGTGTTGCTGTGGTATTCCTGGGAGTGCTCAGTCCGTCGCGAGGAGGTGCAGGATCCGCGCAGTCTCGGCCGCGACCGCACTGCGACCGGCCCGCACGTAGGTGCGGGGGTCGACGAGCTTCGGCTGCTCGTCGAGGACGTCGCGCACCGCCCGGGTGAACAAGCCGTTGAGGTGCGTCGAGAGGTTGATCTTCGTCATCCCGGAACGGACCGCCGCGCGGAGTTCGTCGTCGGGGAGCCCGGAGGAGCCGTGCAGCACGAGCGGGACGGGCACCTCGCGTCGGAGCTGCGCGATCAGCGCGTGGTCGACCGCGGCCTCTCGGCTCGTCATCGCGTGCGAGGTGCCGACGGCCACGGCCAGGGCGTCGACGCCGGTCGCTGCGACGAACGCGACGGCCTCCGACGGCACCGTGCGCGCACCCGGAGCGTGCACGCCGTCCTTCCCGCCGACCTCGCCGAGTTCGGCTTCGACGGCCACACCGCGCGCGTGGCAGAAGTCCACGATCTCCTTCGTCGCGCGGACGTTCTCGTCGTACGGCAGGGTCGAGGCGTCGAACATCACGCTGTCCACGCCGAGCTCGACGCCCTCGCGCACGAGCTCGGCCGACTCCACGTGGTCGAGGTGGACGAGGACCGGGACCGTCGCTGCGCGGGCGATGGCCAGCGAGGCGAGTGTGATGGGGGCGAGCGACCCGTGGTACCGCACGCAGTTCTCGCTGATCTGCAGGATGACCGGCAGCCCGGCCTCCTCGGCGCCGGCGACGATCGCCTCGGCGTGCTCGAGGAGGACCACGTTGCACGCCGCGATGCCGGCGTTCGAGGCCGAGGCGTTGGCGAGGAGCGCGGTGAAGTCGAGGGCGGTGGTCATTCGGTTGCTCCAATGGGGTCGGATGCGGCGGGTGCGTCGAGGAATCGGTGGAAGGCGGCGAGGTCGATCGCGCCGGCGATCGGTTCGAGCACGGCCGCCGCGCCTGCCGCCGCCGCCGTGCGGAGTGCCTCGGGACGTGTGGCTCCCGCGCGGAGTGCTGCGACCAGGCCGGCCGTGGCGGCATCGCCGGCACCGGTCGGGTTGCCGCTCACCCCGGGGACGGCCGGGACCTCGTGGGCGCCATCGGCGTCGCCGGCGGTGAGGCCGTCGGCCCCACGGGAGATGACGACCGCGCGGGCGCCGAGCGCGAGGAGTGCCGCGCGAGCCGATGCGAGGTCGGCGGCGCCCGTCGCCTCGAGGGCCTCGTCGAGGTTGGGTTTGAGGATCGTCGCACCGGCGCGGGCCGCGGCGAGGAGCGCCGTGCCGCTGACGTCGACGATCACGGGGACGCCGGCGTCGTGCCCGGTTCGGACGAGGGCTTCGACGACGGCGTCGGGCGTGGCCGGCGGGAGCGAGCCCGAGATGACGAGTGCGCTCGCGTCGTGGAGTGCGCGTCGGAGCTCGGTCGTCAGGGTGGCCCACTCCTCGGGTGTCACGACCGGACCGGCTTCGGCGAAGAGGGTCGGATGGTGGATGCCGTCGACGACCGCGACCGTCGAGCGTGTCTCGGCGCGGAGCTCCACGACCCGGGTGGGGAGGTCGTCGGCCGCGAGGGCGTCCGCGAGCCAGGTGCCGGAGGCGCCACCGAGGGGGAGCACCTGCAGGGTCGGGACGTCGAGTGTCTCGAGGACGCGAGCGACGTTCACGCCCTTCCCGCCGGCACGCCGCACGACGGACTGGACGCGTTGCGTGACCCCGAGCTGCTGCTCGGCGACCGTGTAGGTGATGTCCACAGCCGGGTTCGGCGTGACGACCACGACGCGACGCGGCGCGGGCGTGGTCGTCATCGGGCTGCCACCAGTCGGCGCGCGAGGATCCCCGCACCGACCGTGGCCGCCTCGTCGCCGTGACGAGCGGGCAGGAGCTGCGGGACACGGACGACGTCGAGCCGCTCGCGGAGTCCGTGCTCGAGCGGTTCGAAGAGGGCGGCTCCGGCGAGGGCGAGCCCACCGCCGATCACGATGGCGGTGGGTGCGGCGACGACGGTGATGCCGGCGAGGGCCTCGGCGAGTGCATCGACGGCGTCGTTCCAGATGGCGATCGCGGCGGCGTCACCACTGGCGACGGCGTCGGCGACGGTCTTCGCGTCGCGGGCGCCCGCACGTCGTGCGATGCCGCCCGCTGAGGCGAGTTCCTCGACCCGGAGCCCACGATGCGGGCCGTCCTGGATCACGCGCTGGCCGATCTCGCCGGCCCAGCCGCCGCCGGCGAAGGGGACGCCGTCGATGACGAGCGCCGAGGCCAGACCGGTTCCGACCGGTACGAACGCGATCGTGCCCGTGACGTCGGCTGCAGCGCCCGAGACCGCTTCCGCCAGCGCCCCGGCGCGGACGTCCTGCCCGAAGGCCAGCGGGACGTCGAGCGCGGGACGGAGGAGCTCGGGGAAGGCGAGGTCGCGCCAACCGAGGTTGACCGCGTGGATGCAGACGCCGTGCTCCTCGTCGACGACGCCGGGCACGACCACCCCGACGGCCGCTGGGGCCGCGACGCGGCTCGCGGCGGCGACGAGTCCGAGGACGATGTCGCGAGTCAGGACACCCGAGGTGTCGCCCGAAGGCGTCGCCTCGCGCCAGCGCCCGAGGACCGTGCCGTCGGCATCCGTCAGTGCGGCTTTGATCCCGGTCCCGCCGACATCGATGCCGAGGACCGCCCGCTCGGTCACGGCGTCAGGATGACGGAGCGCGTGAGCGAACGGGGGTGGTCAGCATCGAGGCCGCGGGCCTCAGCCAACGCGACCGCGAAGCGCTGGGCGACGACGAGCCCGGCGATGGGGTCGAGGTCGTGCTGCACGAAGGTCGCTCCGGTGGCCGCGACGTCCTCCGGCAGGCCGGCGGGTGTCGGGCCGAGGGACCAGACGAGTCGGCCGGGCTGCGCGATCGCGATAGGACCGTGGCGGTAGTCCATGGCGGGGTAGGACTCCGCCCAGAATTGTGCCGCCTCCCGGGTCTTGAGCGCGGCCTCGAAGGTGAGGCCCACGGCGTGCCCGAGTCCGATGAAGGAGACCTGGTCGGCGGCGAGGTACTCGTCGATCGGGATCTGCAGCGCCCGCTCGGCTTCCACGGCGAGTGCCTCGACGTCGTGTCCGAGCGAGCCGCGGAGGAGCGCGAGCGTCGTGGTGGCGAAGCGGGTCTGGACCACGGAACGCTCGTCGGCGAAGGGGAGGGCGATGACGTGTGCCGCCGGAACGGTCGCGGGGGAGTCGTCGACCGCGGTGATGAGGACGGTGGTGACCGAGTCGCCCACCGCCTCCAGCAGGTGCACGATCTCCGTGGTCGTGCCGGAGCGTGAGATGGCGACGATGCGGTCGTAGTCGCGGACGCCGGGGAACTCCGAGCCCGCGAACGCGTCCGTGATGCCGAGCCCCGCCTGTTCGCGCAGCACGGCGTAGCTCATCGCGATGAACCAGCTGGTGCCGCACCCGACCACCGCGACGCGCTCACCTGGCTGCGGCAGTACGGCGGCGGCCTCCGGCACGAGGGCGGCGGCGGTGCGCCAGGATTCGGGCTGCGACGCCAGTTCGGCGGCGACGAAGGTCTCGGGCATGACGTGCCTTTCACGTGAGGGGACGCGATCGCAGCGTGGCGATGCGTTGCCGCAACCATACCGGATCGAATCTGATCGATACCAGTGCAAATCGTCAGAATCAATCAGACAGGCGCTGGCTGAGCGCCCATATGATGGTCACAGTACGCCCGACCCGACCGGAAAAGCAGGACAGATGACGCAGCAACAGCGACTCAACGCCCTGCTCGAGCTCGTGAGCGAACGCGGCAACGTGACGATCGCGGAGATCGGCGAAGCGCTCGGCATCTCCGCGGCCACCGCCCGCCGCGACCTGACGGCACTCGCCGAACAGCGACTCGTCACGCGGACCCACGGCGGTGCCGCCGCCCTCGGCACCGGCTACGAGCTGCCGCTGCAGTACAAGATCGCCCGCCAGGCCGACGCCAAGATGGCCATCGCGAAGGCCACGGCCGCCCTGATCAACGTCGGCGACGCCGTCGGACTCAACGGCGGTACCACCACGAGTGAGGTCGCGCGCGTGATCGGGCGGAGTGAGCACCTCGTCCGTTCGGACGGCGACGCCTCGGTCACGATCGTGACGAACGCGCTCAACATCGCCTTCGAACTGTCCGTGCGCTCGCACGTGAAGATCGTCGTGACGGGTGGCGTCGCACGACGCCAGTCCTATGAACTCGTGGGCTCGCTCGTCGCTGGGGCGCTCGCCGAGATCGCCCTCGACGTCGCGATCCTGGGCGTCGACGGCCTGAGCGCGCAGTTCGGCGCCACCACCCTCCACGAGGGTGAGGCCTCGGTGAGTCAGGAGTTCGTCAAGGTCGCGAAGCGGGTCATCGTGGTCGCCGACAGCACCAAGATGACGAAGGCGACCTTCGCCCGCATCTGCCCGCTCGACCGCATCGACGTGCTCGTCACCGACCAGCCGGTGGATCCGACGCTCGCCGACGCCCTGGCCGCGGCCGGCGTCGAGCTCATCATCGCTGCCTGAGTCCTCTGCGGTCGCCGACCGGCGAGTCGCCCTGCTGTTCACTGAGTCGCCCCCTCCGGCCATTGAGCCGCTTTCCGGTCACTGAGCCGCGTTCCGGTCACTGAGCCTGTCGAAGTGCCGCACCCTCCCGGTCGTTGACCCCTCCTCTCGGCCGCTGAGCCATCCCCCTTCCGGTCACTGACCCGCCCTTCCGGTCACTGAGCCGCCCTCCCGGTCACTGAGCCTGTCGAAGTGCGACCCCGCTCCCCATGTTTCCGCGCGGTAAAACCTCTCCACATCGGCCGCTCCGCACTTGCGTCAGCGCTGTGATCGCCTATTGTCATTTCATGATCGTTTTGGCATCATATGAATCAACTTCACGCAAGGAAGCGGATGTGATCGAGTGAGCACTGCACCAGCCACCACCCCAGAAGGCCTCCGGGTCGCCGTCATCGGCACCGGCCAGCGGGCCTACATCGCCGAACACGTCGCCACGAGCCCCACGTCCGCATCGGTCGTCGCGGCGGTCGACACCACCGAGATCGGTCGCGGTCGGGCACGGCAGCTGTTCGGCGACGACATCGAGGTGTTCGACTCCCACGAGGCGCTCATCGCGCAGGGCGGTATCGACGCGGCGATCGTGACGACGCCCGACTGGACCCACAAGGAGATCGCGGTCGACCTGCTGCGCGCCGGCATCGCCGTCTACCTGGAGAAGCCGCTCGCGATCACGCTCGACGACGCCGACGCGGTCCTCCAGGCCGCCTACGAGTCGCGGACGCCGCTCTACGTCGGGCACAACTTCCGGCATGCGGCCGTCGTCCGGCTCATGCATGAGGTCATCGAGCGCGGCGAGATCGGCGCGGTCAAGTCCGTCTGGGTGCGTCACTTCGTCGGCAACGGCGGCGACTACTACTTCAAGGACTGGCACGCCGACCGCTCGCGCGTGAACACCCTGCTCCTGCAGAAGGCGAGCCACGACATCGACGTCGTCCACTTCCTCGCCGGCGCGTACACGCAGCGCGTCGTCGCGATGGGCGACCTCGCGGTCTACGGCGACATCGACGATCACGAGGACCGCAGCGGCCAGACCATGGCCGACTGGTTCTCCTACGACAACTGGCCGCCCGAGGCGCAGCGCGGCCTGAACCCCGTGGTCGACGTCGAGGACGTCTCGATGATGCTCATGACCCTCGAGCACGGGATCACCGCCAGCTACGAGCAGTGCCACTTCACTCCCGACTACTGGCGGAACTACACCGTCATCGGGACGCACGGTCGGCTCGAGAACATCGGCGACACCGCAGGTGGCACCGTCAAGGTCTGGAACCGTCGTCGCACCTGGAGCACCGAGGGCGACGTCGAGTACCCGATCGCGGGCGTCGAGGAGGGCCATGCCGACGCCGACCTCGACACGATGAACGAGTTCCTCGCCTTCGTCGCCGACGGCACCCCCACCACGTTGTCGCCGGTCGCCGCACGCCAGGCCGTCGCCGCCGGTGCCCTCGCCGCCCACTCGCTCCGCAACGGTTCGATCCCGCTCGACATCCCGCCACTCGACCCCGCACTCGTCGAGTACTTCTCCTCCCTCACCGCCAGCACCGCACCGCACTCCCTCGACGCCGCCGCCCGGTAGCGCACCTCGAAAGGACTCCAGTCATGCCTTCGCCGTTCATGAACCGCAACACCGCACCCGGCGGTCGCAACCGCCGCCGTGCCGTCCTCAGCGGCATCGGCCTCCTCGCCGCCGCCGCGCTCACCGCCGGCTGCAGCACCGGTGGCGGGGGCGCCACCGGTGGCGAGTACGCCGCCGCTCCGAAGGACCTCAAGGCCGAGATCACCTACGGCGTCTGGGACCAGGCCCAGGTCGAGGCGATCGACGCCAACATCGAGGCCTTCAACAAGGTCTACCCCGACATCACCGTCAACGTGAACGTCACACCCTGGGCCTCGTACTGGTCGAAGCTCCAGACGCAGGCCTCGAGCGACACCCTGCCCGACCTCTTCTGGTTGAACGGCCCGAACTTCCAGGTCTACGCGGCGAACGGCAAGATCGAGCCGATCACCGGCGCCGTCAAGGCGGGCGACATCGACCCGAAGAACTACCCCGAGGCACTGAACGAGCTGTACTCGCTCGACGACACCCAGTACGGCGTGCCGAAGGACTTCGACACGATCGGCGTCTGGGTCAACACGGCCCTTTTCGAGCAGGCCGGCGTCGCGCTGCCCGCCGACGGCTGGACCTGGGACGACTTCGACACCGCCGCGCAGGAGATCTCGACGAAGCTGAAGGATCAGGGTGTCTACGGCGCTGCCGGCGGCATGGACGGCCAGACCACCTACTACAACACGATCCTGCAGGCCGGCGGCGAGGTCATCAACGACGACCAGACCGAGTCCGAGTACGACAGCCCCGAGGCCCAGGAAGGGCTCCAGTTCTGGACCGACCTCATCGCGAACGGCTCATCACCCAGCATCCAACAGCTGACTGACACGCCGGCCGACCAGTGGTTCACCTCCGGCAAACTCGCCATGTACTGGGGTGGCAGCTGGCTGCGTCCGCTCGTCGGCGAGTCCGACGTCGCCGCCACCGCCCAGGCCTTCCCGCTGCCGACCGGCGAGGAGCAGGCGACGGTCATCCACGGTGTCTCCAACGTCGTCGCATCGGCGAGCAAGAACAAGCAGGCCGCACAGGCGCTGCAGGTGTTCCTGGCGAGCGAGGAGGCCCAGCAGCAGCAGGGCGACCTCGGCGCCGTCATCCCCGCGTTCACCGGCACGCAGCAGTCGTTCGTCGACTCCTACCCGACGATGAACCTGCAGGTCTTCCTCGACGCCCTCGACTACGCGAAGCCACTGCCGGTGTCTGAGAACACCGCCGCGTGGAACGCGCTCGAGGTCGAGCTCCTGCCCGACGCGTTCAGTGGCGACAAGCCGGTCGCCGACGTGGCGAAGGATCTCGCCGAGCAGATGAACGCCGCGCTGGCCAAGAAGTGACCGGTCAGACCGTGCTGCGCACCCCGTCGGCGCCGCTCTCCTCACCGAGAGCGGCCCGGCGGGGTGCCGCCCGCGGCGACGGTGCCTGGCCGTGGGTCTTCGTCCTCCCGCTCCTCACCGGCATCGGCGTCTTCTTCATCTGGCCGATGATCCAGACCGCCTACTACTCGTTCACCGAGTGGGGCGTGTTCGGCGGCACCACCTTCACGGGCGTCGAGAACTACGTCCGGCTGTTCGCCGATCCGAGGCTCTACTCCTCCCTCGGCAACACGCTGATCTACACGGCGGTGGTGCTCCTCGGCATCCCGATCGCCGTCTACCTCGCGAGCCTGTTGAACCTCCCGGGGCTCCGGTTCGCGAGCTTCTACCGGGTGCTCTTCTTCCTGCCGTACGTCGCGATGCCGACCGCCGTGGCCATCGTCTGGCGCATCATCTTCAACGGTGACTTCGGCATCCTCAACTACACGCTGTCGCTCGTCGGTGTCGACGGCCCTTACTGGATCAGTACGCCGGGCACCGCGATGTTCGCCGTGGCGATCGTCGGCCTCTGGTCGTCTCTCGGCTTCTCGATGATCATCCTGGCGTCCGGGCTCAAGAACATCGCACCGGAGCTGTACGAGGCGGCGGAGCTCGACGGCGCGACCCGGTGGCGGCAGTTCCGCTCGATCACGGTGCCGCTGCTCACCCCGAGCATCTTCTTCGTCACGATCATCACGGTCATCTCGAGCTTCCAGCTCTTCGACCTGCTGTACGCGATCCTCGGCAGCACCAACCCGGTGCTCCCGAAGAGCATGTCGCTCGTCTACTTCTTCTACGACCAGGGCTTCGTCCAGAACGACAAGGGGTATGCGGCGGCGATCGCGATCGTGATCTTCCTGATCATCGGACTCGTCACGCTCCTCCAGTTCCGGCTCCAGAAACGATGGGTCAACAATGACTGAGCAACTCACGGCCACAGCACCGCTCACCACCCGTGCCGTCACCGTTCCGGGTTCGGGTCGTCCGTCCGCCGCGTCCGCGCGACGCCGCGACGCCGGTCGGCCCGGCCAGCGGCGCGGGTCGCACGTCGTCGCCCACATCGTGCTCGGCGTCGGTGGCCTCATCATGGCGTTCCCGTTCATCTGGCAGATCATCATGTCGCTGTCGACGAACGCGGAGATGCAGAGCGTGGTCCCCACGTTCTGGCCGGCCGAACTGCAGTGGCAGAACTACGCCGCGGTGTTCGAGCGCCTCCCGTTCCTCGATCAGCTGCGCACCTCGATCGTCATCACGGTCATCAGGACGCTCGCGCAGATCGTCCTCTGCACGATGGCGGGGTACGCGTTCGCTCGGATGCGGTTCCGGGGGCGCGCGGTGCTGCTCGCCGTGACGCTGTCGATCCTCATGGTGCCCTCGCAGGCGTACCTCATCTCGCAGTACCAGATCGTGCAGGGCTTCGGTTGGCTGAACACCACGCTCGGCATCGTCGCACCCGGCCTCTTCAGCGCGTTCGGCACCTTCCTCATGCGGACGGCGTTCCTGAACCTGCCGACCGAGCTCGAGGAGGCGGCACGGATCGACGGCGCCGGGCCGTTCCAGATCTTCTGGAAGATCATGCTGCCGCTCGCGAGGCCCAGCATCAGCGTCCTCGCGATCACGACCGTGCTGTGGTCGTGGAACGAACTGCTCTGGCCGCTCGTGGTGTCCACCTACGCGAACTCGATGCCGCTCGCCGCCGGTCTCGCGACGCTCTCGAGTGACAAGACGACGGACTACCCGGTGATGATGGCGGCGTCGATCCTTGCGATGGCACCGGTACTCATCCTGTTCATCGTGCTCCAGCGCCGGGTGATCGACGGGCTGGCGTTCTCCGGGCTGAAGTAGCACTTCGACAAGCTCAGTGACCGGGTCTCTGCGCTGCTTCCGGTTCCTGAGCTTGTCGAAGGGCGTGACCGGCGGGGCGTCACGCCTCGCCGGTGCTCCACCAGGAGGCGATCGGCGTCCCGTTCACGACGTGGTCGCCGATCGCCCTGGCCTTGAAGCGGGACGGGTTGTGTGAGGCGATCGTGCGGGCGTTCCGCCAGTGCCGGTCGAGCGCCCGGTGCGTCTCGACGGCGCTCGCACCGCCCACGTCGAACAGGGCGGTCGCGGCGTCGAGCACGGCGGGCAGGATCACCAGCTGCGCGCGCGCCGTCGCGAGTTCGACGGCGGCGATCCGTTCCTGGACGAGATCCGGGTCGGCACCGAGGATCGCCGCGCTCGAACGACCGAGTGCGGTCGTCGCGGCGGCCAGGGCGGCGTCGGCGGCGAACGACTTCGCCGACAGCTCACCGACGACCTCCTGCACGATCGGGTCGGCCTGGGCGGTCGACGCCGCACCGTGGCTGTAGGTTCTGGTCCGCGTCCGGACGAACGCACCGGCGTCGTCGACGATTGCGCGGCCGATGCCCGTCACCGCCGCCAGCAGGACCAACTGTACGAACGCGCCGCCGTGCGAGGGGCGTTCCGGCTCGCGTCGGGTCACCGCCGACGCGTCGACGGCGACCTCCGTGAAGACGGTGGTGCCGCTGCCCGTCAGCCGCTGTCCGAACCCGGTCCAATCGTCGATCCGATCGACACCCGCGGCCTCCGTCTCGACGAGCACCGAGACGAACTCGCCGTCCTGCTCGGCGGCGACCCCGACGAGGTCGGCGAACAGCGTCCCCGTGCTGTAGAACTTGGTCCCGTTCAGTCGGAGACCGCCCGGCGTCTCGGTGAGCCGGGTGGCGAGGGAGCCCACCTTCGCGGTCGACCGCTCGTGGCTCGCGTTGCCGACGATGGCTCCGTCGGCCAGCCGGGCCAGGCGCGCCTCGCGGTCCGCGGACGCCGGCGCGTGCAGGGTGCGGTCGATGTAGGAGAAGTGGGATCGGAACAGCTGCGCGAGGTTCGGGTCGCGTCTGGCCAGCTCGGCGAGCAGCTCGAACAGCTCGCCGTGCGTGGCCTCCTCGCCGCCATACCGTCGCGGCAGCGTCACGCGGGGGAAGCCCGCTTCACGCAGCGCCTCCACCTCGGCATACGGCAGCCGGCGCTCGCGTTCCCGCTCGACGGCGTCCCGCCCGAGCTCGTCGAAGAGCGGTGCGAAGCGCTGCGCCAGGTCCCGGTCGATCGTCGCCGTCTCGCTCATGCCTGCTCTCCATCCGCCGGAACGGGCTCGGTCTCGGGCCGCGCCCCCGGAGCCTGCCACTCGGGCAGGGTGCCGTTGAGTTCGAACTGCCCGAGTGCCGCCGAACGCTGCACGGCGGGATTGTGGGAGGCGATCGTCCGGACGTTCCGCCAGTGCCGGTCCAGCGCGGTCGACCGGCCGACGGCGGAGGCACCACCGACCTCGAACAGGCGGCTGAGGGCATCGAGGACGAGCGGGAGGACGACCTGCTGGACGCGGAAGACCTCCAGGAGCGCCGAACGCGCGGCGTCGGGATCGGTGGCCGGTTCCTCCAGGGTCCGAGCAGACGCGAGGACGAGCGCGCGGGCCGTGTGCACGACGCTGCTCAGCTGGCCCACGATCGACTGCACGAGCGGATCCTCGCGTGGCAGGTGCTCGCCCGCGTGGCCGACGGTCCGTCGCCTGGCGCGCACATAGTCGACGGTGTCCTCAAGGGCACGTTGCGCGATGCCCGCCACCACACCGAGCAGGATGAGCTGTTGGAGGGCGCCCGTCCGGTGCCACCCCGCCGCGTCGCTGCTGTGAACGACGAGGTCGCGCGGGTCCACCGGCACGCGGTCGAAGGTGGTCGTCCCGCTTCCCGTCAACGGCTGTCCGAAGCCGTCCCAGTCGTCCACCGAGCGGGTGCCTGGATCGTGCGCGGAGACGGTCACCGCGACGCGGTCGGTCCCGTCGAGCGCGGACAGGTAGATCCAGTCGGCGTAGATGCTGCCGGTCGTGTAGTACTTCGTGCCGGTCACCGTGAGGAGTTCGTCGTCGCGGTCGAGGACGGTCTCGAGGTGTGCGGTCGCGTGCCGCTCCGACTGCGCGTTCCCGACGAGGTCGCCGGCGCTCAGCCGGGCGAACCAGTGCTCCCGATAGGCGGCGTCGGGCGAAGCGAGCAGCGCCTCGACGAACAGGATGTGTCCGCGCCAGACGTGCCCGAGGCTCGAGTCCGCCGCCGAGAGTGCGATGAGCCGCGCGAACAGCTGCTCGAGCGTGAGCCCGCCGCCGCCGGACGCGACGGGCACTCTGGCAGCGGCGAAGCCCAGGTGCTTGAGCTCGGCGACCTCGTCGAACAGGAGGCGCCGGTCGGCCTCACGCGACACGGCGCCGCCGCGGATGGAGGAGAGGAACGAGTCGAAATCGTCGGTGCTCATCGGTGCAGCACCCGCTTCGCCAGCACGTTGCCGAGCAACTGGGCGAGCTGCACGAGCAGGACGAGCGTGACGACGACGAGTCCGACGACGATCCAGTCGAACCGCTGGTAGCCGTAGGTCATGGCGAGGTCACCGAGGCCGCCGCCGCCGAGCACCCCGGCCACGGCCGTCGCATCGACGAGGGCGACAAGGATGTAGGTCAGTCCGAGGATGAGTGGGCCGAGCGCCTCGGGTACGACGATCGTGAACAGCACTCGCACAGGGCTCGCCCCCATGGCCGCGCCGGCCTCGATGGCACCCGGTGAGACGGCGACGAGGTTCGACTCGGAGACGCGCCCGATGGCGACGCTCGCGACGAGGATGAGCGGGATCGTCGCCGGAAGCGGTCCGAGGCCGGTGCCGAACACGAGCCGCGTGAGCGGGATGAGCGCGATCGCGACGATGAGGAAGGGCACCGGTCGGATGACGTTGATGATGAAGTTCAGGACGCCGAACACGACGCGGTTCTGCAGGAGGTTGCCGGGCCGGCTCGCATAGAGCAGGAGGCCCAGCAGGATCCCGATGACCGTCGCGACGGCGAAGGAGACGGAGACCATGAGGCCGGTCTCCCCGATGGCCTTGAGGAGACGCGGGAAGAACGCGTCGGGATCGAAGTCACGCATGGGTGTGCTCCTTCAGGGAGTCGGGGTCCTCGGCGAGCGGTTCGTGCCCGGCGGCGATCGGTCCGTGTTGCCCCACGCCCGGTCCCTGAGCTTGTCGAAGGGCGTGCGCAGGGTCGATCGCGGTGACGGTCGCCGTGGCTCGGAGCCCCGCGATGGCGGCGTCCACGCGGTCGTCCGGTCCGAGCAGCTCGACCGTGAGACTGCCGAACAGTCGGCCCTGGAGTTCGTCGACGCCGCCGAACACGACGTTGAAGTCGATGTCGTTGTCGCGGGCGACCCGCGAGAGGAACGGGTGGTTGGTGTCGCGGTCCTCGACGTGCAGCTGGACGAGGCGCCCGTGGTGCACGGCCCGGATCTTCGCGAGCACCTCGTCGGAGGGGATGTGGTGGAGCACCGACGAGACGAAGCGTCGCGCGGTCGCGGTGCGTGGTGCCGAGAACACCTCGTACACGCTGCCCTGCTCCACCACCTCGCCGTCCTCCATGACGGCGACCCGGTCGGCGAGTTCGCGGATGACGTCGATCTCGTGGGTGACGAGCAGGATCGTGACGCCGTACTCCTCGTTCACGCGCCGGAGGAGCTCGAGGACCTCGCCGGTCGTCTGCGGGTCGAGGGCGCTGGTGGCCTCGTCGGAGATGAGGATCTCCGGGCGGGTGGCGAGGGCGCGGGCGATGCCGACCCGCTGCTTCTGCCCACCGGAGAGCTGCGACGGGTAGGCGAGCGCCTTGTCGCTCAGCCCGACGAACGCGAGGAGCTCTTCGACGCGGTCGAGGATCTCGGCGTCCGGCACCTTCGCGAGTTTGAGCGGGTAGGCGATGTTCTTGTAGACGGTCCGGGACTCCAGGAGGTTGAACTGCTGGAAGATCATGCCGATCCGCTGACGGGCGGCGTAGAGCGCCTGCCCGGCGAGCGCGGAGATCTCGAGGCCCTCGACGACCACCCGCCCGCTCGTCGGCCGCTCGAGGGCGTTGACGGTGCGCAGGAGCGTCGACTTCCCGGCGCCGGAGTACCCGACGATGCCGAAGATCTCACCCCGCTCGACCGTCAGGTCGACGTGGCGCAGCGCCTCGAAGGCACGGCCCTTCACCTCGAACGTCTTGCTGACGTCCTCGAAGACGATTGCTGTGTTCATCACCTGCTCCTCTCGCGGGAGGGCCGTCCGGGAGACCCCGGACGGNTTCGGCTTGGAGCTCGGCGAGCTTGTCGCGGAGGTCCTTCACCGGCACCTTCACGAGGATCGAGTTCCCGGCGAACTCGTCGTCGAGCGCCTCGGCGACGCGCGGGTCGGCGTAGGTGTCCTCGAGGATCTTCCAGGCCGGGTTGTCCTTGTCCTCCTCGCGGGTGGCGATGACGTTGACGTAGGGGAGGTTCTTCTCGGAGAGCGAGTCGTCGAGGAAGAGCGCGTCGTCCTTCGTGATGCCCTGGCTCGGGTCGAAGTAGGAGGTCCCGACGACGACGGCCGCGAGGGACGGGTCGTCGAACTGCTGCGGGATGCTCGTCGCGGGCAGTGGCACGAACTGGAGGTTCTTGTCGTTCGCGGTGACGTCCTCGACGGTCGGGAAGTTCCCCGCGTCCGCTGCGATCTCGATGAGTCCGGCCGCGGCCAGGATGTTCAGGGCACGGCCGCCGTTGGACGGGTCGTCCGGGATCGCGATGCGCGCGCCGTCGGCGAGGTCCTTGACGTCGGTGAGCGTCTTCGAGAAGACGCCCCACTGCGTGATGACGGTCGAGAACACCGGCGTCAGATCGGCGTCGTTCTCCGCGTTGAAGGCCGAGAGGTAGAGGATGTGCTGGAAGGCGTTCGCGTCGACGGTGCCGGCGACGAGTTCGGTGTTCGGGAGGACCCAGTCCTTCACGTTCACCCACTCGACGTCGAGGCCCTTCTCGGCGGCGACCTCCTTGACGGCGTCCTGGAACTGCGTGTCCTCCGACACCGCGATCTTCACGCTGAGGCGCTCGGCGGGTGCGTCGGAACCGGTCGCCGCGTCGGCGGCACCGTTCTGGCCACCGACCACGACCGAGACGACGACGGCGATCGCGGCGACGGCGACGACCGCGACACCGCCGATCAGCAGGTTCCGGCGCTTCCGTTTGCCGGAGGCGATCGACGCCCGCAATTCGCTCGGTTCTGGTCCCGTGTGCTCACTCATGATGGTCCTCGGCTCTGTCTGTGGGTGCACTGGTGCGTGCACGGAGCCAGTTTCCACAGGCGTGCGGAGGGACGCCCGTTGCGTTACCGCGGACCGTCACCGTTCGAGATGAAACGTAAACGCGCTGCACGGGCGGGCGATCGTCCCTACACTGCGGCACGTCGACCGGCGCTCCGCACCTCCCGCGGTGCTTCGACAGGCTCAGTGGCCGGGGCTGGGGCTCATAGACCGGGGCTGGGGCTCAACGCCCGGGGCCCAACGCCCGGGGCCGGGGCTCAATGACCGGAGCTGGGGCTCGGCGACCGAATCCGGCGCTCAGCGGCGGGGTGCCCCGCGCGCCTCTACCGGTCCCTAAGCCTGTCTAAGGGCGGGGTCAGGCGGGGTGGACGACGTTGCTCCGGCGGCGGGCGAGGCGTCGGCCCGCGAGCTGATCGAAGATCGGGCAGTCGGGTGAGGGGATCGGCGACCCGTGGTGGGTCGGTGCTCCGGCCAGAGGGGTCTGTTCCGGAGGAGAGGACGCCGCCCGCGCGTCGAACCCGTGGGTGAGCGTCGTGAAGATCGGGGACGCGGAGCGCGGCGGGCGCGCGGACGAGCTGGGCACGGGGTCCTCTCGGGAGTCGGCGGCGAGGGCTTCGCGATCACGGTGAGTACGTCGCGACAGCAGTGCCCGTATTCTAGAACATGAATGCTGAGTGTCGGCCGCCACCTGTCAGGTGGCCACCGTCACCCGACGTCGTATCGCGCCAATGCATCGGCGTCCTGGGCGATCCGCGATGCCCGGCGGGCGGCGTCGAGCGCCTCGACCGGATCGTCGACCGCTGCCGCCTCCGCGAGCGCGAGCTGCCGCTGTGCCTCGGCGAGGCGCGTCCTCGCGTCGGCACCCACCCTCCCTCGGTGCGCGGAGATGACGTCGACGGCGACGCGGATGTTGCTGTCCGCGGTGAACAGTGCCCCGCGCATCGCCTCGCGTGCGTTGTCGAGGCGCTGCTGTGCGCTCCGGGCGGTCGCGAGGGCCGCGTCGAGATCGATGTCGGCGGCGCGAACCGCCTCCAGATGTCGCATCGGATCGGGCAGGACGCGGTCGCCGTCCGTGGACGTGGTCGACTCCGCCTCCAGGAGCGCGCGGTTCGCCCGCTCGACGGCAGCCGCGATGACGGCGGCCGTCTCCGCGCGTTCCACCGTCGCGCCCAATGCCTCCGCTTCGGCGATCACCGTGCGGAGCTCCCGCCCCGCTGCGGCGAGTTCGGTCTCCGCTGCAGCGATGCCCGCGAGCGAACGCTCGACGGCGTCCAGCCGGTCCTCCGCCTGCTGCAGCTCGCGCCCCAGGGCGTGCAGTGACGCGGCGGCCGGCTGGGCGGTGTCGATCCGATCCTTCGTCTTCGCCGCATCGGCCGTCGCCTGGTCGACTGCGTCCTGCGCGGTCCGGCGGAGCACCCGGGCGTCCTCGACGGCGTTCGCCGCATAGCGATCGGCGGCCGAGGCGATCGCGAGGCCGGTGGTGGTGAGTCGTTCGCGCGCGCGGTCGATGCGTCGCTCGAGCTGGTCGAGGAGCTCGGGCGCCGATCGCTCCGCGCCACGGCGTTCGTCGAAGCCGCGCAGCCGGGCGCTCAGCGTGCGCTCGACGTCCTCGCAGACGCTGATGATCCGCTCGTTCCAGGCGCGGCGCTGCGCCTCCGTGTCGGCGATCTCGTCCTCGAGCGACTGACGGAGCCGGAACGCCTCCCCGAGCGCCGAGCGTGCCGAGGCGACGTCGGCCGCATACCCTCGGGCGGCTTCGCGTCCGAACTCCGCTTCGGCGAATCCGACCTCGTCCTCGGCCTCGCGGACCGCGTCGTCGGTGCGGACGAGGGCGATGCCCGCGCGGCGGTGGAGGTCGTCGATGGAGGCGACAGGGGTCTTCGGGTTGCGCCGACGCAGCAGGGTGACGAGCAACCAGACGATGATGCCGACGCCCCCGAACACGATCAGCGAGGGGAGCCACCACAGGTCGTCCATGGGCTCCAGTCTACGAACGCGGAGCGGGGATCGGCTGGGAAGGACGTGGCGTCGGGCGTCGGGCGTCGACGGCTTTTCGACGCCTGTCGAGCTTCCTCGGGATCGCGTTCGACGCGTCGGTCCGCGGGGCTACCCTGAACCCATGACCCGCCAGCAGCGCCTCGTGCTCACGATCGCGATCCTCTCCTCGTTCGTGGCGTTCCTCGACGGCTCGGTCGTGAACGTCGCGCTCCCCGCGATGACGAAGGAACTCGGCGGCGGCCTCATCGTGCAGCAGTGGGTGGTCGACGCCTACCTGATCACCCTCGGTTCGCTCATCCTGCTCGCGGGCTCGCTCTCCGACGCGTTCGGGCGCATCCGCATCCTCCGCATCGGGCTCATCGGCTTCGGCGTCACCTCGATCCTGTGCGCGGTCGCACCGACCGCCGAGGTGCTCATCATCGCCCGGCTGCTCCAGGGTGGCGCGGCCGCGCTGCTCGTGCCGAGTTCGCTCGCCATCATCATCTCGACGTTCAGCGGCGTCGCGCAGGGCAAGGCGATCGGCACCTGGACGGCATGGACGGGGGCCGCGGGCATCACCGGCCCGCTGCTCGGCGGGGTGCTCGTCGACACGCTGTCCTGGCGCCTCATCTTCGCCATCAACATCATCCCGATCCTCGTCACCCTGTGGCTCATGATGCGTACTGACCGCGTACCCGAGCCCGAACACCGCCCGCGGATCGACGTCGTCGGTGCGGTGCTCGGCGCCGTCGGGCTGGGTGGTCCCGTCTTCGCGCTCATCGAGCAGGAGCGCTACAGCTGGTCGAGCCCGATGCTGCTCGTGCCGCTCATCGGCGGGGTCGTGTCCTTCGTCGCGTTCCTCTGGTGGGAGCGCCGCCACCCCGACCCGATGCTGCCGCTGTCGCTCTTCCGCGTGCGGAACTTCGGCTACGGCAACATCGCGACCGTCTTCATCTACGGCGCCCTCTCGCTCGGCTTCTTCGCCATCGCCGTCTTCATCCAGCAGACGGCGGGCTTCAGCGCCACGCTGGCCGGCATCGCGACGCTGCCGCCGACGCTCGTCATGCTCGCGTTGTCGTCGTGGTTCGGCAAGCTGGCCGGCAAGCACGGACCGCGGCTGTTCATGACGGTCGGGCCGATCATCGCCGGCGTCGGCTTCCTGCTGATGATGGGTGCGCAGCAGGACCTGAACTACTGGGTGCAGCTGTTCCCGGGCATCCTGCTCGTCGGTCTCGGCCTCGCGATCACGGTCGCGCCGCTCACCGCGGGCATCCTCGGATCGATCGACCCGGCCCATGCCGGCATCGGATCGGCGGTCAACAACGCGGTGTCGCGCGTGGCCGGCCTGGTTTCGATCGCCCTGGTCGGCATCATCGCCGGTGGCGCGCTCGGCGTCGACGGGTTCCCGCGGGTGGTCCTGGCGACCGCCGTGTTCATGTTCGTCGGCGGCGTGGTGTCGTTCGTCGGTATCCGGAACCCGCGGACCGCGACCGCGCCGGAGACGACGACCTCGTCGCCGGCCTGACGCTGTCGCCTGGCGGCGAGCCCTCGGTCAGAGCGGATCGACACCCGTGACGGCGGGCGCGGTGGTGGCCGCCCCGATCACCGCGTGGAGCATCTCGCGGAGCTGGGTGAGATGCTCGGCGTCCATCCGGAGCTCGTTCATGACCCGGTGCGGGATGGCCTCCGCCTGAGTGCGCAGCTCACGGCCGGCGGTGGTGAGTGAGACGTCGAGCACGCGTTCGTCGAGTCGGCTGCGGTCGCGTCGGACGAGCCCGGCGGTCTCGAGGCGCTTGAGGAGCGGGGACAACGTCGCCGGCTCGAGCTGCAGCGCTCCGCCGAGGTCCTTGACCGAGCGCGGGCTGTGCTGCCAGAGGGCGAGCATCACGAGGTACTGCGGATGGGTGAGACCGAGCGGTTCGAGGATCGGCCTGTAGAGCGAGATGACGCTGCGCGACGCGACGGCGAGCGCGAAGCAGACCTGGTTCTCGAGCTGGAGCAGGTCGTCGGCCGTGGCGACGGTGGTGGATTCGTTGGCGGTCACGGTCCCATCGTACCCAAATGATTAGTACACTCATCAATATGAGCGAGAAACGATCCTTCCGGGAGTCCGTGCGCGAGGCCGGTGGTCTGTACGGCTGGGTGAACGGCCGCATGTGGAAGGTGCTCGGTCCGCCGCCCCTCGGTCCCTACAACGAGGAGCCGTTGCCGCCGGCCGCGCAGTCGGGGTGCCCGATCTGCGGCCACGCCATGTCGGAGCACATCGTCGATCGCACGACCGGCCCGCGCACGCAGCTGCACTGCCCGAAGGCGCCGGCCGCCTGAGGGCGATCTCCATCCCGGATGGCAGGACGTCATCCTCCAGGTGCATGCGGGCTTCCGCCACGCCTGCTGAACTGGTGATATGCCTCAGGTCAACATTTCTTCCACGCCGCCGGTCCCGTCCACCGGCGACGCCACCTCGCGTCGCTGGCACCTCATCGACGCCCTCCGCGGGTTCGCACTCGTCGGCATCCTCTTCGTCAACGTCCCCGACATCACCCGGCTCGGTAGCGACATCCCGTTCGACCAGCGACAGTCCACGCTCATGGACACCGTGCTCGAGTTCGCGGTGCAGACGCGGTTCGTCCCCATCTTCGCCTTCCTCTTCGGGCTGAGCGCGATGCTCGTGATCCAGGGCGCCCGCCGTCGCGGCACCGGCGCGCTCGTCCCGATGCTGCTGCGTCTCGGAGCGTTGCTCCTGATCGGTGTCGCGCACGGGTTCCTGTACCCGGGGGAGATCCTCCGCGAGTACGCGATCTGCGGGATCCTCATGCTCCCCCTCATGCTGTGGTTGCCGCGCTGGGCGCTGCTCGGGTCCGGCGTCGTGCTCACGATCGCCGCCTACGCGCTCACGGGCGGTGGCCTCGCGACCCTGCCCGGACTGTTCCTCGCCGGTGCGGGGGCGGCGGCGCACGGCTTGCCGAAGGTGCTCGACGCCGGGCGGCGGCCCGTGTGGATCACCTTCCTCGTGGCGGCGGCCCTCGCATTCCCGGCCGTCGTCTGGCAGACCACCGAACCCGGCGACCCACGGTTCACGACCGCCGGAGGGATCGCGGGCGGGATCCTCGCCGTCGTGTACGTCACCGGATTCGCGCTGCTCTGGCAGACGCCGGTGCGTCGGGTGCTCGCGGCCGTCTTCGAACCTCTCGGTCGCATGGCCCTCACCAACTACCTCGCCGCGAGCGCCGTGTTCGCGGTCGTCGGGCTGGTCGTCCCCTTCCGGGAGATCGACGACCTGGCCGCGGTGAGCGTCGCAGCGGTCGCGCTCATCGCGGTGCAGTCGGTACTCAGCCGCCTCTGGCTGCGACACTTCCGCTACGGGCCGGTCGAGTGGGTCTGGCGGATGGCCACCTGGCGTCGCGCCGTCCCGCTGCGGGGTGCTGCGCTGCCGGCCGCCTGAGCGCTGAGTCGCCCGGAACTGCACGGTTTCGGCTCGGATTCGTGCAGATCCGGGCGACTCAGCGGGGCGGGAGCGAGGCGGCAGCGACCGCGACCGTGTCCGCTGGTTCGCGTCCGAGCAGGGTTCGGAGGTCGTCACCCGTGCCGTCGAGGAATCCGTGCCGGACGCTGGTGAAGATCGACATGAGCATGGCGGGCTGGAATGGCTTGAGCGCGGCCTCAGCCAGCGTCGACCGCTGCTCGGCGAGGGAGACGCTGCGAAGCGGAACGGCCAAGCGATCGGCCACCTGCGCGGCCGTGATCGGTTCGCCCACGAGGTCGTAACTGCGACCGACGTGGTCCGACGGTGACTCTGCGACGACGGCCGCGGCCTCGGCGAGGCCGGCTCGTGCGACGGCGGCGAGCGCCCCGTCGCCGAATGCCGAACCGAGCGAGTCGCCCGACCACGCCAGGAGCGACCCGAACAGTTCGGCGTAGAGGCCGTTCCGCAGGATCGTCCAGGCCAGGCTGCTGTGCTGCAGCCGACGCTCGGTCCACCGGTGCGGGAGCGCGAACGCGAGGTGGTCTCCGGCCGAGGTGAGGCTCGTGTACACGACATGCTGAACCCCGTCCCGCTCGGCCGCGGTGATCGCCGTCTCGTGTCGGGCGATCACGACGTCGTCCTCGGCTTCACCCGCCGATACGAGGACGAGCGTGTCGACCCCGACGAAGGAGACGGTGTCGGGGTCGTCGAAGTCGATCCGTCGCGTGCCGTCCTGTCCGCTGCGGTTGCTCGCGAGCGGTGCAGCCCCACGGGCGGTGAGCGCATCGAGGATCGCGCTGCCGAGTTGGCCGGTGGTTCCGGTGACGAGGATCATTTCAGGGCCTTTCGGTGTTCGGACTGATGACTCGGACGAGTCTGCGTCCCCTGTTCCGGCCCCACAAGAAGGCACTTCCATGTCACTCACGCACACCGCGGTAACCGCCGACCTCGAACCCTGCGGCAAGGAGGACCACCCGGACTGCGGCATCCGGGACGTCCTCGACCGCATCGGCGACAGCTGGTCGGTCCTCGTCGTCGTCGAGCTCGCGTCGGGCGACCGCCGGTTCCGCGAACTCCAGCGGGCGATCGACGGGATCTCCCAACGCATGCTGACGCTGACCCTCCGCCGCCTCGAACGCGACGGCCTCGTCGACCGGACCGTGTACCCGACGGTTCCCGCGCAGGTGTCCTACGCGCTCACCTCGTCCGGTGCTGGGCTCTCCCACCTGATCAAGACGCTCGTCGACTGGTCGCTCGAGCAGCGGCCGGTGATCGCGGCGTCGCGTTCGGCGTACGACGCCGCCCACCCGGGGCACCGCATCCGGTGAGCACTGTCGCGTGACGCCCGCGCGGAGTAGCGTCGGCGCATGGAGCATCCGATCGTGCATGATCCCGACGACCCGTTCGTCGAACGCGTCAGGCGGTTGTGCCTCGCCTATCCGGAGGCCGTCGAGACGTTCGGCCACGGACGCCCGCGGTTCAAGGCGGGCAAGCGCGTGTTCGTGACCGTCGGGTCGGAGATGCGCATCCCGCACAGCATCACGTTCACGCCGGCCGAGGAGGAGCGCGGCGCCTGGCTCGAGGACGACCGGTTCTGGTCGCCGAAGTACGACGGCCCGTCGGGCAAGCTCGCGTTCGACGCCGGTCTCGACGGCGACGACGGCCGCACGCTCGACGACGTCGACTGGGCACTCATCGCTGAGTTGATCGACACCTCGTACCGGCAGGTCGCCCTCCAGCGGCAGCTCCGGGCGCTCGACGCGCGCTGACCCGGGACGGGCCCGGTCGCGGCAGCATCTCGAAAGGGTCGTGCCAGACTGACGACCGGGGGAGCGTCATCGAGACGCATCGGAAGCGGGGAGCCATGAGCGACGGGGGCGCAGCCGGGACATCGCCTGAGCGCGATGACGCCGAGGCCAGCGCCGCCGGATCCGTCCACGCGACCTCGACCGTGGCGACCTCGCCCGACCCCGACGACGCATCCGCGGATCCCCAGGATCCTGTCCGCCGGTCGCCCCGAGTCGCGTTCCTGATCGCGTATCTCATCCGCTCCGTCGACCTCGTCGTCTCGGCCGTCCTCATCATCGCCATCGGGGGCGTCGTCATGACGCTTTTCAACATCGTCGGCACCGCCATGCGCGTCGATCAGTCGACCGGGTCGTACGGCCCCGACGCGCCGCTCGTGCTCGGCGGGCCGTCGGGGGCGGAGCTCTGGTACCAGATGCTCGGCTCGCTCGGCGGGTGGATCCTCCTCGCCGTCGGCGTCATGCTCGTGATCGTCCAACCGGTGATGGAGGTCGTCCGTCGGAGGACCCCCTCGCGAGGGCTCGCCTACGTGAGCGGCCTGACGGCGGTCATGGTCGCCGGGATCGGCTTCGGTCTCCTTGTGGTCTTCGGGATACCGCCCGTGGGGTTGCTCGCCAGCGGAGCCGCTGGTGGGCTGGTGAGCAATCTCGGATCAGCACTCGCGATACTCGTCTTCGGACTCGTCGTCTACGGTGCCCCCGTGCTGATCGTCGCCGCGCTCATCATGCTCCTCTCCTTCGCCATCGGCCGGCGAGGGGTGCGGGTCGTAACTGCGGTGCTCGCCGGTCTCGTCGTCGTCGCGGTCATCGTGGCGTCGACCGGTGCGTTCCGCCCGCCGCCCGCGCGTGAGGTCGCCGCGGCGCAACGGTCCGAAGCCGAGGACGGATTCACTCGGGCGCTCGCGGACATCGACGGGATCGCCGACATCGAGGTCGTCGGTCACGGCGCGACGGTGACGATGTCGCTCGATGCCGGCGTCGGGCAGGTGCTCGGCGCGGCGGACGCGGCGAAGCGTGCCGGGGAGGACCTCGAGGGCATCGCGATCGTCGTCATCCAGCGCGAGCCGGACCCGACGTCGGCCGCCCAGCAACAGGATCCACCACGGGGACCGTGGCGGGTGCAGCTCGTGCCGAGCGATCAGAGCATCGATGAGATCGCCGACGAACTGCAGCGGCTGATGCTGACGGAGCGGCTGCAGGTGTCGATCGCCGTCACGGAGGGGGCACCGCTCATCACCGTCTTCTCCATGGACGCCCTTCCCGCGGCGGTCCGGGAACTCCGCGGGATCTACCCGGACGGCGCGCACTACCGTGTGCCGGAACGCTTCTCCATGGCGGACGACCCGGCCGAGCTGAGCGTGCCGATGGTCGACGCCATCCTCGCCGTCGTCGAGGCCTATCCCGGTGTCGAGATCGAGGTCAACGCCCAACCGAAGCTCTACGTGAACGACGTGACCCCGGAGGAGGCTGCAGCGATCGTCGCCATCCTGCAGGACCCGGCGCTCGCCGGAACGAGTCCGTCGGGGTACCCCGCCGACTACCAGATCCACACCTCCGGCCCCGAGGGGGACGTCTACCTGGAGGGCACCTTCGGTTGAGCCCCTGCCGGTAGCGTGAGGGGATGACCGCCGCTCAGCCCTCCCGCCTCCAGTTCGGTGCCTTCGTGATGAACACCGGCTCCCACATGCAGCACGGCCTCTGGCGCCACCCGGAGGCGAAGCAGCACACCTTCGACGACGTGAACCTGTGGGTCGACCTCGCGAAGACGCTCGAGCGGGGTCGGTTCGACACGATCTTCTTCGCCGACGTCGTCGGGGTCTACGGCGGTGCCGGGGCGTCCTTCGACGTGAACGCCCGCGAGGGCATGCAGCTGCCGAGCAACGACCCGTCGATGCTGCTGTCGGCGCTCGCGATCAGCACCGAGCACCTCGGCCTCGCGTTCACCTCGTCGATCCTGCAGGAGCACCCGTTCACCTTCGCCCGGAAGATCTCGACGATCGACCACGCGTCCGGTGGGCGGGTCGGCTGGAACATCGTCACGAGCTTCCTCGAGAACGCGGCGCGCAACTACGGGCTCGACCGCCTCGTCGAGCACGACGAGCGGTATGCGTGGGCCGAGGAGTACGTGGCGGTCGTCGGCAAGCTCTGGGAGGGGTCGTGGGACGACGGCGCGCTCCTCGCCGACAAGGCCAGCGGCGTCTTCGCCGACCCCACCAAGGTGCACCGGATCGACCACGTCGGCGAACGGTACCGCGTGGAAGGCCCGCACCTGTCGTCGCCGTCGCCGCAGCGCTCGCCGCTCCTGTTCCAGGCCGGCTCGTCCGGTGCGGGGAAGGCGTTCGCCGCGAACTACGCCGAGGTGCAGTTCATGATGGCGCCGAGCATCGAGGCCGCGCGGGCGTCCGCGGAGTCGACGCGCGCGCTCGTCGCCGAGACCGGCCGCGACCCGCGCGACGTGAAGTTCTGGCAGGCGATGTCGTTCATCGTCGGCAGCACCGAGGAGGAGGCGAAGCGCATCGAGGCCGAGTACGACGACCTCCTGTCGGCCGACGCGTTCCTCGCGCACTCGAACCTCGGCACCGACCAGGCGACCGGGAATCCGATCGACCCGGACACCCCGCTGAAGGACGTCGAGACCCAGGGCGGGCACAGCATGCTCGAGGCGCTGCAGGCCCTCTCGCCGGACCGTGAGCCGACCGTGCGCGACCTCGCCAAGCTCACCGCGAAGCTGCGGGGTCGCGTCGTCGGCACGCCGGAGCAGATCGCCGACCACCTGGCCGAGTGGCGAGCGGCCGGGATCGACGGGATCAACGTCGCCAACTGGATGATCCCCGACTCCTACGAGGTCTTCGTCGACGAGGTCATGCCGGTGCTGCAGGAGCGTGGGCTCGCCCAGCGGGAGTACGCGCCTGGCACGCTCCGCGAGAAGCTCTTCGGGGCGGAGCCGACCCTCCCGGAGACGCACCCGCTGCGCGCCTACCGCGGCGCCTTCGCCGGCCGCTGACCCGCACCCGCTCGGCAGCAGGACATCCTCCCGAGAGCAGTACGTCTCGACGCGGAATGTCCTGCTCTCGGGCCGATGCCCTGGTCTCGTGCCGCGGCGGGCTACTGCGGCTTGGCCGTACCGACGGCCCAGACGAAGGGCGGCGGCGTTCCGTTGATGGACCAGTCGCCGACGATGCGCGTCTTGTAGATCACGGGGTTGTGCGACGCGACCGTGCGGGCGTTGCGCCAGTGGCGGTCGAGGGCGCTCGTGCGGCTGACGGCTGAGGCGCCGAGCGTGTTGAACAGCAGCGTCGCGGACCGTGGGACGAGCTCCGAGAGCACCACCTGCGCCTGGGCGGAACGGATCTCGGCCTCGATGTTCGCCTGTAGGTCGTCCGCGGAATCCCGGTCGGCGGCGGTCTCCGATGCCCGCTCGATCGCTGTGGCGACCCCGAGCACGGTCTGCTTCGCGACGAACGCGATCGACGAGATCTCGCCGACGACCGCCTGGATCTGCCCGTCATCCTTCACGAGCGGCGCGAGACCATGCGTGTACACGCGGGTGCGCGCACGGATCTGCTCCCCGGCGTCGCGCTCGACCGCCGCCGCGATCCCCGCGTGCACGGCGATGAGCACGTGCTGGTAGAGCGCGGTCTGGTATCGGAACCGGTCGGTGAAGGGGTGCAGCTGGTCGGCGTCGACGACGGCGTCCTCGAACACGATCGTCCCCGTGCCGGTGAGCTGCTGCCCGAAGCCGTCCCAGTCGTCGGCGATCGTCACGCCCAGCTGGTTCGTGCGGACGAGCACGGTGACCTCGGTGTCGGGCTGGCCCTCGACGACGAGTCGCGCGGTGGCGTCTGTCCAGTCGGCGTAGATGCTGCCCGTCGTGTAGAACTTGCGGCCGTTCACGACGTAGCGACCGTCGCGCTCGGTGACGACCGTTCCGGAGACGCCGAGCGCGCCCGAGCCGACCTCGCTCCAGGCGTTGCCGACGATCTCACCGGCGACGAACCGCTCGAGCCAGGCGGTGCGTCGATCGCTGGGGGCCGCGACCAGCTGGTCCTCGACGAGGGCGATGTGGCCGCGGAAGATCTGCGGGAGGTTCGAGTCCGCCGCGGCGAGCTCGATCAGGAGTTCCGTGAACTCCGGGAAGGTGAGCCCCGAACCACCGAACTCGGCGGGGACCCGAAGCGCGCCGAAGCCGGCGGCGGCGAGCTTCCGCACCTCCTCCCGCGGGAGCCGGTGCTCGAGCTCGCGCTCCACGGCGCCGGCCTGGATCTCGGCGAACAGCGGCAGGAGCAGCTCGCGGGCGGCCGCGAAGCCGACCGGGCGGGCGGTGGTGGAGGGTGCGGAGGTCATCTGGTTCCGTTCCGGAGGCGGCGGTGGGCTGGTCGTGTGGTTGGCCCTTCGACAGGCTCAGGGACCGGTGGAGGTGCTCAGGGACCGGTGGAGGTGCTCAGTGACCGAGGGCTGGTTCGGTCCCTGAGCGGGAGTTCTGGTCCCTGAGCCTGTCGAAGGGCGGGAGTGGCGCGAAGGCCTAGGTGTACAGCGAGATCGGCTGCAGCTCGCCGTTCAGGTGGTTCGCACCGACCTCGAGCTTCTTGTAGTCGACCGGGTCGTGGAGGGAGTGCGTGCGCACGTTCCGCCAGAACAGGTCGAGCCCCACGGAGGCCTTCGCCGAGCTGGAGCCGGTGACCTCAAAGATGCGGTTCGCGACCTCGATGCCGAGCTCGGTGGAGACGACCTTGAGCTTGGCGATCTCGATGGCGATGGCGCCGCGGTCCTCCGCGGTCACGTCCGCTCCCCGCTCGATGATGCGGTCGAAGCGGGCGTTCGTGCGGTCGGCGAGCGCCTCGACGGCGGCGATCGACGACACGAACTCGCCGACGACGCGCTGCACGAACGGGTCGTCGCGGTAGGTCTCGGCGCGGCTGAGGAACCAGGCGTTCTTCCGTGCCCGGACGAGCTCCGTGCCCTGCGCGAGCGCACCCTCCGCGATGCCGAGGTAGAGGTTGCCGAACACGAGCTGGATGCCCGGCGTCACGAGGGAGGAGAACGGTTCGTCGCCGACGGTGCCGAGGATGTCCGCCTGCTCGACGAGCACGTCCTCGAACCGCACGGAACCCGAGGCGGAGAGCCGCTGGCCGAGCGCGTCCCAGTCGCCGAGGTAGGTGATGCCCGCGCGGTCGTGGTCGAGGACGAACTGGAAGATCGTGCCGTCGTGGTCGCCACCGCGGACGACCGCGTTGACGAGGATGACGTCGCCGGCCGAGGCGCCCGTCGAGAAGCGCTTGAGGCCGTTGAGGCGGAACGCGTCGCCGTCCTGGGTGAGCGAGAGGTCGGGGTCCGTCGGGTTCACGGAGTCGCCCCAGATCCACCGGCCCTCCACGGTCTTGCGGTGCCACTCGGCCTGCGTGGCCGGGTCGGCGGTGAAGCCGATGTTGCCCGCGTTGATGTAGTGGTAGGCGAGCAACTGGCCGATGGAGGCGTCCACGCGCGACAGGATGCGGACGACCCGGAAGGCGCTCTCCCAGTGGCCGCCACCGCCACCGAACTCGGCGGGGTCGAGCAGGTTGACGAGGCCCGATTCGCGGAGGAGGTCGAGCTCAGTGGTGGGGTCGAGGTTCGCGCGGTCGCGTTCGAGGACGTCGACGGCGAGCTTGGCGGCGACCTCGGAGGCGACGGCGTCCCAGTGCGCGAGCTCGGCGTCGTCGGCGGTGCCGGACCAGTGGGTGCGCCCTTCGGGGACCGGCTGCCCGGTCACTGAGCCTGTCGAAGTGCTGATCGTGTCGATGCTCATGCTGAGGCTCCCTCTGGGGCGTAGGCGTTGGTCTCGTCGGCGTTGTCGGTGTCGAAGAGGGAGGGTGCGGTGTCGTCGGCGGCGGACGGCTGCCCGACGTAGGCGCCGCGGTACTGGTGGGCCGGGTGCCACTCGGGCACGACGGGGGAGCCGGTGCCGTTCAGTCGGCCGCGCAGCGTCCCCTCCGGGTACTCGTCCCAGACCCGGCCGCGGCGACGCAGCTCAGGTACGAGTAGGTCGACGACGGCCTCGAACGTGCCGGGCGTGATGACGTAGGCGAGGTTGAAACCGTCGGTTCCGGCGACGTCGATCCACCGCTCGATCTCGTCGGCGACCGTCGCGGCGCTGCCGACGAACACGGGCCCGATGCCGCCGATGCCGATGTAGTGGGCGATGTCGCGCGGTGTCCACTCGCGTTCCGGGTCGGCGAGCGTGAAGATCGCGAGCGCCGAGCGGGCGGCGTCGGTGTCGACGTACTTGAGCGGCTTGTCGGGGTCGAAGGACGAGAGGTCGAGGCCGGACCAGCCGCCGTAGAGGGTGAGGGCGCCGTCGAGCGAGATGTACTGCTGGTACTCCTCGTACTTCGCCTGCGCCTCCTCGTCGGTCTCGGCGACGATCGCCGTGGCGAGGGTGAGGATCTTCACGCTGTCGCGCGGGCGTCCGAGGGCCTCGGCGCGGTCGCGGATGTCGTCGGTCGTCTTGCGCGTCAGCTCCGGGACGAGGCCGTTGATGAACACCGCTTCACCGTGGGTGGCGGCGAACTGGCGACCGCGCGCCGAGGCGCCGGCCTGGAAGATGACGGGGGTGCGCTGCGGCGACGGTTCCGAGAGGTGGATGCCGGGCACCTGGAAGTGCTCGCCCCGGTGGTTGATGGGGTGCACCTTGGTGGGGTCGGTGTAGACGCCGTTCTCCCGGTCGATGACGACCGCGTCGTCCTCCCAGGAGCCCTCCCACAGTTTGTAGGTGACGTCGAGGAATTCCTCGCCGATCCCGTACCGGTCGTCGTGCTTGATCTGGGTGGTGAGGCCGAGGTTGCGGGCGGCGGAGTCGAGGTAGGAGGTGACGACGTTCCAGCCGACGCGACCCTTCGTGAAGTGGTCGAGCGTGGAGAAGCGGCGGGCGAGGGCGTACGGCAGCTCGTAGGTGGACGCGACGGTGACGCCGAAGCCGAGGTGCTCGGTCGCCTTCGCCATGGCCGACACCTGGATGATCGGATCGCCGACGGGCAGCTGCGCCGAGTCGATGAGCGCGGGCGCGGAGGAGTGACGGTAGACGTCGTAGATGCCGACGACGTCCGCGATGAACAGGGCGTCGAAGGTGCCCCGCTCGAGGAGTCTGGCGAGGTCGATCCAGTAGTCGATGTCGTTGTAGCGGTGAGCCTGGTTGTCGGGGTGCTTCCACAGGCCGGGCGCCTGATGGGTCACGCAGCTCATGTCGAACGCGTTGAGGATGATGCGCTTGCTCACAGGGATACCACCGGGTCGTCTCGTCGAGGCTGGGTCCGACGGCGATCACGGCGCCGTCCAGCACGACGGTACTCGGGGGCCCGGGTGCTCGCGAGGGGCCCGAAACAGAGCGTCACATGGGCCGCCGGGCGTCCGTTCCTCACGGTTCCTTCCCAGAGTTACTTTACCTTACGTAAGGTACAGTAACTCCCATGAGACCCAGTGCACGGAACGAGATCCTCGATGCGGCCGTCCGCGTCGTCGACGCCTCCGGAGAGGCCGACATCACCTACGAAGCGGTGGCGCAGGAGGTCGGTCTGACGAAGGCCGGCCTGCGCTACCACTTCCCCTCACGGGACGCGATGATGATCGCGGTGATCGAGCACGTCGTCGCCCGCTGGCAGCGCGAGCTCGTGGAGGAGCTGGGGGCGCCACTCGAGACGTCGACGCTCGAGGAGCGGGTGCGGGCCTTCGTCGCCTTCGCCGGGGAGGGCGGTGCGAGCCAGGGCGAGTTCGTCGTCTTCGCCGAGGCGGTCAGGCGTCCCGAACTCGCCGCTCCCTGGCTCGAGTACCTCCGCACCTGGTTCGGGTTCGGCGAGGACACCGATTCGACCTCCCTCCTGCTCGTCTGGTTGGCGGCGAACGGCCTCTGGATCGCCGAGGCGACCGGCATCCTCGACGTCGGCCGCGACCAGCGCGCCGACCTCGTCTCGCGACTCCTGGCCCTCGCTGGAGGTGAAGCCCGATGAAGAAGTGGCTGATCCTCTCCGCCGCCATCCTGCTGGAGGTCACGGCGACCCTCTCGCTCCGTGGCGCCATCGAGAACCCCTGGTGGTCGATCCTCGCGGTGGCCGGATACGCGGGCGCGTTCGTCGCGTTGTCGCTCCTGCTCCGCATGGGGGTGCCGATCGGGGTGGTCTACGGCATCTGGGCCGCTGCGGGCGTCGCGCTCACCGCGGTGCTGGCGTCGCTCGTGTTCGGCGAGCAGTTCACCTTCATGATCGGGCTCGGCATCGCGATCGTGATCGCCGGCGTCGTGCTCGTTGAGACAGGCCACGCCCCGGAGTCGCCGAAGCCCGCGGCGACGAACGAGGAGGCCGGCGCATGACCTGGTTGCTCCTGGCCGGCGCCATCGTCACCGAGGTCGCCGCGACGCTCTCCCTGCGCGCCTCGGAAGGCCTGCGGAAGAAGCGGTGGATAGCCCCCGTCGCCGTGTTCTACGTGACCGCCTTCGGGTTGCTGACCATCGCACTCGCGAACGGCATGCCCGTCGGAATCGCCTATGGGATCTGGGCCGCTTGCGGGGTCGCCCTCACCGCCATCGGTGCGCGCGTCCTGTTCAAGGAGAAGCTGACGCCGAAGATGATCGTCGGCATCGGCCTCATCGCGGTCGGTGTCCTCGTCATCGAGCTCGGCTCCCAAGCGCACTGACCCGCGTTGATCGCGCCCGCGCGCGGCGGTGGGGACCGGTCCCCATTGAGCGTGCGGCGAGTCTGCGGCATCCTCGTCCTGAGCGATACCGCTCGTGACCGACAGCCTTGGGGGGCTCCTGTGGACAGCAACGTACTCGCGATCATCGCCATTCTCGTCCTGCTCGCTATCGTCGGGCTGGGGGTGTTGAAGGGACTCGGCCGCCGGAAGATTCGGGAGACGGCGACGAACCGTCGCGCCACCAAGGTGCCGGAGATGCTGCAGGAGTTCGGGCGCTCGGTCGTCCTCGGCACGGACCCCGCCGGTGCGACCGCGCTCATCGAGGGGCTGCCGAAGCGCAAGGCCAAGTCGTTGCGGCCTGGCGTGTGGGGCATCGACTACGTCGCCAAAGACGACGTCACGATCGAGGTCCAGCCGACGGGCGCAGGTTCCGAGGTGGTGGTGACGTCGCTCACCGAGTACCTCGGCTTCCCGCAGGGCCTCGACGGCTGGCAGCGCTTCGCCACGCAGCTGGAGGAGGCGGCGAAGGCGCAGGGCGTGCCGGTGCAGCGTGGTGCTCGGGCGTTCCAGTACCTGCCGGCACCCGCGAACACCCTCGACAAGGCGCGCTGGGTGCTCGCCAAAGTCGTCGCTCGCTGAGTCACCTCTCCCGAATCGCGGCGGCGCTCACTCACCCCTCCGGAAGAGCTGCGGAGGCGCCAGCACCGTCGTGGCCGCGACCGATACCATCGGGCAATGTCCATCGCGAGGTTCGACACCGTCCTGATCAATGGCAGCGTGGGCACCGGCAAGACCTCCGCTGCCGAGGCAGTCGGTGAGGCGTTGCAGCGATGCGGCGTTTCAGGCGCGGTCATCGACGTCGACTGGTTGAGCCGGTTCTGGCCTGCATCCGAGGACGATCCGTTCCGGACCGCTCTCGCTCTCGAGAATCTGCAGGCGATCACCGCGAACTTCCGGCGCGCCGGCGCAGCGGTCGTCGTCGTCGCCACGGTGATGGAGACGCTCGACCAGCTGCAACGCACCACCGTCGCCCTCGGCTCCCCGAGGTCGCTGCACGTCCGCCTGACCCTGGATCCGGACGTCGCGCGCTCGAGGTTGGCCGGACGCCACGGTGACGACGCGGCAGCGCTCAGCTGGCACACGCGGCGTCACCCCGAACTGGCGGGCATTCTTGAGCGGGCCGCATTCACCGACGACATGCGCATCGACACGACTCATAAACGGCCCAGGGAGGTCGCTCGAGAGATCCTCTCGGCAATCGTCGCCGGTCCCTGAGCTTGTCGAAGGGCTGGGAGCCCTCGTCTGGTCCCTGAGCCTCCCTCCGGTCCCTGAGCCTCCCTCCGGTCCCTGAGCCTGTCGAAGGGCCCGCCGACCGCCCGCTCGCCTACAGGTTCCCGAGATAGGCCAGGCGCTCGCCGCCGAGTTCGACCGCCAGCGCCCGCTGCCGCTTCACCCGCCGCCACCGCACGATGAAGAGCACCGTCCCGATGGCCGTGAGCACGAGACTGACGCCGAGCATGATCGGTCCGGTCGCGCCGAGCTCCTCCGGGTCGACGGACAGGAGGGCACCCGCGAGGACACCGACGCCGCCGAGGCAGGTGCCGGCGTACGCCCCGGCCGCGAACAGGCGCGACGCGGGGATCGGGCCGAGGAAGTGCTGCAAGAGCACGGGCGGGAGTCCGCGGCGGCGTTGTTCCGGGCCGCGTCGATCGAGCCACTCGAGCGAGAAGCGCTGGGCGATGTGGATCTCGCGTGCCCGCGCGATGCCACCGACGATCCACGCGATGAACGCCAGTAGCGCGGATCCGACGACCGCGACAGCGACGAGCGCGTTCGCGTCGGACGGCAGGAGGCGGTCGATGACCCCTTCCGCGATGGCCGCCCCGAAGATCGCGAGCAGGCCGATGCCGGCGAGCCCGATGAGGATCCGGTCGCAGACCTTCCGGAGGGTGCGTGCGCCGACCGTCTCCGGAATCGGTTGCAGGTGGACGACGTCGTCGTCGTCCGCGAGCCAGGACCGCACCCGAGCCTGGTCCTGTGGCGGAATCCACGACGGCAACTCGCGTCCGTCGTCCGGGTCGACAAGCGCGTCCTCTTGGCCGCCGCGATACCCATCCTGGCCGACGCGCTCCGCATCCCGATTGCCGAGCGCCCCATTCCGGTCACCGAGCTTGTCGAGGTGCACTCGGTCGACGATCTGCTCGGCGGCCAGCCGGGCCGGGTCGTCCGGTCGACGGAACCGGTCGTCGTCCGTGTCGTCGTCGACCGCCGTCGCCTCGTCCTCGTCCGCGACGACCGACCCGTACTGCGGTGCCGGCGGCACGAGGGGAGTGGGGTTCGAGGCGTCGGGCGCCGCTGGAGCCACGTCATGATGCGCGCGCACGACCTCCTCCACTGCGCCCTGTGCGGCCCGCATCGCCTCGTCCCGGATGCTCCGGCCGAGCGGCCCCGCGGCCTGGACCACCGCTTCGAGCAGCTTCACGTCGCCGGTGGACTCCACCACGGTGATGCAGTCGCCGATGAACCCGCGTCGGCCGATCATGACGTCCGAGCCCTTCCCGGCGAGGGAACGGGAGATGCGCTCTCGTCCGACGTCGAGCGGATCTTGACCGGTGTCATCGGGGATGCCGCTGCCGGCGATGAGCGCGACGAGTGGCACGAGGTCGGAGGTGGGGAGGCTCCGGAGCCACCCGCCGTTCACGATGATGCGCGCGCGTGCGCCGGTGTCGGTCGTGAGTCGCAGGCTGAGGGCCGGCGTGGTGGCGGCTGGATTGCGGGTGAGGAGTTCACCGCTCACGATCGAGCGCATCGGGATCGTCTCGCCGCCGAGGAGCGCGGTCCCGCGGACGGTGTCGACGCCGACCGGGCGGAAGGTGGTCCGGAGGTAGGACAGGCAGATGCCGGCGGTGAGGAGGAAGCAGAACGGAATGGTGATGATCGGGACGAGCGCGACGTCGAAGACGGAATCGATGATGCTCCCGAGGCCCCACCCGGCGATAGCGGCGAGGATGCCCGACAGGATGACGATGAGGACGAGGTTCGCCCGGACGGGAGGGCGGCCGATCATGGTGAAGCCGTCGTTCGTCGGTCCTGGTGCTGCGCTCACGTCGTCCTCTCGGCAGGTGGTCGCATCGACTGTTCCATGTCGGCGCCCGTCGTGTCGAGCGGGAGCCCTCCTGTGATCCCGGGCCGCACCCGCCCCCTGAACCACCTCCTCCGGTCCCTGAGACACCTCCTCCGGTCCCTGAGCGACCATCCGGGTCCCTGCGCGACCATCCGGGTCCCTGAGCTTGTCGAAGGGCGTCACCTTCCCCGGTCCCTGAGCTTGTCGAAGGGCGCGACCCTCGCTGGCCCTGAACCCCTCGCAGCACGATTCGCGTCTTCGGCTTCCGTGTTGTAGGCTCTACTTCGGCCTGCCGAGCCGAAGTTCTCTTCTCTCAGCAAGCAATGCGCCCGTAGCTCAACGGATAGAGCATCTGACTACGGATCAGAAGGTTGGGGGTTCGAATCCCTTCGGGCGCACAGAAAAAATCCCGCCTGACCAGGTAATTATTGGTCTGGCGGGATTTCTGTTTTTGGCCTAGCGGGGGCTTCATCCCACGCTTGAGGCCTACGCCACGGGGCTCTACCCAGCTGATTCGTACCGGTCGGGAGCCACGGTCCGCATCGCACCATCCATGCAACCGGCGAGCCCGATACCTGTGCGACGCTGGCCCTTGGGAAGGTAGTACTGGTTCGTCGCAGACGCGGTGTTGCCGATCCAGTACCGGCTAGTAATTCCGACGGGCCGCGGAACTACTGATGCTCCGCCAGTACCTACGATGGACGCGACGACCGAGGGAGAGCCTGTAGCTGATGGACAAGAGCATGCACCCCGACGACCGCCGTGTTGGCATCTTTCTGCATTCTTCAGATAACAACGAGCCGTTCGCCGTCGGGACACTGTGGCTCGACCCTGACCGCGGTGTGACGGCGGAGATTCCTTTCTTCCCGAACATCCAGCCCCAATTCACGACTCCCGCCAGATGGTTCGCGGACGGGCCGCCCGAGAACATTCACTTCCGAAGCGAGCACCTTCAAGTCGGAATGTTCGGCTGTACCCGCTCTCGGGTTTCGTCCCCGATGCACATCGATGTAGGCGGTCTCCGGGTTCGCGAGACAGTGCTGACGGAAAGGACAGGGCCGGTTGAAGACCCGCTGACGGTCTCGACCTTCAGTTCGCGAATTGATGGTCTGACTGAGTGGACGAGGCTCTCGTCGGTGAGCTGGTCGGGTGAGCAAGTCGAGGACGAGCGAGGGGCGCGACGACGGCGGGTCACCTACGTCATCGAACAAGCTCAGGGGCTGTCATGGGCGCAAGGTGAGGCCCGCATGTCCTTGAGTACGACCTGGCGACCAAAGGAGAACGCGCCGAGGAACGGCGTGCATATGGAGGACGATGTGGTTCTCCGGTCGAAGTTCTCCAGTCCTCGACCCATCGCGGACCATCTCGCCGAGCATCGGAAGTTCCGTGACCTCCTCCAATTCAGTTACGGAATTCCGGCATCGTTCCGCGGTCACCAAGTGCGGGACAGCCGTTTCCCGACGCTCTCCGCGGTGGGTGATGTTGTCGCGGTCGAGAGTCAGGACGTCATCTGCAGCATTACCGTCCCGGAGCACTTCCGGGAGCCGCTCGGGTCACACGCCCTGAGTTTCCCAATTGTCCGCATAGACGATGTCACCGCTGACACCCTGACGCTGTGGGCGCACAAGTACGACGAACTCAAACGGGTCATCTACCCGACCAGCGGTGTGTTGCGACGTTCCGGGCTCTTTGCCGAGGACAAAGTGCTCAACGGTGCCATGAGTGTTGAAGCACTCGGACGGCTCCTTCCTCCCGCGCCGGGAGAGGCCGCCACCTTCAGCAAACGCTCGAAGCGGAAGACCACCGCGACAGACTTCTACCGGGCGATGGACTACTTGGGTGTAGATGTCTCAGCTATCACTGAGCGCCGCAGTCATCTCGCATGGGCGATGGCGAATACGTACAACCGAGTGAAGCATGCCGACCGCGGCGACTTCCCCGAGGGCGTTCACTCTCACGTGTCCGGGATGCTGACGCTCGTGTTGGTGAGGCTCGCCCTGCTGAAGCTCTTGCTCCCGATGAGCCCGGCCATACAGAGCTTCGTCGATGGGTGGGGCTTCGGGCAGGTCGTGGAGTCGATACGGCAGCGAGGAGTGCGCGCGGATGCCTCGGGGGAGTTCGTGACCGAGAGCTGAGGCAACCTATTCCGCGCAAGCCTCCGTGAGCTTCTTCAAGCTGAGGTTCATATCGACCAGAGCATCACTCGTCGCCTGCATACTTCTTGCGTTCGTCGTATCGAGGGCCGTCAAAGACTCACCCGCACTCCCCATGTCACGACCCGCGTCCTCGAAGACTCGACCAGCCCCAGCCTTCTCTGAACTCAACAAACCCGCCCACCCCACGAGCTGTGCGCCATGCTCGGCATAGAAGGCAGCGTTCGCCGTTCGGGAGCCTAGATTCGTTGGATCAAGCGCTCCCACATCGGCCCCATATCGGGTTCCGACCTCGCTCGCATAGACGCAAGCTTCAGCCATCGACGCCGCAGGCTTGGCGTTGATGGTGAACGCCACCACCGCGAAGACGGCAGCAGCCACCACGAAGACGGCCGGCCCGACGAGCCGCTTCTTCGGATGCTTCAGGTCAGCACGGCCCCACTCATCCTCGGCGTCCAGCTCAGCCTGAATCTCCGCGTCCATGCGGGCCTGAATCCGAATCGCTTCTAGGCGTGAGACCGACTTGCTGGGTCCCCATGACGTGCCATCCCACCATCGCTGCTGGAGGTCATCCTGCGGGTCCGGATACCAACCTGGCGAAGGGGGAGGGGAGGTGCTCATTCGGGAAGCCTAACGGGAGGAAGTCAATCACCCCGAAGTCCTCTTCCTCTTCCAACTTCAGTCTCTCCCCGCCCCGGGGGTCCAATCAGACTCTTCCCCTATCGGCCCGCTTTCATCCTGATTCCAGATTTTAGAGAGACAAAGGTCTAGAGACAAAAGGAAAGAGAACGAGGCTGGGGAATAGGGTGAAGGGGTTTGTGACTGCTGAATGATGACTCCGTAGGCAGTTCTGCTCGGCGGGTAAGTTGCTTGGCTCCGCTCCTGTCCAGGGGTTCTTCTCTGTCCGAGTTCGCTAGGCTCCGAGGCATGCCCGATGAACCTCAGGATAACGCGCTGGAGTCTGAAGAGCTGGAGTCACCTGAACTGGAAAATGAGACCGGCGGCAGTCACACATCGTCGGGCGCTGGTTCGGATGTCCTCGTCTCCTCGCAGGCGGGGTCGTTGGCGAATCAGATTCTCGCGTCGAACGCGTCAGCTGGGTTCCAAGGGCTCGTTCCGAAGTTCAGTTTCCCTGTCCCGGACATACGCGACATCATGCCGCGAACGAGCTTGCTCGGCTCGCACCTGAGCGGTCTGGTCAACCCGTTGAACCCGCCGGTGCCGAAGCTTGAAGGCCTCATACCTCCGCTCAACTTCCCAACTGTGAAGCTTGAAGGTCTCGTACCAAAGTTCGCACTCACGCCGCCGCCTATCGCAATGTTCTCTGGCGTCTCCGCGTTCTCGGGTCTGTCCGGTGCGGTGAGCCCTTTCGCACCGGCCTCCAGCCGTGCATTTGAACTGATTTCGGCAAGCCTCCAGTCTGCCCTGAGCCCTCTGTTTCCGCAGATGCCTGCGGACTTCTTGGAACAGCTGCTCGCTGCGAACAACCGCATCCTTCGAGCACAGCCGCCCAATTGGTGGGAAGTGGCTATGCCGAAGGACTTGGCGGTCGCATTGGCGCTCGCTGTCGATGAGGGATTGCCGCTCGCTTGGGTGCCGCGTCCGACGACACTTGATGCCCTGCTGGAGGCCGAGACTCCTGCTGCTCGGCGAAGGGTGTTCGCCAACCGCTGGCGGTCAGTGGTGTCGGACTGCGAAGAGCACCTGGACGCGATTGGTCCAGGTGTTTGGTCACCCTACGTTGAGTTCGCGCGGAAAGCGGTGAGGGGTATTAGAGACGGACATCACGAGTTGGCTCAAGCCATGAGCGTGAGCCTTATGGACAGTGTGATGAAGCGAAAGTTCTCTGAGCGCGGCGCGAAGCGGATGATGGACCAGAACAGGCGCCCGGTGAAAATTGACCGGTTCGCTGTTCGCTCGGCTATCGTCTTTGGGGGTATCTGGGGTATTCATGGACACTATCGGCCGGGTGTCACTGCCTCCATCCCGCGCAGCTTGAACAGGAACGCAAGTGTGCATGGCGTGTCGAAGCGGCAGTACACCCGGGTGAACTCGGTGCTGGCGCTCGGGCATGTGACAAGCCTGCTTCGTCTGATAGATGATGAAGCGCAGGCTGAATAGCGAGGTGACTCGCTAATTGCACAGATATGCCCTGAATAAGAAGAGCCGAACCCCGAGCTGCTGGACACGGGTGACTGGAATGGCGTGAAACGTCCGGTTCTCGGGCGTTTGTCCTGCTGTGGTGCCGAGGGAGCTACGCCCGGCAGCTGCCCAGCGTGCCCGTGAGTGCCTGGCGGTCGGCGTCGTCGACTGTGAGGTCGTACGCCATCAGGACGAGGACGAACCGCGCCGCGTACTCACAGTGCGAGGCGGCCGCCGGTGGCATCCAATCGCCGGGGCCCGAGTCGGACTTCGACGAGTTCGTCGCGCCGTCGACGGCCTGCAGGTTGATCGGGTCGTTCGCGAACTGCTCCCGCTGCTGCTCAGTCCACGTGTTCCCGCCGTGACGCCAACCCCACGCGAGCGGGACGACGTGGTCGATCTGCACGAGCTGACTCGACCGCTCACCGCGCTGGAAGTCGATCGTCGACCCTGTGTAGAGGTCGTGTAAAACGCCGGTGAGGACGACGCAGTCGCGGGTCCCCGGCTTGA
This sequence comes from Plantibacter sp. CFBP 8804, assembly GCF_014841225.1. Lineage (NCBI taxonomy): Bacteria > Bacillati > Actinomycetota > Actinomycetes > Micrococcales > Microbacteriaceae > Plantibacter > Plantibacter sp. CFBP 8804. The sequence continues at coordinate 178,408 of NZ_JACYTU010000006.1, forward strand.
AGGTGACGTCGACGAGGTCGCGCGCCAGTACGTCGTTGCGGGTGTCGCAGCCGTTGCGGTCGATGTCGGCCCAGCGCTGACCGAACCGGTCCCGGTCGTAGCCCGTGGCGACCTGGGTTGCGGTGTCGACGTCGGCCAGCGCGTCTTCGACGGCGTCGGCCGAGACGATCAACTGCCCGGTCGCGTCCACGACAGCGAATCCGGCGGCCTCGAGCGATGCCCGTGCGCTCGGGCTGACCGCCGCGGGCGTCGGCACGAGCGACGTCGGCGTCGGTGGTCCTGGTCCGCCGAATACGATCCCGCCGTCGAACTGTGTTGCGACGAGCACCACGACGGCTGCAAGGAGCGCGACGAGCAACGCCAAGGGAGTCTTCTTCATGCTGGGGGCTCTCCTCGGGGTCTGCTCCACCAGCGTAGAGGCGGGCGCCGACACGAGGTCGCCGGACGTCAGCCCCGGTAGACGTCGCTCCGATGGCCGAGCGTGATGACGACCACGAGGAGCACACCGTCATCGATCGTGTACACGATCCGATACCTGCCAACTCTGACTCGGAAGCCGGGGCGCCCCTGCAACGCCGTGGCGCTCGGCGGGCGTGGGTTCTCCCCGAGCAGAGCGATCGCGGCCCGGATGCGTCGCTGGTCCTGATGGTCGATCCTGCGGAGCGCCTTGATCGCGGCCGGCCGCAGCTCGATGTCGTATCGACTCATTCCCAGCCGAGGTCGGCCTTCGCCTGCGCCCACGGGATGCTGTCGCCCTCCTCGGCCATCGCCGCGTCGAAGGCACGGGCGTCCTCGGCGTCTTCGAGCGCCTCCATCATCCGGTCGTACTGTTCGGGACTGATGATGACGGCCTCTGCGCGCCCGCGACGCTCCACGAACACTGCTTCGGTGTGGGATCGCGCGATGAGCTCGGAGAACTTCGCGCGAGCTTCGGTGACGTTGATCCGGGACATGTCGCAAGTGTACGTTTTGGGCCTCCGTCTGTACATGTGGGGGATGACCGTGGCATCGGCCGACGGTCTCAGGGAAGCCTAGAGAAGGTGTGCGGACGACCGAGGGCGTTCTCCACAGGGGCGCCCTTCGACAGGCTCAGGGACCGGTGGAGGTGTTCTCGGGGACTGACGGAGGTGCTCAGCGACAGGGGACTCGGGGACCGCGGCCCTTCGACAAGCTCAGGGACCGGGGGACTGCCGCTCGCGGCAGGGGCGGGATAGGGTCGAGCAGACACAGGGTGCCCCACCACGGGCGCCCGCGATCAAGGAGGATCACGTGTCAGGTAACAGAGCTGTCGCCTACAAAGCAGCGGGTGTCGTCGAGGTCATCGACATCGACTACCCCACCTTCGAACTCAAGGACGGACCGGGGGTGAACCCGGCCAACGTCGGCCGGAAAGTCCCCCACGGCGCCATCCTCAAGACCGTCGCGACCAACATCTGTGGCTCCGACCAGCACATGGTCCGCGGCCGCACCACGGCACCGCCGAACCTCGTCCTCGGACACGAGATCACCGGAGAAGTCGTCGAGGTCGGACTGGACGTCGAGTTCATCAAGGTCGGCGACATCGTCTCGGTGCCCTTCAACATCGCCTGCGGTCGCTGTCGCAACTGCAAGGAGCGCAAGACCGGCATCTGCCTCAACGTGAACCCCGACCGCCCGGGCAGTGCCTACGGCTACGTCGACATGGGTGGCTGGGTCGGCGGCCAGGCCGAGTACGTGCTCGTGCCCTACGCCGACTGGAACCTGCTGAAGTTTCCGGACCGCGACCAGGCGCTCGAGAAGATCATGGACCTCACGATGCTCTCCGACATCTTCCCGACCGGCTTCCACGGTGCGGTGACGGCGGGCGTCGGCGTCGGCTCCACCGTCTACGTGGCAGGTGCGGGACCCGTCGGCCTTGCAGCAGCGACCGGGGCCATGCTCCTCGGCGCCGCTGCGGTCATCGTCGGCGACATGAACGCCGACCGGTTGGCGCAGGCGCGGAGCTTCGGTTGCGAGACCGTCGACCTCACCAAGGGCGAGCCGGCGGAGCAGATCGAACAGATCCTCGGTGTCCCGGAGGTCGACTGCGCGGTCGACGCCGTCGGCTTCGAGGCTCGTGGCCACGGCGGTGACGCGGGTCATGAAGCCCCGGCGACCGTGCTCAACTCGCTCATGGACATCACGGCGGCCGGCGGTGCGCTCGGCATCCCCGGGCTCTACGTGACGGGTGACCCGGGCGGTATCGACGAGGCCGCGAAGAAGGGTGCGTTGTCGCTGAGCCTCGGTACCGGCTGGGCGAAGTCACTGTCGTTCACCACCGGTCAGTGCCCGGTCATGAAGTACAACCACGGCCTCATGATGGCGATCCTGCACGACAAGGTGCACATCGCGAAGAACGTCAACGCCACCGCGATCACCCTCGAGGACGCCCCGCGCGGGTACGCCGAGTTCGATGCGGGGGCTGCGCAGAAGTTCGTCCTCAACCCGAACGGGTATCTGGACGCCGCGTAGGAGGCACGGAGACATCACCGAGAGCGCCCGTTGCGTCGTCTGGAGAGCATCAGGACGACGGAACGGGCGCTTTCGGCTGCCCTTCGACAGGCTCAGGGACCGGGGGCAGCCAGCTCAGGGACCGAGAACAGCCAGCTCAGGGACCAGGCGCCGGAGGGCGGATTCATGTTGTCACCGGGAGGTCTCGACTACTGAGTTTTCACCGAAACGCGTGCTGCGAGGCATCCGGAACGGCGTTGCCTGACGAACAGCTGAGTGAACCGTGAGATCCAGTCCTCTCGGTCCGTCTCTTCAATGACGCGGAAATCGGCGGGGCCTTGGGGCCCGTCCCGTGACGAAGAGACCCCCCACTCGCACAAGGACGACCATGCAACACTCCTTCCTCGCATCCGAATCAGACCCGGAGAGCGACTCCAGCACCGGCCCGCTGCTCGGCAGTGCGAGCAGTACGGCGTCGACCGTTCCGATCCGCAAGGTCACGGTCAGCGGCGACGACCCGGCGGTCGCCCGGCAGAACTACGAGCGCGCCTACGACGGCAGTCGATTCACCGTCACCCGCGGTACCGATCCGTTTTCGTTCCAGTGGGTGTCGATCGGCGACGACCGGGTCTCGCTCCGCACCGCGACGATGACCGGGCACGTCACCGGCGAGACCCCGGGCCTCACCGACTACGTGGTCTCGTGGGTCCAGACCGGCGGCGGCTGGATCGTGCGTCGTGACGGGCAGCGGATGGAGATCCCGCGCTCGCCGTTCGTCCTCCCGTTCCACCGGCCGTACACGGTGCACCTCACCCCGCACCGGCAGAACTCCGTGCTCTTCTCTGCCCCGTACCTCGAGGACATCGCGACCGAGATCCACGCCGGCCCGAGTCAGCAGGTGTCCTTCGACCTCGAGGCGACACCGACAGCCGAGGCGATCGAGCGCTGGCGTGTGGCGTTGAACGCCTCCACTCCGGTGCTCACCGACGAGACGTCGCCTCCGCTGCTCCGCATGAACGCCCAGCGTCCGCTCGCCCTCGCGCTGCTCCAGCTCGCACCGTGGGCAGTGGTCGACCTGCCGGAGCCGCTCCGCGAGCCCTCGATGGCGCGCACCCGCCTCGCGGTCGAGTACCTGCACCATCACGCGGCGGAGCCCATCACACCAGCCGACGCGGCGAAGGCGGCTGGGCTGCACACGAGGACGCTGCAGCTCCACTGCCGTCGCGAGCTCGGTATGTCGCCGACCGCCTACCTGCGCGACATCCGCCTCGACCGCACGCGTCGCGAGCTCGCCGACAGCTCACCGCAGGAGACGACGGTCGGCGAGGTCGCGAGGAGATGGGGATTCGTCCACCTCGGACGCTTCGCTTCCGCCTACCGGAACCGCTTCGACGAGGGGCCGAGTCAGACCCTCCGCGGCTGATCGACGAACCCCGGATATCCAGAAAATGAGTGCTTCGGGACGAATCCACGATCGACCGTGAGGTTCGGGCGTGACGCGCAGTCTCATAGATGTCGCCCGGAACACGGGCACCGCGACCGGACACCCGGAACGCGAAACCGCAGTACCAGCCACCGAAGGAGCAACACCATGTCGAACACCACCGACACCGCCAACCACGCAGCCACCACCTCCACGGGCAAGAACGTCATCGCCGATGGCGTCGTCCAGAAGGTCGCCGGCATCGCAGCCCGCGAGGTCCCCGGCGTGCACGACCTCGGCGGCGGAGCAGCTCGCGCCATCGGCGCCATCCGCAACGCCATCAACGCTCAGGACCGCGGTCAGGGCGTCTCGGTCGAGGTCGGCGAGAAGCAGGTCGCCGCTGACATCGTGATCGTCGCTGAGTACCCCGTCGACCTCCAGCGCGTCGCGGACGACGTCCGTCGCAGCGTCACCGACGCGATCTCGAACGTCGTCGGCATGGACGTCACCGAGGTCAACGTCACCGTCTCCGACGTCCACATCCCGTCGGACGACGACAACGACGCTGACGAGAGCCGCGTCCAGTGACCACGACCGATCGCGGCATCCTCGTCGGAGCCGTCCTGGCACTGGCGGCCGTCGCATTCGGGTTCTGGAGCATGATCCTCGTCGCGCTGTTCATGCTGATCGGATTCGGCATCGGACGCGTCCTCGAGGGCAAGCTCGACCTGCGCGGTGTCGCCGACGCGCTCCGCGGGCGGCGGTCGTCGTGACCGCGGCGGTGACGGCCGAACAGGCCGTGCATGGTCGCAACACGATCAGCTCCCGCGCCGTGCGTCGCGTCGTGTCTGCCGTCACCGCGGAGGAACTCGGTGTGCGGGCGTCGGAGGTCTCGGTCGAGCTCTCCGACGCCCAGGGGGCCCTCACGGTCACCGCGAGCACGCCCATCCACGTGTCGCCGCTCGGCGCCGGATCCCGGACCTCGGGAACCGTCCTCGAACGCCTGGCACGCGCACAGACCAGCATCCGTGAGCGGTGCCTGGACCTGACCGGGTCGACGATCGGACGCGTCGACCTCCACATCACGGGCGCGAAGCTCGAAGAACGAAGGAGGGTGTTGTGAGCACCCCAGCCCTGTACCGCCGCGCGGTGCGTCGCGAGACCCACTCGCCGCGGTCGACGCTCGCGATCACGATCGCGATCATCCTCGCGCTCGTGCTCGCCTGGCTCGGCACCGAATCGGTCCTGGCCGCGATCGGGCAGCCGGCGCTCCTCGTCGCACCGAAGGACATCGTCACCGCGGTGCTGACCGCGGCGACCGCTCCGGCCCCGCTGCTCGTCGCCATCGGCGCGGTCGCGGCGGTCATCGGCCTCGTGCTGATCGTGCTGTCGCTGGCTCCCGCCCGCCAAGGGCGTCGCGGGTCGATCGCCGACCGCACCGCGGCCGTCGTGGACGACCGCGTGATCGCGCAGTCGCTCGCCCGCGTCGCCTCGTACGCCGGTGACATCGACCCCTCGCAGGTGAGTGTCAGCGTCGGCGCCCGGAGCGCCCGTGTCGACGTCACGCCGACGAGCGGCCGACGCGTCGACCAGCGCGAGATCCAGCAGGCCGTGGACGCGGAGGTCGCGTCCTACGACTACCGACCGGCGCTCCGCGCCAAGGTCCGCGTGAGCAGCAAGGGAACGGTGGCCTGATGAACTCCACGAATCGATTCCTCAACCGGTTCTTCATCCTCGTCGTGGGACTCGTCGTCCTCGCGGCCGGCGCGGCCCTGTCCGTGGGTGCGCTCCTGCCGGACGTGCAGCGCACGATCAGCGAGAACGCCGAGCGGGCCGTCGGACCGACGAACGACACCATCGACGCCCAGCCATGGATCCTGTGGGTCGTGGCGGTCGTCGCCCTGCTGCTCATCCTGGTCATCCTCTGGTTCGTCTTCCGGCAGGGCCGTGGGCACACCGGAACGCTGCTGCAGGTCGACGAGCAGCGGACGAAGGACACCCCGACCGGTGGTCGCGTCGTGCTCGACGTGAAGGTCGCCGAGCAGGTCCTCGAGGAGGCGATCGGGCGCAACCCCGACGTGGTCGCCGTCGACGTCACCGGCTTCCGGATCCGCAAGCAGTCCACGCTGCGCCTCACCGCACACGCTCGTCGCGGCGCCTCGCCCGTCCAGCTGCGGCGCGACATCGAGGCGGCCATCCACGAGTGGGACGGCGTCCTCGGGACGTCCACCCCGGTGGTCATCCAGATCGTCAGCGGACTGCGCACGCGGCTAGCCAGCACCAACCGGGTCGTCTGACCCGACACTCCGCGGTGCCACCGCGGCACCCGAATCGACAGCAGCAGGACCGATGCACCGCCGACGCGGTGCGAGGAGGATCGCATGAGCGACGACACGAAGCACCCGGACCAGCACCACATCCCCACCCCGGCCGAGGTCCGGGCGGAGCACCCGACGGTGCTCGTGCCCGCGCATCCCGATGACGAGGTCCGCCGCATCGAGTCGCACGACGGCGAGCACGCGGGTGGGACCGTGTCCGCCCCTGGATCGGTCGCTGCGGCGGACACGACGGTCGCTGGATCAGCGGCCGTTGAACCGGCCGTGGCCGACTCGGTCTCCGCCGAGACGCCGACGGTGACGGTGTCAGAGCCGGTGGCTTCGCCGGAACCGGCAGACGCACCGGTGGTCGAGCTCGACTCCGGCCGCCGGCGTGAGCAGGAGGCCGACGAACTCGCCCAGGTCATCGCCACGACGGCCGAGACGGTCCCCGGCGTGCACGCCCTCGGTTCCCCGACGGCCCGCGCCATCGACAGTGCCCGCACCCGCCTGCTCGGTCGCACCGCCGTCCCCGGCGTCAACGTCCTGGCCGACGACGACGTGCTGAACGTCGAGGTCTCACTGGTGGCCGAGTACCCGGCCAGCATCGACGAGGTCGCGGACACCGTCCGGGCCGACGTCGCGGCGGCGCTGGAGGCCCGCCACCCCGGACCGGTCGACATCGACATCACGGTCACCGACATCCACGGGCCGTTCGACCCGATCGAGCCCGACCCGGGCGAGGCGATCGACGGCGCGAAGGCCGCAATCGGTGACGCGACGTCCGCGGCGGGTGCTGCGATCGGCGATGCGGCGGAGGCCGCTGGAGAAGCGTTGGGCGACGCCAAGACGGCTGCAGCGGACGCGGCGGACTCGGCGCGAGCCGGAGCGGCCGACCTGGCCGACGCCGCTGGTGACGCGGTGGAGCAGCGGCCAGAGCAGCGGACCGTCCGGTCCGAGGGCGACGACGGCCGGTCGCTCGAGAACGAGCAGCCGGGCGCGGCCGCCGGTGCCGACGGCGGGCTCGTGGCTGACGGCGACGTCGCTGGTGAACCGATCGACGCGGTGGTGTCGGAATCCTCCGACGACGTGTCCGAGGAACTCGCTGAGGCCGCCCGTCAGCTGGCCACTGCGGCCGACTCGCTCGCGACCGTCGCCGAGGAGGTGACGCACGGCGCCGACCCGAACCTCGCCGACGCCGAGCCCCTCGGGGCGGCTGACGCGATCCACGACGCTCCAGCGGAAGAGCCTGCCGCAACGAGCGCTGATGCCGAACTGGTTTTGGCCCCCGAGCAGGACGGCGGCGCCGCGGCGCCCGTCGACGGTGTCCCGGAGGCGCTCGAGCCCGTCGACGAGGACACGCAGGACCAGCCTGCCCCGAAGGTCGCTGACGTCACCGAGGTGGCGGACGCCTCCGCCGAGGCAACGGCCGTCCAAGCTGCTGCGCCGACGAAGGAGCAGTGACATGCCGCTCTTCAGCCGGACCACGTCGTACGGCGCCCGCCCGCGTCCGCGTGCCGTGTGGGCCGCCGCGATCACGGGGGTCGTCCTGCTCGTCCTCATCGTCGTCGGCGTGCTGATCCCGATCCTCGGGCTCATCGGCGCCGCCGACGGCGCGACGGTCGGTGCGCTCAGGGTCCCCGTCGGCGGCATCGTGGTCGCGCTGCTCATCGGGTACGTGCTCGCGCTGCTGTTCCTGCTCGGATGCGTCCGCAGTCGCAACGGCGCACTCTCCTGGGTGCTCGCCGTCGCCGCGGTGATCTCGGCGCTCCTCGTGTCGCTGTGGCCGCTGCTGGCGGTCGCCTTCGCGGGCGTCGACCAGGCGTCTGACGTCGTCCCGTTCATCCAGGACCTCATCCGCCGGGTCACGGGCGGCTGAGCGCAGGAGATCCGCGAGGCAGCAGGAGGTTCTCCCTCAGGATCTCCTGCTGTCGCGCGGATCTCCTGTGCTCAGCTCAGGCGGCGGGTGAGGTGGACGTCGACGGTGTCGCCGATGTCCTTGCCGAGGCGCGTCCGCAGCTTCGCGCTGATGGAGAGCATGTGACCACCGGAGCCGGTCGGCATGAGGCCGACGTTCGGGAGCTCGACACCGTCGACGGTCGCGTCGACCCGGACGGATTTGCCGGTGCCGAAGAACTCGGCCGAGCCGGGCATCTCGACGCAGGACCAGACGTCGCCCTTCACATCGACGCCGATCGGCGCGGTGAAGTGGTGATCGAGCTCGGTCGGTTCGATGGCCATCAGTGGCGCCCCTCGTCGGTCGTGGTCGGCGGGGCCATTGTCGCGGCTGCGTCCGACCCGTGGCAAGGGTGGGACCAGGGACCGCCCTTCGACAGGCTCAGGGACCGCGTTTCCTACCCCGCTCCCGCCCTTCGACAGGCTCAGGGACCGCGTTTCCTACCCCGCTCCCGCCCTTCGACAGGCTCAGGGACCGTTTGTCGAAGGGTCTCCGAAAGCACTCGGCCCCTCGGCAGGCTCGCGAGGAGCACTGCCGAGGGGCCGGGAACCTCAGTTCTGGGGGAAGCCGAGGTTGATGCCGCCGTGGGAGGGGTCGAGCCAGCGGGAGGTGATGGCCTTCTGCTGGGTGAAGAACCGGACGCCCTCGGCACCGTGGGCCTTGGTGTCGCCGAACAGGGAGTCCTTCCACCCGCCGAAGGAGAACGTCGCGACCGGCACGGGGATGGGCACGTTGATGCCGATCATCCCGACCTGGATCTCGTTCTGGAACCGTCGGGCGGCGCCGCCGTCGTTGGTGAAGATCGCCGTCCCGTTGCCGAACGCACCACCGTTGATGAGCGCGACACCCGCTTCGTAGGACTGCACGCGGACGACGGCGAGGACGGGTCCGAAGATCTCCTCCGTGTACACCTTCGACGTCGTCGGGACGTTGTCGATGAGGGTCGGGCCGAGCCAGAACCCGTTCGGGTCGCCGTCGATGGGGGTGTTGCGGCCGTCGACGACGATCGTGGCGCCGTCCTGTTCGGCGATGTCGAGGTAGGACGCGACCTTGTCGCGGTGCACCTTCGTGACGAGCGGGCCCATGTCGCAGTTCCGGCGTCCGTCACCGATCCGCAGGGTCGCTGCGCGTTCGGCGATCTTGGCGATGAGCTCGTCCGCGACGGGCTCGACCGCGACGACCACGCTGATCGCCATGCAGCGCTCACCGGCGGAGCCGAAGCCGGCGTTGATGGCGGAGTCGGCGACGAGGTCGAGGTCGGCGTCGGGCAGCACGAGCATGTGGTTCTTCGCCCCGCCGAGCGCCTGGACGCGCTTGCCGTGTGCGGTGCCGGTCTCGTACACGTACTTCGCGATCGGGGTGGAACCCACGAAGGAGATCGCGCGGACGTCGGGGTGGGTGAGGAGCCCGTCGACGGCCTCCTTGTCACCGTTCAGCACCGTGAACACCCCGTCGGGGAGCCCTGCTTCCTTCCAGAGCTTCGCGAGCCAGATCGCCGCGGACGGGTCCTTCTCGCTCGGCTTCAGCACGACCGTGTTCCCGGCGGCGATCGCGATCGGGAAGAACCACATCGGCACCATCGCGGGGAAGTTGAACGGCGAGATGATCCCAACGACCCCGAGCGGCTGCTTCGTGGAGTACACGTCGACACCGGTGGAGACCTGCTCGGAGAACTCGCCCTTGAGGTGGTGCGCGAGACCGGTCGCGAACTCCACGACCTCCTGCCCACGCGTGATCTCACCCAGCGCGTCGGAGACGACCTTGCCGTGCTCCGCGGTGATGATCTCCGCCAGCTCACCCTTCTTCGCCTCGAGCAGCTCACGGAACTTGAACACGATCTGCTGACGCTTCGCGAGCGGCAGGTCGCGCCAAGCGGGGAAGGCCGCGGCAGCGGATGCGACGGCGCGGTCGATCTCCGACTGGTTCGCGAGCGCGACGTTCTTGGTGGCGACGCCGAGTGCCGGGTCGTAGACCGGGGCGGTCCGACCCGAGGTGGACGGGGCCTCGGCTCCGTCGATCCAGTGCGGGACGACCGGCAGCGAGCCGGCGTCGGAGGTGGGGGTGGTGGTCGTGGCGGTGGTGGTCATGCGGAGGGCTCCTGGGCGTCGTGGGGTGCAGGGGTGCTGAGTTCTGGCCGTGCCGGGACGGGTGCCGGGAGTCCCGACACCGAGTCCCAGAACGGGTCCGGATCGCCGCTCATGCGCGCAGCTCCCCGAGGGCGGCGTCGATGATCGCGATGCCCGAGGCGACCTCGTCGGCGGTCACGACGGCGGGCGGGACGACGTGGATGCGGTTCTCGCTGATGAACGGCAGGAGGCCGGCCTCGAGCAGGGACGACTTGAACCGACCCATCGCCGCTGCATCGAGCGGTGCGCGGGTGTCGCGGTCCTCGACGAGCTCGACCGCCCAGAACACGCCGCTGCCGCGGACCTCACCGATGAGCTCGTGGCGCTCGGCGAGGGAGCGGAGCGCGGGCCCGATGTGGTCGGCGCCGATCGCCTTGGCGTGTTCGACGACGCCCTCCTCGGCCATCGCGGTGAGCGTCGCGACGACACTCGCGGCGGCGAGCGGGTGGCCGGAGTACGTGAGCCCACCGGGGAACACCTGCTCGTCGAAGACGCGGGCGATGTGCTCGGAGACGATGACGCCACCGAGCGGCACGTAGCCGGAGTTGACGCCCTTCGCGAAAGTGATGAGGTCGGGGCGCACGTCGAACGCGTCGAACGCGAACCACTCACCGGTGCGGGCGAAGCCGGCCATGACCTCGTCGAGGATGAGCATGATGCCGTAGCGGTCGGCGATCGCGCGGACCCCCGCGAGGTAGCCGGGCGGCGGGGTCAGGATGCCGGCGGTGCCGGGGACGGTCTCGAGGAGGATCGCGGCGATCGAGCCGGGGCCTTCCGCCTGGACGGTGCGCTCGAGGTGGCGGAGGGCGCGCTCCGACTCCTCCTCCGGCGTCGTCGCCCAGAACTCGGTGCGGTAGAGGTACGGGCCGAACACATGCACGTGGCCGCGGGCGTACTCGTTGGGGATGCGGCGCCAGTCGCCCGTCGCGACGATGGCCGCGCCCGTGTTGCCGTGGTACGAGCGGTAGGTCGAGATCACCTTGTCGCGGCCGGTGGCGATGCGCGCCATGCGGATCGCGTTCTCATTCGCGTCGGCGCCGCCGTTGGTGAAGAAGACCTTCTCGAAGCCCTGGGGCGCACGCTCGAGGATGAGCCGCGCCGCCTCGGCACGGGTCGCGTTCGCCGCGGCGGGCGCGATCGTGGTGAGCTGGGCCGCCTGCTCCTGGATCGCCGCGACCACCTTCGGGTGCTGGTACCCGAGGTTCACGTTGACGAGCTGGCTGGAGAAGTCGAGGTAGTGGCGTCCGTCGTGGTCCCACACGGTGCTGCCGAGCCCACCCGCGATGGGGAGTGGCTTGAGCGTGCTCTGGGCGGACCAGGAGTGCAGGACGCGCTGGGTGTCGGCGTCGCGGACGCCGGCGTTGTCGAGGCCGGAGAGGAAGTCATTGATCACTCCTGCAGCCTGGCAATCGATGCGGCCGATGTACATGGCGGGATCGGTGATAGCTTCGGCACATGTCCACCACTTCAGTGATCGCTGGCGAGGTCGGCCGTGCGTCCTCGAACGTGTCCTTGCGCACGCTCATGGCCGAGCCGGTCTTCAAGCTCGGCCTCGTCGTCGCGGGTGACGCCGACGTCCTCGATCGCGACATCGCCTGGGTGCACAGCTCCGACCTCGGTGACCCGACACCCTGGCTGGAGCCGGGCCAGCTGCTCCTCACCGACGGCATGCAGTTCGCCGGCGAGATGAGCGACGAGCTCGCCGACCGCCGCGCCGACGAGTACGTTCGCCGCCTCTCCGCCCGGGGCGTGCTCGCGCTCGGGTTCGCCACCGGGATCATCCACGCCGACATCCCGCAGCGGCTCGTCGACGCGTGCGGGCGTCACGGGTTCACCCTGCTCGAGGTGGGGGAGCGGACCCCGTTCATCGGCATCATCCGGTTCGTCGCCGACGCGGTCGCGGCCGCGCGCGTGGCGTCGCTCGAATGGTCGCTCGCCGCCCAGCGTGCGGTCGCGAGGGCGGCGCTCCGACCCGACGGCCTGACGGCGATCCTCGCGGAGCTGGGGCAGCAGCTCGGCTGCTGGGTCGCGCTGTACGACGCGCTCGGCAACCGGGTCACCACGAGGACGCGCGAGCCGGTGCCGGAGGGTGTGGAGGCCGCCGTCGCGGAGGTGTTGCGCCGCGGGTCGCGGGCCGGCCTGCACCTCGCGGACGGAGCCGAGGGTGCGACGCTGCTGACGCTCGGTCGCCGGGGTGAGCTGCGGGGCATCCTCGCCGTCGGCTCCAGCGTGCCGCTCGACCACGCCGAGCACGACCTCGTCTCCAGCGTCATCGGCCTCGCGAGCATCGCCCTCGAGCAGCACAGCGCCCTCGACCTCGCCCGCCGACAGCTGCGCTCCGGGCTCCTCGAGCTGCTGCTCTCCGGGGACCGCGCTGTCGCCGAGCGCACCGCCCAGCGGCTCTGGGGGCCGCTGCCGCCCGACCCGATCCGCGTCGCCGTGGTCGACATCCCCGAGGGTGAGCTGGGCTTCCTCTCGGAACTCGACGTGCAGGCCGCGGCGCACGGCGGCAAGCTGTTCTTCGCCGAGCAGGACGAGCGGATCGTCATCGTGTCGAGCGACGCGGACACCGGACTCTGGGACGTCGTCGTCGGCCGCCACGGCCTGTCGGGCGGGGTGTCGGCGAGGACGAGTTGGGAGGGGTTGCGGGACGGGCTGTCCGAGGCCGAGCGGGCTCGCGCGTCGGCCGGGGAGACGCCGCGGCTCGTGCGGTACGAGGCGCTTGCCGAGCAGGGGTTGCTCGGGTTGCTGAGTGCGTCGGGCGGATCGGTGCTGGCGAATCGGCTGCTGGAGCCGTTGGGCGGGCTCGGAGCCGAGGCTCGGGCGGTCCACGTGGAGACGGCCCGGGCGTGGTTGGAGGCCAACTGCGTGACCGATCAGGCGGCTGGCCGCCTCGGGATCCACCGGCAGACCCTCCGCGCGCGCATCGGCACGCTGGAGTCGCTGCTCGACCTCGACCTCTCGCGCTTCGGCGACCGTGCAGAGCTGTGGAGCGCCCTCCAGCTCACCGACGGCTGAAGGATTCGCGCGTCGTGCACCGTCGTTCCCAGAGTCACCCCTTCGGTCCCTGAGCTTGTCGAAGGGCGGTGGTCATCGGGGCGGGACTGCACTTCGATGGGCTCAGTGACCGGATGGGGCTCAGAGAGCGGGGGAGGGCCTCGGTGGGGGCTGTCGATCGACGAGCGTCAGTGCACGAGTTGGCTCACACGTTGCACCGAGACGCCGAAGACGGCCGCGGCGTCGCTCTGGCTGGCTCCCTTGGCGATGAGGCTCAGGACGGCCTCGCGGCGCTTCCGCGCTGCCTCGCGCACCTGCTCGCGTGCCTGCTCTTCAAGGGTGTTGGATTCGCTCCAGAGGCCGACCGCCTCGTCCCGGACCGTCACAACGACGTCCCCGTCGTAGTCATCGAGATCGAGCCACAGGGCCGCGACGTCGCGGGCAGCTGAAGCGATGTCCTTGAACCGCTTCGCTGAGCCCATGGCGACGATCCGGTGTCCCGCGCCTCGGGGGGAGTCGGTGGTGAGTGCGGGGATCTCGAACGTCCACCACTTGCCGTCGAGGTAGGTCACGACGTCGAGCGTCTTGGTCATGGTTGCTGCGGTCATTTGCTGGCCTCCTGATTGTCTATCGGTGCGGTCGAGCGGTGCGGTGCGCTACTTCCACCCGCTCGGCGCATCCGGGAACATCTCGATGAGCTGCTTCACGATTCCGGCCGACACCTCGTGATGTGGAATCGTCAGGTACTCGCGACCGTTCTCGGGATTCCCCCATTTCTCGTGGGAGCCCTTCTGCTGCCGGAGCAGCACCCAGCCTTTCGAGCTGAGGAACTTCACCACATCGCGGTACTTCTGTGGCCTCGGCATAATCTTACTCAAGCCCCCCATTGATTTCAAGATGAAGAGGGGGCTAGAGATTTAAAGCCACTGACGCAATTCGACCGTGCTCCAGACTGACGAGCCTCGCCCTCCTCGAAAGGCTAGCTCGCGACGTCATCGCATCTGATCGGGTGCGCACGCCCTGTGGACAACGGGAGTGATGCACGCCCTGTGGGGGACGTTCGGCCACTGAGCTTGTCGAGGTGCGTAAGAGGCACTTCGACAAGCTCAGTGAGCGGCATCTACGCGATGCGGATGAGCTTCTTGTTTACGAACTCGTCCATGGCGGGCTTGCCTATCTCGCGGCCGGTGCCGGAGCGCTTCACGCCGCCGAAGGGCAGCTCCGCCGCGTCGCCGAGGACGAGGTTGATCCACACCA
>NZ_JACYTU010000007.1:0-174813 GCF_014841225.1 Plantibacter sp. CFBP 8804
GGGGGGGGGACAGGTCAGCCGCGCTGCTTGCGCGGCAGGGTCTCCGGGAGGAACGCGATCCCGACGATGCCGATCGCGCTGAGCACCAGCAGGTACGCCGCCACCAACCACGGTGCGCCACCGCTCGCGGCGACGAGCGCGGTCGCGACCAGCGGGACCGTCCCGCCGACGAGGGCGGCCGGGATCTCCCGCGAGAGTGCGATGCCGCTCCAGCGCATCGAGGTCGGGAAGATCTCGGCGAGCAGTGCACCCGAGGTGCCGATGGTGGCCCCCTGGATGACGGCGAGGCCCAGGATGAGGCCCAGTGCGACGAGGGCCGACTGCTCCGTGTCGTAGAGCAGGAACATCGGGAACGCGTAGACCACGCCGAAGATCGCGGCGCCCATGAGGACGGGCTTCCGACCGATGCGGTCGGCGAGGCGACCGAACAGCAGCGCCGTCGGGATGGTCAGGACTTCGGCGACGATGAGGCCGATGAGCGCCTCCGTCGGGTTCACGCTCAGGGTGCCCGTGACGTAGGACAGCGAGAACACCTGCACGACGTAGACCCACGGCAGCGCGAACGCGAAGAGCCCCATGCCGCAGAGGATCACCCGCCAGTGCGAGCGGATGGCGCCGACCAGTGGTGCCGAGGTGACCGCGCCGCGCTCTTCGGCACTCTCGAACGCCTTCGTCTCCTTGACCCGCAGACGGAAGTACAGCGCGAACGCGACGATGACGACGCTCGCGAGGAACGGGATCCGCCAACCCCAGCTCTGGAACTGCTCGATCGGGAGCGTGCTGACCACGGCGAAGACGGTGGTCGCGAGCGCCATGCCCACGTAGACGGAGGCGCCGGGGAACGACGCGGCGAACGCGCGGTGCTTCACATCGGCGGACTCGCTCGCCATCGTGATCGCGCCGGCGAATTCGGCGCCCGAGCCCATGCCCTGGAAGATCCGCAGCACGATGAGCAGGATCGGCGCCCAGATGCCGATGGCGTCGGCGGTGGGGAGGAGGCCGATGAAGGTGGTCGCGACGCCCATGAAGAGGAGCGTGATGAGCAACGTCGGTTTGCGCCCGAGCTTGTCGCCGTAGTGGGCGAAGATCAGGCCGCCGATCGGGCGGGCACCGAAGCCGACCGCGAAGCCGGCGAACGCGCCGAGCAGGCCGGCGAGGTCACCGGCGCCGGGGAAGAACAGGGGCGCGAACACGAGCGCGGAGGCCAGCCCGTAGAGGGTGAAGTCGTACCACTCGATGACGGTGCCGACCGAGCTGGCGAGGATGGCGCGGCGACGCTGCACCCGGGAGTCGAGGCCGTCGCGATCGATGTCGCTCTGGCCGACGGCGGTGGTGTCTGCTCCGCGTGGGTCGCTCTCGCGCGCGCTCTGGATGGCCATGGCACTCCTTCGTGTTGGGCGCACCCGGACGGCCGGGACGCCTGACGAGGCTACCGGCCGTCTGGAGGCTCAGCCCATGTGCGGTCGGCACACTCCGAAGCCGATCCGGTGCGTCGGGAGCACACGGGGTGGGGCGCCCGAGGCTGGCCCCACCCCGTGCTCGCTACAGCGCCTTCGACTCGCGGAGGATCCCGGCGAGCGTCTCCATCTGCTTCGCCTGCGACGTGTAGTCGAGGGCGGCGGTGTTCCAGGAGTGGATCTGACCGGCGACGAGTGCCGGGTGCGAGGCGAAGGTCGCCTGCGCCTCGAGGTCGCTCTGCTGGAAGCCCTCGACGTTGACGAGCAGGACGTCACCGGTCATCGCCTGGCCCGCGTTCTCCCAGCTGTAGATGTCCCAGTAGTAGTAGCCGTCCGGGTTCGCGTTCGTGTACGTCACGCCGAGTTCGCTGTACAGCTCGGTCTCCGGCTCGTCCTGCGGCTTGACGACGTAGATGCCGCTCGCGTCCGCATACATCTGCGTGACCTCGAGGTCGGTCTCCTTCGCCGCGGCCGTCAGGTCTGCTGCAGCGGCGTCGTACTTCTCCTTCGCCGCAGCGATGGTGTCCTCGTCGGCTCCGAGCGCCTCGGACAGCTTGTTGAGCGAGGCGATGACGTCGGCACCCTTGCCGCCGACCTTGATGGCGACGACCGGAGCGATCTTCTCCAGCTGCTCCTGCTGCTCGACGTCGGCGACACCGTAGTACGGACCCTTGAGGTCGAGCGTGCCGTCGCGGTCGGTCGGGTAGATCCCGGTCACGATGAGGTCGGGTGCCGCCTCGGCGAGTGCCTCGAGGTCGATCTCGCCGTAGCTGTTGCCGACGATGGCCGTGTCGCCGAGGTCGTAGTCCGAGAACCGCTTGTCGGTGGCGACGTCGACGCGACCGAAGACCGCGACGGGGTCGATGCCGTTGCCGTGCAGGCCGAGCGCGTAGTCGGCGAAGCTCGCGACACGCTTCGGCTGCTCGTCGAGCTTGACCGTGGTGCCGGTGTCGTCGGTGTAGCTCCAGGCGCCGCTGCTGTCGGCGTCGGATGCGGCGGTGGGGGAGCAGCCGGCGAGGCCGACCAGGGCGAGCGCCGGCACGAGTACGAGTGCGGCGCGGCGGAGGCGTGAAGAGATCGTCATGATACTTAGGGTAGCCGAACCTAAGTCACGAAACGATATCGGAATGCCCGATCGCCCGGATCACTCGGCGTCGAGGGCGATCGCGTCGTCGGGGTCGACGGGCACGATGAGTGGCGAACCGCTGCTCGGGTCGGGGATGACGATCGCGTCGAGGTCGAACGCCTCGCGGAGCACGGCCGGCGTGAGGACCTCCCACGGCGTGCCGTCGGCGATGACCCGGCCGCCGCCCACGACGACGAGCCGGTCGGAGTACCGGCCGGCGAGCGTGAGGTCGTGCAACACCATGACGACCGTCGCACCGCGCTCGCGGTTGATCGACCGCACGAGTCGGAGGACGTCGAGCTGGTGGCTGAGGTCGAGGAAGGTCGTCGGCTCGTCGAGCAGGATCGTGGGGGCCCGCTGCGCGAGGACCAGGGCGATCCAGGCCCGCTGCAGCTGGCCGCCCGACAGGGAGGCCGTGTCGCGGTCGGCGAGGGTCTCGAGGCCGGTGGCGGCGAGGGCCTCGTCGACGGCGATCGTGTCGGCGGGCGTCCACGGCTTGAGGAGGCTCTGGTGCGGGTGCCGACCCCGCGAGACGAGGTCGCGGACGGTCGTCGCCGACGGCGTCAGCGGCTTCTGCGGCAGGATCGCCAGGCGGCGCGCGACCTCGCGGGTCGGGATCGACCGCACGCCGCGACCGTCGAGTTCGACCGTGCCGGCGGTCGGGGTGAGCAGGCGACCGAACGCCTTCAGCAGCGTCGACTTGCCGCAACCGTTGGCGCCGATGAGGGTCGTGACCTCGCCTGTCTCGATGCGGAGGTCGAGCCCCTCGAAGACCACCGTCTGGTCGTAGGCCAGGGAGACGCCCCGAGCCTCGAGGGCGGGCGTCGGGCGCTCCTTCACGAGCGAGGGGGTCGTGGCGGGGTCGGTCATGCGGAGGTCTCCCGTTCCTTGCGGCGCGTCAGCAACCAGATGAGATAGGGCGCGCCGACGATCGCGGTGATGATGCCCACCGGGATCTCGCCCGGCAGGACACCGCGGACGAGTGCGTCGCCGCCCGTCACGATGACGGCGCCGAGCAGCGCGGAGGCGAGCAGGGGCGGGCGACCGGTGCGGGCGAGGCGGCGGGCGATCTGCGGTGCGACGAAGGCGACGAACTCGATCGGCCCCGCGGCGGACACGGCTGCGGCGACGAGCAGGACCGCGCACGCGATGACGACGATCCGATGCCGCTGGACCGCGACGCCGAGGCCGGTCGACAACTCGTCGCCGAGCTGGCTGATGTCGAGGCTGCTCGTCTGCAGGACCGCGATCGGCGTCAGGATCACCAGCGCGACGAGCACCGGCCACACGCTCGACCAGGAGATGCCCGAGAGGCTGCCGACGAGCCACTGCGCTGCCGCTGCCGCCTCGGTGATCTGCGCCCGGGCGATGAGGTAGCTCGTGATGCCGCCGAGCGTCGCGGTGGCACCGATGCCGATGAGGATGAGTCGGAAGCTGTCGACCCCGCCGCGCCAGGACAGCGCGTAGACGGCGGCAGAGGTGACGAGCGCGCCGATCGCGGCCATGGCGGGCAGGCCGAGACTGAGCGCGCCGCCCCCGACGGAGTAGCTGCCGCCGACGAGGACGATCGCGGCCACGGCCCCGAGCGCGGCACCCGAGGTGACACCGAGGATGTCCGGGGTGGCGAGCGGGTTGCGTGCGAACGTCTGGGTGAGCGCCCCGGCGAGTCCGAGGGACGCACCGACGAGGAGACCGCCGACGACGCGGGGGAGGCGGAGCTCGAACACGATGAGTTCCTGACCACCGGTCCCGCCGCCGAGCAGGGTGGTGATCACGTCGGGGATCGTCAGGGACGACGAACCGGCGACGATCCCGAGCAGGGCGAACGCCAGCGCGACGACGAGGCAGGCGATCGTGACGCCGACGACCCGACCTCGCCACAGGCGGCCGAAGAAGCGGCTGCCCTCCTGCACGGCGCTCACAGCTCCGCCATCCGTCCGCGGCGCACGATGGCGATGAAGGCGACCCCACCCGCGACGGTGAGGACGACGCCCACGGGCACCTCGGCGGTGCCACCGATGAGTCGACCGATCACGTCGCACGCGAGCAGCACGCTCCCGCCGACGAGCCCCGAGGCGGGGAGCAGCCAGCCGTGATGCCCGCCCACGAGGGTGCGGGCGATGTGCGGCGCGGTGAGTCCGACGAAGGCGATGGGTCCGGTCAGGGCGACGGCGGCGGCCGTGAGCAGGGTGATCGCGGCGAGCCCCACGAGTCGCGCGCGGATGAGGTTCTCGCCGAGGCCGTTCGCGAGTTCGGTCCCGAGCGCCAGGGCGTTCAACGAGCGGATGTTGGCGACCGCGAACACGAGGCCGAGCCCGGCGAAGACGAGGGCCGCGTCGACGCCCGTGAGCGATCGACCGGACAGCGAACCGACCACCCAGATGCGATAGGCGGCGAGGGTCGTCTCGTCGGAGAGGACGAGGTACGAGGTCAGGGCGACGAGGAGGGCCGAGACGGCGGTGCCGGCGATCGCGAGCGGGACGGGACTCGACAGGCCGCGACCGAGTGCGGCGACGGAGAACACGACGACACTGGCGACGGTGGCGCCGAGCAGGGCGAGCCAGAGGGTCGTGACCACCGAGCTCGTGCCGAGCACGTAGACCCCGACGACGACCGCGAGACTCGCGCCGGCGGAGACACCGAACAGGCCGGGGTCGGCGAGCGGGTTGCGGGTCTGTCCTTGCATGACGGCACCGGCGATCCCGAGGCAGACGCCGACGAGGACGCCGAGCACCGTGCGCGGCACCCGCGACCCCCAGACGACGGCGCCGGTGTCCTGGGCGGGGTCGAACAGGGCGGTGAGGACGGCCACGGGACTGATGAGGTTGCTCCCGAGCATCAGACTCGCGAGGGCGACGACGAGGAGCGCGGCGGCCAGCGTGCCGACGGCGAGCGCACGTCTCGATCGGAGGAGGGTCGCGCTGCGCATGGAGTTAGCCTAGCCTCACCTATCCCCGTCATGATGCACACCCGTCGTCGTCGGTGACGGACGGGCGGTCCATGGATCGGCGCTGGAGGTGTGGGGTTCGCACATGGGTGAGGCCTCCACCGCCCGATACCGTTGACCGGTACGGAGTACGGCGATCAGGAGGACACGCATGACCGAGCACCAGCCGTCGACCGGAGCCGACACCGAAGCGGTCCTCGCGGCCACGGAACGACTCGCCGTCCCGCCCGGCTCGCTCGAGGGCGTGGTGGTCCTCGACCTCTCCCGCGTCCTCGCCGGCCCCTACGCGGCGTCGATGCTCGCCGACCTCGGCGCGACCGTCATCAAGATCGAGAACCCGAACGACCCCGACGTCTCCCGGGGCTTCCCGCCCTACCTGCGTGACGGCGACGAGGAGTTCAGCGGCTACTACGGGCAGTACAACCGCGGCAAGTTCGGCCTCGCGCTCGACCTCGCGAGCGAGGCCGGCAAGGAGGTGCTGCGCGACCTCGTCGCGAGCGCCGACATCCTCGTCGAGAACTTCCGACCAGGGACGATGGCGAAGCTCGGCCTGCCGTATGAGGCGCTCGCCGCCATCAACCCGAAGCTCGTGTACACCGCGATCTCCGGCTACGGACAGACGGGCTCCCGGAGCCGCCGTCCGGCGTTCGACAACACAGCACAGGCCGCCGGCGGGCTCTGGTCCATGAACGGTTACGCGGACCAGCCGCCCGTGCGCGTCGGCGTCACGATCGGCGACCTCTCCGCGACGATGTTCGGCGTCATCGGCACCCTCGCCGCCCTCCGGCACGCCGAGCGCACCGGTGTGGGGCAGCTCGTCGACGTCGCCCAGGTCGACAGCATCATCGCAATGACCGAGACCGCGGTCGTCGACTACACCGTCGACGGCACCGTCGCCTCGCCCTCCGGCAACGAACACGCCTGGGTCCGGCCCTACGAGCTGTTCCCCTGCGCCGACGGTCAGGTGTTCTTCGGCGCGTACACCGACAAGCTCTGGAAGGCGAGCTGCGAGCTGTTCGGCACGCCCGAGGCGATCGCCGACCCCGAGATCGACACCATGCGCAAGCGCTTCGACGAGGAGGTCTACGCCCGACGCGTCAAGCCGCTCGTCGTCTCCTGGTTCGCAGACCGCACCCGCGCCGAGCTCGAGGAACTGGCCGGCGACGTCGTCCCGCTCACCGCCGTGAAGACCATCGGCGAGGTCGTCGACGACCCCGGGACCACCGAACGCGACATGGTCGTCGAGACCGACTACGGTTCCTTCGGCACCCTCCGCTCCTTCGGCCAACCGATCAAACTGAGCGCGACCCCCGCGACCACCGACCGCCCCGCGAACCACATGGGCGAACACGCGGACGACGTGCTCACGGCGCTCGCCGGGTACGACGCCGACCGCATCGCCGCGCTGCGTTCCGACGGGGTGATCTGAGTGGGAGCCGTGGAGCGGACAGAGCAGCCTGCCGACCGCATCGCCGCGTTGCGTTCCGACGGGGTGATCTGAGTGGAAGCCGTGGACCGGACAGAGCAGCTCGATCTCCGTCCCGCCTCCTGGTACCGGAGCACCTTCGCGATCGCGGCACCGGAACCGGTCCTCGGCGAGGAGCTCCCCGCCGGTTGGGAAGGCGTCCACTTCCCGTTCGAGACGCCGTTCGCGCAGCTCCGCGAGGACGGCTCACCCGCGGAGGACGGCGTGCTGCCGGTCATCGACCTCCCGCGCCGCATGTACGCGGGGGAGGACACCGAGTTCCTGTCGCCTCTCCGCTACGGCGACATGGTGACGCAGCGCACGAGCCTCGGTTCGCTCGTCGAGAAGCAGGGGCGGGCCGGCCGCCTGGTCTTCGCCGACCTCGTGCGTGAGTACCTCGTCGACGGCGAGGTCGCCGTCCGTAGCACCTGGCACGACGTGTTCCTCGAGGCGCAGCCCGCGGTGCCCTCGCCGCGGACGGCGGCACCCGAGGTGGCCGCCGAGGATGCGCTCGATCTCGACGCCGGAGCCGACTGGACCGTGACCCGCTCGCTCGACTCCCGCCAGCTGTTCCGCTTCTCGGCCGTGACGGGCAACACGCACCGCATCCACTACGACCGCCAGTGGGCGCGTGAGGTCGAGGGGCTCGATGACCTCCTCGTGCACGGCCCGCTCACCCGCATCCTGGTGCTCGACGCCCTCACGGCGAACGCCGGTGGTCGTCGGCTCGCGTCGGTCCGCTTCCGGGCGAAGGCGCCGGTGCTCGTCGACACGGCGTTCCGCATCGCGGGGACGGACGGCCCGGAGGGCACCTCGGTCGTCGTGCGTGCCGCCGACGGCACGGTCCTGGCCTCGGCAGACGCCACCTGGCGTCCCTGACTACCGGGGTGCCGTCCTCCGGTCACTGAGCCCTATTCCATCGGTCACTGAGCTTGTCGAAGTGCTCACGGATGACGTCGCCCTTCGACAGGCTCAGGGACCGGGGTAGGTGTTCCGGTTTGGGGCTGGGACCTCCTGGTCCGGGGTTCCTTTCTCCGGTCACTGAGCTTGTCGAAGTGCCCACGGGGTACGTCGCCCTTCGACAGGCTCAGGGACCGGCTCCCCTCTTGTGGCCGCTGCGCCTTTACCCGGTCACTGAGCTTGTCGAAGTGCCCACGGGGTGCACTGCCCTTCGACGGGCTCAGGGACCAGGGTGGGGTGCTCAGGGATCGGGGTGGGTTGTCCGGTTTGGGACCGGATCCGCTGTTGGTCGTCGTGTCTTCCTCCGGTCACTGAGCTTGTCGAAGTGCTCACGGGGGTACGTCGCCCTTCGACAGGCTCAGGGACCGGGATGGGGTGCTCAGGGACCGGGATGGGGTGCTCAGGGACCAGGGTGGGGTGCTCGGGGGCCGGGGGCGCGCTGCGCCGCCTACGCGTCGATCACGAGCGTCGGCGTCAGTGACCGCGACACACACGGGTACATGATCATCGACGCGTCGTCGGTCGTCAGGGAGTCGCGATGCTCCGGCGTCCCGTCCACCACCTGCACGGCACAGGAGCCGCAGACGCCGCGCATGCACGACCCGGCGACACCGACCCGCGCGGCCTGCATCGCCTGCAGCATCGTCTGTCCGGCCGGAACCTCGACGGTCCGCTCCGACCTCGCGCACTCTACGGTGAACGCCGTGTTCGGCAGGTAGGAGCGGGGCTTCGGCTCGAACCGCTCGAGGTGCAACCGGCAGTCCTCGGGCAGCGTCTCGGCCAGGTTCGTGAGGGTGTCCGTGAACCCGCGCGGCCCGCAGGCCGACACGTCGGTGCCCGGCTCGAGTCCAGCGAGGAGGCCGGCCAGGTCGAGCCGGCCGCTCTCCGCGCTGACGTGGATCCGCACGTGGTCGCCCAGGGCTTCGAGTTCCGGCGCGAACGCGATGTCCTCCCGCGTGCGCACCGCGTAGACGAGCGTCCAGTCGGCGTCGCCCGCGGCCAACCGCCGAGCCATCGAGAGCAGCGGCGTGATCCCGATGCCGGCAGCGAGCAGCAGGTGCCGCTTCGCGTCCGAGAGCGGGAACAGGTTCCTGGGTGGCCGGACGAACACCTTCCGACCGACCTTGAGGAAGTTGTGGATGTAGTGCGAGGCACCCCGCGAGTGCTCCTCCCGCAGGACGGCGATCCGGTACCGGAACTCGTCCGCCGGATCACCGCAGAGCGAGTACTGCCGTTCGTGGCGGGTGATGAGCTGCAGGTCGATGTGCGCTCCGGGGTCCCACGGCGGGAGCCGGCGACCTTCCGGATCGGCGAGCACGATGCTGACGATCGTCGGTGTCTCGCGCACGATGTCCTGAACGATGAGCGGGGTCATGCCCGCGCGATTGCGCATCAGTACAGGCTCTGGTTCCCGACGGCGACCGCCTCGTCGATGGCGTCGCCGACCTCGGTGCTGAGGCCCGACATGCTCGCCCAGATCCGGCCCGCACTCGGCACCTCGGCCGCGAGCTCCTGCATCTCGGCGTCCCACAGCCCGCCGCGGAGGAGTGCCCGCCCGCAGTGCAGGTAGACCTCCTCGGTGCGCACGACGATCGCGAGCTGCGGCGTCACGTGGTCCTGCTCGAGCATCGCCATGAGCGCCGGGTCGTCGGTGACGGTGGCCCTGCCGTTGATCCGGAGGGTCTCGCTCATGCCGGGGACGAAGCACAGCATGCCGATGTGGCCGTTCTGGACGATGTTCTGCAGGGAGTCGGCCAGCCGGTTGCCGAGGCGCTCCGGGATCACGAGCGTGCGGGTGTCGAGCGCCCGGACGAACCCCGGGTAGTCCCCGCGCGGGGAGTTGTCGCACCGGCCGTCGGCGTCGGACGTCGCGATGGTGCAGAACGGCGAGTGAGCGAGGAAGGCGAGGCAGTTCTCGTCGAGCTCGTCCATGATCTTGGCCGTCGCCGCGGGATCCGGTTCGCCGAGGGACCGACGGATGGTGTCGACGTCGATCGACGCGAACGCGCTGACCTGCATGGCGGACCCCTTCTCTGTCCCTCCGACCCTACGGTCGTCCCACGCACGCCTCAATGGGCTGTCGGCACACGGTTCGCAGGTGTCCTGTGCCACCGACCCAGTCGCGTCGATCGTCCCGCCCCGGTTCATCGGCCGAACGAGCGGCGGAACATCGCCTTCGCGCGCGCCGCGGTGTCGGCTCGATGGGAATCGGGGATGCGGGTGAGGGTAGCCCCCACCATCGAGATCGCCATGAGGATGTCGTCGGGCTCGACGTGGTCGGCGATGCGGTGGGCAGCCAGTTCCTTCGCATGCAGGGCGTGCGCGAGGCGGTCGAGGCGGGTGCCGAGCTCGATGACGCGCGGGTCGTCGCCCTCGCCCAGGATCGCCTCGACGAAGGGCGAGGTGACGAGGGCCTGGTCGATCACGACGTCGAGCAGGGTGTCGAGGGTGGCATCGGGTCGCCCGGTGTGCTCCTCCAGCTCGCCGACGTTCTCGTCGAGCACTGCGAGCGCGAGGGAGAGTCGGTCGGGGAAGTGCCGGTACAGGCTGCCCTGCCCGACGCCCGCCCGCTTCGCGACCGCGCTGAGGGGAGCACTGAAGCCGTCCGCGGCGAACACCTGACGCGCTGCGGCGACGAGCGCTCGGCGGTTCTCGGGTCCCGCGCTCGGGCCTCGGTTCGGCTTCGGGGGCGTGGACGACATCCCGGTAGCGTAACGCCGCGCGACCGGTTCGGTGGACCCGGCTGGGAGCCGACCGTGAGGGCTGGCGGCCGTGCCATGGACGGCGTAACGTGTACCGGACAATGATGTCCGGTATGGATCGAGGCCCATGCGATCCCGCTGCTCATCGCCCTCCCGAGAACAAAGGAACCCTATGAGCGCCCTCACCGCCAACACCCCGATCGCCGCATGGCTCGCCGACCCCACCGGCGGTCCGCTCATCCGCGGCCTCCTCACCCAGCTGGGCACCGAGGAGTCGCAGCTCGCCCCGATCTCGGGCCTCCCACTCCAGCAGCTCGTCGCCCTGAGTCAGGGCAAGCTGCCCCAGTCGCTCATCGACGAGCTCGTGCTCGCCGCGAACGACGGCGTCGCACCCGTCGACGAAGCGCCTCAGGGGTGGCAGGAGCGCATCACCGTCGGTCGGTTCGCCGGCAAGACCGTGATCGTCACCGGGGCCGCTTCCGGCATCGGCCGTGCCACGGCATCCCGCGTCGCGCGCGAGGGCGGCCGGGTCGTGGCCGTGGACCTCTTCGAGGACAAGCTCGCCGACCTCGCCTCGAGCCTGCCGGACGCCGACCTCGTGACGGTCGCCGGCGACATCACGAAGCAGGACGACATCGCCGCGATCGTCGCCGCGGCGGGGGAACGGATCGACGCGCTGGCCAACGTCGCCGGCATCAACGACGACTTCTCCCCGCTCCACGAGACCTCCGACGCGACCTGGGAGCGGGTGATGGGCGTGAACGTCACCGGCGCCTTCAAGCTGACCCGGGCCGTGCTGCCGTCGATGGTCGCGGCCGGATCCGGTTCGGTCGTCAACATCGCGTCCGAGGCCGGGCTTCGTGGCAACGCCTCGGGGAACGCCTACACGACCTCGAAGCACGCGGTCGTCGGCATGACCAAGAGCGCCGCCTTCATGTACGGACCGCACGGCGTCCGGGTCAACGCGGTCGCTCCGGGCGGTGTCGCCACGGGGATCCCCTTCCCGCCGAACGTCTCCGAGGCCGGCTCGGCGCGGCTCGGACCGTTCCAGGCGGCGATCCCGACGATCGCGACCGCGGAGCAGCTCGCGGCGTCCATCACCTTCCTGCTGAGCGACGACGGCGTCAACGTCAACGGCGTCATCCTGCCGTCCGACGGCGGATGGTCGGTGCAGTAGCCGCGCTCGCGCAGAACTTCAGCAATCGATAAGAACAACCATTCTTAACAACTGTTTGGGGCTGGATGAACGCGTTTCTGCTGCGAATCTTGAAGCACACGGGCCCGCTCAGCGTCGCCCGTCCCCTGCGAACGCTCTGAACGAGTACGGCCGGAACGACCGTTCGCACTGCGGTGACACCGCTCACAGGGCCCCACCGATCTTGGCGGAAGGTGGGGCCCTGCGCTGTGCCCGGGCCGCCCTGCACCGTGTGTAGGCCGCTCAGCGCGGGATCGCGGTAGCGAAGCGCCACGGCTGGGAGCGGATCGTCGCGACGGCCCGGGTGATCGCACCGAGGGCGACGACGTCCGCGCCGAGTCGCGAGGCCCGCACGATCGGCGTCGGGGCGTAGGTCCCCTCGTCGAGCCAGGTCTGCGCCGCGGCGATGACGGGGGAGGCGACGCGGGCCACGCCACCGGCGACGACGACCTCGTCCACGTCGAGCAGGCTGCCGAGCAGGACGCACACCCGCCCGAGGCGCTCCCCGAGACGTTCGACGAGCTTGCCGGCATAGGCGTCGCCCGAGGCGGCGGCGTCGATGATGCGGCTGACGTCGAGGGTGCCGATCGGCATCCGGGCGAGCGGGGAGGCCGCCGGCACAGCGCCAGAGCGCTGATCCTCCTCCAGCCATGACCGTGCCGCGCCATCGAGGCCTTCCGGTGAACCGACGCCCTCGACCATGCCGAGCACGCGGAGTTCGCCCGCACCGCCGGCCCCGCCGTGCAGCAGCACGCCGTCCACGATGAGTCCCGCGCCGAAGCTCGCCTCGGCCAGGAGGACGGCGATGGACTCGCGCGCCACTTCTCCGAGGGCGCGCTCGGCCGTGGCTGCGAGGTTGGCGTCGTTCTCGAGCACGACGTCGCCCCAGGGGCCGAGGCGGCTCGCGAAGTCGGGGTTCATCCGGGCCCAGTAGTCGTGATCGCCGCGCGGGGAGCGGCCGTGCGCGTCGACAGGGGCCGGGACGCCGACGGCCGTCACGAGCACCTGCCCCGGGGTCGCGCCGGCCTGCGCGGTCGCCTCCTCGACGACGGTCCGTGCGGTCGCGAGGCGGAGGTCGGGGTCTTCGTCCCCGCCCACGATGGGGCGTTCGGCGCGGCCGACGACCTCGCCGCGGAGGGTCGCGACGAGCGCCGCGACCCGGTGCTGCCCCACGTCGAGTCCGACCACGAACGCGGTGTCCGCGGCGAGTTCGTAGCGCCTGGCGGGTCGTCCCCGCCGGTAGTCGCCGGCGGCCCGGGCGTCGTCGAGCTCCCGGATCCAGCCGCGGTCGGCGAGGGCGTCGCAGGCGTTCAGCACGGTCGCGCGGGTCAGGCCGGTCCCGTCCATGACGTCGCTCGCCGTGAACGCACCGTGGTCGAAGGCGTAGGCGGCGACGAGTTCGACGCTCGCCCTGCCCGTCTCGATCCCCGGTTCCGCCATGGGGTGACTGTAGCAGGGTTGCATTACTAGATATGGCCGCTATATTTAGTGGCGAAGGTCGACCACCGCCGGTCACGACAGTGCTCGGCTCCGCACCCCGAAAGGAACCGTCCGAGCATGAGCACCAGTACCGCCCCGACATCATCAGACGCTCCGGACCTCCGGGTCGGCGTCATCGGCCTCGGCTTCGCCGGGACCACGCACCTGGACGCCTTCACCGCGCTCCCCGGTGCCACCGTCGTCGCCCTGTCCGGCCAGGAACCGGCGCGCCTCGCCGAGCTTGCAGACAGCCGCGGGGTCCCCGAGACCTACGCCGACTGGGAGGACCTCGTCGCCCGCGACGACCTCGACATCGTCTCGATCGGTGTGCCGAACGCCCTGCACCACCCGATCGCCGTGGCCGCGCTCCGCAGCGGCAAGCACGTCTTCTGCGAGAAGCCGCTCGCCACGACCGCCGACCTCGCCGCCGAGATGGTTGAGGCCGCGACGGCCGCCGACCGCGTCCTCGAGGTCGCGTACAACCACCGCCGTCGTGCCGACGTCGCCTACCTCGCGCGCTACCTCGCCGAGGAGCCGATCGGTCGCGTCTACCACTCGCGCGCCTCCTGGCTCCGTCGCCAGGGTGTGCCCGGCATCGACTCCTGGTTCACGAACAAGGCCGCGGCCGGTGGCGGGCCGCTCATCGACCTCGGCTCCCACGTGCTCGACATCGCGCTGTCGCTCCTCGGCGAGCCGCGCGTGACGCACGTCTCGGCCGTCGCGTACAACGAGCTCGGCCGCGCCGGTCGCGGTGGCTCCTCCGGCGGCGGTCCGGTCTCGAGCCGGTCCACGCACGCCTTCGACGTCGAAGACTTCGCGTCCGCCCTCCTGCGGTTCGAGGACGGCGGCAGCCTGCACCTCGAGGCGTCGTGGGCGTCCTACTCGAAGGCCCACGAGGACATCTCGGTCGAGCTCCTCGGTTCGGAGGGCGGCGTCCGCCTCCACGTCGACAACTACAACACCGAGGGAACGGTCACGATCTACCGCGACGTCGCCGGTGCGCCGACGATCGAACGTCCCGCGGTCCAGGTCCCGGCCGGCCACCATCAGTCGGTCATCGCGGAGTTCCTCGACACCATCCGCGCGGGCGAGACCGCCGGCGGTGAACTCCGGTTCGCCGGTCACCACGGCGAGTACGCACTGCACCGCAGCCGCGTCATCGACGCCGCCTACGCCTCGGCCGCCGCCGGGCACGAACTGGAGGTCCCCGCATGAGCACCACGACACCGATCCGCATCCGCGTCTGGAACGAGTTCGTCCACGAGTCCCGCGGTGACGCCGTGGTGCTCGGCCACTACCCCGACGGCATCCACGCCGTGATCGCGGCGGGCCTCGAGGAGTCGCTCGGCGACGCCGTGTCCGTCTCGACCGCGACCCTCCAGGATCCCGAGCACGGTCTCACCGAGGAGGTCCTCGCGAACACCGACGTCCTCTTCTGGTGGGGGCACATCGCCCACGACCAGGTCTCCGACGAGGTCGTCGAGCGGGTCGTGCGCCACGTCCACGCCGGTATGGGCATCGTCGTGCTGCACTCCGGGCACTACTCGCGGGTCTTCCAGCGGCTGATGGGCACGAGCTGCGCCCTCAAGTGGCGGAACGACGGCGAGCGGGAGCTCGTCTGGACAGTGCTCCTGGACCACCCCATCGCGCAGGGTGTCCCGCACCCGATCGTCATCGACCGCCAGGAGATGTATGGCGAGCAGTTCGACATCCCGCGCCCCGACGAGGAGGTGTTCCTCTCCACCTTCGCCGGCGGCGAGGTCTTCCGGTCCGGTGTCGCGTACCACCGCGGTCGCGGGCGCGTGTTCTACTTCTCGCCGGGCGACCAGGAGTACCCGGTCTACCACCACCCCGACATCCGTCGAGTGCTGGCGAACGCGGCCGAGTGGGCGCGCCCGACGATCGAGCGCACGCCGCCGACCGCGGACCAGCACCCACGGGACTGGTTCCTGAACTAGCGCGTCCGTGTCCCTGACACCAGCCCCTCCACCGATCCGTCGGGCAGCGAGAGGCTGGTGGCAGGCCGATCGGCCGACCACCGGACGATGAGGGAGGACGACATGCCCGGGAAGCAGAACCCGTCACTGAAGGATCCCGAGCTCTACGAGAAGCTCCGTGACGACGGCGCGTCGAAGGGCAAGGCTGCTCGGATCTCGAACGCCGCCGCGAAGGAGGGGCGCTCGACGATCGGGGAGAAGGGCGGCGAGGCCGGGTCCTACGAGGACTGGACGGTCGCGCAGCTCCGTGAGCGCGCAAAGGAGATCGGCCTGACCGGCTACTCCGGCAAGCGGAAGAGCGAACTCATCGCGATGCTCCGCGACAGCTGAACAGGCGGCGCGATCGCCCGGGCTACTTCGCCTGGGCGGTCGCGTCGTCGCCGGTCGTCGCGTGCACGACGACCTCGCCAGTGTTCGCCTCGTGCATGAAGCCTTCGAGCAGTGCGCGGTCCATTTCGCCGACCTCGTCGGAGTCGAAGGAGAACTGCAGGGCGATCGCCGGGTGCAGCCAGAGCGTCGTGCGTCCGTCGCTGGTGGAGTCTTGTCGGATCGTGAGCGCGAACGACTCGTTCCGCCTGAGCTTCATGAGCGCGATCGTCTTGACATGGGCGAGCGTTCGATCGTCGAGCCGAACGCGTGCATCGCCGGTGCCGTAGACCAGTTGTCCCATGGGATCCCTCGACTTCCGACCCCTGCGATGGCCGACGACGCGAGCGGCCGACTGCTGTGCGCATCCCGACGGGGTCCGGGCCGGTGAAGCGCTCTCTCAGGATACGAGACATTCTTGGCGCGCGCCCGATTATCCACAAGGCGGTGACTGTTCGCCGACGCGCATTGTCCGCTGCTCGAGCCATCCGCGCAATGGCCCGGGCGCCCCCATCTCTGCGCGCTAGCGTGGCACACCTGAGAAAGGGGCTGACGATGGGATTCCTCCGCCTCGGCGCGCTCCGCTCACAGGTCGACGACCAGACGCTCGCCCAACTGGAACGCGTGATCCTCACCCGCATGCTCGGCGAGCGCTCGTTCCGACTGCAGCTCCACCGTGGGCGCTTCCAATCGTCCGAGCCGGTCACCGTGTCGCCCGAGCAGCCGATCGTCTTCGCGTTCGACGCGGAGTTCGAGCCACCGATCGACGAGCGCATGGCCGCCGAGATGCTCGAGGAGATCGAGATCACGGGCGGATTGCACGTCGTCGTCGCCTGACCAGCAGCAGACCGACACCAGTACCACATCGAAACCACCACCACAGGAAGCAGGAGCGACATGAGCGACTTCACCGGAGTAGACGCATTGGGTACCGACCCGGACATGGTGGTCGGCACGCCGCCCACCGAGATCCCGGACGAGTCGACGGATGAGGACACGGCGGACGAGCCGGACGTGCTCGAGCAGCCGGACACGGACGCTCGCTNGCCCTGCTCGGTCTCCTCGGGGTCCGCGCCCGGCCGCACGGCCGCGTCGTCGCGGATGTCGATCCGGGTCACGCCGTCGCCCTGGTCGGTGACGTCGATGCGGGGAGCCGCGTCGGCTTCGGTCGCGTTCGGGGCGGTCGTCAGCTGGTCGTGGCGGTTCTCGTCGTGCGTGGTGGGAGTCTGGTCGCTGTCGGTCATGCCCAGACGATAGCGCACGGGCGCGTGGTGCCTCCGGTATACCCTCCGGGTTGCGGATGCAAGGTCTGCCGGTCCGGCCGCTTCGGTTCCCAGAATGGTCGTATGAGGAAGTTGCACTACGCCGGCGGGTACCTGCTGATGGCCGACCAGACCTGCAAGGCGCTCCTCCGGTATGCGCGCGCCCTCGCCCAGACCGGCGAGTCCGACATCGCGGTGGTGCCGACCATCTCCGACGGCGGCAGCCTCGGGTACGCCCACCTCCTCGTCGGACCCGCGAGCCAGCTGTTCTCGACCCCCGTGGAGAACGCCTCGAAGGAGCCCTTGGACGACGAGATCATCGCCGAGCTCGAACGGCGGACCGCGGCGCTCCAGCCGGCACGACCGGAGTGGGCGACCGAACTCACCGACGTCGACGATTTGGAGTTCGACGAACGCTCGATGTGAGGGCAGTTCGGGCCGTGGTCACGCCGCGAGGTTCGCGAGACCGCGAGGTTCAGCTGCGCGGACCCGGCTCCGGCACGAGGACGAGGCCCTGGTTCGAATCGGCGCTGATCGCGAGCGCATCGAGCCAGGCGCGATTGAGTTCGACCGGGACGCTGCCCGCGTACTTGAACCGGAGGGACATCGCCGGGTGCAGCCAGATCGTCGTCCGGCCGTCGCCTGACCGAGGGTCGTCCTTCCACCCGAAGTAGAACGCTTCGCCGCGACGCAACTTCGCGCCGATGACCTGTTGCAGGTGGGCGAGGACCCGGTCGTCGAACGTCACCGACACGTCTGCGTCGTAGATCATCTTGCCCATGGGTTCTCCTGCTCCGCTCTCCGGTTTCCACCGTAGGCCCGGTCCTGTGGAAGCACCACGTTCCCCGAGGGGGTTGCGAACCGGCGCGAGTCACCGGACCTGACACGCAGAAGCGGCATCGGCGCGATGCCGGTGCCGCTCAGCGGTGGTGCGCGATCGCTCAGACGCTGATCGGCAGCGCCTCCGCGATCGAGGTGCGGTGCAGGACGTCCCAGCGGCTGGTGTAGCTGCGCTCGGGGAGTGAGCGGAGCGCCTCGACCAGGTGGGGCGGGAGCAGGTCGCGGCGGGCCTCACGCGTCAGGTCGCTGGGGCGGCAGGGGTACTCCATGCCGCGTAGGAATTCGTCGAGCTCGGTGAACACGAGCATCTCCTCTCTGGGCGCGTCGTGGCACCCGATGTCAGGCGGGCCGGCTGCGTCGACCGGTCGTCAGACCGCCGTGCCCTCCTTCGAGTGTCGTTCCCGTTCGGCCGTTCGGCGCGCTCTTGCCTTTCCGTCGTCGAGCTGCTACTCGACGGGCCCGGATGTTCGGACTAGCGTGTGCCCATGACGACGCTCCGGGTCCACAATCTCGCCGTCTCGCTCGACGGGTTCGCCACGGGCGAGGGCCAGTCCTTCGAGACCCCCTTCGGCCACGCCCAGCACCGGCTCATGCAGTGGTTCTTCCCGACCCGCACCTTCGTGTCGATGAGCGGGCACGAGGACGAAGCGGTCGGCGCGGGGACGCGCGGGGTCGACGACGCGTTCGCCGCGGCCACGGGTGATCGCATCGGCGTCGAGATCATGGGCCGGCGCAAGTTCGGTCCGCAGCTCGGACCATGGGAGGACGAGAGTTGGCGGGGATGGTGGGGCGAGGAGCCGCCGTTCCACACGCCGGTCGTCGTGCTGACCCACCATGAACGCCCGGACCTGGTGGTCGGTGAGACGACGTTCCTCTTCCGTGACCTGTCCGCCGTCGACGCGTTGTCGTTCGCGACGTCGCTCGCCGACGGACTCGACGTCCGTCTCGGCGGAGGACCGACGACGGTCCGCCAGTTCCTCGCGGCCGACCTCGTCGACCATCTCCATGTGGTCGTCGTCCCGATCCTGCTCGGTCGTGGGGTGCGGCTCTGGGACGGGCTCGAAGGCCTCGAGGAGCGGTTCACGGTCGAGGTGACCGCATCACCGAGTGGCGTCGTGCATTATGTGTTCGCGCGGAAGCCGCGCTGAAGGTCGACCGGGGCCGGTGACCGGGCCTCAGAGCTCGAGGCGTCGCTCCACGATGTCGCGGGCGACGTCGGCCAGGGCACGACGTCCGCCGCGAGCGTGCTTCCGGATGCGCTCGAAGGCCTCTTCGACCGAGATCGCGGCGGTGTAGGCGACGACGCCCTTCGCCTGCTCGATGACGACCCTGGACTGCAGCGCGGACTCCAGCTGCTCGCGGGTCGCGTCACTCTCGCGGAGGGTCCGCTCGTGCAGGATGCCGATGGTCGCGACGTCCGCCATCGCCTGTGCGGCTCGCGACTCGAACCGGTCGAGGGCTTCCGGTGTCGTGCGGAACAGGTTGAGGGTGCCGATGGTCGTCCGGCGGAGCCGCAGCGGGAAGGCATGAGCGGAACGGAACCCAGCGGTCGCCGCGACCTCGGCGAATCTCGGCCAGTCGGCTGCGACCGCGGCGATCTCGGGGATCGACACCGGCGTCGCATCACGGAAGCTGTCGATGCAGGGGCCTTCGTCCGCGCTCAGCTGGATAAGTTCGACGAGCTTCCCGGACTCGCTCGTCGACGCGATCAGTTCGAGATCACCGTTCGGGTCGGCCAGGAGGATGCCCGAGGCCTGGACGTCGAGGAGGTCCACGGTCGCGTCGACGAGGGTCTGGAGCAGGTCGACGACGTCGTACTCGTCCACCAGGGTGTCGGCGAGCGTCGCGAACACGTCGAGGAGGGCGGTCGAGTGACGGAGCTCGGAGCCGGTCCCGTCGTCGCCGCGCGCGCTCATCGCTCGTCTTCGATCGTGTCGTCGCGCAGCACGTAGCCGGTGCGACGTTCGAGGATGTCCTCGGCGACGTCCGACATCGAGCGGTTCTGGGCGAAGGCCTGAGCTTGGATCAGCAGGTGGGCGTCGTCGGGCGTGAGGCCGAGTTGCGCGATCACGAACCCGGTCGCCTGATGGATCCGTCGTCGGGCGTGGGGCTTCAGCTGCGTCGTGTCGGGAAGGCTCGCGAGTTCGAGGGTGCGTCGGAGCACGTACCGGCTGAGCGGGCGAGTGAGGGACATCATGTCCTCGACCGCCTGCGCGTCCAGCGTGCGCTCCTCGGTGTCGTACAGCTCGACCGCGCCCACCTGGAGCGGCCCGACGCGGAGGGGGAAGGCGAAGATGGAGCCGACCGCGTGGTCGCGGATCGCCTCGGTGAACGACGGCCAGGAGTCGTAGCCGTTCCGCTTGACGGCCTCCTCGAGCACCGGGCGGCCGCTTCCGACGGCGTCCCAGCAGGGGCCCTCGGAGAGGTCGAACTGCAGCTCGTCGATGAGCGCGATCTGCTCGTCGCTCGCGGCGATCGTCTCGGGGCTCAGGGTGTCGCCGAGCGTCGCGATCGAGACGCCGCTGAGGGGCATGAGCCGGAGGATCGGCTCCACCAGCTGGTCGTCCTCGTCGACCCGGTCGAGTGCGCTGTACACGATGGCGAAGGTGTCGCTCATGTCCGCATTCCTTCCGGGCTCAAGGGTGGTCTCCGCTCATCGTACGGCTATCCCGCTGCGATCGCCGGGTGGCGATCCGTCCTGCCTGGGAAAGCAAGGGGCCGCCTTGGCGGGGTGGATTCGCCTAACGTGGCGTCATGCCTCTGACGACGACAACCTCTCCGCGCCCCTCCGCCCACCGGTCCGCAGCAACCGATCGGTCGGCGCGATGAGCCGCGGGGTCGCCGTCGTCACCGGCGGAACCGCAGGGCTCGGTCGTGCGACCGTCCGTGAACTCGCGAAGCGCGGCTGGGACGTCGCGGTGCTGGCGCGTGGCGAGGACGGACTCGATGCGACCATCGCCGAGGTCGAGCAGGCCGGGCGTCGTGCTCTCGCGGTGCCGACGGACGTCGCCGACCGGGAGGCCGTCGAGCAGGCGGCGGACCGGGTCGAGGCGGAACTCGGACCGATCGAGCTGTGGGTGAACTGCGCCATGGTCGGCGTCTTCGGGGACTTCCTCACGACCGAACCGGCGGACTTCGAGCGTGCCGTGGCGGTCAACTTCTTCGGCTTCGTCAACGGCACCAGGGCCGCCCTCTCGCGAATGACGCCGCGCGATCGTGGACACGTGATCCAGGTCGGTTCCGCCCTCGCCCACCGCGGCATCCCGCTGCAGGCCGCGTACTGCGGGTCCAAGTTCGGCGCCCGAGGCTTCACGGAGTCGGTGACCGCCGAACTGCTCCACGACGGCAGCAACGTCAAGCTCTCGACCGTGGACATGCCGGCGCTCAACACCATCCAGTTCAGCTGGGTGAAGTCGCAGCTGCCCGAGCACCCGCAGCCGGTGCCGCCGATCTACCAGCCCGAGGTCGGTGCGACCGCCATCGCCGACGTCGCAGACCGACCGAGGCGACGCACCTGGGTGGGGGAGTCCACCGTCGGCACGATCCTCGGCGACCGCTTCGCCGGCGGATTCCTCGACTGGTTCCTCGCCAGGACCGGATACTCCGGCCAGCTCGCGCCGGACAAGCACGACCCGCGCATGCCCGACAACGTCTACACGCCCGCCCCCGGTGACCACGGCGCTCGTGGCGTGTTCAGCGACAAGGCCCACTCGTGGAGCCCGCAGACCTGGGCGATCCGCCACCGGCGGGCCGTGTACGCGACCGCCGCCGGCACCCTCGCAGCGGGTGTCGCCCTGGTGGCCGGCGCGGCGAAGCGGCGCTGAGCACGATGGCGCGGCGCGAGCAGTTCGACGCTGTGGTCGTCGGCGCGGGCCCCAACGGGCTCGCGGCCGCGGTGACCCTCGCCAGGGCCGGCCTGCACGTGCAGGTGGTCGAGCGGGGCGACACGATCGGTGGTGGTGCCAGGACCGCCGAGCTGACGTTGCCCGGCTTCCACCACGACATCTGCTCCGCGGTCCACCCGATGGCGCTCGCGTCCGGGTTCTTCCGATCCTTCGGCCTCGAGCGCCGCATCGACCTCGTCGTACCGGAGATCTCCTACGCCCACCCGCTCGACGGTGGACGGGCCGGGATCGCCTACCGAGACATCGACCGCACCGCCGACGCCCTCGGACGCGACGGCGACGCCTGGCGCTCGCTCATGGGACCGCTGGCCGCCGACGCCGACCGCGTCTCGCAGTTCACCGGCGGCAAGCTCCTGCAGGTGCCGCGCCACCCGGTCACGGTCGCGCGCTTCGGCCTCCGCGCACTCGAGCAGGGCAGTCCCGCCTGGAACCTCCGGTTCCGCGAGGAGACCGCTCCGGCCATGCTCAGCGGTGTCGCCGCCCACTCCATCCGGCCGATGCCGAGCCTGTCCACCTCGGCCGCCGCCCTGTCGCTCGGCGCGTATGCGCACGCCCGCGGTTGGCCCATCCCCGTCGGTGGCAGCCAGGCGATCGTCGACGCGCTCGCGGCCGACCTGCTGGCCCACGGTGGTGAGATCGTCACCGGAACCGAGGTGCGATCCATCGACGAGCTACCGTCCGCCCGCGCCGTCCTGTTCGACACGACGCCGAAGGCGCTCGCCGAGATCGCGGGCAGCCGACTGCCTGACGCGTACCTTCGTCGTCTCTCCCGGTTCCGGTACGGCGACGGCGTGGCCAAGGTCGACTTCGCGCTCTCGGGTCCCGTCCCGTGGACGAACCCGGAACTAGCCCGGGCCGGCACGCTCCACCTCGGCGGCACCCGCCCGGAGATCGCCGCCGCCGAGCGCGACGTCGCCCGTGGTCGGCACAGCGAGTCGCCCTACGTCCTCGTCTCGCAGCCCGACGTCGGCGATCCTGGTCGCGCTCCTGGTGACGCGCAGGTCCTCTGGGCGTACACGCACGTGCCGAGCGGATCCGGTCTCGACCAGACCGAGGCGATCACCCGGCAGATCGAGCGCTTCGCCCCCGGGTTCCGCGACGTGATCCTGACGTCGGCGTCGATGACCGCCCGTGACATGGCGCGGTACAACCCGAACTACGTGCTCGGCGACATCGCGGCCGGCGCTGCGAGCTTCGCGCAGCTCGTCGCGCGTCCCGTGCTCTCGAACGACCCGTGGCGGACACCGACACCGGGGATCTTCCTCTGCTCCTCGTCGACTCCGCCCGGCCCTGGCGTCCACGGTCTCGCCGGCTGGCACGCCGCCCGCAGCGCCCTCCGCTCGGTCTTCGGCCGCGACCGCATGCCGTCGCTCGCGCCCGACCGACCGCGTCCGACCTCCTGACCTCGTCCCTGCTCCAGCGAAAGGAACACCACCGTGTCCCACACCACTCGGATCCTCGACTGCCCGCCCGACCGTGTCTTCGCCGTCCTCGCCGACGGCTGGCTTTTCCCGGCGTGGGTGGTCGGCGCGTCCCGCATGCGCGACGTCGGTGACCGGTGGCCGCACGTGGGCGGGAAGCTGCACCACTCTTTCGGTGTCTGGCCGGCGGTGCTGAACGACGAGACGACCGTGCTCCAGTGGGATGCTCCGCACCGGTTCGTCATCCAGCCGAAGGGGTGGCCGCTCGGTGAGGCCCGCGTCGCGGTCGAGGTGGAGCCGCACGAGCGCGGGTGCATCGTCCACCTGCATGAGCACGCCGTCACAGGCCCTGGTGCGCTGATCCCGGTCTGGCTCCTCGACATCGGGCTGCACATCCGCAACATCGAGACGCTGCGCCGACTCGCCCACCTCGCCGAGGGCGGCGCCGGCGGCACCCACCTGGTCGAGGCGGCCGAGCCGACGGCCGAAGATCGGAAGCGCGCCGAGTTCCCGAAGCGATCGTTGTTCGCGCGGGCGGCGTCGGTCCTCGTCGTCGCCGTGCCGGTGGTCGCGGTGGCGCGCAAGCTCGCCCGCTGACGGTGTCCGGTCATGCCCGCCGCAAGTGATCCGGCCGACGCCCTGCCCGGGGACGGTCGCGACGAGACGCTGAACGAGCGATCCGACCGCAACTGGTCGGAGCTGCTGCAGGAGTTCCGGGTCCTGCAGACGGGCACGCAGATCCTCGCGGGCTTCCTGCTGACGCTGCCGTTCCAGCCGCGGTTCACCGAGCTCAGTGGATTCGACCATGTGCTGTACCTCGTCCTCGTGGTCCTGGCCGTGACGGTGACGCTCCTCGCGCTCGCACCGGTCATCATGCACCGGCTCGTCTTCGGACGACTGGAGAAACCACAGCTGGTGCGGCTGTCCAGCAGGATCCTCATGGTGTGTCTCGGGGCGGCGTCGCTGCTGTTCGCGGGGATCGTCCTGTTCGTCTTCGACTTCGTCGCATCACCTGCGGTCGGGCTGTGGGCGGGTGGTGCCGTGGTCGTCGTCATCGGGCTGGTGTGGATCGTCGGCCCGCGCCTGATCCGGGGTGCGCGCGACCGCGTGTCCTGAGGTGATCGACGTGCCCGCGGTGAGCCCCGAGAATGGGACGATGCCCGACACCTGCACCTTCTGCCGCATCCTGCGTGACGAGCCCGACGACATCACCTGGGTGGAGCGCGAGGACGAGGCGGTCGCCTTCCGGCCGTTGCCCGAGTCGGAGCTCGCGCCCGGCCACACCCTGGTGGTGCCGCGGGCGCACAGCGTCGGCCTGCTCGACGCCGATCCGCGTGCCCTGCAGGCGACGACCGCACTCGCTCAGCGGGTGGGACGCGCGATGCGGGCGGCGCTCGGTGCGACCGGCGTCGTCGTGCTGAGTGCGTCCGGTGCCGACGCCGGGCAGAGCGTCCCCCACCTCCATCTCCACGTCGTCCCGTGCTGGGATGACGACGGGGTCACGTTCTGGCCCGAGGGCCGCTCGAAGCACCGGGTCGACGGCGACCCGCACGAGCTCCTCGCGGAGATGTTCGAGTAGTCGGAGATCGCCGCGCCTTGAGTTGACCTCAAGACCGATTGAGGTTCTACGGTTGAAGCATGACCATTCCCACCACGCCGTCCGCTGATCCCGATGCCCTCGCCCGCGCAGCGACCGTCGACGGGTTCAAGACGGCGTTCCGTGACCACCCGGCGGGCGTCGCGCTGATCAGTGCCTCGACCGATCGGGGAGACGTCGGGCTGACGGCGTCATCGGTCGCGTCGGTGGCCGTCGACCCGCCGATGCTGTCGTTCTCGGTCACGCGGGCGACGGGGTCCGCGGGCGGACTGTTGAGTGCGGGGACGGTCGTCGTCCACCTCCTGGCCGACCACCACCTGGAGGTCGCGAAGGCGTTCGCCAAGACGGGGGAGCCGCGCTTCACTCCGGAACAGCAGTGGGAGCGACTCGCGACCGGCGAGCCCTACCTGCCGAGTGCCCGTGCGGCACTGCGCTGCCGGATCGTGCAGACGGTCCCGGCCGGCAGCTCGATGCTCGTCATCGCCGAGGTGCTGGAGGTCGTCCCGCCCGGCACGGACGCGCCGGCGCTCGTCTACCAGAACCGCAACTTCCACCGCTTGGAGTCCGACCCGCTCGGCTGATCAGGCGAGGAGCGCGATCGGGCCGATGTCCGCGATCGCCTCGATGACCCGCTCGGGGTGCTCGGCGATCCGGTTGAGGACGTAGAGCCACCACTCGGGTCCGTAGACGAGGTACTCGCGCGTCGCGAACCCGCGGCGGCGGAGGTCGTCGAGCAGTTCGGTGCCGAGTCCCTGGAGCATCTCGAACTCGACGTGCGGCTGCCGGAGGTCGTCGCCGAGAGCGCCCTCGAGTGCAGCGACGAGGTTCGCGTCGTGGGTGGCGACGTTGACCCGGTGACCCGACCCAACGAGTCGCGTGACCATGCTGATGTAGGCCGCGGTCATCGGTGCGGAGTCGCGGGGGTATGCCACCTCGGTCGATTCGAGGAAGGCGCCCTTGACGACGCGGATCGGCCCGGGCCGATCCAGCACGCGGTCGAGGTCCGCGGGGGTGCGGTGCAGTCGCGCCTGCAGGGTGACGCCGGTCTCCGGGAAGGCGTCGGCGATCTGCTCGAAGATCGACAACACGAGGTCCGTGCGGTCGGAACCCTCGGCGGAGATCATGAGCGAGGTCCCGGCGTCCCGGGCCGCCTGTGCGAGCGCCAGGCCGTTGCGCAGGCCGAGCTCGGGCGAGACGACGGAACCGATGTGGGAGAGGTCGAGCGAGATCGTCGCGGTCTGGTCGGATTCGCTGATCCGGCGGGCAAGGTCGATGAACTCCGCGGTCTGTTCGTCGGCGACACGTGCGTCGCGGACGGACTCGCCGACGAGCTCGATGCTCCAGCGATGCCCACGATCGGCGTTCGCTTCGAGGAGCCGCAAGGCGGAGGCCGCGTCCTCGCCGGCGATGTATCGCAGGGCGGCCCGCTTGGCGACGGCGGCGGCCTCCGGTTGGGCGAGGACTCGCGCTTTGAGGTCCTCGTCGAGGGCCCAGGCTCGCAGGGTGTCGGCGGCGCGCGACAGCGTCTCGTCGTTCATCAGCATGCTCCGACCCTATCCAGTCGTGGGTGGCGGTCCGGTCGGCACCGGGGCCCGGACGGCACCAGGGTCTGGGCTGCGTCGCCCGTGCGCGCTACGCTCGCTCACGTGGCGAGCTTCGAGGAGAAACCGATCCTGGACCTCACGCTCGATGAGTGGGAGGCCTACCTCGCTGGCGCGCCGAGCGACGCGGGCGTGCGGTTGAAGCTGCGGAAGAAGACCTCGAAGGCGTCGGGGATCACCTGGTCGGAGGCACTGGACGTCGCCCTCTGCTACGGATGGATCGACGGTCAGAGCAAACGGTTCGACGACGATTACACGCTGCAGGCGTTCACCCCGCGGCGGAAGAGCAGCCCGTGGTCGCAGATCAACCGGGAGCACGTCGCCCGCCTCATCGAGGAGGGGCGGATGCGTCCCGGTGGGCTCGCGGAGATCGAACGCGCCAAGGCCGACGGGCGGTGGGACGTGGCGTACCGGCAGAAGGACGCCGTCGCACCGGACGACCTGCAGGTGGCGCTCGATGCGAACCCCGAGGCGGCGGCGTACTTCGCGACGCTCGGCCGCACCGACCGATTCCGTGTCTTCTTCCGCCTGAGCAACATCAAGACGCCCGCGATCAGGGCCGCGCGCATCGCCGACGTGGTCGAGAAGGCCGCTCGGGGCGAGCAGCACTACCGCTGATGGTGGGTGGATCGGCGCGGATGAGGGTCTCGCCAGGGACCGTCTGGCCGCTCGTCCACGAGGAGCGTCGGCGGCTCGTCGCGGACCTGTCGGTGCTGGGGGACGAGCAGTGGGGGACGCCGTCGCTGTGCACGGGATGGGATGTGCACGACGTCGTGGCCCATCTCGTCGACTCGGCGAAGACGACGCGGCTGGGATTCGCCCGTCGGCTCATCGCGGCGCGGTTCGATTTCGACCTGGACAACGCACGCGGGGTCGAGCGGGAGCGGAGGAACGACCCGCAGGAGACGCTCCGCGCCCTGGCGGACGTCACCGAGCTGACACGCACGCCGCCGGCGAACCTCGCGACCAGGCTCGTCGAGGCCATCGTGCACGGCGAGGACGTCCGTCGACCGCTCGGCATCCGCGCGGACTACCCGACAGCCGCGGTCCTGGTGGCGTTGGAGTACCAGGTCCGGACCGGCGTCTCGATGGGCGGCGGCAAGGAACGCGCTCGGGGCCTCCGGCTCGTCGCCGAGGACGCCGGGACGAGCTGGGGCGCGGGCGATGAGGTCCGCGGATCGGCGCTCGACCTCTTGCTCGCGGTGTCAGGGCGACCGACCGGGCTGGCTCTGCCTGGGCGGTGAGGGAAGTCACCCGCGCGTGCCTCTTCCGTGTGTCGAGGTGTCGCGGCTCGGCTGCCCGTCGACAGGCTCAGGGACCGAAATGGTTCGGGCACACTTCTGCCGGTCACTGAGCTTGTCGAAGTGCCCACGGAGGACCCCTCGACAGGCTCAGGGACCGGGTTCATCCGGGTGAACCTCTTCGGTTGACCGAGGTGGCGCGGCTCGGCCGCCCTTCGACAAGCTCAGGGACCGAAACGGTTCGGGCACACTTCTGCCGGTCACTGAGCCTGTTGAAGTGCCCACGAGGACGCTTCGTCGTTCCGGGCGAACCTCTTCCGGTCACTGAGCTTGTCGAAGTGCCCACGAGGATGCCCCATCGTTCCGGGCACACTTTTCCCGGTCACTGAGCTTGTCGAAGTGCCCACGAGTAACCCTTCGACAGGCTCAGGGACCGGTGGAGGTCAGAACGGCGCGGGATCCGGTTCGGTCCGGTGGTGTTTTCCGTCGGGTGTCGTCCACTCGAGCACCCCGCCGGGCCCGTGGTCGAGGTTCCAGCCGGGGAGATGCTTCATGCGGTGGTGATGCCGGCACAAGCAGGCGAGATTGCCGACATCCGTCGTCCCGCCGTCCTCCCACGCGACCGAGTGATCCAGGTCGCACGCCCGAGCGCGTCTGCCGCAGCCCGGTGCGCGACAGGTGCCGTCTCTGAGGCGGACGGCGCGTTGGAGGTCTGCCGGAACCCGGTACTGGTTCCGTCCGACGGAGAGGATCGCGCCGGTTTCCGGTTGGACCAGGATGCGGGTGAAGCTGGGTGCGTTGACCGCGATACGTGCAGCGGTCTCGGGGTCGATCGGGCCGTAGCCGTCGAGCGTTGCCGGGGCATCGCTGACGCCGGCCATGCTCAGGGCGGGGACGGTGATCTGCACGGTGGGCTTGATGTGGTCCTGAACCTCGATGGGGTGCGGGAGTACCGGGCTGGTCATGATGTCGTCGGGTGTGACGCCGGTGAGGGCGAGGGTTGCGAGGGCGTCCGCCTGGAGCTGGGCGCAGGTGCGGGTGTCACCTGCTGAGCGGGATTCGGCAGCTGCCGCCTCGATCCGCTCGATGATGCCCTGCGCGATCGGCGCCGTGGTGAACAAGTGCACCCACGCCATACCGTCGGCGGCGGGTTCGAACTCGACGCGGCGGTCCGCCTCGGAACGCTTCGCGCGCGTCGTGATGGAGTCCGGGTGGAGGCGTTCGCGGAGGACCCGGGCGCGCCGCCGAAGCTCCGCATCAGTGGTCTGCTCCGCGACCGGGAGCACCTTGGCCAAGAACGCGGCCCGCCCCTCGGTGGGCACATCGCAGAGTTGGTCGGTGATCGTCTTGGCGTGCCGGGCCGAGATGCGCGCCGCCTCGAGAGCGTCGAGGACAGACGGGGCGTCGTTCACGAGCGCCTCGGCATCGTTCGTCGCCCGCTGAACCGTCCGTTCAGAGGTGCGGGTCGCCATCGCCATCGCGGCACACGTCGATCGGCGGGACAGAGCGCGGCGCTCGGCAGGCGGGAACTCGGCAGGGACGACCGTGTCTGCGAAGGCGTCGGCATAGGCGGCGGACCGGGCGAGGAGGCGGGCCTCCTCGCCGTCCAGAG
Source organism: Plantibacter sp. CFBP 8804 (assembly GCF_014841225.1). Classification (NCBI taxonomy): domain Bacteria; kingdom Bacillati; phylum Actinomycetota; class Actinomycetes; order Micrococcales; family Microbacteriaceae; genus Plantibacter; species Plantibacter sp. CFBP 8804. Next base: position 29,174 of record NZ_JACYTU010000007.1, read on the forward strand.
CCGCACGCCGCCGCTGGATGTCGGCGTAGTGATCCGAGAACTCCGCCAGCCGCGCGGCGTACTCGTCGCTCGCGTGGATCGCGGTGGTGGTGGTCTCGGTCATGGAACCAGTCCACCTTGGACCACTGACATTCCAGATGCCGAGTTGTGCTGGTTGTGGATGTTGCTCGTGTGCCCTTCGACAGGCTCAGGGACCGGGAGAGGATCACCGGCGCGGGAGGTTGCTCGTGTGCCCTTCGACAGGCTCAGGGAGCGGGGGAAGGTGCCGGATTCGTGAGGTGCTCCGTGTGCCCTTCGACAGGCTCAGGGACCGGAAGGGGTCCGCCGGATTGGCGAGGTTTCCTCGTGTGCCCTTCGGCAGGCTCAGGGACCGGGGGAAGATCACCGGCGCGGGAGGTCCCTCGTGGGCCCTTCGACAGGCTCAGGGACCGGGACGGGATCACCGGAGCGGGAGGGTCCCTCGTGGGCCATTCGACAGGCTCAGGGACCGGGACGGGATCACCTGAGCAGGAGGTCCCTCGTGGGCCCTTCGACAGGCTCAGGGACCGGGGCAAGGGTGCCCGATTCGCGGGTCCGCGGGGCCTTCTGCAGGGTCAGGGACCGGAGTAGGGCACTCGACGAGCGACCGGCCCAGCGGCCGGACGGCGTCAGACGGCCCGCGCGAGCAGGTCCGCGACGCGCTTCGCGACGGCGTCGTTCCACGCGGTGACCCCGAACGCGGTCGGCCACAGGTCGCCGTCGTCGAGCTTCGCGGAGTCGTTGAACCCGATGGTCGCGTAGCGCGCCTTGAACTTCGCCGCCGCCTGGAAGAACACGACCGCCTTGCCGTCGGCACCGACGTAGGCGGGCATGCCGTACCAGGTCTTGGCCGCGAGGCCGGAGTCGCCACCCATGATCAGCTCGTGCAACGGCTCGGCGATCGCGCGGTCGGCGTCCTCCATGTCGGCGATCGCCTCGACGACGGCCTGCAGAGCCTCCTCGCGACTCGCGGCCGCCTTCAGCTCCTTGGCGCGCTCCTTCATCGCCGCGCGTTCCTCGGCGCTGAATCCGCTCTTCGTGCTCGACTGCTTCTCGGCCATGTCGGTGTCCTTCCGCCCGGGGCTGTGGTCCGCCTCTCACGGTAGCCCTGCGAGCCCCACGGCGCTTCTCGAATCCTGCTCAGCCCACCGAGTCGCCCAGAAGTGCTCGAAATCAGCCGGAAAACCGACCGATCCGGGCGACTCAGTCGTCCAGCGCGCCCGACCCGAGCACCGACTCGACGATGACCCGGATCGCGTACTCGCTGGTCTCGGCGAGGTCGACGTCCGCAGGGTCGATGAGCCACTGCACCTGCAGGCCGTCCATGACCGCCAGGATCGACGCCGCCGCACGGTGGATCGTCTCGGGCGCATCCACGCCCCGCTCGGCGCACACCACTTCGAACGCCTCCGCGATCTCCCGCCGCAGGGTCCGGTAGCGGTCGTCGAAGTAGTGCCTGGCCGGGTGGTCCTCGGTCACCGACTCCGCCGACAGGACGACGAACGCCTGCACGATCCCGGCGCGCTGCGCGTTCGCGGCTGCGGTGCGGATCAGGTGCTTGAACAGGTCGATACCGCCGGGGATGTGCTGGTCGTCGAGGTCCTGCACGTCCGTCGCGTCGCGGTAGCTGAGCACCTCGAGGAGGAGCTGGTCCTTCGACCCGAAGTGGTGCAGGATGCCCGCCGGCGTCATGTCGACGAGCTCGGCGATGTCGATGAGGGTTCCGTTCGCGTACCCCTTGGCGCCGAAGACGTCGAGCGCCGAGCGGACGACCTCGGCTCGCCTCGCCACGGTCGCCGGGCGTGGCTGGGCCGGTCGTTTCACCGTGTTCTGTCGTTTCACCGTGCTCATGGTGTCCGTTCCGCGGGGGCCTCGATGCGCCCGACACTACCGCGCTTGCCAACTTACTGAATGGTCAGTAAGTTATCACCGAATCCCGACTTGCGCCGCACTGCCGCAGCGCACACCCAAGAGGAGAAAGCGATGAAGCTGAGAACCCCACTGCTGGCCGCGTTCGCGGCCACAGCCCTGCTGCTCACCGGATGCACCGGTGGCGGCGGGTCGAGCGACGGACCCGAGAGCGGCGCCGCCCTGACGATCGCGAAGCCGGACGGCTCGATCGCCACCGAATCCAACAACCCCTACGTCGGCGACTCGTCCGCGATGAAGCTCGGCTACATCAACGCGATCCTGGAGCCGCTCGCGATCGTCAACCTCGTCGACCCGAGCGCCGAGGTGAAGCCGTGGCTCGCCTCCGAGATCGCCTGGTCCGACGACTACACCTCCGTCGCGCTGACCGCTCGCGAGGGCGTCACCTGGAACGACGGCGAGGCGTTCAGCGCCGACGACATCGCGTTCACCTTCCAGCAGTTCATCGACCATCCGGAGCTCGACAACTCGGCCCTCGGCCTCACCACGGTCGCGACCGAGGGCGACACCGTCACCCTGTCGTTCACGAACCCCATGTTCGTGAAGCAGGACAAGGTGCTCCTCAAGCAGATCGTCCCGAAGCACGTGTGGGAGTCCGTCGACGACCCCGCCACCTTCGAGAACCCGGAGCCCGTCGGCACCGGTCCGTACACGCTCACGAGCTTCAGCACCGAGAGCGTCGAGCTCTCCGCCCGCGACGACTACTGGGGTGAGCAGCCGGCCGTGCCGACGCTCTACTACGTGTCGTACAACGACAACACGGCCCTCACCACCGCCCTCTCGAACGGCGACGCCGACTGGGCGCAGGCCTTCATCCCGAACGTGCAGTCCGCGTACCTCGACAAGGACAAGGAACACAACGTCTACTGGGCGGCCGCCGGTCTCGCCGTCGACGCGATGTTCGTGAACACGCAGACGAAGCCGTTCAACGACCCCGCGTTCCGCCAGGCGGTGAACCTCGTCATCGACCGCGAGCAGCACCAGCAGATCGCCCGTGAGGGCGGCGTCCCCGAGCTCAGCTCGGTGACCGGTCTCCCGACCCCGGCGGGCGACGCGTTCATCGCCTCCGAGTTCGAGGGCGAGGACTACACCGTCGACGCGAAGGCCGCGAAGCAGGTCCTCACCGACGCCGGCTACACCTGGGAGGACGACGTCCTCACCGACCCGTCCGGCGAGGCCGTCACCTTCACGCTGTCGGTGCCGCAGGGCTGGAACGACTACGTGACCGGCATCAGCCTCATCGCCGACTCGGTCAAGACGCTGGGCGTCACCGCCACGGTCGACACGCCCGACCAGGACACCTGGTGGGCGGCGAAGTCGGACGGCGACTTCCAGGCGATCCTGCACTGGACCGACACCGGCGCGACGCCGTACGACCTGTATTCCGACATCATGGACGGCCGCTGGCTCGTCGCCGAGGGTGAGGCGGCCGACTTCAACTTCGGTCGGTACGACAGCCCGGAGGCCACCGCGGCGCTCGCCGCCTACGCCAACGCGACGGATGACGCGACGCGGGCAGCCGCCCTCGAGACCGTGCAGAAGCTGTTCGTCTCCGACGTCCCGGCGATGCCGATCGGCACGCGCCCGTTCATCGGTTCGTACAATACGCGGAACTACACCGGATGGCCGAGCGAGGACGACCCCTACGCGCCCGCCGACCCGACGCAGCCGACCGCGGTCTACATCCTCACGCAGCTCAAGGCCGCGAAGTAGGCACGGCGTCACCATGCGGGGCGGGCTTCGGCTCGCCCCGCTCCCTGCTCATCAGCACAGAACGGACTCATGCAGTGACCAACGACGACCTGCTGACGGTTCGGCACCGCTCCTCATCAGCACAGAACGGACTCATACAGTGACCAACGACGACCTGCTGACGGTGTCCTCCTTCAGCGTCACCTACGACGTGGAACCTCCCGTCGAAGCCGTGCGCGACGTCTCGCTCACCCTCCGCCGCGGCGAGATCCTCGGCCTCGCCGGCGAGTCCGGCTGCGGCAAGACCACCCTCGCCTACGGCCTGCAACGGCTTCTCAAACCACCGGCGGTCATCACGGGCGGCACCGCCGTCTTCCACGACGAGTCCGGCGAGGACATCGACCTCGGCCGGCTGGGCGAGGAGGAGATGCGCGCGTTCCGCTGGGACAAGGCGTCCATGGTGTTCCAGGGTGCGATGAACGCCCTCAACCCGGTCACCTCGATCGGGCGGCAGCTCGACGACGTCTTCACCACGCACCGCCGGGGCATGTCACGCGCCGAACGCCGCGAGGAGGCGGGCAAGCTGCTCGACATCGTCGGGGTCGGCCGCGACCGCCTGAAGTCCTACCCGCACGAGCTCTCCGGCGGCATGCGCCAGCGGGTCATGATCGCGATGGCGCTCGCCCTGAAACCGCAGCTGATGATCATGGACGAGCCGACCACCGCACTCGACGTGCTCGTGCAGCGCGAGATCCTCCAACAGATCTCCGAGCTCCGCACCGAGTTCGGGTTCTCGGTCATCTTCATCACCCACGACCTCCCGCTGCTCCTCGAGATCTCCGACCGCATCGCCGTCATGCGTGCCGGCCGGCTCGTCGAGATCGACACGGCGGAACGCATCTACCGACAGGCGAAGGACCCGTACACGCGGAAGCTGCTCGCGTCCTTCCCGAGCCTCACCGGCGAGCGCGGCGACTTCGTCCGCGGGACCAGTGCGGCCACGTCGGCCACCCAGGCAGGAGTGACCGCATGACCACCCTCGAGTTCTCGCACGTCTCGAAGCGCTACCGGGTCCGTGGCTCCGGTCACATGCTCGCGCTCGACGACGTCAGTTTCACCCTGCGGTCCGGCCAAACGCTCGCCCTCGTCGGACAGTCCGGCAGTGGCAAGTCGACCATCGCGAAGATCCTCACCCAGTTGGAGCGGGCGACGAGCGGCGACATCCTGCTCGACGGCAAGGCCATCCCGCGTCGTGGTCGTGCACTCCGCCGCTACCGCCAGCAGGTCCGCATGGTCTTCCAGGACCCGTTCGCCTCGCTGAACCCGTCCCACACGATCCGTCACCACCTGGAGCGGCCGCTGCGCCTCGACCACGTCGTCCCCGAGTCCGAGGTCGAGGATGAGGTGCACCGCCTCCTCGAGCGCGTGCAGCTCGATCCGGCCGGCACGATCGACCGTCGGCCCCACGAACTGTCCGGCGGTCAGCGCCAGCGGGTCGCCATCGCCCGTGCGCTCGCGTCGCGTCCGTCCCTCCTCATCGCCGACGAGCCTGTCTCGATGCTCGACGTCTCCATCCGGCTGGGTGTCCTCAACCTCCTGGCCGAGCTGCAGCGCGAGTCGCAACTCGGTGTGCTCTACATCACGCACGACCTCGCGACCGCGCGGCACTTCAGCGACGAGATCATGGTCCTGCACCACGGCGAGGTGGTCGAGCGAGGCCCGGCCGACGACGTGATCCTCCGCCCGCAACACCCGTACACGCTCGCCCTCCGCAACGCGTCGCCCGACCCCGACCGCCACTTCGCGGGAACGGAGACCATCGCATGACCTTCTTCCTCCGTCGCGCCGCCTTCTACGCGTTCACCGCGTGGGCCGCGATCACGATCAACTTCTTCCTGCCACGGATGCTCAAGGGCGACCCCGTCTCGGCGTACATCGCGAAGAACCAGGGCCGCATCAGCCCCGAGGCAGCGGACTCACTGCGCACCCTGTTCGGACTCGACGCCGACAAGTCGATGCTCGAGCAGTACCTCGACTACTGGCGGCTCCTCTTCTCAGGCGACCTCGGACGGTCCTTCTCGAAGGGCCTCGCGCCCGTCACCGACGTGATCGCCGCCGCCCTCCCGTGGACCGTTGGTCTCGTCGGGATCGCGACGATCCTGTCGTTCGTCCTCGGGACGTCCATCGGCGCCCTCATCGGATGGCGACGCGGCAGCAAGGCGGACTTCATCGTCCCGCTGTCCACCTTCTTCTCGACGGTGCCGTACTTCTGGATGGGCCTCATCGCGATCGCGGTGTTCTCCACCCTGCTCGGCTGGTTCCCCGCCTCCCACGCCTACGGCAAGGGATCGAGGCCCGAGTTCTCGCTCGACTTCTTCGGGCAGGTGATCGCGCACGGCTTCCTCCCGGCGGCGACGATCGTGCTCGCCTCGCTGGGCGGCTGGATCCTCGGCATGCGCAACATGATGGTCACCGTCCTCGACGAGGATTACGTGACCGTCGCCCAGGCGAAGGGACTGCCGACCCGGCGGGTGCTCGTGGACTACGCCGCACGCAACGCGATGCTGCCGCAGCTGTCGAGCTTCGCCCTGTCGCTCGGCTTCATCGTCGGCGGCACGATCGTCATGGAGATGGTCTTCTCCTACCCGGGCGTCGGCAAACTCCTGCTCGACGCCACGACGGCGAAGGACTACCCGCTCATGCAGGGGCTCTTCCTCGTCATCACGCTCACCGTCCTCGTCGCGAACATCCTGGCCGACGTCGCCTACGCGGTGCTCGACCCCCGCACCCGCCAGATGGAGTCCTGACATGACCATCCCCACCACCGAGGCCCTCGCCACCGCCGAGGCGCCCAAGCCGACGCCCGCTGGTCGCTCGTTCGCCGCCCGGTTCGCGTCGTCGTTCGCGATGTTCCGGAACGGCAAGTCGATCGCGGGGCTCTGCATCCTCGGGTTCTTCGTCCTCGTCGCGGTCTTCGGTGACCTCATCGCGCCGTACGGTCCGCTCGAGAAGGACTTCACCGCGCTGCGCCAGGCTCCGTCGGCCGCGCACCTGCTCGGCACGACGCACATGGGTGAGGACGTCCTGAGCCAGCTGATCTACGGCACCAGGGGCGTGCTCCTCGTCGGCTTCCTGGCCGGGATCTTCGCGACGATCATCGCCGTCGCCATCGGCGTCACCGCCGGGTACGTCTCGGGGTTCACGAGCGAGTCGCTGTCCGCGCTGACGAACGTCTTCCTCGTCATCCCGGGTCTCCCGCTCATGATCATCGTGGCGTCCCAGTACGACAACCCGAGCCTGTTCCTCATCGCCGGGGTCCTGGCGCTCACCGGGTGGGCATGGGGCGGCCGGGTGCTCCGCGCGCAGACGATGTCACTGCGGAACCGCGACTTCATCCAGGCGGCGAAGGCGAACGGGGAGTCCCTCTTCCGGATCATCACCGTCGAGATGCTGCCGAACCTCACCGCCATCATCGCCTCCAGCTTCGTCGGCACGGTCACCGCTGCAGTACTCGGGCTCACCACGCTCGCGTTCATCGGCGTCATCCCCATCACGAACCTCAACTGGGGCACCATCCTGTTCTGGGCGCAGCAGAACGGTGCGTTCCCCGACTTCTGGTGGTGGTACGTCCCCGCCGGTGTCTGCATCGCCCTGCTCGGCGTCGCGCTGTCGCTCATCAACTTCGGGATCGACGAGTACGTGAACCCGAGGCTCCGCTCGGCGGGTGAACGCGCCAGGGCCCTCCGCAAGCGCGGCATCAAGCCCGGGGCGAGCGTCACCGCCGTCCGCACCGAGACGACCGGCCCGTCCACGATCACCGACACGACCCACACCGAACGCGCTGGAGCCACCGAACGATGAAGACCGACACCGCCCGCCACCTCGAGGACGCCCGCTACCTCGACCCCGCGCTGCCGATCGCGGCCCGCGTCGACGACCTCGTCGAGCGGATGACCGTCCGCGAGAAGGTCGGGCAGATGATGCAGCTCGACGCCCGCGACGACATCGAGGCGCACGTGCTCGAGACCCACGTCGGCTCGATCCTGCACGCGTCACCGGAGCGTCTCGCGGTCGCCCATGAACTCGTCGGGCGGACGCGACTGCGGATCCCGCTGATCGTGGGGGAGGACTGCATCCACGGTCACTCCTTCCACCTCGGCGCGACGATCTTCCCCACGCAACTGGCCATGGCCGCGAGCTGGGACGCCGAGCTGCTCGAACGGGTCGCCAGGGCCACGGCCGTCGAGGTCGCCGCGACAGGTGTCCACTGGACGTTCTCGCCGGTGCTCTGCATCGCCCGTGACCTCCGCTGGGGGCGCGTCGGCGAGACCTTCGGTGAGGACCCGTTCCTCATCGGCGAGCTCGCGTCCGCGATGGTGCGCGGCTACCAGGGCGACGGCCTGTCCGACCCGACCGCCATCCTGGCGACGGCCAAGCACTTCGCCGGCTACTCCGAGACGCAGGGCGGGCGCGACGCGAGCGAAGCCGACATCTCCCCGCGCAAACTGCGGTCATGGTTCCTCCCGCCGTTCGAGCGGGTCGCCCGCGAGGGCTGCGCCAGCTTCATGCTCGGCTACCAGTCGATCGACGGGGTGCCGATCACGGTCAACGAGTGGCTGCTCAACGACGTCCTCCGTGGCGAGTGGGGGTACGAGGGGACGCTCATCACCGACTGGGACAACGTGGGCCGCATGGTCTGGGAGCAGCACGTCAGCCCGGACTACGTGCACGCCTCGGCTGCCGCGATTCGCGCCGGCAACGACATGGTGATGACCACGCCCGGCTTCTTCGAAGGTGCCCTGGAGGCGCTCGAGCGCGGGCTGCTCGAGGAGGCCGACCTCGACCGCGCGGTCCGTCGCATCCTCACCCTGAAGTTCGCGCTCGGCCTGTTCGAGCGTCCGCGGCACCCGGACGCCGCGGAGCAGCTCGCGGTGATCGGTTCGCCAGAGCACACCGAGCTCAACCTCGAGACCGCGCGTCGCTCGCTCGTCCTGCTCCGCAACGAGGGCGTGCTGCCGCTCGCCGGCGGCTACCGGGCGGACGAGGCAGGCAGGGCGATCGCGACGTCCGAGGCCGGGCCGCAGCGCATCGCCGTCGTGGGTCCGCTCGCGGACGACGCACAGATGCAGCTCGGCGACTGGGCGGGCAACTCCGGCCAGGCCGGTTGGTTGCCCGACGGCCAGCCGCGCGAGATGATCACCACCGTGGTCGACGGCCTGCGTGCGGTCGCACCCGCCGGGAGCACGGTCACGACCGCGTTCGGAGCGGACATCCTCACGCTCTCACCCGATCCCGCGGGGGCGACCTTCCCCGACGGTCAGCCGCGTCCGCCGCTCGTCACGCCCGCGCGACCTGACGAGGCGCTCATCGCGGAAGCCGTCGCGCTGGCCGAGGACGCCGACGTGGTCGTCGCCGTCGTGGGCGACCGCATCGAACTCGTGGGGGAGGGTCGCTCCACCGCGACGCTCGAGCTCATCGGCGGACAGGTGGCACTGCTCGACGCCCTGGCCGCCACCGGCAAGCCGCTCGTCGTGGTCCTGCTCGCTTCGAAGCCGCTCGTGCTGCCGCCGTCCGCGCTGCACGCCGACGCGATCGTGTGGGCGGCGAGCCCCGGCATGCAGGGTGGCCGCGCGATCGCCGAACTCCTGCTCGGTCTCATCGATCCGACCGGTCGCCTGCCGATCTCCTTCGCGCGGCACGCCGGCCAGCAGCCGACGTACTACAACCAGATCCGTGGACAGCACGGCGACCGCTACGCCGACCTCACCCAGGAGCCTGCGTTCGCGTTCGGCGACGGGCTGTCCTACTCGAGCGTCGAGTACGGAGAGCCGCGCCTCGACCAGGCCGTTTACGGACGTGACGCCACCGTGCGCGCCGAGGTCGAGGTGCACAACAGCGGTTCGCGCCCCGTCCTCGAGACCGTACAGGTGTACGTCAGCGACCTCGTCACCTCGGTCAGCTGGGCCGACCAGGAGCTGAAGACGTTCCGTCAGGTCGCGATCCAACCGGGCGACACGGCGACGGTCACGATCGAGCTGCCCGTCGCCGACTGCTCCATCGTCGACGCGAGGGGACGACGGGTCGTCGAAGCGGGCGAGTTCGAGCTGCGGGTGGGCGGCTCCTCACGGGCCGATGCGCTGCACGCGGTCCGCTTCGCGATCGCCGCCTGAGCTGTCGGCCGCCGGAACCCTCACGGGGCCGCACGAAGTCCCTCCTGTTTCGTGCGGCACCCGTGAGCGGTCCCGATGACTACGCCAGTTCGTCCGCGTCAGCGCGGACGGTGACCTCGCCGCCGTTGGCGCCGTGCATGAGGTCCTCGAGCAGGGGCCGGTCCATCTCGAACGTCTCGTCCGAGTCGAAGCTGAACTGCAGCGGGATCGACGGGTGCAGCCAGAGCGTGACGCGGCCGCGTTCCGTCGAGGTGTCGCGCAGGGTCACCGAGAACGACTCGTTCCGGCGGAGCTTCATGAGGGTGATGGTCTTGACGTGAGCCAGCATCCGGTCTTCGAGGTGGAACCGGTTCTCGCCCGTGCCGTATACGATCGCGCCCATGTGCTGTGCCCTTTTCCGGGCCTCCGACGATCGACACGGCGAGATGCGCCGGTGTCGAGCGGCCAGCCTGGAGACCCACTTCAATGTCCGCCGAACAAGTGTAGGAAACTTGAAATCGTCGCTCTGAACTGTTGATTTCCAGGTGTCGGCTGCGCTATGCCAGCTTCCGCTGCCGAGGCGGTCAGGACAGCAGGTCGGGGTCCTGTCCCTGGGGGAGTGCCGAGGACGGCGTGTCCTGGGAAGGACCGTCCGGTGTGCCCATCGCGATGCCGATCCCGGGGCCGATCAGGATGGTGATGGGCTCCAGCTGACCCTCACCGCGGTCGACCTGCAGCCACCGGAACTGTCCGGCGGAAATGCTGTCGAGCACCTCGGCGCGGAACTCGTCCGGGTCGGAGACGGCGATCGAGTACGGAAGTCCCTGGTAGACGATCTCCATGCGGCTCATGCGACTTGTCCTGTCCGGCTCGGAGCGGGCTCCGCGATGACCGAGAGGCCGTGGGCGGAGTTCGCCGTGACGTTGAGCGCGTCGATCCACGCGCGGTTGAGGTCGATCGGGACACTGCCCGAGTACTTGAAACGCAACGGCACCGAGGGGTGGATCCAGATGACGCTGCGCCCGTCGCCGGCGCGCGGGTCGTCCTTCCAACCGAAGTAGAAGGCCTCGTTCCGGCGGAGCTTCGCACCGATCACGAACTGCAGGTGCGCAAGCAGCCGGTCCTCGAAGGTGATCGAGACCTCAGAACCGTAGATCAGTTTTCCCATGGCGGGCCGTGCTCTCCTCGTTGTGCGTCACGCGGTGTCTATCGCGGTGTCGCTTCACCTTAAGACTCTCGGCTCCGAAAACCCAGCTGGCGGCCGCGCGGGCACGGATGGGATGCTTCGGCGTCGATGTCAAGGGCCCCGGGATCGACAGGTACGGTGCGTAACCTGCCGTGCAGGAGGTGCCAACCATGGCAACAGCAGACAAGACCAGCAAGACCGAGAGCACGACCCGATCGGCTCCCGGAGGATCCGGGCCGAAGCCCACCCGTCGGCAGAACGCCGAGAAGGGCTTCGTCGCGTCGAAGGAACTCGACGCCAACATGCAGGCCGTCCTCGTCGACCTCATCGAGCTGTCGATCCAGGGCAAGCAGGCGCACTGGAACGTCATCGGACGCAACTTCCGCGACACGCACCTGCAGCTCGACGAGATCATCGACGCCGCTCGCGAGTTCAGCGACACCGTCGCGGAGCGCATGCGTGCCCTGCACGCCGTGCCGGACGGCCGCAGCGACATCGTCGCCGAGACCACGACGCTGCCCGAGTACCCGCAGGGCGAGATCGACACCTCGGAGACCATCGACCTGATCACCGTCCGACTCGAGGCGGTCGTCGGCACGATGCGTCGGGTCCACGACGACGTCGACGACGAGGACCCCACGAGCGCGGACATCCTCCACGCGATCATCCAGCAGCTGGAGCAGTTCGCGTGGATGATCAGCGCGGAGAACCGCACGGCGACCCGCAGTCGTTGACCTGCAGGCGGTGACCCTGGGCGGCGCCCGACGACCACGCGTCGTCGGGCGCNACGCCGTGTCCTCGCCGTCGTTCGGCTCGGAACCGTCGGAGCCCGAACCGTCGGGGATCTCCTCCGCGTCGGGACGTGAGGATGATGCAGATGCGTTCGTCATGTTCGCTTCCTTCCTGGTTGTCGCCATCGGAGATGACCAGACCAACGCTAGGCCGCGGAGCTGATCGGCGCGTGGGGGTTGACGCTTCGACAGGGCCAGACCACCATGGCGGCTGTGATGAGCGGCGATGAGGTGACCGGGCGCGAGACCCCGACGGGGAGCATCCGCACACCGAAGCAACGGGTCGGCGCGTGGATCATGCCCGCGCTGCGTCCGTGGCGCCTCATGCTCGCGCTCAAGGTGGCCATCGCGGCCACCGCCGCCTGGTTCCTCGGCAGCCTGCTGCCGGGCGAGCTCGGCGACTTCTCCTATTACGCGCCGCTCGGCGCCCTCGTGAGCCTCACTCCGACGCTCATGGACTCGGTGCGCTCGAGCCTGCAGACCCTCATTGGCCTGGGCCTCGGCATCGGACTCGCGTGGCTGCTCATCATCTCGCCCGCGCCCGGCTGGGTGTCCGTCTCGCTGTCGGTCGGTGTCGGCACGCTGCTCGCGGGCCTGCCGGGGCTCGGACAGGGCCGTGACTACGTCCCCATCGCGGCACTCTTCGTCATCATCATCGGCGGAGCGAACGCCAACGACTTCTCGGTCGGCTACCTCGTGCAGATGGCCCTCGGCGTGCTCGTCGGGCTCCTCGTGAACCTGCTCATCATGCCGCCGTTGTTCGTCCGCGAGTCGGCAGCGGGGATCTCGGCCGCCAGGTCTCGGATGGTCGGTGCACTCCGGAGCATGTCGGACACCCTCCGATCCGAGTCGGCACCGACCCCGGACGACCCGCCGTCCTGGGACAGCTCGCTGCTCGCCATCCGGCACGACGTCGACGCAGCCCGCGGGCTGATGAAAGACGCCGCGGAGAGTCGCCGGGCCAATCCGCGCACGCGGTGGAACCGGCACGACTTCCGCGGGGATGAGGGGGCGCTCGCCGCCCTCGAGCGGATCGCGCCGGTGGTCGTGGAGATCGGTGACGCCCTGCGTGCGGCGCTCTGGGGGATCCCGGTGCCGGTCGACCTCGACGAGGGCGTCCGGAGTGCGCTCGCCGATGCGATCGACGCCTCGGCCGACCTCGTCGAGGCCGCGATCGACGACGAGCGGCTCTCCGAGGCGCTGCGTGCCTCCGACCGGGCGCTGACGACGCTGCGACGGGCGGTCCGCTCGGCCCACGCTGGTGCGAACGGTGCGGCGGGTCGGGAGCCGGACGACGACGACCCGGCGGAGGATGCGGGCGGCGAGAACCTGCTGTTCGCGCTGCGCCGCATCCACGCCGAGATCGAGCGCTCGGAGCGTTCGCCCGACGCCTGAGCGGCGCCCGGCGCGCCGGTCCTCAGAGGATCGGCTTGCCGCCGGTCACCGCGATGACGGCGCCCGAGATGTAGCTCCCCTCGTCCGAGGCGAGCAGCACGTAGGGCGGAGCGACCTCGGCGGGCTGCCCCGGACGGCCGAGCGGGGTGTCCGTCCCGAACGACTCGACCGTCTCGGGCGGCATCGTCGACGGGATCAGGGGCGTCCAGATCGGACCGGGGGCGACGGCGTTCACGCGGATCCCGTCACCACCGAGCATCTGCGCGAGCGACGCGGTCATGCTCGCGAGACCCGCCTTGGTCATGGCGTAGGGCATGAGCTGCGGCGACGGCGAGTCGGCCTGCACCGAGCTCGTCGCGATGATCGAGGAGCCCGGAGCCATGTGGGGGACGGCCGCCTTGCTCAAGTGGAAGAACGCGCTCAGGTTCGTGGCGAGCGTGTGGTCCCACTCCTCGTCCGGGATCTCGGCGAGCGTCTCCCGCGTCATCTGGTACGCGGCGTTGCTCACCAGGATGTCGACCTTGCCGAAGCGTTCGACCGTCGTGCGGACGATCTCGCGACAGTGCTCGGGGCTCGTGAGGTCGCCACCGATGCTGAGGGCGGTCCGGCCGGCCTCCTCGACCCAGCGGACCGTGTCGGCCGCGTCCTCGTCCTCGTCGAGGTAGCTGACGACGACGTCCGCCCCTTCGCGGGCGTAGGCGATGGCGACGGCCTTGCCGATACCGCTGTCGCCGCCGGTGATGATGGCGACCTTGCCCTCGAGCTTGCCCGAACCCCGGTAGCCGGTCTCGCCGTGGTCGGCCTGCGGCGTGAGCGCTCCCTCGGTCCCGGGCGGCTGCTGCTGCTGAGCGGGCTGGTTCATGGTGTTCCTCCCTGTGCTGCTGTGCGTGCCAGCATGCTGTGGTTGCGGTCCGTTCAGCCAAGCCGATCCGGGCGATCCGCCTCCAGGGGTTGACGCCCGCTCGGCACCAGGCGTCCCGCGCTAGCAGCCGCGTGCCGGGGCCGCCAGCCCCGGCGATTCGGAGGCGCGGCTCGTAGGGTGAAGCGCATGACCGCAGCTGGCGAGGATCTCCGTTCGTACGCACCGATCGGGGACGGCCGCACCGTCGCCCTCATCGGACTCCGTGGCCAGGTCGACTGGCTGCCGATCCCCGACCTCGGCTCCATGCCGGTGTTCGCCCGGCTGCTCGACGACGACTCCGGCGGGTGCATCGAGCTCGAGCCGGTCGGCGAGTACACCGTCACGCGGCGCTACGTGTCCGGCACCAACGTGTTGCGCACGACCTTCACGACCGAGCACGGGCGTGCGACGATCACGGACGCACTCGTCACGGGCATCGCGGGTCGCCTGCCCTGGGCCGAACTCGCGCGCCGGATCGACGGGGTCTCCGGCAGCGTCGAGTTCACCTGGCGCGTCCGGCCCGGGACGGCGCTGGGGACGGCCTCGCCCTGGATCGAGGACAGCACGCGCGGCCCCATCATCCGCTCCGGCGCGACGACGATCGCGGTCGTCGGCGACGAGTACGGGCCGGAGGCGGTCGAGGTCGACGGGGCCATGCCGACGGAGCTCTCCGGTCGCTTCACGACGACCGAGAAATCCCGTCACCTGCTGATCATCGTCGCCACCCACGGTGAGCCGATCCATCTGCCGGTCCCCGCGAACGTCGACGTGGGCATCGATCGGACGATCGACAACTGGCGCGCCTGGTCCCGGGCCTTCTCCTACGAAGGCCCGTGGGCGGATCAGGTGCAGCGCAGTGCGCTCGCGCTCAAACTCCTGATCTTCAGCCCCACCGGCGCCATCGCGGCCGCGGCGACCACCTCGCTCCCGGAGAACCCGCGCGGAGCCAAGAACTGGGACTACCGCTTCGCCTGGGTGCGCGACCTCGCGTACACCGCGCACGCGCTCGTCCGCTTCGGTCTCCGCGAGGAGACGCACGCGGCCGTGTCGTGGCTGCTGCGCACCATCCGCGAGAACGGGCCGGAGCTGCACATCTTCTACGGACTCGAGGGCGGGGTGCCCGACGGGGTCGTCGAGCACGACGTCGCCGGCTGGCGCGGCATCGGTCCGGTGGTCAGCGGGAACCCGGCCCAGGGGCAGCTGCAGCTCGGCGTCTACGGCGACCTCTTCGCGATCTGCCGCACCTACGTCGACGCCGGCAACGTCCTCGACGTGGAGACCGGCCGTCTCCTCGCCGAGGTCGCCGACCGCACCTGCGACCTGTGGCGGAACCGCGACGCCGGCATGTGGGAGCTGCCCCAGGAGGAGCACTACGTGTCGTCGAAGATGGGCTGCTGGCAGGCGCTCGGCGACGCGGTGCACCTGGCGGAGCTCGGGCAGGTCGCCGGCAGTGCCGACCGCTGGCGCACCGAGCAGACCCGCATCCGGGAGTGGATCGATGAGCACGGGTGGAACGAGGAGCGCGGGGCGTACGTCATGTTCCCCGGGAGCGACGATCTCGACGCCTCCGTGCTGCTGCACGCGATGAGCGGGTTCGACCGCGGTGACCGGATGTCCTCGACGATCGACGCGCTGACGGCCGAACTCGGCGAGGGGGCGCTGCTGTACCGGTACTCGGGCGTGCAGCAGGAGGAGTACACCTTCGTCGCCTGTGCGTTCTGGCGGGCCTCCGCGCTCGCCTGCGTCGGTCGTCACGACGAGGCGATCGCGGCCATGGACGAGCTCGTCGGCATGACCAACGACGTCGGGATCCTCGCCGAGATGATCGACCCGGCCGACGGTGCGCACTGGGGCAACCTGCCGCAGGCGCTGAGCCACCTCGCGCTCATCAACGCGGCCCTCACGATCAAGGAGCTCACCGAGGAGGACTGACGTCCCCGGTCCCTGAGCTGCGCCGCACTGAGCCTGTCGAAGTGTCGAAGCGCACGCACGCGGGTACCCGCCCGATGCTGGGAAAGCAAGCCCCGCGGGGACACTCGTCCGGATCCGTACCGTGGAGGCAATGGATGTTCACCCACAGGTCTTCCGAGACACCCCCGCGATCCTCGTCGAGAGCATCTGGTGGGACGCCCGCACCGACGAGGTCGTCTGGGTCGACATCACCGCGGGCACGCTCCACCGCGGACGGATGGATGGCGGCGTGGACGGCAGTGACGACCGCGTCACCGAGCTCCCACCGCCGCTGAGCGCCGTGCAGCCGCGTGCCGCGGGCGGCTACATCGCCGCACTCGGTGACCGCATCGTCACCCTCGACGACGACGGGCTCATCGCCGAGACCCTGGCGAAGCTCGACCACGTCCACGCCGGTCTGCGCAGCAACGAGGCGAAGGTCGACCCGTTCGGCCGGTTCCTCGTCGGCTCCATGAACGTCACCACCGGCGAACCGAATGCCGCCCTGTACCTGCTCGACGACACCGGACTCCGCACGCTGCTCGGCGGCTTCGGCGTCACCAACGGCTTCGAGTGGTCCGACGACGGTCGCACCGTCTACGTGACCGACACCACCGTGAAGACGGTCTACCGGGCGAGCACCGGAGAAGACGGCCGACTCGGGCCGCTGGAGCCCTTCCTCGTCGGCTACGACTCCGACGGCCTCGCGCTCGACACCGACGGTCGATTCTGGAACGGCGTCAACGGCGGTGGTCGCGTGCTCCGGTGGAGCCCGGACGGCACCGTCGAGGACGAGCTGAGCGTGCCGGCCCCGGGCGTCACGTCGGTGGCCTTCGGCGGGCCCGAGCTCACGACGCTCTTCGTCGGGACGGCCCGCGAGAACCTCACCGAGGCGGACCTGGTGGATGCACCGCTCAGCGGCGGCATCTTCCGATTCGACGGACTCGCGACCGGCCGACCCGTCAATTCCTACGGACGCCGATCGACCTCGGTGCCCGACCCGGCGACCGACCCGGCGACCGACCGCATCTGACCTGAACCATTCCGACCTGTCCGACCACGACCGAACACTGAACGAGAGGACCATCACCATGGCCAACGACCAGTACACCTTCACCGACCCGGCGAAGCTCTACGCCCACATCACCGCCGAGAAGCAGCACCAGCCCGAGCCAGGCCTCGACGCGAAGCTCGACCCGAAGGCCGACCTCGGCGAGGAGAGCTACCGCGGCTCGGGTCGTCTCACCGGCCGCAAGGCGCTCATCACCGGCGGCGACTCCGGTATCGGTGCCGCCACCGCGATCGCCTTCGCCCGCGAGGGTGCCTCCGTGGCCCTCTCCTACCTCCCGGAGGAGGAAGAGGACGCGCAGCGCATCGCCGGCATCATCCGCGAGGCCGGCGCCACCGTCCTCACCCTGCCGGGCGACCTGCGCGACCCGTCCTACTGCCGCGACCTCGTCGCGCAGACGGTCGAGGGCCTCGGAGGACTCGACATCCTCGTGAACAACGGCGGCAAGCAGATGTTCAACGAGGACCTCACCACCCTCACGGACGAGCAGTTCGACGACACTTTCAAGACCAACGTCTACGCGATGTTCTGGCTCTCGAAGGCCGCCCTCCCGCACCTTCCGGCAGGCTCGTCCATCATCAACACGACGTCGATCCAGGCGTACTCGCCCTCTGACATCCTCGTTGACTACGCGTCGACCAAGGCGACCATCAACGCCTTCACGAAGGCACTGGCGCAGCAGCTCGCGCCCAAGGGCATCCGCGTCAACGCGGTCGCGCCCGGCCCGATCTGGACGCCGCTCCAGGTGTCGGACGGTCAGCCGCAGGACAAGATCGCCGAGTTCGGCGAGGACACCCCGCTCGGCCGCATGGGCCAGCCGGCCGAGCTCGCGCCCGCCTACGTGTTCCTCGCGTCGGCGGAGTCGAGCTACGTGCTCGGTGAGACCCTGAACGTCAACGGCGGTATGCCCACGCCGTAACCCCGTCCCACCCCACAGCAGCCCGCGAACTGTCAGTTCCGGCTAGTCAGACCACCATCCGACTAGCCGTTTCTGACAGTTCGCGGGCTGTTTGGGTCAGTCCGTGCGGTCCGCTGCACGCCGGACCCGACGGCCCTCGAGGGCATCCTTCGCGTCGCGGTCGGCGAGTGCCTTGATCGCGGCGTCCGATCGCAGGGGCAGCTGCAGCTCCTGCTCGGCGGCGACACCCGAGGCCAGCTGACGCCCACGTTGGATCTCGATGTCGAGCTGGGCACCGAACAGCAGCGCGAGGTTCGCGATCCAGATCCACAGCAGGAAGATGATGATGCCGGCGAGCGAGCCGTAGGTGGCGTCGTAGTTGCTGAAGTTGGCGATGTAGAAGCCGAACCCGAGCGACGCGAGGAGCAGGATCAGGAGTGCGGCGAGCGCACCGATGCTGATCCAACGGAACTTCTCCGGCTTGATGTTCGGCGTCGCGGAGTACAGCACGGCGATGACGAAGACGAGGGCGGCGGCCATGACCGGCCACTTCGCGATCGACCAGACCGTGAGGCCCGTCTCGCCGAGACCGACCGCCTGTCCGATGGCCTGCGCCACGGGGCCGGACACGATGAGTGCGAGGGCGATCACCGAGATGACGAGCAGGACGACGAGGGTCACGCCGAGCTGCGTCGGACGCAGGGACCAGATCTTGCGACCCTCTTCGACCCCGTACATGCGGTTGAGCGCGCGACCGAAGCCGCCGACGTAGCCGGATGCCGACCACACGGCACCGCCGATACCGGCGATGAGCGCAAAGCCGATCGCGGGTGACTCGACGAACTGGTTCACCGCGTCGGTCAGGAAGCCGAGGCTGTCGCCCGGGGCGAGGTTGCCGACGATCTCGAGGAGCGCGTCGGTGCCGTTGCGGCTCTGTCCGAAGAGGCCGAGGATCGAGACGAGCGCCAGGACGGCCGGGAACAGCGACAGGATCGCGAAGTAGGTGAGGCCTGCGGCGAGGTCGGTGCACTGGTTCGAGGTGAAGGAGTGCAGCGTCCGCTTCAGGACGTAGCCCCAGGGGACGGGGACGCGCTGGGGGTTCATCGTCTCTTCCGCGTGGTCCGCATCGCGGTTCCGCGGATCGTCCGGAGTACTGCGCTCGAGGCGGTCCTCTTTGGCGGACTCAGACACGGTGCCCTCGGTTCGCACGCCACAGCAGGACGCCGGCACCGACGACCGCGACCGAGGCGACGACGATGGCGGTGGTGCGCAGGTGGTACGCGACGGCGGTGCGGACGTCGAACTTCTGGAAGAGGAGGTCGAGCGTCTGCGCGAGGTGCTCACGCGTCTGCTCGACGTCGAGCTGCAGGGTGTTCAGACCGGCGCCCTCGGGGGGAGTGGGGCGGGCGAGATCCTGGTCGCTCATGCTGCGGCCTCCTTGGTGTCGTGCTTCGAGTCGTGCTGCTGATCTGCGAGGTGGTCGCCGGTGAGGGCTTCGACACTGCGCTCGGGGACGGGCTTCGCGCCGGCCTTGAGCTTCTTGACGCCGACGAGCGCCAGGATCCCGGCGACGAGGATGAGGACGACGCCGACGATGAGGGCGGCGAGCCAGGCGGGGAGCACGGTGGCGAGTCCGAGGACGGCGGCCGCGATGAGCGTCCCGAAGCCGAAGAGCACGAGCACCAGGGCGACGACGAGCATGCCCGCGCCGATCCCGAGGTCCTTGGCCTTCTTCGTCATCTCCGCCTTGAACAGGGCGATCTCGCCCGTGACGAGGCGGACGACGTCCTCGCGGAGGTCGGTGAGGAGGGTCTTCATGGGAGGAAGTCCGCGGCGACTCCGTCTGCGGTCGGCCGCGCTGCTGGCATCGGTCATGTGAGCACTCTTCTCGTTGTGGTCCTCCAGCCCACACCCCTCGCGCGCGCGAGACAAGGGCTTGACAGGCGTGTCGGCAGATCGCGGAATAGGGCGACCCGGAATTGGTTACATCTACAAGTAAACGGGGTAGCCTGTACCGACCCCCATCACCCGATCGGAGACCGAATGTCCGCTGTGCTCGACGAGCGTCTGCTCGCCCCGGAGACGTCGATGGGCGCGGTCACGCTCCGCGTCGGCGACCTCGACCTCATGTCCGGCTACTACGCCAACGCATTCGCGATGGAGCCGCTCGAGGAGCGCAGCCGCGACCGCGAGGTGCACCGCGTGCTCGGTCGTGGCGACACCCCGCTCGTGCGGCTCGTGCACACGCCCGACCTGCCGGCCGTCGACCGGCGGCAAGCCGGCCTGTTCCACACGGCGTTCCTGTTCGAGGACGAGTCGAGTCTCTCGGCGACGGTCTATCGGGCGGCGCAGGACCCCCGCGGACAGTTTGTCGGGTCGAGCGACCACTTCGTGAGCGAGGCGTTCTACTTCACCGACCCGGAGGGCAACGGCGTCGAGTTGTACACGGACCGCCCGCGCAGCAGCTGGGTGCGCTCGGGCGACCAGATCGCCATGACCACCACGTACCTCGACCCGAACGCCTACCTGCAGCGTCATCTCACGGAGGACGCCCTCGGCGCCGGGCCCTCGTTGGCCGGTGCCGTCGGGCATGTGCACCTGCAGGTGGGCGACCTCCAGACCGCCCGAGCCTTCTACGTCGACGCCCTCGGATTCGAGACGACGCAGACCGAGTACCCCGGCGCGATCTTCGCCTCCGCCGGCGGGTACCACCACCACATCGCGATGAACGTCTGGAACAGCCAGGGTGCCGGTCCCCGCGCGGCCGCCCTCGGCCTCGGCGACGTGTCGATCACCGTCCCCGACCTCGCGAACCTCGATACGCTGGCCGCGAGGCTGCGCGCCCGCACGATCCCCTTCGACGCGGACGGTCGTTCCGTGACCGTCTCCGACCCGTGGGGGACCCGCGTGACGGTGGCCCTGCCCGACCTGTCGACCGAGGAGCTGCTGTCCCGATGACCACCGCACTGCGTGACGTCCGTTCCGCCGACTGGGCCGACGCCGTGTCGTCCGCGCCCGTCGTCGCTGTGCTCCTCCACGGCTACGGCTCCAACGAGCACGACCTCACCGGCCTCGTCGGGCCGCTCGCGCTCGGGATGCCCTGGGTGTCGCTGCGCGCGCCGCTCGAGATGGGTCACGGCGGGGCGGCCTGGTTCGAGATCACGACGCCGGGCAACCCGGACCCGGAGCCGATCGCCCGCGCCACGGACGCCGTCTGGGACTGGATCGACGAGCACGTGCCGGCCGAGGCACGCATCGTGCCCATCGGCTTCTCGCAGGGCGGCTTCATGGCCTCGCAGCTGCTCCGCACGCGTCCCGAGCGGGTCGTGGCGCCGGTCATCCTCGCCGGGTTCGTGCTGAGTGCGCCGCAGCCCGGCGACGAGGTGCTGGCCGCGACGAAGCCTGCGGTGTTCTGGGGGCGCGGGCTCGAGGACCGGGTCATCGCCGCGCCGGCCGTCGCGCGGACCCACGCCTGGTTGCCGCTGCACACGACCCTCACCGAGCGCACCTACCCGGGGCTCGCCCACGGGATCCACCAGGCCGAGATCGACGACGTGCGTACGTTCCTCGGCGAGCACGTCGGCTGATCTGTCACCAACAGCCGCTCAGCTCGTCGCCTCCGCAGGCATCACCACGTGCTGTCGCACGTGCTCGTAGACGACGCTCGTCCGGACGTCCGCGACCTCCTCACGCTCGGTGAGCTTGTCGATGACGAAGGCGTAGAGCGCGTCGTTGTCGGGTACGGCGACCTGGAGCAGGAAGTCCTCGTTCCCGGAGACGACGAACACACCGATGGTCTCGGGGAGGGTGATCGCCCAGCTGCGGAACGCGTCGATGTTGACGCGCGACGGCGGTCGGATTCGGATGGCGATGAGCGCCTGGACCGAGCGACCGAGCGACGGCAGATCGACGTCGAGTCGCGCGCCGCGGATGACGCCCCGGCGGTACAGACCGCGGGTGCGGTCGAGTGCGGTGGTGGGCGAGACGCCGACCGCGGCCGCGATGTCGCGGTTGGTGCGCCGGGCGTCGCGTTGCAGTTCGCGCAGGATCGCCGTATCAAGTTCGTCCATGCGGTCGATTGTGCCAGTTCGGCCGGACGATATTCGGGCTCGGAACGACTACGGGTCTGCTCGACATAGCCTGAGGGTCGATCCGCGTACGACATCAGGGAGAGACATGATGGAAGAACAGCTCGTCGGCTTCGCGCCGGAGGAGATCGACACGGCGGCGCCCACGCGGTCCGCCCGGCTGAAGTGGGTCGTCGTCGTGCAGCAGGACCTCCCGGCCGGTCGAGCCGTGAATGCGGCGGCCTGCGTCGCGGCGGCGATCGGAGCACGGGTGCAGGGACTTCTCGGACCGGACGCCGTCGACGCCGACGGCTCGGCTCATCCCGGACTGCCGTGGGCCGGGTGCAGCGTGTTGACCGCTCCGGCCGAGCAACTGGCGGCGATCCGGACCAAGGCGGCGGGCTCGGACGGTGTGCTCGTCGTCGACATGCCGGAGGCGGCCCAGCTCACCCGGGTCTACGACGAGTACCTCGAGGCGGTGGCGGCGACCGCGTCGGAGGCCCTCGCCCCGCTGGCCGTCGCCCTGGTCGGGCCGCGCAACCGGGTGGACCGGATCGTCGGGCGACTGCCGCTGTTGGCCTGAAAGCGCATGCGTCAGGGCTTGGGGGAGGTGGGGTGCGGCGGGCTGGCTAGGGTTGGCGGGTGAGCACCACCGTCCATCCCACGCAGGTCGCGCCGTCCGCGGTCGTCGTCACCGCCAGCCGTGTGGTCTACCTCCTGATCGCCGTGATCATCGCGATCTCGCTCGTCATCCAGATCGTCCTCGTCATCACCGGCGGCGCCGACGCCCGCTCGGGTGGCGTGGACATGTCCGTCGGCCTCGCGACCCGCTTCGCACGTATCTTCAGTGCGTTCACGATCCTCAGCAACCTCATCGTGCTCGCGGTGTCCGTCCTGCTGGCGATCGACCCCCTGCGTGACGGCCGGCTCTGGCGGGTGGCACGGCTCGACGCCCTGCTCAGCATCGTCATCACCGGCATCGTCTACGCCGTGGTGCTCGCGCCGCAGGTGAACCTCACGGGGTGGGCGCTCGTCATCACGATCGGGTTCCACTACCTCTCGCCGTGGCTCACGCTCGGTGCCTGGCTCGTGTTCGGTCCGCGTCCGCGGTTCACCTGGAGCACCGTCGCCTGGGCGTTCCTCTGGCCGCTCGCCTGGGTGGTCTTCACCTTCATCCGTGGCGGCATCACCGGCTGGTACCCCTACCCCTTCCTCGATGCGACGCAGCTCGGCTTCGACGGCGCCGTCCGGAACGCGCTCATGGTGCTCGTCGTCGCGATCGTGTTCGCCGTGCTGCTCAAGCTCGTCGACCGGGTGCTGCCCGCCGCGCTCCGTCGCTGAGGTGAGGCATCTGGTCGCCTGCCAGCGTTCCGGGCGACCAGTTGCCTCACCTCAGCCTGCGGCCCGGCTCAGGGGTGCAGGACCACCTTCCCGTTGAGGGTCCGCGACTCGGCGAGTTCCATGGCGGCGACGATCTCGGTGAGGGGGAACCGGGCGGCGATGTTGGCGGTGATGTCGCCGTGCTCGAGGAGTCGGAAGACCTCGCCGAGGTCGGCCTCCAGGTGGCGGCGGAAGCGGGCGGGACGGAAGCGGTGGCCTGCCCACAGGTCGTAGAAGGTCGAGCTGCGGCCGTTCGGGAGGGCGGTCCAGAGCAGCGCCTGACCGATCGCCAGCAGGAACGGCGCCATGAGCGGTCCCGTGCCGCCGACCGTTGAGATGATCGAGTAGGTCACGAGCGTGCCGCCGCGGGCGAGGAGCCCGAAGGCCGTGCGGGTCGTCTGGCCGCCGACGTTGTCGAAGACGGCATCGACCCCGTCCGGCGCCAGCTCGCGAACGCGTGTCGCGAGCTCGGGGTCCGCGTAGTCGACGGGGATGACGCCCGTCGCGCGGAGTGCCTCGTGATGCCGGGGTGACGCCGCACCGATGACGCGGACGCCGTGGAGCCGCGCCAGCTGGATGAGGATTCCGCCGACGCCGCCGTTCGCACCGAACAACAGGATGGTCTGGCCCGGCTGGACCCGCGCAGCGCGATGCAGCATCTGCCAGGCGGTGACGCCGTTCACCACGACCGTCTCGGCGTCTTCGGAACTGACCCCGTCCGGCACGAGGATGCTGTCGCGCGCGGCCACGATGGCGTGCGTCGCCCAGGCTCCCGTCTTGGTCAGGGCCGCGACCCGTTCGCCGATGAGGGTCGCGTCGCCACCGGTGCCCACCTCGAGCACCCGTCCGACGAGGTCGTATCCCGGGACGAACGGGAACGCCGGCTGGCCGAAGTATCGGCCCTTGCGCATCGATTGCTCAGCGAAGGAGACCCCGGTCGCCTCCATCTCGACGAGGAGCTGGCCTGGTCCGGGTGTCGGCGTCGGCACGGTAGCCAGTTCGAGGCCGGACGGCTCGACGAGGCCTGGCAGGACGACCTGATTGGTGGTCGCGGATGGTGTCGTGTTCATGGTGTGTTCCGATCTCGTGATGGTTGTGTGTGACTGAACAGTCACAACTGTGGATACGAAAAGCAGCGGGTGTGGTCGGTGGCTCGGAGTCGATCAGTCGTGCCGGATGCCGTGGTCGACGACGCGCGCCCAGTCGGCGTCGACGTCGCCGAGGCCCGCCTGTACGACGAGGTGGCAGAGCTGCCCGTAGGCGAGACTGCGCTGGACTGCGCCGGCGTCCGCCCCGGAGTCACGGGACATGACGCGCACCACGAGTGCGAGCCCGGAACGGACCGCCTCCTGGATCTCGGGGACGTCGCAGGCGCTCTGCGCGTGCACCTGGAGGGCGATGAGACTGCGGTCTCGGATGAGCTCGATGTACGCCTGGGTCATCGCGTCGAGCTTGTCGTCCGGGCCCCACTCCGGGTGGTCCTCGACGGCTGCGGACATCGCGTTCGCGACCTGCTCGTAGCAGTGCTCGACCGCGGCGACGAAGAGGCCGAGTTTGCCGTCGAACAGACGGAAGACGTACGCGGGGGAGATCTTGGCCGCCGCAGCGACGTCCGCGACGGGGGTGGCGCGGTAACCGGCGATCGAAAAGACCTCCACCGCACTCGCGATGGTGCGGACGCGTTGGTCCTCGGCGGTCGATCGGCTCATGTGACTGATTGAACACGAACAAGCGATACTCGTCAAGCACCCGTGTCAGGATGGGGCATGCCCGTCGTCGAATCCCGCTGCACCGTGCCCGTCCCGCCCGACGTTGCGTTCGCGATCTCCCAGACCACCGGCGAGACCCGGATGCGCTGGGATCCGTTCATCCGGCGGCAGTACTTCCTCGACGGCGCGAAGGAGGCCGCCAAGGGCGTCCGCACCTTCACCGTCCAGCGGTTCGGGTTCCGGATGGTCAGCGAGTACGTCTCGTACCACCCGCCGACCAACGTCGGTATGAAGATGACGAAGGGCTCATGGTTCTTCGAGCGGCTCGCCGGCGGCTGGCGCTTCAGCCCGGTGGAGGGCGACGACCAGCGCACCCTCGCCGTCTGGCGCTACAACTTCACGTGCAAGCCGCGGTGGCTGGCGCCCATCGCCGAGCGCATCGGTGCGATCGTCCTGCAGCGCGACATCGACCGCCGCATCCGAGGCTTCGCGCGCGGCTGCGAGGACCCCGCCGTGCTCGCCGCAGTCTCACATTGACTCGGCGCGGCTGAGGTCGAGGCGCTCAGGCGCTCCGCGCCAATCGCTTGATCCACTCCGCGGTCTCGTGTCCCCGCCGTTTGTCGTACGCAACCCGGATTCGCGCGGCTACGGCACGCTGCGAGTCCGTCACCGGGTCTGCCTTGCCGGACTCGATACGCGCCTCGAGACCGTTCAGTTCATGCGTGCGCCGCTCAGCTTGCTCGTCCATTGCATGTCCCTCCGTAATTCATTGTGAGCGTCATCGGTCGTTCCTGTCCACGCGTGGCTCGAACAGGAGTGCCGATGTGACCGCGTTGACGAGTGCGGCTTCGGTCCGCGTCGCGTCCTGGAACAACACTTCGACTGCTGCCAACCCGACGTCGCGCTCGGAGCCGCGGTCGGATGTCGCCAGATTCAGAGCCCACTCGGCGCGTGCCCACCACTCCTGGCGTTGCGCGGCGCGGCGCGAGATTCGAGCTGCGACCGCGGCAGCTGCAAACGCGATGACGGCTCCGGCCAGCGCGAACAGGCCGCCCATTGCGGGCCCGGTCAAGAAGTCCCTCCAGAACGGACGGTCGATCACGAACGGAGGAAGCAGACTCCGACCTGCTACACCGAGCGAGCAGCCGAGAATCAGCACGGCGGCCGTGAAGACCCGTCGTCTCAAGTCCACGCTCCGTCCGTCGATTCCCAGCAGCGTACGTGGCGCGGAAGGTCGAGACCGGGTTATCCACAGGTCAGCATCGACTACGAGCGGGCGAGGAACGAGCCGATGCCGAATCGGGCGGTCACGCCGGGGCTGAAGAGCACCGAGTCGGGCTCGAGCTCGACGACACCCGGGAGGCCCGCCACCGCGCAGAGCTCGTCGCGCAACGAGGTGACGCGCGCCGGGTGCAGGACCCAGGGTTCGTGTTCGTTCGGCAACCACTGCGTCCGACCGAAGCGGCTCTGGAAGAGCCCCCACCGCGCCGTCAGGAACTGTGACAACTCGTCGTCGACGGCCGTCGCCCGGTCGACGTCGACGCCGAGCTGGAAGCCCGGACCTCGTGTCGTCGGCGACGTGGCGATCCGCCGCGACGCGTACTCCCAGCCGTCGTCCGTCGGCCGTTGCGCGGTCCGCGCCCACTGGTAGGGCAGGCCGAACATCGCGCGAGCCGCGAGGACCGCCGGCAGGCTCGACGCCTCCAGCGACCGGAACACGACGCCACGACGCCCCTCGGCATCGACCCCGTACAACCGGACGTTCACCTCGGTGAAGGAACCGCCGATGGGCGACGGCGGCAGTGGGCCGATTCTCGCGTCGCCCAGTTGGAAGGCGATGAGTCCGACCCAGGTGGAGCCGTCGAAGACGTCGGGGACCACCCCGGGCGGGAGCAGCGGCGCGACGGCGCTCGCCGGGACGCGCCAGTGGACGAACGCCAGGTCCCGCCATTCCTGCGCGGCGACGACCGGGCCGGACAGTGCCGGTGCGCTCGAGGCGATCGGC
Source organism: Plantibacter sp. CFBP 8804 (assembly GCF_014841225.1). Classification (NCBI taxonomy): domain Bacteria; kingdom Bacillati; phylum Actinomycetota; class Actinomycetes; order Micrococcales; family Microbacteriaceae; genus Plantibacter; species Plantibacter sp. CFBP 8804. The sequence continues at coordinate 56,313 of NZ_JACYTU010000007.1, forward strand.
CGGGGCTCGCCGGTCATGCCAGGTGCTCGTACTCGGGCAGGTCGATCTTGTCGGCCGGCGGGGAGAACAACTGCGCACCGACGAGCTTCGCCGGCTTCGACCCGGCCACACGGAGTGCGGTGCGGAAGGCCGCGACGCCGGCCTTCGACGTCGGATTGGCGAGCTGCGGCGTACCCGGCGGCAGCGACTGGGCCTGCTCGACGTAGGGGCGCATGATGCGTTCGTACCCGCGGAAGGCGTCCCGGTGGTGCACGTGCGCGGCCAGCTCACCGGCCAGTACGTAGGCGCCGACGATCGACAGGCTCGTCCCCATGCCGCTGACGGGCGACGCGCACCAGGCCGCGTCGCCGAGCAGTGCGACCCGCCCGGATGCCCAGCGGGGCGTCCTGACCTGGCCGATGGACTCGTAGTAGACGTCATCGCTGTCGTCGAGGTGCTCGAGGATCCGGTTCGCCTGCCAGGGGAGCCCGACGAACCGGTTCCTGAGATGCCGTCGCTGTGCGTCGAGGTCGCGGCGCGCGGGGACGACGCCGTCGCCGCGGTCGGACGTGACCTCCGTGAGGACGGCCCGGGTGGTGCCGTGCCGGTCGGGTCGGAGCGTGACGCTGCGGCCGCCGACGCCCGAGTACCACTGCCACCACGGCACGTCGGCGTCGTCGCGCGGGATGGTGAGGTAGGTCATCTCCAGGCCGAGGGACCGGGTCACCGCCTCGCCGGGGAAGGCCAGCTCACGGGTCGACGATCGGATGCCGTCCGCCGCGATCACGAGGTCGAACGCCTCATCCTCGCCATGTGCGAAGGACACGAGGACCCGTTCGCCGTCGTCGTCGAGTCCGGTGATGTGGTCGCCGTACCGATAGGTGGTGGTGCCGTCCGTCGCGTCGATGAAGATGCGGGCCAGGTCGCCACGGAGGATCTCGACCTCGGCGGTCGCGCCGTCGGTCTCGGAGTCCGACACCGGGAACTCGGCGATCGTCTCACCGGCGTCGCCGACGAACCGGGTACCGCGCTCACCGGTGGTCGCCTCGCGTGCCGCGTCCTCGAGGCCCGCGCGTCGCAGGACCTCGCGAGCAGCGCCTCGCACGTCGATGTTCTGGCCGCCGTCGCGGAACGCCGGCGCGCGCTCGACGACCGTCGTCTCCCAGCCGTAGCGGTTCAGCCAGAACGCCAGGCCGGGGCCGGCGATGCTGGCTCCGGAGATCAGGACGCGGGGAACGGTCATCGTGGTGCCACCTCTCGGGGAGCGTGGGACTGCCGCTCCGGTTGCCTCCATCATCGCGCTCGCCGATCCGAATCCCGCATGGTTGACAGCTCCGGCGGTGCAGGCGTCGCCCGCTTGTACGCTTGGGGCATGTCGAGGATCGAACGCAAGCGTCGCAAGCGGAGTGTGCGGGTCGATCGCGTCTACGACGGCGACGTCTACGTCCGGGTCAACTCCGTGGGGTCCAGCGGCGATCGCTCCTTCATCCTCATCCCCGGCATCGGTGTCTCGTCCACGTACTTCGAGCGCCTCGCGCCGCACCTCAATGAGTTTGGGCCGGTGCACGCGCTCGACCTCCCCGGCTTCGGCGGGGTGCCGCACCCCTCGTCGACGCTCACGATCCGCGAGTACGCGGACCTCGTCGGTCGGGTCATCGACGAACTCGATCTCAAGGACCCGATCATCGTCGGCCACTCGATGGGCAGCCAGGTGGTCAGTGACCTGGTCTCCCGGCGCCCCGAGCTGTCGACCCTCATCCTCATCGGCCCGGTCGTCGTGCCGGGTCAGCGCCGGGTGCTCACCCAGGCGGTCCGCTTCCTGCAGTCGAGCTGGCACGAACCGCTCACGGTGAAGGTGCTCGCCGTCAGCGCGTACGTCTTCTGCGGCTTCAAGTGGTTCTCGCGGGTCCTGCCGGAGATGCTGACCTACCCGATCGAAGAGGCCCTGCCGAAGGTGCAGGCGCACACGCTCGTGATCCGCGGCGAGTACGACGCCGTCGCGCCGCGCGAGTGGGTGGAGCGGGTCGGCGAACTCCTGCCCTCCTCACGCCTCTGGGAGATCCCCGGCGCAGCGCACTCCGTCATGTACGCGCACGCCGAGGAGGTCGCCAAGCTGTGCGTCGACCACGCCAGGCGCACAGTGGCGGACGGCGACGATGACCGACTCCAGGTCTACCCCGAGGACTCGGACGGGAGCGACGACAAGGAGCCGGAGGCACCGCAGCCCGCGGCCATCATCCAGGCCGTCGGGGGTCGGATCGAGGAGACGATCGGCATCGTCACCGACGACGACGACCGCGTCGAGGCCGGCAAGTCCCAGGTCGCCGACGCGGTCGCCTCCATCGACCACGACTGAACATCCGCTGAGATGCGGCGGATCGTCGCCCGCCGCCCGGCCGAGCGACGAATCACCTCACCTCACCGGGCCGGCTCGCCGAACCAGCGGTGGAGCGCCGCAGTGAGGGACTTCTGGTTGACGATGTCAAGGCTGGTTGGCCCCACAGGGACGGTTGATTCCGACCGGCCATGACCGTTGCGCGCGGCTGGCAAGATGCGAGCTAGTCAGTTCTGAGCAGTTCATGCCGATCCTGATGCGAGTCGTCCTCGCTGTTGCGCACAAAGTTCGAACGATCTCTATCGGAGACTGCAAGGTTCCTCGAGGCGGTGGCTGGCGCGCGCAATCGTGGCGTGACGCACCGCCCAGAGCGGTGCCTCACGCCACGATCAGACCTGGTCCTGCGGGGCTACTCTCGTCTGCTCGGACGTCTACTGCGACTCACTGCGATCCCGTAGTGAACTCCAACAAGGAAAATGACGACACCGAAGACGATCGGTCCCGAGACCGACCGGAACTGTTGCGACGCCCAGAAAGATCCCACGACCACGATGACGCCACATGCGACGACGCTCCAGTAGACGTAGGCGAAGGGTCCGCGACGGATCGCGAGCTTGAATTCGGTTTGCCAGGAGGTCACGAGATTCTCCGATCCCGATTACGGGCACGATTCGATGACGGGATGCATGAATGCTCCATTGATTCTCCACCACCGAATACCTGCGCACTTCCCAATGTTGCGGGCCTCGTTGGCCTTCGCCCAGACGAGGCCGATCATCGCTGCGCAGATCGGCACGAAGGCGCCAGTGAAGCTGCACAGGATGCCGGCGTTGAGCGCGTTGTCGGCGACGGACGCGTTCTCGCCTCGGGTCAGAAGAGCCGTGCACCAAATCGCATCGCATCCGAAGGTCGGGTCAGCCACCACTGGGTACGCCGCGCCCGCATGTTCGACGTGCTGAACGAGCACGTTTCCATCGATGCTGTAGCTGGTGGGAACTGCTGCTCCGTTTGCATCGAGGGCCCATGGCGGGAGGACGATGTTTGCCGCCGATCCGTCGGTCGCGAGCACGTTCACCCCGCCGCTGTCATTGAGTTCCAGTGTGACGTCCGAGTCGCCGAGCGTGATGTTGTACCTGAACTCCGTCGGGGCGTTCTCGTCGAACAGAATCGAGTAGCCGGCCGTGGCGCCAAGGCTCGCGTCGCTTAAGGCGTAGGAGAACGAGTCGTCCTGGTCGTAGACCAGCAGGCCGGATGGGTCTTGTGTTGGCGAGTCTGCAGCTTCCGGAGTCACTCGAAGCGGCTGTTCAGCGCCCGACGGAATCAGAAGACCTTGAGCGGCATCCAGGTAGCTACCAGAGGACGCATCCGAAGGCTGACCCCGAAACTCTTGCAGGACGCCCAGTGACTCCAGCGCGGCAGCCTCTGGTGAGGATTCCGAATCTGCCGACTGCGCCACCCAAGGCGACAGCAACTCCGAGTCCAGTTCCTTGCTTCTTCCGGGACATGCATCATTCCCTTCGTGTCGGAGCGCATCATTGCGCCCACGAGTCTCAACATATATGCGTCTACTACACTCGGCATATTAAGTTTCAGTAACGAAACTTCAGTGGGTCGGCTCGCCGAACCAGCGGTGGAGCGCCGGCGTGAGGGACTCCCGGTCGTCGGCCAGCCAGACCACGTGACCGTCGGGCCTGAGCAGCACCGCCGGCACGTCGAGGTCCTCGCTCGTGTCGACGACGTGGTCGATGCGGTCCTCCCACCCCACCATGCTGTGCGTGCCCGTCTGGTCGAGCAAGAGCCCGCGACCGTCGTGGAGGAGCGGGAAGAGCCGCCCCGTGGTCGACAACGAGAGGTCGCGGAGCCGCCGGCCGAGCAGTGACCCGTCGTCCGTCTCGGCACGGGTGTATCCGACGTCGTACCGGATGCCGGTTGACGCGATCCGCTCGCCCAGGAAACGGGCGACGTCGTCGAACCGCATCAGTTCCGAGAACAGCCGACGCACCGCCTGTGGTCCGGGTTCGGGTGAGAGGAGGACGCTCTGCGCGCGACTGAGCGTGAGGACGTCGACGGCGACCGGACGACGCTCCGTCGCGTAGCTGTCGAGGAGGTCGGCCGGTGCCCACCCGGCCACCTCGGCGGCGAGCTTCCAGCCCAGGTTGAAGGCATCCTGGATGCCGAGGTTCAGGCCTTGGCCTCCGAGCGGTGGATGGACGTGGGCGGCGTCACCGGCGATGAGCACGCGGCCGACCCGGTAGCGCTCGGCGAGTCTCGTCGCATCGGTGAAGCGCGACAGCCAGCGCGGGGAGTGTGCGCCGAAGTCGGTCCCGGCGAAGCGCTCGAGCCGGGCCCGGAACTCTTCGATCGTTGGAGTCGCCAGGCGTTCGTCGGCGGGAGCATCGGCGGGCGCCACCGCGCGGAAGAACCCGTCGGACACCGGTCCGATGCCGAAGCCACGGTGCGTCTTCCGGACCTCGTCGGCGATGGCGGCGACCTCGTCGGCCGGGAGGGTGACCTGGATCTCCCCGAGGATCCACTCGGTCTGCGCGGGTTCGCCGGGGAAGCCGATGCCGAGGATCTTCCGGACGGTGCTCCGCCCGCCGTCGCATCCGACGAGCCACCGTGCCCCCAGGCGCTCACCGTCGTCCAGCTCGACGGTGACGCCGTCCTCGTCCTGTTCGAGGCCGACGAGTCCGTTCCCACGACGCAGAGCGGCGCCGAGCTCGAGCGCGCGTTCGGTCGACAGCCGATCGGTGACCGGCTGCGGGAGACCGAGGATGTAGTCGTGCGCGGTGTCGAGCGGTACGGGCTTCGGCGGGATGATCCCGGCGAAGTGCCCGGTGGTGCCCGGGTACCGCGTGCCCTCGGCGAGGAACCGGTCGAGGATGCCGCGCTGGTCGAGGATCTCGATGCTGCGCGGGTGGAGGCCGAGGGACCGGACGGCTCGGCTCGGCTCGGCGTCCCGCTCGAGGACGAGGACGTCGACGCCGTGGAGCCGGAGTTCGGCTGCCAGCATCATGCCGGTCGGGCCGCCACCGCTGATGATGACGTCATGCATGAGGACCCCGTTCTCGCGGTCGGAGGCGACCGCGGCCACCCATTCTGGAGGCCGGAGGGGGTCTTGCGGCAAGCCCCGGTGCCCGGCATACTCTGGAAATGCAGCGGCAGTGAGTTGCGGCGGATCGTCGCTCAGCCTCGGGCCGCGCGACGAACCACCTCACCTCACCGCGTCGGCTCGCCGGGCCAGGATCGCCCCGTGTGGTCGCTGGTCGAGGCTCGTCCTGGTGTGTGTCTCGGCGATGTCGAATCCCGCCCGGCGCACCCGCTCGGCCAGCTCCATGACCGGCCAGCGATAGGCCGTCACCACGGCATGGTCGAACGCTTCGACCGATGCCCCGACGAAGCAGCCGATCAGCAGTTCGCCGCCCGTCCGGAGCACGCGAGCGAATTCCGTGAGCGGGACGCCGATCGTGTCGGGATGGTGGTGGATGAGTGAGTACCAGGCGAGCACGCCACCCACCGATCCGGTCTCGGCGTCGAGGGCGTCGAGGCTCCCGAGGTCGAACCGGGCCCCAGGGTGGTGGATCCGGGCGTGCTCGATGAACTCCGGGACGAGGTCGATGCCGCGCACGTCGAGGCCGCGCGAGGCGAGGTAGGCCGTCCAGTGCCCTGGGCCGCAGCCCGCGTCGAGTGCCCGCCCGTCGATGCGATCGGCCCAGGAGGACACCAGCTGGAGGTCCGAGGGGTGAACCGAGGCCATCGAGCCGAGGAGGTCGGCGTACTCGACGGCTCGGCCCGAGTAGGCCGTGCGGACGACGACGGGCGACTCGGGACGTGCCGTCCGTGGACCGTCGGTCACAGCGTCGTCAGGAACGCGCGGATGTCGTCCGCGAGGAGTTCCGGTTGCTCGTGTGGCGCGAAATGGCCGCCTCGGGGCATGGTCGTGAACCGTCGCACGTCGTAGCTCCGCTCGGCCCAGCTGCGCGGCGGGCTCGCCAGGTCGTGCGGGAAGAGCGCGACCGCGGTCGGCACCTCGACCCGGTCGACACGCGTCGTGATCCCGGTCGCGGACTCGTAGTACGGGCGGAGTGAGGTGCCGATCGCGTTCGTGAACCAGTAGACGGAGGCGAGCGTCGCGAGGTAGTCGTCGCTGAAGCGGGACGAGACGTCGCCGTCGCAGTCGCTCCAGGCCCGATGCTTCTCGAGGATCCACGAGAGCAGGCCGACAGGGGAGTCGGACAGCGCGGGAGCGAGCGTGAGCGGACGCGTGTGGTGCTGATGCTCATACGCACCCTCCTCGGCGTCCCAGGCCTCGACCCGGGCGAGATGCGCGCGCTCCTCCTCGGTGAGCGTCTCGACGTCGACGTCGAGCGGCGCGGCGACCGCGAGGAGGTGGATGCCGGCGACCGCCTGGGGATGCGCCTGCGCGAGCCGAGAGGTGATCCCGGCCCCGAGGTCGCCTCCATGAGCGGCGTACCGGGCGAAGCCGAGGTGATCGTGCATCAGCGTGTGCCACAGTTCGTGCGTCTGGTCGCCGAAGGTCGGCCGTTGCGGCGAGAACGGCAGTCCGGGCAGCGCGGGCACGATGACGGTGACGGCGCTCGCCGGGTCCCCGTCGAAGCGGGACGGTGTCGCGAGGCGCCTGGCGAGTCCGACCAGTTCGAGAGCGGTGCTCGGCCATCCGTTCGTGAGGACGACGGGGAGGCCGCTCGGGGCTTCGGCGTCGAACCGGAGGTAGGTGATGGTGGCCCCATCGATCTCGGCCCGGTGCCACGGCAGGGCGTTGATGTCCCGCTGCTGTGCTGCCCAGTCGAAGTCGTCCGCCCAGTAGGTGACGAGTCGCCGCAGCTCGTCCTGGTCGGTGCCGGCCTCCCAACCGGCGGTCGGCCACCGGTCAGGCCAGCGGGTGTCGTGGAGTCTGCGGCGGAGGTCGGCGAGGTCGTCGTCGCCGACGTCCATGACGGTCCGGCCCGCTGGCGACCGGGTCACCTGGTAGCGGCGCTCGATGCCCGCGGTCGCGCGCCCCCACTCGCTGGACGCGACGCGGGCCTGGTGTGCGGCGAACGACTCGTCGTCCTCGAAGACCTCGGCGACGTCCCAGACGAGCGGGTCGTCCGTCGGCGTCACCTCGAACGACACGCACCCCGGTTCGGCGCGGGTGAGCGCGACATGCTCTGGCAGATGGGTCTCGACGATCGACACGTCGGTCGGTGTCGCGCAGATCAGCTGGCCGGTGAGGTGCACGGTGGTCATGGTCTCACCGTAGCGAGGGTCGGCCCTCCGGCTGCTTCGTCCCGAGCTCCGCGCCGCGTTTCCAGAGCCACTCGACGGGGCCGAGCGCGAACCGCCGGAGCCAGAGGTGGGCGAAGCCGGTCACGAGCGCGGCGATGACGACGAACGCGGCGACGGTGACCGGGACGCGCCACGGGGCGGTGAGTTCGGCGAGGCCGAAGCCCCAGCCGTAGAAGATCGCGCCGCCGAGGAGGTTCTGGAGCAAGTACGCGCTCAAGGCGACTTTGCCGAGCTCGCGCAGGCGTGAGGCGATCCACCCGTCGGTGCCGAAGCGACGACAGAGCTCGACGGTGGCGCCGAGGACGCCGAGCGCCACGAGGGGTGCGGCCAGGTAGCGTTCGGCGAGGAGTCCCGCGGTGCCGCCCCAGATGCCGAGGGCGAGGTCGATCGGGAGCGCGCAGGCCCCGATGATCATCAGGCGGCGTCGGAGTCGACCACCGGTTTCACCGAAGACGCCGGCCTGGAACAGGTGCGCGCCGGCGAGGAACATGGCGAGCGTGAGGAACCCGATCAGGACGGGCTCCGCGCGGAAGACCCCCACGTTGTCGAGCCGGAAGACCGCCAGGCCGAGGAACGATTCAGTGGCGTAGGGGCTCGGTCCGGCGGGGAGCGGGAGGTCGCCCGACACCGCCGGCGTCGTGGCGATGAACGCGACGATTGCGCTGATGAGGAGGACGTGCAGTGCGCCGAAGACGGCGATCATGGCGCGCTGGGCGCGGGGCCTGGTGAGCAGGAGCCAGGCGACGATGGCGCCGGTGACCGCGTAGCCCATGAGGACGTCGAACTCCGCGATGAGGACGTAGTTCACGGCACCGTCGATGAGGAGCAGGGTGGCGCGCCACAGGTAACGACCGGGCCAGCGTTGCTCGCGTCGTCGTGCTGCTCCGTGCTGGATCGCGAGGCCCGCGCCGAACATCAGAGTCAGGAGCGCGAGGAACTTGCCCTGCGTGAGTGCCATGAGGGCGAGCTGGATCGTGCCCGCCGCGGGGCCGGTCTCCGGGGTCACCGGGGCGGAGAGCATCCCGAGCAGACCCCAGGGGTGCGAGAACACCCAGATGTTGGTGCCGAGCGTGCCGAGGATCGCGAGTCCGCGGACCACGTCGAGTGCGGCGATGCGTCGGGAGGTCGGCTGCGACGGCGGCAATACGCTCGTATTGGTCATGTGAAGACCGTACCCTGTCGAGTGGGCGATGGCGAAAGCGGAGGCGATGACCGAGCAGGACACGAACAGGGGTCGGATCCTCGATGCACTGCTGCGGATCACGGCATCGCGCGGTGCCGATGCGCTGACCATCCGCACGGTCGCGAGCGAAGCCGGTGTCTCCGTCGGCGCGGTCCAGCATCACTTCCCGACGAAGGACCGACTGGTCGTCGCGGCGATGACCGAGGTCAACGAGCGGTTCCGTCGACGCGTGGCAGCGCGGCTCGAGGCTGTGAACTCCGAGGAGGAGCGACTTCGGATCTTCTGTCGTGAGATCGCCTGCATCGAGGGTGATGACCTGACCGACGGGATCGTCTGGGTCGCCTTCGCCGCCCGGGCGAGCACGGAGACCGAGGTGCGAGCGATCCACACCGCTGACTGGGCCCGCACCGAGGAGGTCCTCCTGCGGCTGCTCGTCGCCGCGTTCCCTGATGACGGCCTGGCCGCGGACGACGCGGCGCTCCTGCTCGCGGTGCTCGACGGCATCGCGGTCGCGCGAGCAGCGGAGCAGTCGGACCGGATGACGCCGGAGCGCGCCGAACGGCTGATCGACGCGACGCTGCGGAGCCTGCGCCGCGCGTGCTGAACGGCGCGGGTCCGGCTCAGTCGACGTCCAGTTCGAGCTCGACGAGGTAGCCGACGAGTCGGAGTTCGACCTCGCTCGTCGCCGTGTCGAGTTCTCGGGCCTCGACCGCCGCTTGAGCCGCTGCTCGCACGTCGGCGTTCTCGAACTCCGATTCCGGCGGGATCCGTGGCGCGAGGCTCACGACCGGGAGTCCGGGGACCGGTTCGTGATGCGTGACGTACTCGGAAGGGCGCGAGCCAATGAACACGCCGCTCCCCGGCGGGCCGACGGGGCGCAGTGCGGCCCGGGCGGCTCCTTGCGGTAACAGGGGACGTTTCGTGCGCACCAAGCGGGACGGCATCGACACCCTCGACAGCTTCGCCAGCCTGCCCGTCAGTCGCTCCGGTGCGGGGCCCTCCTCGTGGTGCATCTCAACACCATCGATCTGAGCGGTGAGGTCCGCACCGATCGCCTCGGTCAGCCAGGTCCGCTGTCCATCGTCGACGGGCCAGACCGAGAAGGTCACCCGTTGGCCGGTTTCCAACGGCCCGCCACAACAGTCCCACTCCCAGGGGCTGAGCCAGAGCGTCCGCCGGGTCATTTGTGCTGACTCGGGGTTGGCGGATCGCAGGCGCGAGACCAGCTCGATTGTGGAAGCGGTCAGGACGCGGAGGGCGATCGCGTCGCCCGGCATCGGTACGCGACCGAGCTCGCTGAGCCCCCAGCGGTGGTACATCGCTGCCGCCTCGGTCGCGCGCTCGTAGACGCCGATGACCGTCTGCGTCTCGGAGCGGTCCTGCAGGACGGCGGCCAGGCAGCCGCGGGCGATCCCACGTCCGCGCTGATCCTCCGCGACGGCGAGTTCGTGGACCACGACGGCGTCCGCCGGACGCGCGATGGCAGCCGCAGCCGTGCTGCTGGAGTCGGCCAGTTGCGCCAGGATGCCGAGCCAGGCCGGGTCGGCGTCGAGGCCGTGGGCGAGCGCGAAGCCCACGATCCGGCCGTCGACCGTGGCGATGACGAGGCGTCCGCCGCGGTGCCCGAGATGCTCCGGGCCCCACTGCCGGATGGTCGCGAGGTCGATCGCGTCCTCGTTGTACGGCTCGGCGGTGAACGCCGCGACGAACAGCTGCGTGACCTCACCCCACACGCCGTCGGGTGCGGATCCGGTGAACGAGGTGTAGCCGACCGGGCTCATCATCCAGCCAGCATAGGGAAGTGCCGCGACTGGCTCAGTTCATTCGCCCATGTTTGGGCGAGCGGACATTGCGTCGCCCAAAGATGGGCGAATGAACCGAGGCCTAGAGCGTGTTGCCGAGCTTGAAGCCCTGCGCGTCGTCGCCCTTGCGGGTGTAGGAGAAGCCGTCGGCACCGATGGTGACCTCGAGCTCGGAGTCGTCGGTCCGGGAGACGACCGGCTTCGGTTCGCCGTCGAGGTCGAGGACGAGCGACGCGTCCGTGTACCAACTCGGCACGACGGCATTGCCCCACCAGTCGCGACGCTGGTTGTCGTGCACGTCCCACGTGACCACCGGGTTGTCGGGGTCGCCCGTGTAGTAGTCCTGGGTGTAGATCTCGATCCGGTGGCCGTCGGGGTCGCGGATGTACAGGTAGAACGCGTTCGAGACGCCGTGCCTGCCGGGGCCGCGCTCGATGACGTCCGACATGCGCAGCGCGCCGAGCTTGTCGCAGATCGCGATGATGTTGTGCTTCTCGTGCGTCGCGAACGCCACGTGGTGCATGCGCGGTCCGTCACCACCCGTCATCGCCGTGTCGTGCACGGTCGGCTTGCGCCGCATCCAGGCCGCGTACGTCGTCCCGGCCTCGTCCTGGATGTCCTCCGTGACGCGGAACCCGAGGTCCTCCATGTACGCGACCGCGCGCGGCACGTCCGGCGTCACCTGGTTGAAGTGGTCGAGCCGCACGAGCGCGCCCGGCGTGTACAGGTCGTAGCGCCACGCCAACCGCTCGACGTGCTCCACGTCGTAGAAGAACTCATAGGGGAACCCGAGTGGATCCTCCACGCGCACCGAATCGCCGATGCCCTTCACATACCCCTCGGCCCGACGCTCCACCCGGCACCCGAGCTCCGTGTAGAAGGCGACCGCGCGGTCGAGGTCCTCAGGACTCCGCACCCGGTAGCTGAACGCGGCGACCGCCGCCACCGGACCCTGCCGCAGCACGAGGTTGTGGTGGATGAACTCCTCGAAGCTCCGCAGGTAGACGGTCGTCTCGTCCTCCTCCGTGACGACGAGGTCGAGGACGTCGACGTAGAACTTCCGGCTCGCGGCGAGATCCGTGACGACGATCTCCATGTACGCACACCGGACGATGTCCGGCGGGGTGGCGGCGGGCGTCGGGATGCGGTTCACCGGCACGGGGATCGGGTCGGTTGCGGTCACGACGGGCTCGGCCGACGACGGGGTGATGGGGTTCGACATGATCTGCGTCCTTGCTGATCTCGATTGCTGGGTGGAGGTCGACCGGGAGCGGTCAGTGCGCGGCCTGCAGCGGCCCGCCGGTCCCGAAGCGCGGGGAGTGCGCCTGGTTCAGCGTGATGTGCACCGCCTGCTGGTCGGTGTAGAAGTCGATCGAGCGGTAGCCGCCCTCGTGCCCGAGCCCTGAGGCCTTGACGCCGCCGAACGGGGTGCGGAGGTCGCGCACGTTGTTCGAGTTCAGCCACACCATCCCGGCCTGCACGTTCTGGGAGAAGGTGTGGGCGCGCTTGAGGTCGTTCGTCCAGATGTAGGCGGCGAGCCCGTACTTCGTGTCGTTCGCGAGCTCGAGCGCCTCCTCGTCGGAGTCGAACGGGGTGATGGCGACGACCGGCCCGAAGATCTCCTCCTGGAAGATGCGGGCGCTCGGCGGGACGTCGGCGAAGACCGTCGGCGCGACGTAGTTGCCGGTCGGGAACCCCTCGGGGCGACCGCCGCCGGCGACGAGGCGGCCCTCGGTCTTGCCGATCTCGACGTAGCCCATGACCTTCTCGTAGTGCTCCGGGTGCACGAGCGCGCCGACCTCGGTGGCCGGGTCGTTCGGGTGCCCGACGACGATGTTGCGGGCCCGCTCGGCGTAGCGCTCCACGAAGTCGTCGTAGACACTCCGCTCGACGAGGATGCGGCTGCCGGCGGTGCAGCGCTCGCCGTTCAACGAGAACACCCCGAACACCGTCGCGTCGAGGGCGTCGTCGAGGTCGGCGTCGGCGAACACGACGGCCGGTGACTTGCCGCCGAGCTCCATCGAGAGCCCCTTCAGGAACGGCGCGGCGTTCGCGAAGATGAGCTGACCGGTGCTGCTCTCGCCGGTGAACGAGATGAGCGGCACGTCCGGGTGCTTCACGAGGGCGTCGCCGGCGTCCTCACCGAGCCCGTTCACGAGGTTGAACACGCCGTCGGGCACGCCGGCGTCGCGGAAGATGTCCGCCCACAGGCTTGCCGAGAGCGGCGTGAACTCTGCCGGCTTCAGGACGACCGTGTTCCCGGTCGCGAGGGCCGGAGCGAGCTTCCAGCTCTCGAGCATGAACGGCGTGTTCCACGGCGTGATGAGCCCCGCGACGCCGATGGGCTTGCGGTTGACGTAGTTGACCTGCCGCCCGGGCACCTTGTAGGTGTCGTCGTGCTGGGCGACGATCAGGTCGGCGAAGAACCGGAAGTTCTCGGCGGCGCGCTTCGCCTGACCGAGCGCCTGCGTGATCGGCAGCCCAGTGTCGAAGCTCTCCAGCTCCGCGAGGCGGGCGTCCTGCGCCTCGACGGCGTCGGCGACCCGGTGCAGGATCCGGCTGCGTTCGCGGGGGAGGAGCCGCGGCCACGGACCCTCGTCGAAGGCGCGCTTGGCGGCGGCGACGGCGAGGTCGATGTCCGCCTGCTTGCCGGCGGCGGCCTGGACGTAGGTCTCGTTCGACACCGGGTCGAGGACGTCGAAGGTGTCGCCGTCGACCGAGTCGACGAACGCGCCGTCGATGTAATGCCGGATACGGTCGGGCAACGCTGCCGGAACGTGCTGGGTCATGGATGGTTCCTCCGGTCGGTGGTGGACGGCGGTGACGACGGCGGGCGGGCCGTGGTGGGCGGCTGGTGCTCGGCCTGGTAGGCGAGCATGGCGTCGAGGGTCGCGGTGCGGTGGTCGCGGGCGGCGATCTCGATCTCGAGCGGCTGCGCGCCGGCGGCGATGAGTTCGAGGATGCCGTCGTGCTCGGCGACCGACTCCCGCGCGCGGCCGGGCACGAAGCTGAACGTGGAATCGCGGAGCGCGTTCAGCCGCCGCCAGCCGCGGTGGACGAGGTCGAGGACGTGCGGGTTCGGGCACTCCTCGAAGAGGACGGTGTGGAACTCCAGGTTCAGCGCCGTGAACGCGTGCGGGTCGAAGTCGTCGAGCGTGCGGCGCATCCGCTCGTTGATCTCGCGGGCGCGGGCCAGGTGGTCGTCGGTGAGGTAGGCGGCACTCATCGAGGTCGCCGCGCCCTCGACGAGGGCGAGCGTCTGCATCGTGAAGAGGTACTCGGTCTCGTGCAGCATCGCGACCTGCGCGCCGACGTTGCGCTCGAACGTCACGAGCCCCTCGGCCTCCAGCCGACGGATCGCCTCGCGCACCGGAACGACGCTGACGTCGAGCTCTCCGGCGATCTGTCCGAGCACCAGCCGGTACCCGGGGACGAAGCGCCCCTCGTCGATCGCCTCGCGGATGAACCGGTAGGCGCGCTCGGACTTGCTGAGCGACGCCTCCTGCCCGGTCGTCGGGTGTGGTCCGCTCATCGTCCCTGCTCGCTCTCGTATCGCGCCCGCCACTCGGCGTTCAGCGGGAAGAGGCCGTCGACCGCGGCACCGCCACGGACCTGCTCGGCGATCCAGGCGTCCTCCGCTTCCTGCACGACCGCCTCCGCGGCGACCTCTGCGGCGAGCGCCCGGGGGATCGCGATGACGCCGTCACCGTCCCCGACGATCACGTCGCCCGGCAGGACGGTCGCCCCGCCGCAGGTGATCGCGACGTCGGTCTCCCACGGCACATGGCGGCGCCCGAGGACGGACGGGTGCGGACCCTGCGAGAAGGTCGGCAGGTCGAACGCCGCGACCTGCTCGGCATCGCGCATGCCGCCGTCGGTGACGACCCCGGCCGCTCCCCGCTGCTGCGCCCGAAGCGCGAGGACGTCGCCGACGGTGCCCGTACCGCGCTCGCCGCGTGCCTCGATCACGATGACCTCGCCGGCCTCGACGGTGTCGAAGATGCGCTTCTGCGCGTTGAAGCGGTTGCCGCGCTCGGCGAAGAGGTCGGGCCGGTAGGCGACGAAGCGGAGGGTGCGGGCCACGCCGACCATGCGCGTGCCCGGTCGCGAGGCGTGGACGCCCTCGACGAAGACCTCGGTGTACCCGCGGGCTCGGAGCTTGGCGCTGAGTGTCGCCGTCGAGACCGAGGCGAGCTGTACGGTGACCGCGGGGTCGAGCGGTTCGGCGGGCGATGCAGCGGTGAGAGGCTCAGCCGGTGCAGGCAGACCCGCCGCCACAGCGTCCCCCCAGGCCTCGATCCGCTGATGGTCGTCGACGACCGGCTTCGCGCCGAACCCGCCGAAGGGCTCGGTGCCCTCGACGACCGTCGTCACGAGTCGACCGCTCGTCGGGGTGCCGGGTGCGGTCGGTGCGTCGACCTCGACCTCGACGACGTCGCCGGGCACGACGACGGAGGAGCCGGCGGGTGTGCCGGTGAGGATGACATCGCCGGGCTCGAGCGTCGAGAGCTGCGAGAGGTCGGCGATGAGCTGGGCGAAGGGGAAGAGCAGCGTGTCGCTCGTGTCGTCCTGGACCACGACGCCGTTGACCCAGGTGCGCACGCGGAGGGCGGCCGGATCGATCTGCTCGGCGGGGATGACGGACGGGCCGAGGGGCGTGTAGCCGTCGCCGCCCTTCGATCGCAGGTTCGACCCCTTGTCTGCGCTGCGGAGGTCGTAGAGCCCGAAGTCGTTCGCCGCGGTGACGCCCGAGACGTGCTGCCAGGCGTCCTCGACGCGGACGCGGCGGGCCGCGGTCCCGATGATGATCGCGATCTCGCCCTCGAAGGCGAGCAGTTCCGCGCCTGCCGGGCGCTCGATGGTGCCGCCCGTGCTCGAGACGGATGACCACGGCTTGAGGAAGTACGAGGGGTGCTCCGGCGTGCGGCCGCGCTGGGCGGCCCGTGACGGGTAGTTGAGGTGGACGGCGATGATCTTGCCGCCCCCGCTGTTGGGGAGGCCTTCGATGCCCTGGTGGCTGCTCATCACACGTCCTCGTTGTCGGTATCCAGAATCGTATACGATCCGGACGCAGTGGGGAAGGGTCAGTACCCGTCGCTGCGGGTCGCGTCGCTCCGGCCGTCGATGAAGCGCTCGGCCAGCTGCTCGGATGCGCGGGCGAGGAGCGACACGTCCGCACCGACGAGGACGAAGGACGCCCCGCGGTCGAGGTAGTGCTCGGCCATGACGGGGTCGAAGGCGTTCACGCCGGCCGGCTTCCCCGCGGCGGCGGCGGCATCGAGCACCCGCTCGACAGCGCTGACCACGGTGGGGTGCCCCTGCTGGCCGAGCAGGCCGAGCGACGCCGAGAGGTCGGCCGGACCGACGAACACCGCGTCCACGCCGTCGACCGCGAGGATCTCCTCGGCCTGCTCCACGGCCTCCGCCGACTCGATCTGCACCGTGAGCGACACCGAGTCGTCTGCCTGCGCGAGATAGTCGTCGACCCGGTTCCAGCGGGAGGACCTCGCGAGCGCGCTGCCGACCCCGCGGACGCCCTGCGGCGGGTACCGCACGGCCTGCACGAGCGCCGCCGCCTGCTCGGCCGACGACACCATGGGCACGATGAGGTTCTGGGCCCCGAGGTCGAGCACCTGCTTGATGACGACCGCGTCCCCGAACGGCACCCGCACCAGCGGACACACCGGGAAGGCGGCCACCACCTGCAGCTGCAGTTGGATGCTCTCCAGGGTGTTCGCCGAGTGCTCGCCGTCGATGAGGAGCAGGTCGAGCCCGCTGCCCGCCGCGATCTCCGCCGCGATCGGGCTGCCCGACACTACCCACATCCCGACGAGGGGTCGGTTCGCGGTGCGCAGGCGCTCGCCGAAGGTCGGCGGCAGGGTCATTCGAATCGGCATGTCACGGCTCCCAGTCCCTGGTATTCGGCGTGGACGGTGTCGCCCCGCTCGACCCACATCGGTCTCGTGAACGATCCCGACAGGATGATCTCCCCGGCGGCGAGACTCCCACCGTGCTGGGCGAGCTTGCCGGCGAGCCACGCGACGCCGAGTGCCGGGTGCCCGAGGACGGCGCCGGCCACCCCCGACTCCTCGATGGTCTGGTTGCGGTAGAGCAGGGCCGAGACCCAGCGCGGGTCGATCGCGTCGGGGCGGACGGGCGTTCCGCCGAGCACCATGGCACCGAGTGCCGCGTTGTCGGCGATGGTGTCGACGATCGTGCGACCGTCGAGTTCGATGTGGGAGTTGAGGACCTCGAGCGCGGGGACGATGTGATCGGTCGCGTCGAGCACCTCGAAGATCGTGCAGTGCGGGCCCTGCAGTGGGCGGCCGAGGACGAAGGCCAGCTCGACCTCCACGCGGACGTTGGAGTAGGCGTCGAAGTCGAGCGTCGCGCCCGAGTCGAAGACCTGGTCGTCGAGGATGACGCCGTAGTCGGGTTCGGTGATCCCGGTGGCCTGCTGCATCGCCTTCGAGGTGAGGCCGATCTTGTGGCCGACGACGCGCCGACCGGCGGCGATGCGGCGTTCGGCCCACAGCGCCTGCACGGCGTAGGAGTCCTCGATGGTCATGTCCGGGTGCCGGGCGGTGAGGAGGGGGATGACGCTCCGCTCCTCGTGCGCCGCCGCCAGCTCGTCGGCGATCGCCTGTCGTTCGTGATCCTGCATCGCGTCCCGTCCTCATCTGCATCGACTGCGGCTTGCGATCACGATACGGTGCGTCGTCATCGACTGCCTCTTGCGCGGCGACCACGATTGTATACGATGTGGTGTACATTCTGGCGGTCCAATGACGGGCCGCGACGGACAAAGGGGTCTCGAGACAATGACAACCGCATCACTGGCGCGAGCGACGACGCCCGCGGAACTCCGGCGCGTGGCCTTCGCCACCGTCATCGGCACCACGGTCGAGTGGTACGACTTCTTCCTCTACGCGAGCGCCGCAGGACTCGTCTTCTCGCAGCTCTTCTTCCAGCCGGCGGGACCGCAGGCCGCGCTGCTGCTGTCGTTCGCGACCGTCGGCGTCAGCTTCCTGTTCCGGCCGCTCGGCGCGTTCGTCGCCGGGCACTTCGGCGACCGCATCGGCCGGAAGAAGATGCTCGTCATCACGCTCTTCCTCATGGGAGCCGCCACGACGCTCATCGGTCTGCTGCCGACGTACGACCAGATCGGGATCGTCGCCCCCGCCCTGCTCGTGCTCCTGCGTATCCTGCAGGGGCTGTCGACCGGCGGGGAGTGGGGTGGCGCCGTCCTCATGGCAGTCGAGCACGCCCCCACCGGTCGCCGCGGCCGGTTCGGTGCCTTCCCGCAGATCGGCGTCCCGATCGGGCTGCTCCTCGCCTCCGGCATGCTCGCCCTCATGACGGGCGTGATCTCGCCCGGCGCGGCGTTCCTCGAATGGGGCTGGCGGATCCCGTTCCTGCTGAGCTTCGTCCTGATCATCGTCGGCTACGTCGTGCGCCGGAAGGTCGACGAGAGCCCCGTCTTCGTCGCCCTCGCCCGCAACAAGGAGCGTCGCCGCGTCCCGATCGTCGAGCTCTTCCGCCACCACTGGCTGCTCGTACTGCTCGCGGCGCTCACCTTCGCCGGCAACAACGCCGCCGGCTACATGACCACGGGCGGCTACATCCAGAACTACGCGACGACGCCGCTCGCCGACGGTGGCCTGGTGGGCATGGAGCGGACGCCGGTGCTGCTCGCGGTGACCGGGTCGGCCATCGTCTGGCTCATCGTCACGTGGTTCGCGGGTTCGCTCTCCGACCGGATCGGCCGACGCAACACCTACATCATCGGTTGGGTCGCGTTCCTGGCCACCGTCTTCGTGCTCTTCCCGCTCGTGAACACCGGCAACCCGTGGCTGTTGTTCCTCGGGCTCGCGCTGTTCACGATCGGCAACGGTTTCACCTACGGACCCCAGGCGGCGTACTTCGCCGAGCTGTTCCCCGCGTCGATCCGGTACACGGGTGTGTCGGTCACCTACGCGATCGGCGCCATCCTCGGCGGCGCGTTCGCGCCGACGATCGCGACCTGGCTGGTGCAGGTAACGGGGTCGTCGACGAGCGTCGCGTTCTACATCGCCGGCATGATCGTGATCGCCTTCGCGGCGACCCTCCTCCTCCGTGACCGCACGGGTATCCCGCTCGGTGGCGAGGCGGAGGACGAGCAGAGCCGTGGTCAGATCTACGGCGCGCGGAGGTAGCCGCGGTCAGACCGACGACGCGATGGTCGCGGCCCCCTCGATGAGGCGGGCCGCGATCTCGGTTTCGGGGCGACTGCTGGAGACGTAGACGACCGCGAGGGCGGCTGCCGGCGAGCCGTGCGCGGCGAGCGGTACGGCGACGGCGCGGAGGCCGGTGATGACCTCGTCGTGGCTCGACGCCCAGCCCTGTTCACGGACCACCGTCAGCTCGGCGCGGTGGTCGTCGTCGAGGGCGTCCGGCCACTGCGACGCAGGCAGCCGGGACGCGATCGCCTTGCCGGGAGCGCCGACACCGACCGGGTGCCGGGTGCCGGGCCGCTGTGCGATCGACCCCATCGTGTGCCGCGGTTCGACGCTGACGAGGGTGACGATCTCATCGCCGTCCAGCACGGTGAGGAAGCAGGTCATGCCGAGCTCGTTCGCGATGGCCGTCAGCTCGGGCAGGGCGGCGGCCTGAAGATCGTGGGAGACACCGGCGGCGAGGGCTGCCAGGCGCGATCCGAGTGCGATCCGTCCCGCGCCGTCCCGGACGACCAGGCGGTGGTCTTCGAGCGTGCGCAGCAGGCGGTAGGTGACGCTGCGGTGCAGACCGAGCGTCGCGCTCAGGGCGTCGATCGTGAGCGGGGTGCGCGCGTCGGCCAGGACCTCGAGGATCCGGATGCCGCGCGAGAGCGTCTGGGAGTGGGCGCTGCTGGCATCGGTCACGCTCCGACCCTATCGACGAGCCCCCTGACTCGCCCGGATCGGTGCGATTCTTCGCCGAAACCGCGCAGAATCGGGCGGTTCAGCGGGTGATCGGGTAGGCGACGAAGGCGAACCGAGAGCTGTCGGGTGCCCAGCTGTTCACGTTGAGCGTGCCCTGGCCGCCGAAGAGGGGATAGCGGCGGACCGGAGTCGCCCAGTCGTCGGTCGAGACGAGCCGGACCTCGACGTCGAGGTCGGCCGGGTGTCCGATCGTGCCGGCGGGGAAGGTGATGTACGAGGCCAGTCGGGCGTCGGGGGAGAGATGGGGGAACCAGTCGACGGTGTCGCTCTCGACGAGCTGCTCGAGCTCACCGCCGCCGTCGGGGATCCGCGCGAGCTGCGCATGGCCCGGGGCCGTGCCGAAGTGCTCCGTGTTGCAGAGCAGCCACCGGCCGTCGGGCGACCACTCCGGACCGTCGAGGTGGCCGTCGCCCGTGTCGAGGACGGTGACGGGGCCGCCGCCCTCGACCGCCGGACCGATCGCGAGTCGACCGGGGTGCTCGAAGCCCTCGAGCTCGACGTACGCGATGCGCGTGCCGTCCGGGGAGACACCGTGGAGGAAGTGCCACCGGTCGTCGTCGGCGGTGAGCTTCGTGACCGGTCCGCCGGTGAGGGCACCGCGGTAGATGTGACCGTCCATCGCCGAGAGGAGGATGTGTTCGCCGTCGGGGTCGAGGACGTGGTCGTTGTTGAGCTCGGGGAGGCCGTGGAAGTCGATCGGCGTGAGCCCCGCGGTCGGGTCGTCGACCGGGAGCGCCCAGAGTCGCCCGTTGCCGTTGAGGTACAGCGTCCGGCCGTCGAGGGACCAGTTCGGCGCTTCGATGAGGAGTTCGTCGGTCTCGAAGAGGAGGACGGGCGCGTCATCGTGCGGCCCGCCGAGCAGGACGCTGGAACGCTGGCCGGGGACGAGGGCGCGGAAGGTCATGCGCCCATCGTCCTCCAGTCCGTCGTGATCCGGGAGGATCGTTCCTCCCGGATCACGATCCGACGACTACTTGACGAGCGCGAACCCCGCGGTCCAGGAGATCTTCTCCGACGCCGCCAGCGTGAGCTGCAGGAAGCCGATCGCCTCGAGTTCGTGGGCGCGCTTCAGGGACCCGGCGTCGACGGCCTCGAGGCCACCGGCGGTCACGAGCTGCTGGAGTGTGGCCTTGGCGTCGGCGTCGTCCCCGGCGATGAGGACCGTGGTGGCCACGTCGCCGACCTGCTTCGCGGCGAGGGTGGCGGCGAAGTTCGTGTTGAAGGCCTTGAGGACGTGGGAGGTCGGGAGCTTCGCCTGCAGTTCCGCTGCAGCCGAGCTGCCGGCGGGGACGGTGAGGCCGTCGAAGGTCGAGAAGTCGAGGGGGTTGGTGATGTCGACGACGACCTTGCCCGCGAGCTGGTCGGCGTACTGCTCGACGATCGTCGAGAGGGCCGGGTAGGGGACCGCGAGGACGACGACGTCGCCGGTGATCGTGCCGGTCTCGGCCGATCCGAGGTGGTCGACGGAGGCGCCGCCTGCTGCGAGGACACCGGCGATGGCGCTGCCCATGTTGCCGGTTCCGAAGATGGTGACGTTCGTCATGACGATGCTCCTTCTCGTGGCCGCCTGGTCACGGGTCAATTGGTTGTTGATACAAGTAACGTAACACCGGTTAGTTGTAGACGCAACTATTGCTACGCTGGAGTCATGACCGAGACGCGATGGCTGAGCGGCGACGAGCAACGCTCCTGGGTGCGCTTCGCCGCGGTGCTCGAACTCCTGCCGGCCGCGCTCGACCTCCAGCTCACGCGGGACGAGCATCTGAC
Source organism: Plantibacter sp. CFBP 8804 (assembly GCF_014841225.1). Lineage (NCBI taxonomy): Bacteria > Bacillati > Actinomycetota > Actinomycetes > Micrococcales > Microbacteriaceae > Plantibacter > Plantibacter sp. CFBP 8804. The sequence continues at coordinate 77,628 of NZ_JACYTU010000007.1, forward strand.
GCACTTCGACTACTTCACACTCGCGATGCTGTCCGAGACCCCGGGCCGCACGCTGCGCACCTCGGCGCTCGCGGCCCGGACGAACGCGACGCTGCCTCGTTTGTCGCGGGTGCTGACGCGCTTGGAGGAGGCGGGCTTCGTGGCACGGACGCCGTGCCCGGAGGATCGACGGGCGACGAACGTGACGCTCACCGATGCGGGCTGGGACAAGGTCGTCCAGGCCGCGCCGGGCCACGTCGAGCACGTGCGGTCCCTGGTCCTCGACGCACTGACGCCGGCGCAGATCGAGCAGCTCGGCGAGATCTCCGCCGCCCTCTTGACGAAGCTCGACCCCGACGGCCGGATGTTCGCCAGCGAGGCCTGATCTCCGTCACCTGGGGGATTCGCGGCGCTCGAGGGCTGCGTAGCGTGGGGCTTGACGTCGTGGACACCACCGAGCGCGACGCGGATCGGAGCGAATGATGACCGGATCGACGCAGCCCGAACCTGCACCACACGGGGACAAGGTGCCCCAGGACGGTCCCGCCGCGGCGGAGCCCGAGTCGACGCCGCCACCCACCTCGCTCGACGGCGGGACGACCTCCGTCTGGTACTTCGTCGGCGCCACGTTCCTCTTCGCCGGGCCCCTGATCTTCGGTGTCTACGACTTCGGATTCTTCCGGATCATCACCCTCGTCCTCGGGGCGGTCGTCATGGTCGCCGGGTTCGTCGTGCTGCGACGCGAGAGCGGCAAGCGGTCCTGAGGGCGCTGTCGCCGGGCCGGCTCGCCAACCGTTCAACCGGCGAGCCGGTCAGCCCGCGAGCCGGTCAGCCCGCGAGGAAGGCCCTGATGCCGTCGAGCAGGCGGTCGACGTCCTCGTCCGAGGTGTACGGGGCGACGCCGACGCGGAGGCCGCCGACGTCGTCGAGGCCCAGCGCCGCGAACGGCTCGACCGCGTAGAACGAGCCCGCCGGTGCGAGGACGTCGCGTGCGGCGAGGAAGGCGGCCGCGTCCGCTGCACGCCTGCCGGGGAACGTCATGAACAGCGTCGCCGTGCGCTCGGCGGCTCGCGAGTGCAGCTCGACGAGCGGGCCGAGGTCGGCGAGCTCGTCCTCGATACGGCTGCGCAGCGCGAGTTCCCGCTGGTGGACGGCAGCGGCGGAGGCCACGAGACGGTCTCGTCTCGTCGTGGCGTCACCGGGGTCGATCGACGCGAGCACGCCGATGGCCGCCGTCACGCCGGCCATGAGCTCGTAGGGCAGCGTGCCGAACTCGAAGCGCTCGGGCACCACGTTCGTCGACGGCAGCAGTTTGTCGGGGTGGATCGACTCGAGCAGCGCCGGCGACGCGGCGAGGACACCGCAGTGCGGCCCGAAGAACTTGTACGGCGAGCAGACGAAGAAGTCGGCACCGAGGGCCTCGACGTCGACGACGTGGTGGGCCGTGTAGTGGACGCCGTCGACCCAGACGAGCGCGCCGACCGCGTGCGCCCGGTCGGCGATCGTCCGCACCGGCGGGATGGTGCCGAGGAGGTTCGACGCTGCGGTTACGGCGACGAGCCGGGTGCGCTCGCCGAGGGTCGCGTCGAGCGACTCGAGGTCGAGCTCGCCGGTCGCGGCATCGAGCTCGATCCAGCGCACCGTCGCGCCGGCGCGTTCCGCGGCCTGGACCCACGGGCGGACGTTCGCGTCGTGGTCCAGCCGGGACACCACCACCTCGTCGCCCGCCGTCCAGCCGCGGGACAGGTGCTTCGCGAAGTCGTAGGCGAGCTGGGTCGCACTGCGACCGTAGACGATGCCGCGCGGGTCGGCGGCGAGGAGGTCCGCCATCGCAGCGCGGAAGGCGACGACCGCGTCGTCAGCCCGTCGTTCGGAGGCGACCGAGGTCCCTCGGTTCGAGAGCGGGCCCGTCAGGGTGTCGAGGATGGCCTGGCCGACGGCGAGCGGCGTCTGGGTGCCGCCGGGGCCGTCGAAGTGGGCGATGCCCGAGGTGAGGGAGGGGAACGCGGTGCGGAGGAGGGCGACGTCGAGGGTCATGCGTCCATCCTGCCGCGCCGGGAGCCTGAACGTGCGGACCAGGGGAGCGAGCGCGCCATCGCTTGATACAGTGCCTGTGTGTCCATGCTCATCGCTCCGCCCCGTGTCGGGCGTCTGGAGGTCGTCGGCGTCCGCAACGCCGGCCCGAGAGAGCAGCGCACCCGGTCGACCACCTCACCCACCCGGTGAGGACGTCGGCCTCGTCCATCGCGCTTGTCCGAGCGACGACGACGAGGCCGCGCACCCTGACGCACCCACCGCAGCGCACCGACGCGCGGAGGGTCTCTCCGCCGTCTCCACGACGGCCCAGCCGAAACCGGTGAACCCATGATCCCCCTGAACGAATCCCAGATCCGAGCCTCCTTCGTCAACGCGTCGCGCAAGGAGGTCAGCGACGTGAGCCTGCCCGTCGACCTCGACACGATCGACTTCGAGGTGCGTGACTTCCTCGGGTGGCGCGACAAGAAGCTGCCGCGACGCGCCTATGTCATCACGATCGTCGACGGCGAACCCGTCGGCATCCTGCTCCGGCAGGCCGACGCGATGCCCCGCACCCGGCCGCAGTGCGCGTGGTGCCAGGACATCACACTCAGCAACGACGTCGTGTTCTACAGCGCGAAGCGGGCCGGACAGGCCGGCAAGAACGGCGACACGGTCGGCACGCTCGTCTGCGCCGATTTCCAGTGCTCGGCCAACGTGCGGAAGCTGCCGCCGCTCGCCTACGTCGGTTTCGATGCGGAGGCGGCCCGCCAGGAGCGCATCGCGACCCTCAGCGTCCGTGCCGCGTCCTTCGCCTCCTCGGTCCTGAACGGCGTCGGCTGACCCGCTGAGTTGCCCGGATCTGCACGAACTCCGCCCGTTTTCGCGCAGATTCGGGCGACTCAAGCCTCGGGAGTGAGGCCCCGCCAGAAGAGGTCGACGGCGCTCGTCACGAGGTCGTCGGCCGGGACGCCGTCGAGCAGGCCGCCAGAGGCGAGTACGGCGATGCCGTGGAAGGTCGCGAAGGCTACGAGCGCGATGTGGTGCGGATCGCCGGCGGTGATCGCGCGGATCTCCTGCCCGGTGGTGACGACCCGGACGACGATCTCCATCGAGGCGTGACCGGCGGCGAGCAGCTCCTCCCGGGCATCGGGCGCGTGCTTGAGGCCGAACATGAGCGAGAGGAGCGTCGGCTGAGCGAGCGCGAAGCCGACATACGCTCGGGCCAGTGCGTCGACCTGTTCGCGGGCCCCTGCCGACGAGGTGACCTCGGCTCCGGTCGCCCGCTCGAGCGCCGCGGAGAGACGACGGAAACCGTCTTCGGCGAGCGCGTCGAGGAGGGCCTGCTTGTCGCGGAAATGTCGGCTCGGCGCCGCGTGGCTGACGCCGGCGCCACGGGCGAGGCGGCGCAGCGACAGCTCGTCGACGCCGTCCGTCTCGAGGCTGGCTGCGGCGGCCTCGAGGAGCGTCCGGCGGAGGTCTCCGTGGTGGTAGGGCTGAGCTGGCACGAGACGAGCCTACCGCCATGTTGACATTGACAACACGAGCGAACACGGCAATGATGTCACTGACAACATTTGTGCACCGCCAGCTGAAGGATTCCCCATGACACTCGATCTCCGCGGTGGCACCGCACTCATCACGGGCGCGAGCTCCGGCCTCGGCGTCGAGTTCGCCAGACGGTTCGCGAACCGCGGGTCGAACCTGGTGCTCGTCGCCAGGCGCGCGGATCGCCTCGAAGCGCTGGCGGCCGAACTCCGGTCGGTCTCGGGTGTCGAGGTCACGGTCGTGCCAGCCGACCTCGGCGTCGCGGGTGCCGCCGAGTCGCTCCACGCCGAGCTGGGTCGCCGCGGCATCCGGATCACCTCGCTCGTCAACAACGCCGGGTTCGGCAGCCACGGTGCCTTCGACCAGGCGGACCCGGAGCGCATGACGGGAGAGATCCAACTCAACGTCGGGACGCTCGTCGAGCTCACGCGTGTATTCATGCCGCAGCTGCTCGAGGGCTCCGGCGCCCTGGTGACGGTCGCGAGCACCGCTGCCTACCAGCCGACGCCGGGCATGGCTGTGTACGGCGCGACGAAGGCGTTCGTGCTGAGCTTCACCGAGGCGCTCTGGGCAGAGGCCCGTGGCACGGGGCTGCGGGTGCTCGCCGTGAGCCCCGGGCCGACCAAGACCGAGTTCTTCGACGTCGTCGGGAGCGACGACGCTGCCGTCGGCCGCAAGCAGACGAGCGCGCAGGTCATCGACACCGCGTTCCGCGCGCTCGACCGGGCTGACGGTGGCCCCAGTGTCGTGTCCGGCCGCAGCAACCACCTCACCGCGCTCGCGACCCGGCTGCTGTCGCGTCGCACGCTCGCGCGCACGAGCGCCCGCGTCCTCGGCGGCGTGCGGATGGCCCGCTGAGTCGCCCGGATCTGCACGAAATTCGCCCGCTTTCGCGCAGATTCGGGCGACTCAGCGGCCGGCGAGGGCGGCGCGCACCGAGGCGACGACGGCGCGGAGGTCACGGAGATCGTCGGCCGTCAGCTCGATGACCGTCCACCCCGCGGCCCGAAGGCGGTTGGAGCGAGCGCGGTCCTTGCGCCACCGGTCGACCTCGACCCGGTGGTCGTCGCCCTGGTACTCGATGACGATCCGCGCTGCACGGTGACAGAGGTCGGCGCGGGCGAGGAACGAGCCGTTCGCCGCCCGGATCTCCTGGTTCGGTTCGAAGCCCGTGACGCCGCCGCGCACCAGCGCGACGCGGACGATGGACTCGGGCGGTGATTCCGCGCGGTGATCGAGCAGCGGGAGTGCGGCGGCGATGGCTCCACGGCCGCGCCGACTCGGATAGCGGGCTGCAGCCTCCTCCAACTCGGCTAAGCCTGCGGTACTCGCCCGAAGCAGATGGTCGCCTGTTGCGACGAGATCGGCGAGCGGGAGCGTCGCGGCAAGGTCCAGCCACGTTCGAACCGGACTCGTCAGCCGGATGCCGCCGTGGACGATCACGTCGTCCTCGTCATCGATCGTGACCGACCGGCCGGCGATCCCGGCGGCGTGTGGAGCGCGGGCCGGGGCGGCCACGGCGAGGTCGACGCGTTCCGGGGTGGAGAGCCGGTACGGGAGCGGCAGGCCGAGGAGGAGCGCAGCGGTCGGACCGCAGACGAAGACCTGGTCGGACAGGCGGTGGAGGAACGCACGACAGCGATCCTCGACCGTCTCCACCGGGCGGGTGGACCGGATGCCGTGACCCGGCTTCTCGAGCCGACGACTGCGGAGTTCGCCGGGTGTCATCCCGCTGCGGAGCGCGTCGCCGACGAGGAACGGTCCGTCCGGAAGCTCAGCTGGCACCCCTTCACTGTGCCTGCGAGGAGCGGTTCCCCGTCCACGTTCTCCACAGGTCCGCTGAGTTGCCCGGATCTGCACGGAATCCGGCCGATTTCGTGCAGATCCGGGCGACTCAGGCGGACGGGGCGGTCAGGGACGAGGCGCGGACCTGCAGCTCGGGGAGGACCTGGGTGCGCTGCGTCGGGCGTCGGCGGCCCTCGGACAGGCGGGCGACCATCGTCTCGACGGCCATCCGACCGATGTGCTGCTTCGGTGGGCGCAGCGCGGTGATGGGCGGCTCGCCGTTCTCCGCGACCTCGTCGTCGTAGGCGACGATCGCGAGATCCTCGGGGATCCGCACGCCGCGGTCGAGGCAGTGGTGCTCGAGCAGGATCGCCTGCGGATCGGCGTGCACGAACAGCGCGGTGGTCCCCGTGGCGAGGCATTCGTCGACGAGCGCACCCAGCCGGGCGTCCCTGGCGCCGTTCTCGACGTCGTCGATCTCGGCGTTCACCGTCAGGCCCGTGTCCAGCCCGAGGTCCGCGGACGCCCTGGCCCACCCGCGCCGCAGGTGGTCGGAGGTGGGGGAGTGCCGCGCCGCGGCGATGCCGATGCGACGGTGCCCCTGCTCGTACAGGTGGCGGACGGCGAGCACCGCGCCGAACTCGTGGTCCGTCGTCACCCACTCCAGTGAGCGCAGCGCGAGCGAAGACGGCGCGCGACGCTCGGCCAGGACGACCGGGATCGGCAGTGCGTCGAGCCAGGCGAGGAGGGCGTACCCGTCCTGGCCCGCGGTGTCGGGCGCGGCGATGAGCCCGTGGATCCCACCCGTCTCGACGAGCGCGGCCATCTGCCGGCGCTGGTCGGCCGGATCGTAGGACGAGCCGCGGAGCACGAGCTGCGAGCGGCTGAGGGCGGCCGTGGCGCGGGCGCCGTTGACGATCTGCGGCCAGTAGTAGCTGAGCGACGGCACGACCATGCCGATGCGGTACCTGGCGGGGCCGGCGGCGTCGGCGGATCGCGCGACCGTCTGATCGAGGGAGCTCCGGGCGGTGGCGCCACCGTGGACCCGCGTGACGAGCCCGAGGTCGGCGAGTGCGGTGATGTCGCGTCGGATCGTCAGCTCCGTGACGCCGAGGATGACGGCGAGTTCGCGGACGACGACGGAACCGTTGCGTCGGACCTCGTCCATGATGCGCTCGCGCCGCTCGATGCCGAAGACCTGTGAGGGTCCCGTGCCGCCCGTCGGTCCCCGGTCGCCGGAGACGTCGTCGTCGCTCATCGTGCGGCCTCCACGGTGACGAGCAGACGATCCGCATCGGGACGTGGCAGCAGCCGCACGCGGATGATCGTCTCGCCCCAGGACGACCGCATCATCGGGTCGTCGAGCCTGGCGACCTCCATCGCGACCTCGGCCGCGTCGTGCTGGAGCATCACGTCCCGGGCGTCGGCGACCGGTCGACGCACGAGCAGGGTCGCCTGATCGACCTCGGTCACGTCGCCCCACAGCATGAGGGTGACGGCCGTGCCCGCCGGGTCGTCGAGCGTCCAGACGTCCTCGATCACGACCCGCGACGACGTGCGGTCGAGCGTCGCGGTCCGGTGCCAGTGTTCGTGCTCCGCCAGCCCGTAGGCCGCGGCGAGGTCCATCGACCAGCTCGCCTGTGCGCCATGGTCTCCGCCCCGGCGATCGCGCGCCGCGAACGCCGGTCCGTGCTGCTGCAGCAGACCGCGCGGTGCCGGGACGCTGTGCCAGTCGCTGCGCATGCACCAGATGACGTAGCGGTCCGGGCCGAAGGTCCGTGCGTCGTAGGTGGGTCGCCCGGGATCCATGACCGCGGGGACGCCGTCGAGCGCGACGATCACGCTCCCGAGGTCGTTGTGGTTGTGGTTCTCGTCGTTGTGGCCGCCCTTGAGGCTGACCGCGAGTCCGTCGGGTCGCCCCTCGTGCTCACGGGCGAGGCTCACGCCGATCGACGACAGGTCGACCGAAGCCGGCAGCGGCAGGGCTGCGCTCCGGGCGTCCGCGACCGCCCACTCACGATCGAGGCAGACGCGGACGAGACGCCCGAGTCCGGCCCGGTCCGTGGCGACGGGGGCGTCGGGATCGCGATGTGCCGTTGCGTACGCGACGACGTCCGGTAGCTCGAGTCGCCGACCCCAGCGATGCAGGAGATCGAACGGGAGCGTGCGATCACCGCGTGCTCGGGCATCCGCGACGTTCACGTACCAGTCGGCGGACAGCTGCATCCGCAGCGGGAAGCGGAGTGACTCGGGCAGCAGGTCGAGGTCGTCGAGCGCGAGGCGACCGCCGGCGAGACGATCGAGGGTCTCGACCGCCTCGAGGGCGCGAGCCGCCCCGTTCCACCAGTACTCCCAGCCCTCGTCGATCGCGCCGTCCCGAGGGAGGCCCGCCAGGTAGCGGTCGATGCCGCCGACCGCTCGGTCGATGACGGGCTCGGCGCGGTCGGGGCTGCAGAGCACCGCCGCCGCCGCGATCGTGTTGCCGAGGATCCAGGGGTTCCAGTTGTGGAGGACGACCGGCTCGCCGTCAGGGTCGACATCGAGGCCGAGCCAGTGCCAGTCGTCGCGGTCGAGGAACGGTCGGAACACCCGCTGCTCGGCCTCGGCTCGCAGCCGGTCGGTGAGGCCCGGGTAGCGCTCGTCGAGCTCGTCGCCGAGGACGGCGATCGCCCAGGCGACGGCCGCGACCGCCTCACCGGCGCCGAGGTCGAGGAACGGTTCGTCGAGCGACGGCGTGACCGTCCCGAAGCGACTGAACGCGTCGTCGTGGGCCGCCCAGCACCAGGTCGTCTGCTCCGCGAGGAGCCACAGGCCGTCGGCGACCTCGGCGAGTGGGTCGTGCGGCGCCGGAACCGCGACACCGGCTGCGGACGCGGCGGCGAGGACCACGGAGCGGGAGAGGCGTGCGAGTCGGTCGCCGACCGCCGTCTCGTAGGAGATGCGCTCCCCGGCGAGCGGGTAGGCGCTGTACTGCGAGAAGAGCGGCTGCGGCCAGGGCGTCGCGGCACGGTCGTCCCGCGCTGCTTCGGTGGCGGCCTGCGCCACGAACGCGTCGAGCAGCCGTCGGTCGATCGAGCTCCAGTCGCCGTCCGGCACGATGGACCGCAGTGCGGTCGCTGGGCGCTGTGACCACGCCGTCACCAATGGGCCGTGCGACCGACGCAGCTCATCGGTGGCCGGTGTTGCGGGTGCGGTCTGCGAGGGTGGATTCACGACGTCTCCATGATCATCTTCGATCGAGCTTGTTCGTTTGTGATCGACTGTTTTGACTCCGATCGGATTGGAGTATTCACTACCTGACAACCGCATGCAACCGCGGCCCACTCGAAGGAGAGCACCAGATGTCGAACGCCGCGCGCCCCGCAGCCCTGGTCGCCATGTGGCCCGACGTGTTCTCGACGCTCTTCGACGACGCCCGCCTGGCCCGGCTCCACGAGCTGTGCGAGGTCCGCGACGACGAGACCACCGGCGACCTCGACGACCCGGCGCTCGCCGCACGGCTCGCGGAGGTCGAGGTGCTCATCACCTCGTGGGGCACCCCGCCGCTCACGGCGGAGCGGCTCGACCGCATGCCCCGGCTGCGCGCGGTCTTCCACTGCGCCGGCACGGTCCGCTCACTCGTGACCGACGCGGTCTGGGAGCGCGGCATCGTCGTCACCACGGCCGCCGAGGCGAACGCCATCCCGGTCGCCGAGTTCACCTTCGCCTCGATCGTGCTCGCCGGCAAGCGGGCACAGGTCTTCGCCCGCGACCCTCGGGCGCACCGTCGCGAGTGGCGCACGCTGCTCGAGACCACGAACCTGTCCAACCTCGGACGCCGCGTGGGCGTCGTCGGCTTCTCGCGCATCGGCCGTCGCGTCGTCGCCCTGCTCCAGCAGCTCGACGCGGTCGAGGTGCTCGTCGCCGACCCCTACGCCGACGCCACGGCCGTCACCGCGGCCGGAGCCCGCATCGTCCCGCTCGACGAGCTCCTGCCGAACGTCGACGTGCTCTCGCTGCACGCCCCGGAGCTCCCGGAGACGAAGCGCATGATCGGGGCTGCTCAGCTCGCAGCGCTCCCGGACGGCGCCACGGTGATCAACACGGCCCGCGGGAGCCTACTCGACACCGACGCCCTCGCAGCGGAGTGCGCGAGTGGACGCCTCGACGCGATCCTCGACGTCACCGACCCGGAACCGCTGCCCGTGCACTCGCCGCTGCTCGACCTCCCGAACGTCTCGATCACCCCGCACATCGCGGGCTCCCTGGGCCGGGAGACGCTGCGCATGACGGACGCGGCGCTCGACGACCTCGAGCGGTTCCTCAACGGCGAGGACCCGCGCGAAGCCGTCCGGGTCGCCGACCTGGGGGTGAGCGCCTGATGGTCGCGCTCCTGACCGCCCCGGTGTCGGAGACACTCGCCCTGGACCGCACCCTGTCACCGTCGACCGGCTGGACGCGCAGGCACTGGGAGGACCTCGCGGACCGGCTGCTCGGCGGTGCCGAACCCTTCACCTCGCCCGGTCGTGCCCGCATCCTGTTCCCGGGTGCGCCAGGCGGCTACGGCTCCGACATCGACGGACTGGAGGGGTTCGCGCGGACGTTCATGCTCGCCGCCTTCCGCATCGCCGGTGATCCTGCACGGACAGGCGACCTCGTCGAGCGCTACGCCGCCGGCCTCGCGGCGGGCACCGACCCGGACTCCCCGGAGCGGTGGCCGCGGCCGGACGAGGTCGACCAGGCCAAGGTCGAGGCCGCAGCCATCGCGATCGGACTCCACCTCACCCGTGCCGAACTGTGGGACCGTCTCGACGACCGGACCAAGCGCACGACGATCGACTGGCTCGCCACCGTCATCGGCCAGCCGTACCCGCCCATCAACTGGGTGTGGTTCCGCATCGTCGTCGAGGAGTTCCTGCGCACGGTCGGTGGCCCGTTCTCGGAGGCGGACCTCGAGGAGGACCTCGCGATCGCGGACGGGTTCTTCCGTGAGGACGGTTGGTTCGCCGACGGCGGCACGCGCGCCTACGACCACTACACCGGGTGGGCGCTCCACCTCTACCCGGTGCTGTGGCGCACGATGCTCGCGCCGGGCCACCCGCATCAGGCTCGACTCGACCGTTACGACGCCCACCTCGACCGCTACCTGGAGGACGCCGTCGCACTCGTCGGCGCGAACGGTTCGCCGCTCGTCCAGGGGCGGAGTCTCATCTACCGCTTCGCCGCCGCGGCGCCGTTCTGGGCCGGTGCGATGGCCGGATCGACCGCGCTCTCGCCGGGACTCGTCCGTCGGGCGGCCAGCGGAGTCGTGTCGCACTTCGACGCCGCCGGCGCCCCCGACGACCGCGGGATCCTGACGCTCGGCTGGCACCAGGAGTGGCGGCAGCTCGCACAGTCCTACTCCGGCCCCGGGTCGCCCTACTGGGCATCGAAGGGCATGCTCGGGCTCGCGCTCCCGGCCGACCATCCGGTGTGGACTGCGATCGAGGAACCACTGCCGATCGAGCGGGGCGACGTCCTCCGCACCATCGTCGCCCCGGGCTGGATCGTCAGCGGGACGACCGCCGACGGCATCGTCCGTGTCGTCAACCACGGGACGGACCATGCGAACGACGGCGTCGCCCAACGCGACGCCCCGCTGTACGCGCGCCTCGGCTATTCGACGGCGAACGCGCCCGTGCTCTCGGCCGATGCCCGCGACCCGTTCGACGGATCGGTCGTGCTCCTGGACACCGAGGGTGTCCCGAGTCACCGTTCCGGGTTCACCAGAGGTGCGCTGACGCCGCTGCCGACCTCCGACGGACCGTCCACCGGTTGGGCGACATCCTCCGGTCTCGCCCGCTGGATCGACGCCGAGGCCGACGGCCCCGACCACGGGCACGGTCACGCGGCGGACCGGACCCGCACCGGCGCGCGGATCGACCTCTGCTCGGCCGTCCGCGGCCCGTGGGAGGTCCGGTTCGTACGCGTGGTGCCGGGCGCCGGCGACGAGGTTCCGCCCGGCGCACTGCGTGTCGGCGGGTGGACCGTCAGCGGTCGTGACCTGGCCGTCGCCACCGACCCGACCTCGGCGGTTGCCGTCGCCGACGGGGTGCGTTCGGCCGTCGTCACGCTCCCGAGCGACCACGACCCGTTCCCGACCGGCGCGCTCCGGTCGGGCGTCCGTGACCTCGACGACGCCACCCCGCTCGGACCCCGTTCGGGCACGCCGTGGTGCGAGACCGACGGTCCCGTCCGCCCGGACCACTGGCACGCGTTCGCCCTCCTCCTGGACGGCGCCACGCAGCCGGGCGTCGTCGCCCCCGCGATCACGGGCGTCGCCGGGTCCACCGCTCGCACCATCACCTGGGCGGATGGGGCGACGACCTCGCTCGACCTGCCCGCGTCGCACTGACGCCCACCGACCGCTCCACCCCGCAGCATCCCCATTTCACCTGCACCGCCACCAGCACCGCCATCACCACCGACAGCACCACTACTCACCGAGGAGCATCCGCAATGAAGCGACCCATCCTGACCATCTCCGCGATCGCCGCAGCAGCCGGCCTCGCCCTCACCGGCTGCTCGGGTGCCGGCTCCGCCCAGCAGGACGAGGACGGCCCCGTCACGCTCAGCGTCTCCGTCTGGAACTACGACCAGACGCCCGAGTTCAAGGCGCTCTTCGACGCCTTCGAGGCCGAGCACCCCGACATCACGATCGAGCCCGTCGACATCCTCGCCGACGACTACTCCGACAAGGTCACGACGATGCTCGCGGGCGGCGACAAGACCGACGTCCTCACCATGAAGAACGTGACCGACTACGCGCGCTACGCGAACCGTGGCCAGCTCGTCGACGTGGGCGACGTCGTCGACGACATCGGCGCGGACAAGCTCGCCGGGATCGAGCCGTTCGCCCTCGACGACACCTACTACGCGGCGCCGTACCGACAGGACTTCTGGCTGCTGTACTACAACAAGGCCATCTTCGACGCGGCCGGCATCGAGCACCCCGACAACCTCACCTGGGACGAGTACGCGGACATCGCGGCGAAGCTCACCTCGGGCGACGGCGATTCCAAGGTCTACGGCACGTACAACCACTACTGGCGCTCAGTCGTCCAGTCGATCGCCGCAGCCCAGACCGGTGGCGACCTGATCAGCGGCGACTACGGCTTCATGCAGGACCAGTACGACCTCACCCTCGACCTGCAGGAGCAGGGCTACGCGCTCGATTACGGCACGGCGAAGACCCAGCAGATCAGCTACCGCACCATGTTCGAGACCGGCAAGGCCGCGATGATGCCGATGGGCACCTGGTACATCGCGGGCATCGCGCAGTCCATCGAGACGGGCGCGACCGACGTCGACTGGGGTGTCGCGCAGATGCCGCAGCTCAAGGCCGGTGAGGAGACGGTGACCTTCGGTTCGCCGACGGCGTTCGCCGTCAACAAGAACTCCACGCACCAGGCCGCCGCGAAGACGTTCCTCGAGTTCGCCGCGAGCGAGGCCGGCGCGAAGGCCATCGCCGCGATCGGTGTCGTCCCCGCGTACCAGTCCGACGACGTCACCGCGGCGTTCACGGCCCTCCCGACCGACGACCTCTCGGTCAAGGCGTTCCAGGAGCCGAAGGACGTCGTCCTCGAGATGCCCGTGAGCGAGTACTCCTCCGACGTCAGCTCGATCCTCGACGAGGAGCACGACCTCATCATGGTCGGCGAGTCGGACGTCGACGACGCCATCACGAAGATGCAGGACCGCGTCAAGAACGACGTCCTCGTCGACTAGCCGCGATCGCGGGGCCGGCACGCTCGGCCCCGCGATCCTCGCGTCCGCCCGGCGCGTCCCCACCGACCCCGCACCACCGTCCTCGAAAGGCTCGTCATGGCGATCGCAGCCCCACCGCAACGCACCCGCTCCAGCAGTCGCGTCCGCAGGAATGCGCTCGTCGGCTGGAGCTTCATCCTGCCGAACTTCATCGGCTTCGCCCTCCTGACCCTCATCCCGATGTGTGCGGCGTTCGTCATCGCGTTCATGAAGTGGGACTCGTACTCGCCGCCCGAGTGGGTCGGGTTCGCGAACTTCGCGCGCATGATGCGTGACGAGTCCTTCTGGATCGCGCTCGGCAACACCGCCTATTACGCGGCCGGCCACATCCCGCTCACGATCCTCGCGTCGCTCGGCCTGGCACTGCTCCTCAACCGCAAGCTCCGCGGCCTCGGCTTCTTCCGCACCGCGATGTTCTTCCCGTACATCACCTCGCTCGTCGCCGTCGCCGTCGTGTGGAACATGCTCTTCAACCCCACCGCCGGCCCGATCAACCAGTTCCTCGAGCTCATCGGTGTCGCCGACCCGCCCGGCTGGACGACGAGTTCCGCGTGGGCGATGCCGGCCGTGATCATCACGAGCGTGTGGCGCGACATGGGCTACTACATGGTGCTCTACCTTGCGGGCCTCCAAGCGATCCCGCAGGAGTACTACGAGGCCGCCGAGGTCGACGGTGCGAACGCCTGGCAGCGGTTCTGGAACATCACGATCCCGTCGCTCCGTCCGACGACGTTCTTCGTCCTCATCATGGTGACGATCGCGAGCTTCAAGGTGTTCGACCTCATCGTCGTCATGACGGGAGGCGGGCCAGGCCGATCCACGCTCGTCCTGTCGCAGCTCATCTACCGCGAGGGCATCACCGAGAACCGCTTCGGCTACTCCTCGGCGATCTCGCTCGTGCTGTTCGTCATCGTGCTCGTCTTCACCGTCGTCCAGTTCAAGCTGCAGCAGAGGAAGGAACGCTGATGTCGACCAGTGCCACCACGCGTGCCTCGTCCACGGTCCCGTCGCAGGCGGAGGTCGCGATCGCCGAGGTCACCGACGCCATCACCCCGCCCGTGCTGCCCGGGGCCGGAGGCAAGCGCACCCGGGTGCGCCGCCACGGTCCGATCTCGCCGCTCCGTCGCGTGCTCATCTACGTGATGCTCACCGTGCTGACCGCGATCATCTTCGTCCCGTTCTTCTGGATGGTCTCCTCGTCCCTCAAACAGAACAACGAGGTGTTCTCGATCCCCGTCCAGTGGATCCCCACCGAGTTCGTCTGGCAGAACTACGTCGACATCTGGACCCGCATCCCGATGCTGACCTACCTCAAGAACTCGCTGTTCCTGTCGGTCACGATCACGATCCTGCAGGTGCTCACCGGGAGCTTCGCCGCCTACGGCTTCTCGAAGATGCACTTCAAGGGACGCGACGTGCTCTTCGTGGCCTACATCGCCACGATCGCCGTGCCGTGGCAGGCCTACATGATCCCGCAGTACATCATGATGCAGAACGCCGGCCTCGTGAACACGCACCTCTCGATCATCCTGCTGCAGGCGTTCGGTGCCTTCGGCGTGTTCCTCATGCGGCAGTACTACCTGACCATCCCCGACGAACTGAGCGAGGCCGCCCGCATCGACGGTCTCAACGAGTACGCGATCTGGTGGCGGATCATCCTGCCGCTCACGAAGCCGGCGCTCGCGAGCCTCGCGCTGCTGACCTTCGTCTCCACCTGGAACGACTACATGGGTCCGTTCATCTACCTGACGAGCAACGACCTCTGGACCGTGCAGCTCGGTCTGCGCTCCTTCGTCGGGCAGTACGACGCCGAGTACGCGCTCATCATGGCCGGGTCCGTCGTCTCCGTCGTCCCGATCGTGCTGATCTTCCTCCTCGGCCAGCGCTACTTCATCCAGGGCATCGCGACGAGCGGGATGAAGGGATGAGCGCGGTGACCGAGCGGCGCACGGACGACCGCGCCGGCGGCGTGCGCGGACTGCTGCAGCCGCGCCGGGAGACCTTCGAGTCGGTGTTCGGCGTCGTGTACCGATCCCTCATGGTCGGCGTCGGCGTCGGGATCGGCGCGCTCCCGCTGGCGGCCGCGATCGTCCTCGTCGCCGAGCCGCTCGCGAGCTGGCCGTTCCTGCTACTGTGCTCGCTCCCGCTCGGCCCCGCCTTCGCCGCCGGCTGCTGGTCGTTCCAGCGGTCGCGCGACGCCGCCGATGCCGGGCCGCTGCGGGAGGTCGGGATCGGCCTCCTGCGGACGTGGCGACCGGCGCTCGCCGTGTGGTCGCTCGTGTGCGCGCTCACCTTCGTCGTCGTGATCGACATCGTCGCCGTGTGGGGGACGCCGTTCGCGATGCTGCTCGGGCCGCTGCTCGTCGTCGTGCTGCTGCTCGCGGTCGTCGCAGCCTTCGGCGTGTTCGCCGGGCTGGCGGCCGCTCCGGGCCTGCGGTTCCGGGCACAGCTGCTCGGCGGGCTCGTCCGGACCGTCCGTCGGCCAGGCACCTCGCTCCTGTCCCTCGTGCTCCTGGCCGCCTGGGCCCTCATCGTCCTCGCGCAACCGGTGCTCGGGCTCCTCGCCCTCGGCGGTTTCGTCCTCTACGCGGTCTGGAGCAACGCCGCGGCGGCGCTCGCCGACTGACCTCCCGGATTGTCCGACGCTCGGGCCGGTTGAGTGGTTGGATCGACGCATGGGCGAGCACAGAGGTCACGGGCACAGCGGTCAGCGGACACTCACCACCAGCGGATGGCACGACTTCTGGGCGAAGGGCGGTATCGGCCGGGCATTCCTGCTGGCCATCGTCTACCTCGCCCTCTACCTCGGGGCCGGCTGGGTCGTCGGTCAGCTCTTCGGCTCGCAGATCGGCGAGGACCTCTTCGCGACCCCGCAGAGCGTGTTCTTCGGGCTCATGCTGCCGCTCATCATCGGCTCCGTCCTTCTGGCCGGCTTCGTGCTCTCGGTCGGCTGGTTCCGGGAGCTCTTCGCGAAGCAGCCGATCCGCGGACGCTGGTGGATGTGGGCTGCTCCGATCGTGATCCTCGCCGCAGTCGTCCTGCGGTTGCTCGGCATCGACTACGGGAGCTACGAGGGTTCCGTGGTCGTGGTCGCGATGCTGTCCGGCGTGTTCATCGGGTTCGCCGAGGAGATCCTGACCCGCGGTCTGGTCGTGAAGATGCTGCGCGACGCCGGAAGTTCGGAGTGGATCGTGATGGTGATTTCCTCGCTGGTCTTCGCGCTGCTGCACGCGTCCAACCTCCTGTCGGGCCAACCGGTCACGACCGTGCTCGTGACCGTCGTCTACACCTTCGGATTCGGCGTGTGCATGTACCTGACGCTCCGGGTGACCGGCAACCTCATCTGGCCGATCCTGATCCACGGACTCTACGACCCGACGCTCTTCCTCTCGACCGGTGGGATCGACCACGCGGGAGCCGCCGCCGGTCAGAGCGTGTTCCTGGCGATCGCCGGTCCGGCCAACCTGCTCATCATGCTCGTGGCCGTGATCGGCCTGATCTTCGTCCGTGGGCACGTGCAGGCCCACCCGGCCGACGACGTGCTGCGGCCGTAGGCCGAACGGGCCTCATCGACCGGCCGAGTACGCTCGGACGGATGACCACCGCGCGGCAGTACCCGGCGACGATCGCCGCGCCGGTCGAGCACGAACTCGTGATCAAGAAGTCGCGGTTCCTCGGCCTCGCGCATCCGGTCGCCTCCCCGGAGGAGGCCGAGGCCGTCATCGGTCGGGTGAAGAAGCAGGCGTGGGATGCGCGACACCACTGCGTCGCCATGGTCACGGGCCTGCTCGGCGACCAGGCCCGCTCGTCCGACGACGGTGAACCCTCCGGCACGGCGGGGATGCCGATCCTCGAGGTCATCCGGCGGCGCGAGCTGACCGACGTGGTCGTCGTCGTCACGCGGTACTTCGGTGGCGTCAAGCTCGGGGCGGGCGGGCTCGTCCGTGCGTACTCCTCGGCGGCCTCGGAGACGCTCGACCTGGCCTCGCTCGTGCGCCGTGAGACGCTGACCCGCGCGACCCTCGTCGTCCCGCACGCCGACGCCGGGCGGTACGACAACCTGCTGCGCGATTGGGCCGGTAGCCACGGCGCGACGCTCGGCGATCAGAACTACGGGGCGCAGGCGGAGCTGGAACTGTGGGTCCCGCCGGCGGAGCTGGAGCGGCTCCAGGCCGACGTGGCGTCGGCCTCCAACGGTTCGCTCGCCGTGGCCGTCGGGGAGGAACGCGTCGTCGACGTCCCGGCGCCTCGCTGAGCTGCCCGGATCTGCGCGGAATCAGCCGGATGCTGAGCAGATCCGGGCGACTCAGGGGAACATGCGATCCCGATAGGGTCGGGTCATGCACACCGACGTGACCCGCATCGACGGGCTTCCCGACCTCGCCTGGACCTCGACCCCCGGAATCGCATCGTTCGACGCCGATGCCGGAGCGCTCACCCTCACCTCCGCCGCCGGCGTCGACTGGAGCAACAGCTCGCTCGGTGGGCCGCGTGAGTTGCGTGCCACGGCGCTCGCCTTCGACGCACCCGACCACTTCACGCTCTCGGCACGGGTCGCGGTCGTGGGCGAGCGCAGCACCTTCGACGCCGGTGCCCTCGCGCTCTGGATCGACGACGAGCACTGGGCCAAGCTCTGCTTCGAGCAGTCGCCGCAGGGGCAGGCGATGGTGGTGAGCGTCGTGACGAACACCTGGTCGGACGACGTGAACTCGACGCACGTCACGGCCGACCACGTGTGGATGCGTGTCAGTCGTCTCGGTGAGGCGTGGGCGTTCCACAGCTCGACCGACGGTGTCACGTGGGACTTCGTGCGGGTCTTCCGTCTGCACAGCGACGCCCCGGTGCGCGTCGGCTTCCTCTCGCAGGCGCCGCTCGGTCCACCCTGTGAGGCGCGGTTCGACGAGATCGCGTTCGGTGCGGAACCTCCGTCGGATCTCCGCGACGGGAGCTAGTCGTCCTCGACCGGTGCGTTCGCGGATTCGGAGTTGACGTATCGGAACCTATCTTCCTAAAGTGTTCTCATGGCACGCAGACGACCCGGCACGCTCTTCCCGCTCGAGCTCGACATCCTCGACGTCGGCACCGTGTTGCAGTCGACCGAGGGGAGCTTCTACGGGTTCGCCCTCGCGAAGCAGCTCGCCGAAGCCGGGGACGCCGCCCTCACCGCCCACGGCACGCTCTACAAGGCCCTGTCGCGGATGGCGGACGCCGGCCTGATCGAGGCGACCTGGGAGGACCCGGAGGTCGCGGAGGCGGAGGGTCGCCCCCGCCGGCGGCTGTACCGGATCACCGGTGAAGGCGCGACGGCCCGGGATCGCGAGCACGCGAGGATCGCCGGTGAGCAGGCCGCCTCGGCGAGGCCGGCGGGTGCGGCATGGACGCAGGGGGTGATCGCGTGACCGCCATCCGGACGCCGGAGTACCGCACGGCCGCCCACCGGGTCCTGAACTGGTGCGGGTGGTACACCCGCGACCTCTCGCCCGACGTCGCCGGGGAGCGCCGCGACGAGATCGCATCCGACCTGCACGAGCACGCCGTCTGGGCCCAGGAGGCGGGCGTCACGCCGCAACGGCTCCGGCGTGACATCATGCTGCGGGCCATCCGTGGGATCCCGCACGACCTCTCGTGGCGCTCCGGGCAGTTGCGCGCGGGCCACGGCGTCGATCCGATGCCGCTCGGCATGCGGCGGGCCGGCGACGTCCTCGCAGCCCTCGTGGTCACGGGCGGCGTCCTGGTCACCGGAGCGGCACTGTTCCTCCTCGTCCGCATCCTCCGTGCGCTCGTCATCGGCGACGTCGTCGAGGTGCCGGCGGGCGCGCTCGGTGTGGCGATCGCCTCGGTCCTGGGCATGGTCGGGCTCGTGCTGTCGCTGCGGCGACGCAGTCGATGGCTCGGCGCGGGGCTCCTGGCGCCCGCAGCGGTCCTCATCGGCGTGCTCGCGGGCGACATCATGTACCGCGTCAGCGCGACCGGCGTGCTCATCGTGTCCCGCCTGAGCTCGCATGGGGCCGGGCTCGAACCGTGGTGGGTGATGAGCGTGGCGATCGGCGTGGGTGCTGCGCTCGGGTTCATCGGAGCCGCGGTGTGGTGGTGGCCGGGGGGTCGCCGAACGACGGAACGGGACGCAACGGCGTCGATGCAGGGGGAGACGGTATGAGCGGGAACGAGATCGACGACGGGACGGACGCGGCGCAGGAGGCGGCACCCGTCCGCCGGAGTCCCGGAATGCTCCGTCGACGGATCGGGCTCGGCATCGCGATGAGCGGGGTGCTCGCGGTGGCAGCGGGCGGCGTGTTCATCGGGGTGTCGAACGCCCAGGCGGCCGCTGACGACGCTCGGTCCCTCGAAGCGGTCACCGAAGCCGCGGCCTCGCTCGACGAACTCCCGCCCGTCGAACCCGTGGTGCCCGCGGATCCCACAGCGACGCCGGACGCTGGCGAACCCGTCTCGCCGGCGGCCGGCGTCGACTACTCGCAGACGCCGGAGGGCTGGTACGACGCGACCACCGACCCGGCGTCCATCGTGATCCCGCCGACCAACGATTGGGGTGAGGCGAACAACGGGATCTGGGAGGCACAGCAGCAGATCATCGCGAAGTGCATGGCTGATCAGGGATTCTGGTACGCGTGGACGAACAATCGTGCGCTGCTCGACCCAGAACGGCCAACGATGGTCCTCTCGGAGGACGGCCCGGCGGCCGAGTTGGCGGAGTACGGCGACACCCCGCTCGGCGACGCCTACGACTGGACTCGTGCAGGGTGCCACGGCTACGCCGTCCACGTCACCGGGATGGACGACGCCAACTGACGGAGCCGGCGTCCGACGCCGGTGCTAGCGTCGCCCGCATGAGAATCCTGTTGATCGGTGCGAGTGGACATGTCGGACGAGCGGCGCAGGACGCCCTCGCGGAACGTCACGAGGTGATCGCGGTGTCGCGCTCGACGGCGCCTGCCGTCGACACCACCGACGAGGCGTCGGTCGAGGCGCTGTTCGCCGAGGTGGGCGAGGTCGACGCGGTGATCGTCGCCGTCGGATCCGTCCCGTTCAAGCCCGTGGAGGAGCTGACCCGCGACGACTATCGCGCGGCCTTCCTCGGCAAGGTGCTCAGCCAGCTCGACGTCGTGCGCATCGGGACCCCGTTCGTCCGCGACGGCGGCTCCTTCACGCTCACGACGGGCATCCTCGCCCGCGAGCCGATCGCGACGGGTGCTGCGGCCTCGATGGCCAACGGGGCGGTCGAGTCCTTCGTGATCGGTGCCGCCCCGGAACTCCCGCGCGGTATCCGCATCAACGCCGTCAGCCCCACGGTGCTCGCCGAGGCAACCGGCTACCACGACGCGTTCCCGGGCTTCCCGCCCGTCCCGTCCGACGTGGTCGGCCTCGCGTTCGTCCGTGCCGTCGAGGGGGTCGGCACCGGGCGCGTGCTCGCTCTCGACTGAGCCGTCCCGGCACTCCTGAGGGGAGGCATGTCGTCGTCCGGCCGTTCGCCAGGTGACGACCCGCCTCCCCTCAGTCGCGCTCTCGACGCGGCCGACACCCAGCGCTAGGGTCGGCACATGACCCGCTTCCTGCTGAGCATCGCCGTCAGTCTGCTGTCCTCGGCGATCGGGCTGCTCGTCGCTGACTGGGTCGTGCCCGGCGTCCGTCTGTCGCTCGGCGGCTTCGTCATCGCCGTCGTCGTCTTCACGATCGCGCAGGGCGTCCTCGGGCCGTTCATCCTCCGCCTCGCGCGGCGCTACGCCTCGGCGATCCTCGGCGGCATCGGACTCGTGACGACGCTCGTGTCGCTCTTCGTCGCGTCGATCCTGCCCGGCGGCCTCCACATCCGCGGCATCCTCGCCTGGGTGCTCGCACCGCTGGCGGTGTGGCTGGTCACGGCGCTCGGGAGCTGGATCCTCGGCTGGGCGCTCATCACGCGACGGTTCGGCGACCGGGGCCGTACGAGCTCGAAGCGGTAAGCGGCGAGGGAGCTTGCACGGGCTCAGCGGCTGGCGGCCAACGCGGCGGCCAGCTCGACGCGGCTCGCGACGCCGAGCTTCCGCAGGACGTTCGCGATGTGGAACTTCACGGTGTTCTCGCTGATGGTGAGGGTCTCGGCGATCGCCCGGTTCCGTGCTCCACCGGCGGCCAGCTCGGCGACGCTCCACTCGCGCTCGGTCAGCGCGGCGGCCGAGTCTGCGCGGGTCTGCGTCGCGGGCGGCGGGTCGAGCGGCAGCGTCACGTGCAGTTCCGAACCCCACCCGGGCGTCGCCTGGACATCGAGACTGCCGCGGAGTGCCGCGACCCGAGCGCCGAGCTGCTGCACGCTCGGGGTGTCGACGGTCAACTCGCCGGGGCCGTCGTCGCGGATGCCGATGAGCAGGTTGCTGCCGTCGCAGTCCCACTGCACCCGGACCCGCCCGACCGAGGACTGCTCGACGAGCGCGAGGACCGTGCCGCGGACGATCGCCCGTCCGGCGTGCGCCACCTCACCGGGGAGGGCCCGACCGTCGACGGGCGGCTCGATGAACTGGACCTCGGGACCGCCGAAGCGGGCCAGCGGGCGGAGGTCCTCGCGGAGTCTGGCGAAGGCGCGCGCGACCGGTTCCTCGGCCAGCTGGCGGTCACGGTCGGACACCGCCCGCAGCTCGACCATCGCGGATGAGGCGATCTCGGTCACCGCCGCTCGGGCGTCCTCGGCCGACGTCTGACGCGACCGGGTGACCGCGAGGATCGACTCCAGCGTCGTCGCATGGGCGTCGGTGAGCTCCGCGATCGCGCCGGCCCGCTCGCTCGACGCCGCCCGCGAGTCACGGAGGTAGTCGGGGGCTGCCGTCGCGACCTGCTGTCGGATACCGGCCGCGACGACCTCCCAGAGGGCGCCGACGAGGCGGTCGTCGATCGGTCCCTGCGGGTCGGTCAGGACGAGGAGGGCGCCGGTGTCGGCCAGCCAGGCCGCGATCGGACGTTCCGCTCCTGCGATCACCGCTGACGTCGGCCGGTCGGCGTGTGGTCCGGCATCAGCGGTCACCGTGGTGACCGGGCCGCGCGGGGTGCGCTGCCGGACGGCGTCGAGCTCGGCGATCGTGACGCCCTCGACGATCGCGGGGTCGCCGGCCTTCTTCCGGGGGCGGCCGGTGCAGTCCTCGGTGAAGATCACGAGAGCGGAATGGGCGACGACGGGCTCGAGGACCTCTCGGAACGCACCGGCGATGCGCAACAGCGAGCTGGATGCGACGGAGGCCAGGCCGTCGAGCAGCTCGACCGGGTAGGTGACAGTGCGTTCGGTCATGTCCGCACCCTATCCCATCGGTCCGCACCCACCCGTTCGGGTAGGTGAAACCGTTCGGGCGAGCAGCGGTGCACCTACCCGATCACGCCCAGGATGGAGGGATGTCGAACCCCACGGCCTCCGTCCCTCCATCCACGTCGACGACGCCTGCGACCTCGACGGTCCAGGGGGCGCTCACCGCGATCGACGCCGAGCTGCATCGCACCGTGTCGAGCCTGCTGGAGGCCGATCCGGCTCCCTTCGCCGGCGCACTCGACCACCTGCGAACGGCGGACCGCGTGTTCGTGTCCGGTGCCGGTCGTTCCGGTCTCGCGCTCCGGATGACCGCGATGCGACTCATGCACCTCGGGCTCACCGTGCACGTCGTCGGCGAGACGACGACGCCCGCCATCACCTCGGGTGACGTCCTGCTCGTCGCCAGCGGCTCCGGTACGACGACGGGTGTGGTGCGTGCCGCGGACACGGCCGTCTCCGTCGGGGCCCAGGTGATCGCCATCACGACCGACCCCGGATCCCCGCTCGCCGAGCTGGCCGCCGAGACGATCGTCGTCCCCGCCGCGCAGAAGACCGACCACGGCGGCACGCGTTCCGTGCAGTACTCGGGGAGTCTCTTCGAGCAGGCGGTCATGCTGCTCGGCGATGCGTTCTTCCACGCGCTCTGGCAGTCCGCCGATGTCAGCGCGGAGGAGCTGTGGCCGCGCCACGCGAACCTCGAGTAGTCGCCCTCTTCCTTCCCACGCGCCCGGCGGACGTCGGACGCATCCCATCACGACAGAAAGCAGCACCACATGAAGCTCCAGGTAGCCATGGACGTCCTCACCACCGAGGCAGCCCTCGAACTCGCCGGGAAGGTCGCGCCCTACGTCGACATCCTCGAGCTCGGCACGCCCCTCATCAAGAGCGAGGGCCTGCGTGCCGTCACCGCGATCAAGGACGCCCACCCCGACAAGATCGTGTTCGCCGACCTCAAGACGATGGACGCCGGCGAGCTCGAAGCCGACATCGCCTTCTCCGCCGGTGCGGACATCGTCACCGTCCTCGGGACCGCCGGTGACAGCACGATCGTCGGCGCCGTGAAGGCCGCGAAGGCGCACGGCAAGTCCGTCGTCGTCGACCTCATCGGGGTCGCCGACAAGGTGCAGCGCGCGAAGGAGGTCACCGCTCTCGGTGCCGCGTTCGTCGAGATGCACGCCGGTCTCGACGAGCAGGCGGAGGAGGGCTTCACCTTCCAGACGCTCCTGTCCGACGGTGAGGCGGCCGCCGTGCCGTTCTCGGTCGCCGGTGGCGTGAACGTGTCGACGATCGCGTCGGTGCAGCAGGCGGGCGCGCAGGTCGCCGTCGCCGGTGGTGCGATCTACTCGGCCGACGACCCGGCGGCCTCCGCGGCAGCCCTCCGCGCGGCAATCGTCGCGTAACCCCGCTCGCCAACCCCGCACCCGTCGGGTTGGCCAGCGCGGTGCGCTGACGTGAGCGCGGTGCATCGGACGTGAGCGCGGGTCTCCAGAGACCCGCGCTCACGTGTCCGGGGCGCGCTCGGGTCAGCGCACCGCGCTGGCGCATCGGGTCGGTCGGCTGGGTGAAGCCCGAACATCGGACGGGATTCGGGCGTGACGCGGCATACTGGGCGGATCACCACGCGACGCTCGTCGGATGAGCGCGCGGCCGAGTACCCGGAGGATCCGCCGATGACGACCGATTCCAGCCCAGAGCAACCCATCGCACAGACGACCTCGGGAGCGGTCCGCGGGACGCGCCGCGCCGATGGATCGGTCGCCTTCCTCGGCATCCCGTTCGCCGAGCCGCCGACCGGAGCGAGACGATTCCAGGCCCCCGAGCCCAAGGCCCCCTGGGACGGCCTCCTCGACGCGACCGCCTACGGCGCGACACCGCAGCGGAAGGCCATGGCCGAGATCACGACGATCCCGGAACCGTCGATCCCCGGCGACTCGACGCTCAACGTCAACGTCTTCACGCCCGACCCGACACCCGCCGCAGACAGTGCCGGTCTACCCGTCCTCGTCTGGATCCACGGCGGCGGCTTCATCGCCGGGTCGCCGGCGAGCCCCTGGTACGACGGTCGGGCCTTCAACCGCGACGGAGTCGTCACGGTCTCGGTGTCCTACCGCCTCGGCTTCGACGGGTTCGGCTGGCTGCCGGACGCCCCCGCCAACCGCGGCGTCCTCGACTGGATCCTCGCGCTCGAGTGGGTGCGCGACAACATCGCGGCGTTCGGCGGCGACCCGCAGCGCGTCACGATCGCCGGCCAGTCCGCGGGCGGCGGGTCCGTCATGACCCTGCTCACAGTCCCGTCGGCGCAACACCTGTTCCAGCGGGCGATCTCGGTGTCCGGAGTCCCCGGTGATGTCCCGCTCGTCGAGGCGCAGGCCCTGACCGCGCGACTCGCCGAGCACCTCGGGGTGCCCGCGACCCTGGCCGGTTTCGCGAGCGTCCCGGAGGCGACGCTGATCGAGGCCCAGGGCTTCGAGGTCGTCCCCGGCGGCGCGACCGACCCGGAGTCCGTGCTCCGCGGGATGACGACGATGAACGGCCGCCTCGGCCTCGGCCCGGTCGTCGACGGCGAGCTGGTCGTCGACACCGTCGAAGCCGGCATGATCGTGGGACGAGGCGCGGACAAGCCCTTGCTCGTCAGCGCGACCCGAGAGGAGTTCGCCGGGTTCTTCGCCGGTCGACTCGACGACTTCGACGCCGTGGCGCCGACGCGAGCCCTGGAACTGATGGGCGTGCCGGAACCGCTCGCCGAGGCATACGTCGCGACCCAGCCCGGCGAACGCACGGGACTCGTCGCGGGGCGCTTCGTGAGCGACGTCATGTTCCGGGAGCGCGTCATCCGCTGGCTGGTGCTGCGGGACGACGCCGAGACGTGGGTCTCCGACTTCGTGTGGCGCTCGGCGGTGAGCGGGATCGCGGAGCACTGCCTCGACGTCCCGTTCATCTTCGATGTGCTCGACGACCCGGACGTCACCCGGGTGGCGGGCCCGCACGCGCCGCAGGAACTCGCGGATCGGATCCATGACGCGGTCGTGGCGTTCGTCCGAGACGGGTCGCCGGGCTGGTCGCGGTCCGACCGCGATGCCTCCGGGATCGAGGTGTTCGACGCGGCCGGAGCGCCGACGGTCGAGCCCTTCGCGAGTGCACGCGTGCTCGCAGCGGCGAAGCGACTCGCGGAAGCGGCGTCGACGACGGCCTCGACGGCGGTCTGACGGGCCTGGGCACACGGCTCGTAGGACGAACCGGGCAGTTCTGCCAGGGGGTGTGGCTGTGAGGCGTCCCGCGTTACCGTCGGGACACGAGGAAAGGAATCAGCATGAGCGACCCACGAGACGAGATGGACGACCCGATCGGCGACGCGCAGGAGGCGATCTCCCGAGCGCTGCCCGACAACGCTCCCGAGAGCGACGATCCGATGGCGGCGCCGACGGTCGACGACCCGGGCTCCGAGCCAGGTGACGGCGACCCCGCCGACCAGCCGGGCCTCCTCTAGTGCAGCTCGCCGGGGCGACCCTCAGCTCGGGAATCCCTGGTCAGCGCGGTGCTGCCGCCCGAGAGGTCACGAACCGGCGCCAGCGCGGTGCGCTGGTCCGAGCCCCTGGGATCAGGCCTGACTGCGGCGCACGCGCGTGAGCGCGACCCTCCGGAGACCCGCGCTCACGCGTGTGGCCCGCGCTCGCGTCAGCGCACCGCGCTGGCGCAAGCCGAAACGCAGGACGGCGGAGGTGTGCAACGCGGGGGCGCTCCGCGCGCGTAGCGGAACGACTTCGAGCGATGTCAACCCCCGCGACGGAATGGTCAGGCCCCCATACGGTGGACGGAGTTCTGCGAAAGGAGCTTCACCATGAACATCCTGCTCATCATCGTCATCGTCGTTGCCATCGTTCTCGCCATCACCGGTGGGTTCGTCCAGTCCCTCAACTTCCTGCTGTGGGTCGGCCTCGTGCTGCTCGCGATCGCGATCATCGCGTTCTTGATCAGGACGATCACGGGTCGCAAGGCCCTCTAACTCGAACTCGAGTTCACGAAGCGGTCGGTCCCTCCGGGGGCCGGCCGCTTCGCTGTGTCCGGGGTGCTGTGTCCGGGCGCGGTCCGAGTCCTACCGCAGGGACGGGTCGACGCTCGTCCGCCGGAGCACCGCGTCGGCGAAGGCCCCGAACAACCGCTCGCCGGCCTCGCGCATCGGCCCCGCCACCGCGGCGACCTCGGACCGCAGCCGGTCGGCCGCCTCCTCCGCGGTCCCGGCGATGAACGGCAGATCGCGGAGCATGAGCGGTTCCGCGAGCCACCGGTCGAGCATCGGCGGGTCGACCTCGAGGTGGAACTGCGTCGCGAAGACCCGGTCCTCGATCCGGAACGCCTGGTTCGGCGTCGACGGCGACGATGCGAGGACCGTCGCTCCATACGGAGCCTCGACGACGTCGCCGTGCCAGTGCAGCACCGGCAGTCGCTCGCCACGCATGCCGAGTTCGCTCTCGGTCAGGAGCTCGACGTCGCCGACACCCACTTCGTGCGCGGCCGCCGAGTGGAGGGTGGCTCCGAGGGCCGTCGCGATGAGCTGATGTCCGAGACAGACTCCGAACACCGGGATGCCGAGCACCGCCGCATCGCGCACGAGCTGCGCTTCGAGCCCGAGACCCGGGTGCTCCTCCACGTCGAGCGCGCCCATCGGGCCGCCGAGGAGGACGAGCCCGTCGAACCCGGTGATCTCGCGCGCCGGCGGCAGCTCACGACGCTCGACGATGGTGTCGAGCGTCCAACCGATCCCCGACGCCGTCAGCACCTCCCCGAGCACCGCCGGTCGCTCCCAGGGGACGTGCTGCAGGATGAGGACGTGCGGTCTGGTCATCGGAGGCCTCCAGGTCGCTGGGGCGGCGCGACCCGTCTCCGCCGGGTCGCGGAGGTCGTCACCGTGCGAGCATCGTAGCGAATCCGGGCGTCGTCACCGGCCCGAGGCTTCGGGCTCCCGGCCGATACACTGTCACCGTGCTGCTCTCGGACCGTGACATCAAAGCCGAACTCGACGCCTCCCGCATCGCGCTCGACCCCTACTCGCCGGAGATGATCCAGCCGTCGTCCATCGACGTCCGCCTCGATCGTTTCTTCCGCCTCTTCGACAACCACAAGTACCCCTTCATCGATCCCGCGGAGGATCAGCCGGAGCTGACGCGCCTCATCGAGACGCTCCCGAACGAGCCGTTCATCCTGCACCCCGGCGAGTTCGTCCTGGGGTCCACGTACGAGCGGGTCTCCCTCCCGGACGACGTCGCCGCGCGCCTCGAGGGCAAGAGCTCGCTCGGTCGTCTCGGGCTGCTCACGCACTCCACCGCCGGTTTCATCGACCCGGGCTTCACGGGCCACGTCACCCTCGAGCTCAGCAACGTCGCGACGCTGCCGATCAAGCTCTGGCCGGGGATGAAGATCGGTCAGATGTGCTTCTTCCGGCTCACGTCACCGGCCGAGCGCCCGTACGGGTCGAGCGAGTACAGTTCCAGGTATCAGGGACAGCGTGGACCCACCGCCTCCCGTTCCTTCCAGAACTTCCACCGGACCGACGTCGGCGAGACGCAGCGCTGACGCAGGACTGAGGCGGGCGTCCCGACGACGGGCGAGCAGGTGGACCAGCAGAAAGGCCCCGCCATGAGCACGTCAGAGCGACCCGACTTCGCCCGCGCGATCACCGCCGACGGGCCGACGCCGCTCTACCCGCGTCGCATGGTCCGGTTCGGGCAGTTCGTCGGATCCTGGGACGTCCACTCGAAGCGCCTCGACGACGAGAGTGGCGAGTGGGTCGAGTCCGACTTCCGCTGGATCGTGTCGTACATCCTCGAGGGGCGCGCCGTGCAGGACGTCCAGCTCGTCGCGAACGACGCGGAGCCGTCGGGCTGGGAGACGGTCAGCACGGCTCTCCGCGTCTACGACCGGTTGA
Organism: Plantibacter sp. CFBP 8804; assembly: GCF_014841225.1. Classification (NCBI taxonomy): domain Bacteria; kingdom Bacillati; phylum Actinomycetota; class Actinomycetes; order Micrococcales; family Microbacteriaceae; genus Plantibacter; species Plantibacter sp. CFBP 8804. The sequence continues at coordinate 105,950 of NZ_JACYTU010000007.1, forward strand.
TGGGTGCCTGGCGCGTGAACTACGTCGAGCCGCGGCGCGGCGAGTTCTGCCAGCTCGTCGCGACGCCGCACCGCGCCGACGGCATCCGCCAGGACGGCACACGGAACGACGACAAGCTCATCCGGTGGAACTTCAGCGGCATCACCGAGGACTCGTACACCTGGGAGAGCTGGGTGTCCGACGACGAGGGCGCGACCTGGTGGCTGCAGGAGCACAACGAGGGTCGCCGCATCGCCTGAGCGGATCCGTCTCCACCCTCCACCGCGACACTCAGGGGTCGGTGCGCGCCAGGCGCTCCAGGAACGACGCCAGCTGCTCGCGCTCGGCCGTGGAGAAGCCGTCGAGGACACGCTCCTCGGCGGCGAGATGATCGGGCAGGGCCGCTTCGACGAGGCGCTTGCCGGCCGGGGTGAGGGCGACGACCGTCCCGCGACCGTCCTGCTCGCTCGGGCGGCGCGTCACGAGACCGCGCTCGACGAGCTTGTTCACGCGCTGGGCGATCGCACTCGACGTCACCATCGACCAATGGGCGAGGTCCTTCGGCGCGAGCTCGTGCGGTGAGCCGGCGCGGAGCAGGGTGGCGAGCACATCGAACGAGGCGCTGTCGAGACCGTGCTCGGCGAAGGTCGAGGAGAGACGTGCGTCGACCGCCGTCGCTGCTCGCGACAGTCGTCCGATGACGGCCATGGGCGAGACGTCGAGATCGGGTCGCTCGGTCCGCCACTGGCCCAGGATGTCGTCGACGCGCGTGCTCATGCAGCCAGCGTAGCAATTCGCTTAGTGCTGAGCTATTATTGCTCAGTGCTTAGCAATCAACTCCGCATCGCCGCCGTCACCGCCATCGCCCCGATCAGCTGGGGGACGACCTACCTCGTCACGAGCGAACTGCTCCCGCCGGGACGACCGCTGCTGGCAGCTGTGCTCCGGGCGCTGCCTGCGGGCCTCCTGCTCCTCGCGATCACGCGAACCCTGCCGGTCGGTGGCTGGTGGTGGCGGTCGCTCGTGCTCGGCACGCTCAACATCGGTGCCTTCTTCGCGTTCCTCTTCCTCGCCGCCTACCGACTGCCCGGCGGGGTCGCCGCGACCATGGGGGCGATCGGGCCCGTGCTCGTCGCCGTGCTCGCGAGCCTGCTGGTGGGGGAGGCGTTGACCGTACGTCGCGTCGTCGCCGGGTTCGCCGGGGTGCTGGGCGTCGCCCTCATCGTGCTTCAGGCCGACGCGCGTCTCGACGCGGTCGGCGTCGTCGCCGCACTCGCGGGGGCGGTCTCGATGTCGCTCGGATCGGTGCTGAGCAAGCGGTGGGGGAGACCGGAGGTCGGCCGCCGGATCGGCGCGCGCCGGCGCACGAGCCCGGGCCCTGACGAGACCGCGGGCAGCGGCGCACCGGTCTCCGGCCTCGCGCTGACCGCCTGGCAGCTCGTCGCCGGCGGTCTCGTCCTCGTGCCGGTGCTGCTCCTCGTCGAGGGACTTCCGTCGGACGCGCCGGACGCAGCGGCGATCGGCGGGTACGCCTACCTCTCCCTCGTCGGCACTGCCCTCGCGTACGCCCTGTGGTTTCGTGGCATCGCCGCGCTCCCCGTGTCGTCGGTGTCGTTCCTCGGCCTCCTGAGTCCCGTCGTCGCCGTGCTGGCAGGCCTCGTGGTCCTCGGCGAGGCGCTGAGCCTCGGACAGCTCCTCGGGATCGCGGTCGTCGCCGGCTCCCTCATCCTGGTCTTCACCGCGAGGCGGCCCCGGGCCATACTGAGCGCATGAGATTCCGCACCGTCATCGAACTCCAGGGCAACAACACCGGCATCCTCGTCCCCGACGCCGTCGTCGAGGGCCTGGATCGTGGCAAGCGCGTGCCCGTCGTCGTCACCGTCGGTGCGACCACGTACCGCAGCACCATCACGCCGATGGGCGGCCGGTACCTGATCGCGCTGAGCGCCGCCAACCGCGCCGCCGCCGGGGTCGCGGGAGGCGACGAGGTCGACGTGGACCTCGAGGTCGACGACGCACCGCGCGTGTTCCCGCTGCCGCCCGAGCTCGAGACGGCGCTCGCCGGAGACGAGCAGGCGCTCGCCGCCTACGGAGCCTCGTCGTTCAGCCGACAGCGCGCGCTGGCCGAGCCGGTCGCACTGGCGAAGACGGACGCGACGCGCGACAAGCGGATCGCCGCGGCCGTCGAAGCGCTCCGCGGCGCCCGACCTCGCTCAGTCGCCTGAATCTGTTCGGAAACCGGCTCGATCCGTGCAGATCCGGGCGCCTCAGCGGGCCGCGGACTCTGCGAGCAGCGGCACGACGAGCGGCAGCTGGAGCGTCAGCCAGGGGCTGAACGCGAAGGGCGCCTGCTCGACGGACGCCAGGAGCGATTCGGGCTCGGCCCAGGCCCACTCCATGACCTCGTCGGGGTTCGGCTCGGGCGTCGCGTCCGTGTAGGCGACGTAGACCGGGCAGATCTCGTACTCGACCACGCCCGAGGCGTCGACGGCGCGATACCGGAAGTCGGGCAGCACCAGTTCCGGCGCGGAGATCGGCAGGCCCAGCTCGGCGCTCGCCCGACGCAGCACGGCGTCGACGCTGTCCTCGTCCGGGCCGGGGTGTCCGCAGAACGAGTTCGTCCAGACGCCCGGCCATGTGAGCTTCGAGAGCGCGCGCCGGGTCACGAGGATGCGTCCGTCGGGCCCGATGACGTGGCAGGAGAACGCGAGGTGGAGTGGCGTCTCCAGCGTGTGGACGGTCGCCTTCGGCGTGGTGCCGATGCGGGTGCCGTCCTCGGCGAGCAGGACGACGAGTTCTTCGGGTACCGACATACGTCCATTCTCCCCGACGATCGGGGCGAACGCGAATGGACAGCTAGCGTACTAATCTCACCGCTCCGTGAAGTAGCCTCGTGATATGGAGACCCACCACGTCGTCGACGTGCCCTATCGACAACAGCATCAGGTCGAGGATGCCCTCGAGCGTTTCCTCGAACTGGCGAAGACGCAGGCGGTGTCGTTCGGCGGCGCCGGCTACCTGCGGCTCTGGGAGACCATCGAACGCAGCATGGCCGGCGGCAAGCGGTTCCGTCCTCGGATGGTCATGACGGCGTACGAGGCGCTGGGTGGCGAGGACATCGTCGCGGCCGCCCACGTCGCCGCCGCCTACGAGCTCCTGCACACCGCGCTGATCGTCCACGATGACGTGATCGACCGCGACTTCGTCCGGCGCGGCAGCCCCAACGTCTCCGGCAGCTACCGCGACATCGCGCAGACCGCGGGCATCCCGCTGCCGCTCGCCGAGCACCGCGGCATGTCCGTCGCCGTCATCGCGGGCGACCTCGCCCTGTCCGCGTCCTACCGTCTGATCGACCGCGCCGGGAGCGCCGACTCGGTCCGCACCCGCCTGCGCGAGATCCTCGACGACGCCATCTCCGCTTCGGCAGCCGGTGAGCTCGCCGACGTCGACTTCACGGTCGGCGGCGTCGTCCCGACGGTCGACGACATCATCCGCATGGAGCGCCTGAAGACCGCCTACTACTCGTTCGAGGCGCCACTGCAGTCGGGCGGCGTCCTGGCCGGTGCTCCGGAGGCGACGATCGACGCGCTCGGGGCCTTCGGACAGCAGATCGGCATCGCCTACCAGATCATCGACGACGTCCTCGGCGTCTTCGGCGACTCGAAGACGACCGGCAAGACGACGATCGGCGACCTCCGCGAGGGCAAGTTGACGGTCATGGTGGCGTTCGCGGCGGAGCAGCCCGAGTGGCACGCCGTCGAGCACCTCTTCGGCGACCCGGACCTCGACGAGGAGGGTGCCGCCGTCCTGCGCGACGTCCTCACGACGACGGGCGCCCGCCAGCACGCGACCCTGCTCGCCGGTGACTACGCCAACCGCGCCTGGGAGCAGCTGGCCTCGCCGAGCATCCCGGCGCAGCTCCGCGACGAGCTCCGCCCCATCGTCGCCACCGTGCTCGAGCGGTCGCGATGACCGCAGCAGGGGACGGGACCGGGCGACCGGCCGACGACGCCTCGGCAGTCGGCGACGCACGACAGCTCTACGACCGGGTCGCGCAGGAGACCGCCAGCATCGTCATCCGTCGGTACTCCACGTCCTTCGGTCTGGCGGCCAGACTGCTGGGTGGCGACATCCGCCAGGACGTCGAGAACGTGTACGCGCTCGTGCGCATCGCCGACGAGATCGTCGACGGCGTGGCCGCGGCAGCCGGGCTCGACCCCGAGCGGGTCCTCCGCATGCTCGACGCCCTCGAGCAGGACACCGAGGACGCGATGGAGACGGGGTACAGCAGCAACCTCGTCGTCCACGCCTTCGCCATCTCGGCGCGGTCCGCGGGCATCGAGGCCGACCTCACCCGTCCGTTCTTCGCGTCCATGCGCGCGGACCTCTCGCGCACCGTCCACACGCCGGAGACGTTCCGCGACTACGTGTACGGCTCCGCCGAGGTCGTCGGGCTCATGTGCCTGCGGATCTTCCTGCGCGGCCACGACGTCGACGACGCCCAGCGCGCCGCGTTCGTCGTCGGCGCCAGGAGTCTCGGTGCCGCCTTCCAGAAGGTCAACTTCCTCCGCGACCTCTCGGCCGACCACGACGAGCTCGGGCGCAGCTACTTCCCGGGTGTCGCCGTCGACGAGCTCACCGAGGCGCAGAAGCACAGCCTGCTCGACGACATCGAAGCCGATCTCGACCGCTCGGCAGCGGTCCTCGGGCGGCTGCCGAAATCGAGCCGTCGCGCGGTCGCGCTCGCCCAGGAGCTCTTCTCCGAACTCGCCCGGCGCATCCGGACGACGCCGGCCTCGGCACTCGTCCGCACGCGTGTCCGGGTGCCCGACCCGGTCAAGCTCCGCATCGCCGCCGGCGCGCTCGCCGGCCGCACACCAGCCACGACCGGCACCACCGCCTCCATCCCGACGATCGACGAGAGTTCGCAGTCATGACCACCTCCCACAACCGGACCGTCGTCATCGGCGGCGGCATCAGCGGTCTCGCCACCGCAGCCCTCCTCGCCCGCGACGGCCAGCGGGTCACGCTGCTCGAACGACGTGAGGTGCTCGGCGGCCGCGCCGGCACCTGGGAGCAGGACGGCTTCACCTTCGACACCGGCCCGAGCTGGTACCTCATGCCGGAGGTCTTCGACCACTTCTACCGGCTCCTCGGCACCTCCGCCGCCGAGCAGCTCGACCTCGGGCGACTCGACCCCGCCTACCGCGTCTACTCGGAGGGCCGCGACGGGCACCTCGACCTCGCCGCCGACCGGGCCGGCAACCTCGCGCTGTTCGAGTCGGTCGAGCCCGGTGCCGGCGCGAAGATGGACGAGTACCTCCGCAGCGCGAAGGAGACCTACGAGATCGCCATCCGGAGCTTCCTGTACACGACGTTCGAGTCGTACCGGACGCTCGCGAGCCGAGAGGTCCTCGCCCGGATGCCGAAGCTCGCGAAGCTCCTGACGGAGGACCTCGACACCCTCGCCGCGCGCACCGTCTCGGACGTCCGCCTGCAGCAGATCCTCGGCTACCCGGCCGTATTCCTCGGCTCCTCGCCCTTCGAGGCGCCGAGCATGTACCACCTCATGAGCTACCTCGACCTCGAGGACGGCGTGCTCTACCCGCAGGGCGGCTTCTCGCGGATCATCGACACGATCGCCGAGCTCGCCCGCGCCGAGGGTGTGGAGATCATCACGGGCGCCGAGGTCACCGGCATCACCACGATGGCCGCCGGCCGCCGAGCCAGGGTCGACGGCGTCAACTACCTCGACGCCGACGGTCGTCGGCAGCTGCTCCGCGCCGACCGCGTCGTGTCCGCCGCCGACCTGCACCACACCGAGACGACGCTGCTTCCCCGCGAACTCCAGACCTACCCGGCCGAGTACTGGGAGAAGCGCACCGCCGGTCCCGGAGCCGTGCTCGTCATGCTCGGCGTCCGTGGCGAGCTCCCGGAGCTCCTGCACCACAGCCTGTTCTTCACGGCCGACTGGCGCGACAACTTCGGCCGCATCTTCGGCGAGGAGACGAGCGTGCCCGACCCCGCGTCGCTGTACGTCTGCCGTCCGAGCGCGACCGATGCGGGCGTCGCACCGGACGGCCACGAGAACCTGTTCATCCTGGTGCCGGTCCCGGCCGATCCGTCCATCGGTGGCGGTGGAGACGCCCGGGTCGCGGAGATCGGCGACGCCGCCATCGCGCAGATCGCCGAGTGGGCCGGCGTCCCCGACCTCGCCGAGCGCATCGTGGTGCGTCGCGACGTCGGACCGGCCGACTTCGCGACCGACCTCAACGTCTGGAAGGGCACCGCCCTCGGGCCGGCGCACATCCTCTCGCAGAGCGCGATGTTCCGGAGCGGCAACGTCAGCAAGAAGGTCGACGGCCTGTTCTACACCGGTGGCTCCACCATCCCGGGCATCGGTCTGCCGATGTGCCTCATCAGCGCGGAGCTCGTCGTGAAGCGCATGCGCGGCGACATCACCACCGGCCCGATGGCGGAGCCGCTGCGCGCGCGCGCCGAGGCGACCGGCTGATGGGTCTGCTGTACCTGCTGGCGCTGCTCGTCTCGATCACCGGGATGGTCATGCTCGACCGGCGGTTCCGGCTGTTCTTCTGGGCCGACCGACGGCGGGCCGCGATCATCCTGCCGATCGGCGTCGTGTTCTTCCTCGTGTGGGACCTGCTCGGTATCGGCACCGGCATCTTCTTCCGTGGTGAGACCTCGTTCATGACCGGGCTGCAGGTCGCGCCCGAGCTGCCGATCGAGGAGGTCTTCTTCCTGACGCTGCTCTGCTACCTCACGATGAACCTGTTCGGTGCGGCGCGACACACGCTCGGCCGGGTGTCCCGCCGGACGACCGGCGCCGCCGAGGTGAGCGGACGATGACCTACTGGGCCCTCAACGCATGGTTCCTCACCGTCGTGGCGGTCGTCGCGCTGCTCGCGGTCGTGCGGCTCGATCGCCGTCGTGCAAGCGGACCGCGATCCACCGGTCTGACGGCGGGCACCTGGCTGCTCGCGGTGGGCGGTGGGCTCGTCGTCCTCCTGCTCATGACCGCGCTGTTCGACAACATCATGATCGGCATCGGGCTCGTCGGCTACGACCCCGCACTCATCTCCGGCGCCTTCATCGGCATCGCGCCCCTCGAGGACTTCGCCTACGCCATCGCCGCGGCCGTCCTGCTCCCGTCGCTCTGGGTGCTCCTCGAGCGCCGAACCCCTGCTCCCGTCTCCCCATCCCCGTCCCAGGAGGACCCGGCATGAACCGACTCGGCCAGCTCGTGCTGTCCTCCCGACCGCTGTCGTGGATCAACACCGCGTACCCGTTCGCAGCGGCGTACCTGCTGACCACGCGCGAGCTCGACCTCACCTTCTGGCTCGGGACGCTGTACTTCCTCATCCCGTACAACCTCGCGATGTACGGCATCAACGACGTCTTCGACTACGAGTCCGACCTGCGGAACCCGCGCAAGGGCGGCGTCGAGGGCGCGGTCCTGGACCGCCGGATGCACCGGCTGACGATCTTCGCGGCGATCGTGACGAACGTCCCGTTCCTCGTCTACCTCGTCGTCATCGGGTCGCCGCTGTCGTGGCTCGTCCTCGCGATCAGCGTGTTCGCGCTCATCGCATACAGCGCACCCGGCCTGCGGTTCAAGGAGCGGCCGTTCATCGACTCGCTCACCTCGAGCACGCACTTCGTGAGCCCGGCGGTCTACGGCCTCGTCCTCGCCGGTGCGGTCTTCACGCCCGCGCTCTGGGCGCTGCTCGTCGGCTACTTCCTCTGGGGGATCGCCAGCCACGCCTTCGGTGCGGTGCAGGACATCATCGCCGACCGGGAGGGCGGGATCGGCTCGATCGCGACGGTGATCGGTGCGGCGGCGACCGTCCGGTTCGCCTTCGTCGCCTACCTGGCCGGTGGAGCGCTCATGCTCGTGACCCCGTGGCCCATCCCGCTGGCCGGCCTGCTCGCGCTGCCCTACGCCGCGAGTGTGCTGCCGTTCTGGAACCTCCGCGAGGAGGACGCCGAGCGGGCCAACGCGGGCTGGAAGCGGTTCCTCCGCCTCAACTTCCTGACGGGCTTCCTCATCACGATGCTCATCATCTGGTACTGGTTCCTGACGTCCTGACCGGAACCCGCGACCCTGTCTCAGGAGTCCCCGGGCGCGCCGCCGAGGTCACTTGGCGCCACGCCCGGATCCTCCTGAGAACGGGTCGTCAGTCGAGAGTCAGAGCTCGAAGGAGAAGCCGAGGTCCTCGGGGTACTCGCCGAGCTCGGTGAGGCCGGTCGCCGCGCGCTGCAGGGCGGCGAGGGTCAGACCGAGGGTGCCGGGGCCGAAGCTGACGCGTGAGACGCCGAGTTCGGCAAGGCGCTTGAGCGGGACCGCGCCGGGGTAGCCGATGACGGAGATGCGTCCGTGCACCTGCTCGATCGCCTTGGCGACGAGCTCCTCCGTACCGAGTCCGAGGAAGAAGACGACGTCTGCACCGGCCTCGAGGTAGGCGTTGGCGCGCGCGACGGCCTCGTCCCACGCCTCGGGGTCGCCGGCGAGGGTGTCGACCCGGGCGTTGATGACGAGCGGGATGCCCGCGTCCTCGGCTCCGGCGCGAGCGGCGGCGACGCGTGCCGCAGCCTCCTCGATCGGGAACTGCGGGGCCTTCGCGGCACCGACGGAGTCCTCGAGGTTGATCCCGACGGCACCCGACTCGACGATGAGGCGGCGGACGTTCTCGCGAACACCGGCCGCGTCGGACGCGTACCCCTTCTCGAAGTCGATCGTCACCGGCAGGTCGACGGCGCCCACGATGATCTTCGCGGCGGCGATCGCCTCGTCGACATCGAGGCCGCCGCCGTCTTCGAGCCCACGGACGTTCGACACCGAGTGGCTCGCCGAGGCGAGGGCGACGACGCCGGGGGCCTCGGAGACGACCTTCGCGGTGATGGCGTCCCAGACGTTGGTGACGATGAGCGGGGAACCCGGCTCGTGGAGGGAGTTGAGGAGGACGGCTTTGGCATGCTGATCAGTCATGTCCGCAGTCTGCCAGCGGACGTCGGCCGCCCAGCCGACAAGCGTCGAGAATTCAGGGAACGTTCGGGTTGGCTGCGGTTCCCGGCTCCTGTGGGTCGCTCCCGTGACGCAAGACGATGGCGCTCCGTGCGTCATCCCACGCCGCCGGTGAACCGGGCGGGCAGGATGCCGTGCGTATCATTGGTGGCCGAAGGAAGGCGTTCCCATGACGAAACCGCCGACGGTCTACGACGTCGCGCACCACGCCGGCGTCTCCATCGCCACGGTCTCGCGGGTGCTCAGCCGCCCCGACGACGTGAAGCCGGCCACGCGAGACCGCGTGCTCGCCTCGGTCGGCGAACTCGGGTACGTCCCGAGTGGAGCCGCGCGGGGGCTCGCCGCACGCCGCACCGGCGTCATCGGCCTGTTCTTCCAGGGGCTCGACGCGATGGACGACCTCGGGGACATCGCCCTCGAGGGTGACGAGGCGGCGGCCGGGGGAGCGCGCATCGTCCGCGACATCCCGGAGCGGACCGACACGCGGACGCTCAACCTCTACTTCGACGAGGTGCTGCGCGGCTGCGAGCTGGAGTCCTGGCGGAGCGGGTTCGCGCTGCTCGTCGGTGTCGGACGCGGATCCACGGCGACGCAGACCGTGCGCGACATGGCGGGTCGGGTGGACGGCCTCATGGTGCTGGCCGGGAGCGCGAGCGAGGAGGAGCTCGCGCGCCTGTCACGTCACGTCCCGATCGTCGTGATGGCGGGGCCCCGGCGCGGCGACGACCTCGACCACGTCTCGGTGAGCAACGCCGAGGGGATGCGCACGCTCACGGCGCACCTCATCGACGACCTCGGCGCCCGAGAGCTCGAGTACGTGGCCGGAAGCCACGGCTCGCCCGACGATGCGGAGCGCTGGAGCGGGTTCCGCGCGGCCCTCGCGGACCGGTCGCTCGAGGCCCCCGAGGAGCCGACCCTCCGCGGCGACTTCACGCGGGAGGGTGGGCGACGGGTCGGTCGGGAGCTCTTCCGACGCGACGGGCTGCCGCGGGCCGTCGTGTGCGCAAACGACCAGATGGCGCTCGGCGTGATCGACGCCGCCAGGATCGCGGGGGTCGCGGTCCCGGACGAGCTCATCGTCACCGGATTCGACGGCATCGACGCCGGCCGCCTGTCCGCTCCGCGGCTCACGACGGTCCGGCAGCCGATGGAGACGCTCGGCCGGGTCTCCGTGCAGGCGCTCGCCCGTCGCCTCGCCGAGCCGAAGCTGCCCGCGATGTCCGTCCGACTCCCCGTCGAGGTCGTCCTCCGCGAGAGCTCCGAGTCGATCACGTCCTGATCATCGCCTCCCCTCGCGTTCACAATTCAGGAAGCCCGCGGCGTGCCGCGACGCGTCCGTCCGCCATGAGGCCGCCGCACCGAGGCTCTCCTGAATTGCGAACAGGAGCGGATGTCCGACACGGGTTGCGCCGGGCAATGTATGCGCTTACACTCAACCGGTACAGACTTCAGCAAGGACGGTGGCGATGACGCACACGACGCACGAGCGGACCAAGGTCCGCAGGCGCAGACGACTCGGAGCAGCGGCGATGATCGCCGCGGCGGCCTTGCTCGTCTCCGGCTGCAGCATCCAGATCAAAAGCGAGCCGGATCCCTCGATCCCCGCCGACACGATGCTGCTGGCCTCCGACAAGGGCACCCCGATGCTCGAGCGGAACTTCAACCCCTACCTCGTGAACAAGCGCTCGGCTTCGAGCTACATCTACGAGCCGCTCGTGATCATCAACGTGCTCGACGGCAAGGAGACGCCGTGGCTCGCCGAGAAGGTCGACCTCCCGGACGCCCGCACGATCGACTACACGATCCGCGACGGCGCCACCTGGTCCGACGGCGAGGCCTTCACCCCTGAGGACGTGAAGTTCACCTTCGACCTCATCAAGCAGTACCCGACGCTCGACCAGAAGGGCGCCTGGCAGCACATCGACACGATCGAGGTGAAGGGCCAGCACGTCATCATGCACCTGCTCGACGACGACGCCCCCGCGGCCGACATCGTCTCGCAGACGCTCATCGTCCCGGAGCACATCTGGAAGGACGTCAAGAGCCCCGACACCTGGCGGAACCCGAACCCGGTCGGTACCGGTCCGTACGTCCTCGGCAACTACACCTCGCAGCAGTACACGATGGACAAGAACGAGACCTACTGGCAGGCCGACAAGATCGAGGTCAACCACCTCGTGATCCCCGCGGCCACCGGCGAACTCGACATCGTCACGAAGGGCTTCGACTGGGCGTACTCGTTCCTGTCGAACGTCGAAGGCACCTGGGGTGCGGCCAACGACCACAACAAGTTCTGGTTCCCGCCGGGAGGCGTGATCGGGCTCGTGCCCAACATGGACGTCGCCCCGTTCGACAACGTCGACGTCCGCCGCGGCATCGCCCTGGCGCTCGACCGCGACAAGATCGCCGACGCAGCGACCGAGGGGTACCTCGGTGCCGCCGGTCAGTCGAGCCTCATGCTCCCCAACCAGGAGGACGAACTCGACCCGACCCTGCCGAACCAGGGCATGATCACGCAGGACACCGCCGGTGCCCTCGAGGCCTTCGCGGCCGCCGGGTACACCCAGCAGGGTGGCAAGCTCGTCGACGCGGCGGGCAAGCAGTTCAGCTTCTCGATCACGACCGCCAACGGCTACGCGGACTGGCTCCGCGCGGTCCAGGAGGTCCGCAAGGAGCTCGGCGCCCTCGGCATCGACGTGCAGATCAAGCAGCCGCAGCCGCCGGGGTACCAGCAGGCGATCCAGAGCGGCGCCTTCGAGGTCGCCATGGGTGGCATGGGCAACGGCATCATGTTCCAGGGCTTCAACAACAGCTTCAACAGTGAGTTCGCGAAGCCGATCGGCGAGACGACGTCCAGCAACTTCGGTCGCTACCGCAACCCACAGATGGACCAGCTGCTCGCCCAGTACAAGGAGACGACCGACGAGGCGACCCGTCTCGGGCTGAGTCACCAGATGCAGCAGATCGTCTACAGCGACTTCCCGGTCATCGGCATGTACTACGGCGGACTCTGGGGCCTCTACAACGACAAGAAGTTCACCGGCTGGCCCGATGCGGACAACCCCTACGCACCGCTGCAGACCTACGACCAGACCCCGCTCCTCGTGTTCACGCACCTCAAGCTCCGGAAGGACGGTGAGTGACCGTGTACATGGTGCGCAAACTCGGCCTCTTCGTCCTCACCCTGTGGGCGGCGGTCACGCTGAACTTCCTCCTGCCGCGGCTCATGCCCGGCTCCCCGACCGACGCCGCGATCGCGAAGCTCGCGCAGAACGGCCCGGTCTCCGCGGCCACGCGTGCGGCGATCGAGGCCCAACTCGGTGTCCCCGGCGGCAACCTCTGGGAGCAGTACGTCACCTACCTCCACCAGGTCGTCACGCTCGACTTCGGGGTCTCGTACACCTTCTTCCCGCAGTCGGTCGGCGAGCTCATCTGGCAGGCGTTCCCGTACACGATCATCCTGCTCGGGATCGTGACGATCGTCGCCTTCATCCTCGGCACCCTCATCGGGGTGCTCGCGGCCTGGCGGCGGAACACCTGGCTCGACGCCCTGCCGACGCTGAGCGGCACGTTCGCCAGCACGTTCCCGTACTTCTGGACCGCGCTGCTCCTGCTGTTCTTCGCCGGCTACGTCCTCCACTGGTTCCCGACCTCTGGCGCCTTCGGCCCGACGGCTTCGCCTGCCTTCACCTGGGACTTCATCGTCGACGTCGCGTACCACGCGGTGCTGCCGGCGCTGACGATCCTCGTGACGAGCCTCGGTGGCTGGATCATCGGCATGCGCAACGCGATGATCAACACCCTCGGTGACGACTACGTGACCTTCGCCGAGGCGAACGGTCTCCGTGGTCGCACGGTCGCCATCAAGTACGCGGCCCGCAACGCGATCCTCCCGAACCTCACCGGCTTCGGGCTCGCGCTCGGCGGCGTGGTCGGCGGCTCGATCCTCGTGGAGCAGGTGTTCGGGTACCCGGGCATCGGCTTCCTCCTGTTCAACGCGGTGATCGGACAGGACTACCCGCTCATGCAGGCGCTCTTCCTGCTCATCACCGTGAGCGTGCTCATCGCCAACTTCCTCGTCGACATCCTGTACGGCGTACTCGACCCAAGGACCCGCCGATGACCACCACACAGCACGTCAAGACACTGCAGTCCGACCAGGCCGTGCGTCCGCCGAGGAAGTTCGCCTTCGTCGGTCGATCGGCGGCGACGCTCTGGGCCAACTGGAAGTCCCGCCTCGGGCTGATCATCCTCGCATTCTTCATCCTGGTCGCGATCTTCGCCCCGGTGCTCGCACCGTACGGCGCGAGCCAGGACGGGTTCCCCCGGAACGCCGACTCGAGTCCCGAGCACTGGTTCGGGACGACGGCGGCGGGCGAGGACGTCCTCAGCCAGCTCATCTACGGCTCGCAGATCAGCGTCACGGTCGGTTTCATCGCCGGCATCCTGTCGACGATCGTCGCCGTGCTGATCGGCCTCAGCTGGGGATACATCAAGGGCTTCGGCGCCGAGGTCGTGAACTTCATCGTCAACCTGTTCCTCGTGGTGCCCGGCCTGCCGCTCATGATCGTCATCGCCGCGTACCTCCAGAACGGTGGGCTCGTGATGATCGTCGCGGTCATCGTCATCACCGGGTGGGCGTGGGGTGCCCGCGTGCTCCGCAGCCAGACGCAGTCGCTGCGTTCGCGTGACTTCGTGACCGCGGCCCGCTTCTCCGGCGACCGACCGTTCCGCATCGTGTTCAACGAGATCCTGCCGAACATGACGTCCCTCATCGCGGGTGGCTTCTTCGGCGCCGCGACGAGTGCGATCCTCGCGGAGGCCGGCCTCGAGTTCCTCGGCCTCGGCGACTCGTCGATCGTCAGCTGGGGCACCATCCTCTACTGGGCGCAGAACTCCAACGCCCTGCTCACCGGACAGTGGATCCTCCTCTTCGCCCCCGGTCTCTGCATCGCGCTCCTCGCGATGAGCCTCACCCTCATCAACTTCGGTGTCGACGCGATCAGCAACCCGCGCCTCCGTGAAGGGAAGTCACGATGAACGCCGTCAACCTCCAGGCCGAGAGCGCATCCGCGCCGGCAGCCGGGACCGGAGCGCTCCTCGAGGTCCGCGACCTGTCCGTCGTCTACGAGTCCGTCGGCGCCGCGCCGGTCCAGGCGGTCGACCACGTGTCGTTCTCCGTCGGTGCCGGTGAGTTCATCGGGCTCGTCGGCGAGTCCGGCTCCGGGAAGTCGACGCTCGGCTTCGCGGCCACCCGCTTGCAGAAGCCGCCGGCCCGCATCAACGGCGGGCAGATCCTCTTCGGTGGCAAGGACATCCGCGAGCTCGGCGACGAGGCGCTCCGCGAGCAGCGTCAGGGCGGGTTCGCCATGGTGCTGCAGTCGGGCATGAACGCACTCAACCCGGTCCGCACGATCCGCAACCACTTCGTCGACATCTTCAAGGCGCACGGGCACGTCTCCCGCGACCGCTGGGACGCCCGGATGGCCGAGCTGGTCGGCAAGGTCGGGCTGACGCCGCAGGTGCTCGCGCGCTTCCCCGGCGAGCTCTCCGGTGGCATGCGCCAGCGCGTGTCCATCGCGCTGGCCCTGTCGCTCGAGCCTCGCCTCATGGTGTTCGACGAGCCGACCACCGCGCTCGACGTCCTCGTGCAGCACGCGATCATGGACACGATCACCGAGCTGCAGCAGGCCGAGGGGTTCACCGCCATCCTGATCAGCCACGACCTCGGTGTCGTGCTCGAGGCGACCCAGCGTGTGCTCGTCATGCACGAGGGCCGCATCGTCGAGGACGCCCCGAGCCGCGACATCCTCGAGCGTCCGCAGGACCCGTACACGCGGATGCTGCTCAGCCACTACGCGGACCCACGCGCCGCGGTCGTCGAGCTGCCTGGCTTCCCCTCGCGGGCGAACCGGGGGACTGCTCCGGTGTCCGGCACCACGACGAGCGTCCCGACCGCGACGAGCGCGAGCTCCGAGTCGGGCAAGGCCTCGTCGCGCGCCGGTCGCTCGGCCGAGTCGGCGGTCATCGTCGACGCCGTCTCGAAGGTCTACCCGCCGCCGCGCCGCGGTGAGTCCGCGGTGACGGCCGTCGACGACGTGTCGTTCACGCTCGAACCCGGCCAGTCGCTCGCGCTCGTCGGGGCCTCGGGCTCCGGCAAGTCGACCATCGCGAAGCTCATCACGGGCATCGAGAAGCCGACGTCCGGTGCGGTCCGCTTCGGCGACCTCGACGTCGCCCAGCTGAACCGCAAGGGCATCCGGAACCTGCACAAGAACGTGCAGATGATCTTCCAGGACCCGTATGCGGCGCTCAACCCGCTGCACACGGTCGAGTACACGCTCACCCGGCCGGTGGTGAACTTCACCGGGCTGAAGGGTGACGCGGTGCGCAAGCGCGTGCTCGAACTCCTCGAGACGGTGGGCCTCTCGCCCGTCGAGCAGTTCGCGGCGAAGCTGCCCCACCAGCTCTCCGGTGGACAGCGGCAGCGCGTCGTGATCGCCCGGGCGCTCGCGAGCGACCCGCAGGTGCTCATCGCCGACGAGCCCGTCTCGATGCTCGACGTGTCGCTGCGTGCCGGTGTGCTCGCACTGCTCGAGGACCTGCGCGAGCAGTGGGGCGTCTCGATGCTCTACATCACGCACGACCTGCTGTCGGCGCGACTCGTGACCGACAACATCATGGTCCTCAACCAGGGTCGCGTCGTCGAACGAGGCGAGACCGCGCACGTCCTGCAGCACCCGCAGGATCCGTACACGATCCAGCTGCTCGACGCCGTCCCCAACCCGGCCCGCGCCAAGCGCTGACGCCCGTCCCGTCCCTGCGCCCACCCCTCCCGGTCCCTGCGCCCACCCCTCCCGGTCCCTGAGCTTGTCGAAGGGCCACACCCCAACATGAAACAGGAGCAACACCCGTGCTGACCTTCCCCGACGGCTTCCTCTGGGGCGCCGCCACCGCTGCCCACCAGATCGAGGGCAACAACATCAACAGCAACTGGTGGGTGCACGAGCACGAAGCCGGGACGAACATCGTCGAGCCCTCGGGCGACGCGATGGACAGCTATCACCGCTACCGCGAGGACATGCAGCTGCTCGCCGACGCCGGGCTCAACACCTACCGGTTCAGCATCGAGTGGGCGCGGATCGAGCCCGAGCGCGGCATCGTCTCGCGTGCCGAGGTCGACCACTACCGACGCATGGTCGACACCGCGCACGAGCTGGGACTCAACCCGGTCGTCACGCTCATGCACTTCACGGTGCCGCGCTGGTTCGAACGTGACGGGTTCTGGCGGGCGAAGGACGCCGCCGACCTCTTCGCGCGGTACACCGAGCTGACCCTGCCGATCATCGGCGAGGGCGTCGAGCACGTCTGCACCATCAACGAGCCGAACATCGCCGCGATGCTCGCCGGTGGTGAGGACGCGGCGAACCTCGTCGCGTACGGCCTGCCGAACCCGGACCTCTTCGTGGCCGACGCACTCCTCGAGTCGCACAAGCGCTCGCGCGAGGTGCTCTCGCAGGTGTCCGGCCTGAAGTCCGGCTGGACCATCGCGACGCAGGCGTTCCGGTCGAACGGTGAGCCGGGCTCCGACGAGATGCTGCGCGAGTACGGCTACCCGCGTGACGACTGGTACCTCGAGCAGTCCGCCGGTGACGACTTCCTCGGCGTCCAGGCGTACACGCGCACGTTCATCGGGCCGAAGGGTCCGCTGCCCGTCGAGGACGGCGTCGAGACGACGCTCACCGGTTGGGAGTTCTACCCGCCGGCCGCCGCCGAAGGTGTGCGGAGCGCCTGGGAGCTGTCGGGTGGGGTGCCGATCATGATCACCGAGAACGGCATCGCGACCTCAGACGACACCCGTCGGATCGACTACACGGACGGCGCCCTGCGCGAGCTGCACGCCTGCATCCAGGACGGGATCCAGCTCGAGGGGTACCTCCACTGGAGCGCGCTCGACAACTACGAGTGGGCGAGCGGCTTCCGGCCGACCTTCGGCCTCATCGCCGTCGACCGTGAGACCTTCGTGCGCACGCCGAAGCCGAGCCTCGCGTGGCTCGGGAACGTCGCGAAGGCGAACGGCCTCACGGAGTAGCGGAGGTTCGCAATTCAGGACGTCTCCGGCGTGTCCGTCCCCGGAACCCGCTGACGAGTCGCGCCACGCGACGGGTCTCCTGAGTTGTGAACGGAGGGACCGCAGGTTGTGTGTGTCCGCAATTCAGGACGCCTCCGGTGCGGCGCCTCCGATTGCGGTCCGGTTGGCCGCGACGCGCGGTACTGGTCCTGAGTTGTGNGGTCGGCTGGGGTCCGCATGGGCGGAAGACGCCGGCGGCCGGTCAGCGCTCGCTGCGAGGGCCGCGACCGAAGCGACCACGCGGGCCGTGTTCGTGCGCCGTGTGCTCGTCCCGGCCGAAGGCTCGGGCGATGCTCTCGAGGCTGGCGAGCGTCGTCGCGAGGTCCTCGGGCGAGACGGCGTCGGCGACGGTCTGGCGGACCGCGTCGACCTTGGTGCGGAGCGCGTCGTGCGCCTCGCGACCGGCGTCCGTCAGGGTGATGCCGTCGGCGTCGACGATGACCCAGCCGCGCGCGGCGAAGTCCATGACGATGTCCGGGGTCGAGCGACGAGGACCGCGGTGGTGGCCGTGGCCAGGGCCGAACGGTGCGCCGCCGGAACGGTGATCACGACCGAAGTCGGGACCGAACTTGCGGCCGCGGCCGAAGGCTCGGTCGTGAGCGGGGTGGCCGTGCTCGCGGCCGCTGGGACGCTCGGCAGAGTCGGCGTCAGCCGTCGCCTCGGCGGTGCGCTCGGGGTGACCGAAGCCGCGACCGGGGCCGAACCCGCCGCGGCGGCCGAACCGTTCGGGGCCGCGCGGTCCGCGGCGGTGTGGCGGGAGCGCGGCGTCGATCTCCTCGATGCTCGACGCGCCGGAGGCGATGAGCTCGAGCGTGCGCCAGCTGCGGCGGCCGAGGCCGTCCTCGGCGAGCACCTCGTGCATCGAGTGCTTGACCGCGTGATCGACGGTGCGGAGCCAGAAGCCGAGCGGGCGCTCGGCGGACTGGGTGGTGGACTGCTCTGGGTGAGTCGTTGGGGTGTTCATGGGTGGTCTCCTTATTTGCATGCTCTGTTACATGTAAATGTATAATGACATGTATGTCCGATGATCGTCAAGCGCAGCCCAGCGAACCCACAGCAACCGACCCGGTGGAGATGATCGAGCAGGCCCTCGTCCAGATCCGACGGGACCAGTCAGGTCGTCGCTTCGGCGGACGCGGTGGGCGCGGTGGGCCCGGTCATCACCACCACGATGAGCACGGGGGCGGTCATCGGCACGACGCCGACGGCAGCGCTGAGGACGAACGCGGGCGTGGGCGCGGTCCGGGCTTCGGACCCGGCTTCGGTGGGCCTTGGGGTCCTGGCGGTGGCGCCCGTCACCCGCGCGAGCAGGCGATCGCCCAGGCGGCTCGGTTCCGGATGCTGGACGCGCTCGCTCGTGACGAGGCGGCCGGTGGCATGGGGATCAGTGCGCTCGCGGAGTCGATCGGCGTCGACCAGCCCCGCGCGAGCCGGCTCGTGGCCGAAGCGACGAAGCGCGGCGAGGTCGCTCGCGCGGTCGACCCGAACGACGGTCGACGCAGCGTGCTGCAGCTGAGCGCCGCCGGCCGCGCGGTCCTGCAGGAGGCGCGCCGGGGTCGACGCGACGCGGTCACGACCGCGCTCTCGGGGTTCACGCCCGGGGAGGCGGCCCAGTTCGCCGCGTACCTCGAGCGCTTCGTCGCCGCGTGGCCTCGCCCCGACACCGACCGGTAGCTCGCCCGCCTGATCCTCGACTCCGGGTTCGCAATTCAGGAGCATCCCGGTGGGTCGAGCTGGATCATCCCCTCGGTGGCCGGACGCGCCAGCATGCGCCTGAGTTCTGCACAATCGGACCCGTCCGGTCCATGCGGTTCGCAATTCAGGAGGAGTCAGGCGTGTCGGTCTGGGGATGGCCGTCTCGCGGCAGAACCGCCAGGGCGCTCCTGAGTTGTGAACCGTGAGGCGGCATCGGGACCCCGCCCTCGCTACTCGGGGCGGAGGCGGAGCTCCTGCATCCCGCCGTCGACGGCGATCGAGGTGCCGGTCGTCGAGCCTGATCGCGGGCTCGCCAGGTAGGCGACGGCACCGGCGACCTCGGTCGCGGCGACGAGTCGGCCATGCGGTTGGCGTGCCTCGAGCGCGGCGCGCTCGGCGGCCGGGTCTGGCGCGCTGTCGAGCAGCCGGCCCACCCACGGGGTGTCGGCCGTGCCCGGGTTCACACAGTTGACCCGGATGCCCTCGCGCAGGTGGTCGGCGGCCATCGCTCGCGTCAAGGACAGCACGGCCCCCTTCGTCGCCGTGTAGAGCGCGCGCTGGGGGAGTCCCGCCGTCGCGGCGATCGACGCGGTGTTCACGATCGCGGCCGACGGCGACTCGCGCAGGTGCGGGAGGGCTGCGCGGGTCACGCGAGCCATGCCGACGACGTTGATGTCGAAGACGCGGTGCCACTCGTCGTCGTCGTTCGACTCGACGGTCCCCTGCGCGCCGATGCCGGCGTTGTTCACGACGATGTCGAGGCGGCCGAACCGTGCGACGACGGCGTCGATCGCCGCGCGGACCGACGCGTCGTCGGCGACGTTCGCCCGCACCGACAGGCGGGTGGCGGAGTCCTCGTCGGGCGAGGGGTTCAGGTCGAGGATCGCGACGCTCGCACCATCGGCGGCGAGACGTTCGACGATGGCGGCACCGATCCCCGAAGCGCCGCCGGTGACGATCGCGACGAGTCCGTCGAACTCGCCGGTGTCTGCGGCGCTCATGCGCGGGCTCCGAGTGCCTCGGCCGGCTTGGCAGCCGGCGCGATTCCAGGGACCGGGTCGACGAACCGCTGTCGCTGGCGGCCGAGGCCCTCGATCTCGACCTCGCAGACGTCGCCCGGTGCGAGGTAAGGGAACCGGCCGGAGAGTGCGACGCCCTCGGGTGTGCCGGTCAGGACCAGGTCGCCGGGTTCGAGCTGCAGGTACTGGCTCAGGTGCCAGATGACCGTGGCGACGTCGAAGATGAGGTCGGCCGTGCTCGAGTCCTGACGCGGTTCGCCGTTGACCCAGCTGCGGAGTCGCAGGGCGCCGGCGTCGACCTCGTCCGGCGTCACGAGCCACGGGCCGGTCGGGTTGAAGCCTGGAGCGCACTTGCCCTTCGACCACTGCCCGCCACTCGCCGCCATCTGGAAGTCACGCTCCGACACGTCGTTCGCGGTGACGAAGCCGGCGATGCGGCCGAGGGCGTAATCAGGGCTGTCGAGGTAGGAGGTGCGCTCGCCGATGACGACGCCGAGCTCGACCTCCCAGTCGGTCTTCGTGCTGCCTCGCGGGATGCGGACGTCGTCGTTCGGGCCGACGACCGTGTTGGGCGTCTTCAGGAACATGATCGGGATCTCGGGAGGGGCGGATCCTGACTCCGCCGCATGCGCCGCGTAGTTCATCCCGATGCAGACGACCGCACTCGGCCGGGCGATCGGAGCGCCGATCCGGAGCTCGTCGGCGCCGTCGAGGACGGGGAGCGCACCCGACTCGAGGGCGGCACGAACCTGATCGACGCCGCCGCCGGCGAGGAACGCTCCGTCGATGTCGGGGGTGATCGATCGGAGGTCGTAGGCGGTGTCGCCCGCGAACACGACGGGGGTCTCCCCGTCCACGGGGCCGAGTCTGGCGAAGCGCATGCTGGTCCTTCCGGTTCCGCCGGTGCCCGCGTGCGGACCCGGCTCCGTAGCCGATAACGTCTGAACTCTACCGCCCGATCCCGCCGTTGCAACAGGTGATTTGGTCCACGCTGAGCGCATTGACAGCCCAGACATCGGATGTCTAAGCTCGGTGGCACCAGCCCGAAGGAGCATGCCGACGTGAGTACCATCATCGGATTCGAGACGCACGACGTCCGGTTCCCGACCTCGACCACCCTCGACGGCTCGGACGCCATGAACCCCGACCCCGACTACTCCGCCGCCTACCTGCGGCTCGTGACGGACGCGGACGACGGCCACGAGGGCCACGGCTTCGTCTTCACGATCGGACGCGGCAACGACGTCGAGGTCGCAGCGATCCACGCCCTCCGGGAGCACCTCCTCGGTCGCGAGGTCGAGCCCGTGCTCGACGCCCTCGGCGCCTTCTGGCGCGAACTCGTCTACGACTCCCAGCTCCGGTGGCTCGGTCCCGAGAAGGGCGTCATGCACATGGCCATCGGTGCCGTCGTCAACGCGCTCTGGGACCTCAAGGCGAAACGCGCCGGCCTGCCGCTCTGGCGACTACTCGCCTCGATGACGCCGGAGGAGCTCGTCGAGCTCGTCGACTTCCGCTACCTGAGCGACGTCCTCACCCCGGATGACGCCCTCACGATCCTCCGACGCGCCGAACCGGGACGGGAGGCCAGGATCGAGGCCCTGCTCGCAGCCGGGTACCCTGCCTACACGACCACGCCCGGGTGGCTCGGCTACTCCGACGAGAAGCTCGACCGCCTGTGTCGCGAAGCGGTCGCTGACGGATTCACACAGGTCAAACTCAAGGTCGGCGGGAACGTGGAAGACGACGTCCGTCGCCTCGCCATCGCCCGGAACGCCGTGGGACCCGACATCCGGATCGCCGTCGACGCCAACCAGCGGTGGGACGTCGCGGAGGCGATCGACTGGATGTCGCGACTCGCCCCCTACGACATCGCCTGGATCGAGGAGCCGACGAGCCCCGACGACATCCTCGGCCACGCGGCGATCGCCCGCGGCGTCGCCCCGATCCCGGTCGCGACCGGCGAGCACATGGCCAACCGCATCATGTTCAAGCAGTTCCTGCAGGCCGACGCCCTCCAGGTGCTTCAGATCGACTCCACGCGGGTCGCCGGCGTGAACGAGAACATCACGATCCTCCTCCTGGCCGCGAAGTTCGGTGTCCCGGTCTGCCCGCACGCCGGTGGCGTCGGGCTGTGCGAAGCGGTGCAGCACCTCTCGATGTTCGACTTCATCGCCGTGTCCGGGAGCGAGGATGGACGCATGATCGAATTCGTCGACCACCTGCACGAGCACTTCGTCGAGCCCGTCGAGATCGTTGCCGGCCGATACCGCGCGCCGCTCGCCCCCGGCGGCGGTTCGGAGATGCTCGCGACGTCGATCGCCGAGTTCACCTTCCGGGGCGCCGGTGCCTGACCTGCTCGTCCCGCGGCTCGCGTACGGCGCCGCCAACCTCGGCAACCTCTACCGCGAGCTCAGCGATGAGGAGGCCTGGGCGATCCTCGATGCGGCCTGGGAACACGGCGTCCGCTTCTACGACACGGCTCCGCACTACGGCCTCGGTCTCTCCGAGCGTCGGCTCGGCGCCTTCCTGCGGACGAAACCGCGCGACGAGTACGTCCTGTCCACCAAGGTCGGCCGTCTCCTCGTGCCGAACCCCGCGGGGGAGGGTGCGCTCGACACCGACAACGACTTCGTCGTCCCGGCGACCGTGCGGCGCGAGTGGGACGCGAGCGAGGCCGGCGTGCGGCGCTCGCTCGACGAGTCCCTCGAACGACTCGGACTCGACCACGTCGACGTGCTCTACCTTCACGACCCGGAACGCAACGATCCGGAGTCCGGGATCTCCGAGGGGATACCGGCGCTCGCCGCACTCCGCGACGAAGGACTCGTCGGGGCGGTCGGGATCGGGTCGATGGACGTCGCCGCTCTGCTCGCCGCGGTGCGCACGGGCCTGACCGATCTCATCATGATCGCCGGTCGGTACACGCTCGCCGAGCAACCGGCGGCCGAGGAGGTGCTGCCAGCGTGCCTGGAACACGGCGTCGGTGTGGTCGCCGCCTCGGTGTTCAACTCCGGCCTGCTGGCCCGTGCCGTCCCCGACCGCGACGGACGCTACGAGTACGGTGCCGTCCCGCCGGAGGTGTTCGATCGCGCCGTCGACATCGCCGAGATCTGCCGTCGGTTCGAGGTCGAACTGCCGGCAGCCGCCCTCCAGTTCCCGCTCCGTCACCCCGCCGTGCGGACGGTCGCCGTCGGTGCCTCGCGGCCGGAGCAGATGATCCAGAACGTGGAGCGCTTCGAGGCGCCGATCCCCGAGACCTTCTGGACGGAGCTGCGCACCAGAGGGCTGCTCGGCTGATGCGGACGATCGACGCGCACCTCCATCTGTGGAATCGCGCCGACGGGTATCACTGGCTCGCTTCGGCCGACGAGTCGCTTCGCGAGGACTTCACGCCGGAGCGCGCGGCCGCGGAGCTGCGGGAGGCCGGCGTCGATGCGGCGATCCTCGTCCAGGCCGACGACACGGAGCTCGACACGATGTCCATGCTCAGCGCATCGGACGCTTTCAGCTGGGTGGCCGGCGTCGTCGGCTGGGTGCCGATCGACGACGCGAAGCGGGCTGAGGCCCTGCTCGACCGTTGGGGAGTGCATCCACGATTCCGCGGCGTTCGTCAGCTGCTGCACGACGATCCCCGGGACGGCCTGCTCCTGGCAGCACCCGCGCGCCGGTTGGCGGCGGTCCTCGCGGACCGGGGGCTTCCGCTCGACCTCCCGAACGCCTTCCCTCGGCTGCTCCGTGACGCCACCGGCCTCGCGCGGCTCGAGGAGGGGCTGACGATCGTCGTCGACCACCTCGCGAAGCCGCCGCGCGACGATGAGGCCTTCGAACGATGGGCGACCGAGCTGGCCGCGGCGGCGGCGTCACCGAACGTGGTCGCCAAGGTGTCGGGCCTCAATCGAGCCGGTCGGCCGTTCGTGGCGGCCGACGTGCGTCGGGCCTGGGACACCGCACTCGCCTGCTTCGGGCCCGAGCGGTTGATGCTCGGCGGCGACTGGCCGATGACCGTCACGAGCGGCGGGTACGGTGCGGTCTGGCACGAGCTGTTCGGTCTCGTCGATGAGTTGTCGCCGGCGGAACGCGATGCACTGCGTGGCGGGACGGCGACGCGCGTCTACCGGCTCGACCCCCGCGGGCCGGTCGGCGACGGACTGACATGATCGGGCAGACGGATGGACACGGAACCATGACGAGGAGGTCACCATGCTGACAGGGATCGACCCGGTGCTGAGCGGCGAACTGCTGCTGCACCTGGACGCGATGGGACATTCGGACGCGGTGGTGATCGCCGACGCGCACTTCCCCGCCGCCCGGCTCGGCGAACGCGTCGTCGTGCTGCCGACGCTGTCGACGCCGGAGGTCCTCCGAGCGGTGCGCACGGTGATCCCGCTCGACGACGAGCCCGTGCTCGACCTCATGACGAGTGCCGACGGTACGGTGCTCGACGTCCAGCGGGAACTCATCGCCGCCGCCGGCACGACCGAGGACGCCGTGCGCTTCGTCGACCGGTTCGCCTACTACGACGAGGCCGCCACGGCGTTCCTCATCATCCGCACGGGCGAGACCAGGAAGTACGGGAACGTCACCCTGCGGAAGGGGCTCGTGCTCCCGGGCGCCTGACCCGACCGCGGGCTGCGGTCGCTCACCAGCAGAGCGCGACGATCGCGGCACCGACGACGGCGTAGATCCCCGACAGGACCTGCCGACCGCGGGTGCGGGGTTCGACGGCTGTCTCGACCGTCGCCCCGTGCTCGTCGAGGGTCCGCTTCGGCTTGGGTGCGTGCCAGGGGAGTGTGTTCCAGCGGAGTGCTGCGCCTGCGAGTCCGAAGCCGACGATCGCGACGGCGAGGACCCACGCCCAGGACCAGACGCCGACCGGCGCGGCGAGGGCGCGGACGAGGGCGAGGATCACGATGCTGTCGACCGCGTCGACCACCAGTCGGTAGCGCTCGGTCGCCGCCCAGCGTCCCGTACTCCACGCGTGGACGACCTGGAGGGCGAGCACCCACGCGACGACGAGGGCGACGACGGCGGGGATCAGGATCTCGATCATCGTGCTGCTCCGATCTGCTCGAGGAGGGCGACGCCGGCCGCATCGACCGACTCCTGGGTCGCTGAGACGAGGACCACCGTGGTGCCGGTCGCCGGCACGACGCCGACGAAGGACGCGAAGCCGCCCGTGGCGCCGTTGTGCCACACGAGGTCCTCACCGTCGATCGCCTTCCGGTCGGTGATCCAGGCCCAGCCGATCTCGCGATCGCCGAACGCCGCTTGTGGGTCGAGCGCCTCGATGCCCGGCGCGCTGCCGTCGGCCAGTCGTTCCGCGAAGCGCGCGAGATCCTCCGTGTCCGAGCGGATGCCACCGGCGGGCCCGATCGCCGTACCGGTCCATGCGGCGGCCGTGCGTCCGCCGGCGGTCTCACCGAGGAGGTCGCGGTCGCCGAGCTCGGCCGCATCGCTCACGGGGCTGGTCGAGTCGAGCCCCATGGGACCGGTGATCCGTTCCTCGAGGAGGTCGGCGTAGCTGGTGCCGGCGGCCGAGCCGAGGGCTGCACCGAGGAGTTCGAAGCCGAGGTTGGAGTAGGTACCCTTCGGGGTGTCGAGGGATGCGGACCGCGCCTGCTCGAGTAGCTGGTCGAGGTCCTCGCCGTAGGGGTTCGCCGTCGTGAGCGCGAACCACGTCGAGGAGAGGATCGTCGAGAGGTCGATCGGCAGCCGGGGCAGGCCGGAGGTGTGGGTGGCGAGCTGCTCGAGGGTCACGTCCGCCGCGGGCGCGTCGCCCAGCTCGAGGAGCTCACCGAGCCTGGTGTCCGGGGTGACCTCGCCGCGCTCGATCGAGTCGGCGAGCAACAGTCCGGTGAAGGCCTTGCTCACCGATCCGATCTCGAACCGGGTGTTCGGCTGGGCGCCGATCGTCGCGGTGCGGGTGCCGTCCGGGGTGACGACGACGGCCAGCAGGGCCTTACGGTCGGGGCCGGCGAGCTCGCGGACGGTGGCCGCGAGTTCGGCGTCGCCGGTGGCTTCGGGGGGAAGCGTCGAGGGCCCTGGCCGGAAGGCGAGGCCGATCGCGAGGGCGACAGCGGTGCTGACGGCGGCGATGACCCAGACCCGTCTGGGTCGGGACGTGCTGCGTGGTGTGGCGGTCATGCGGGGTCCTTCCTGGGGTCCGTGGTCATTCCATGGCGGCGACGGCGACGAGCAGCGGGACGAGTCGCATGGGCGGGACCGCGACCCGTCCGCGGCCGGCTGGTTGCAGCCAGCCGGCGGCCGTCAGGACGCGGACGTGGTGGTAGACCTGGCCGGTCGTCCCGATGCCGTCGAGTTCGCCGAGGTCCGCGAGTGCGGAGGTGCCGTTGGCGACGGCCAGGAGCAGCTGCAGCCGGACGGGGGAGCCGATGGCTGCGAGTCGCGATGCCGCCGTCGCGAGTGGACCGGAGCCTGCTGATTCCACGGCGTCGGGGTCGTCGCCGAGCGCGAGGAGGTCGTCGGTCGCCCTGGCGTACTGCCACTGCACGGGTCCGCCGCCGGCGACGACCGATCCGGTGAAGAGGACCGCCCCGTGCTCGAGCTCGGCCGTCCGCAGTTCGAGCCCGCGGAGCGCCCAGAAGGTGTCGTCGGCATCGCCCGCCGCCGCTGCGGACGGAACGTCATCCGGTCGCTCGGTGGTCGTGTCGTCGTCGGCCGGTCGGGCGAACACGGCGGCTTCGAGACGCGCGAGACGTGCCTCGTGATCGCCGGGGTCGATGGTCGTCATGACCCAAGTGTACAAATATCGTAATTACGAAATCAAGCAGGTAGACCCACGGTCTGAGTGGTGGAGCCGTGCATCAGGCCCGCGAGCTGAGCCGCCCCTGCTTCGCGTGCACCGGGATCAGTAGTCCGAGGCCGATGAGCAGCACGAGTACGATCCCGAGGATCCCCCAGAACTGCGCCCCACCGAGCGTGACGAACAGTGCGAAGGCGGTCGGCGCGAGGAAGGACACGGCCCGGCCCGTCGTGGCGTAGAGGCCGAAGACCTCGCCCTCGCGGCCCTCCGGGATGATGCGCGCCAGGAACGAGCGGCTCGCCGACTGGGCGGGGCCGACGAACAGGCACAGCATGAGGCCGAAGATCCAGAAGATCGTCGCGCCGCCCTCGTGGAGGAAGAACACGGCGCTTCCCGCGATGACGAGGCCGATGAGCGACGCGACGATGACGGGTTTCGGCCCCACCTTGTCGTCGAGCAGGCCGATCGTGATCGTCGCGATCCCGGCGACGACGTTGGCGGCGATCGCGAAGATGATCACCTCGCCGGGTGAGAAGCCGAAGGTCCCCGCGGCCAGGACGCCACCGAAGGTGAAGACACCGGCGAGCCCGTCGCGGAACACGGCGCTCGCGAGCAGGAAGTAGAGCGTCTGTCGGCTGTCGCGCCAGAGTTCCGCGATGCTCTTGGCAAGGACGCCGTAGGAGGCGAAGAACCCGACGTGCGGCCGGGCGACGGCCTGGGGTGCGTGGTACTCGGGCACCGCGAACAGCACGGGCAGGGCGAAGATCCCGAACCATGCCGCAGACACGAGCATCGCGACGCGGACGTCCATGCCGTCTTCGCCGGTGACGCCGAAGAGTCCGACCTCGGGGGAGATGAAGCCGAAGTACACGATGAGCAGCAGCACGATGCCGCCGATGTACCCCATGCCCCAGCCGAGACCGGAGACCTTGCCGATGGAGGTGGGCGTCGACACCTGGGCGAGCATCGCGTTGTAGTTGACGCCGGCGAACTCGAACACGATGTTGCCGACCGCGAGGAGGACGAGGCCCAGCCAGAGGAAGTTCGGATCGGGGGCGACGAAGAAGAGGAGCGCGGTGATCGCGACGACGACGTAGGTGTTGAAGCCGAGCCAGAACTTCCGCCGCCCGGCGGAGTCCGACCGCTGGCCGACGACCGGCGCGAGGATCGCGATCAGCAGCCCGGCGGCGGCGAGCGCCCACCCGAGGGACGCCGACACTGCGGCCTCCTCGCCGAAGGAGTCGCTCGTCAGATAGACGGTGAACACGAAGGTGGTGACGACGGCGTTGAACGACGCCGAGCCCCAGTCCCACAGGCTCCACGCGAAGATGCGACCCTTCCGGCCCGCCTGCGCCTTCACTGCGGCGACCTGCGAGGTGTCGAGGTCGACGGTGGCCGCTGCGGCGTCGGGGGTGACGAGCGGTGGTGGCGGGAAGTTGCGGGGCCGGGATCCGAGACGCGGGGCCTCGTCGCCGTGCCCGCCTGTCCGGCCGGTGTCGTCGGTGCCACCTGGGGGAGTCGTGCTCATGGACTGAGGCTAGTGCCGCGTGGTGAACGGGCGGTAGCGCGGAGGCCCGGCGTTGCAGTCGACGACACCGAACTCTACATTTGATATTTCAAGGACATCGAGCGCAGCAGCCCCGATGCTCACGACCGACCTGAGCTGGTGGAGACACCGTGCCTGAACGACGAAAGACACTGCAACGATGAGCCTGGAAGCACGCGATCTCTCCTTCGGCTATTCGCCGCGTCGCCGCGACCCGGTCCACGTGTTGCGGGGGGTGAGTCTTTCTGTAGCCGCCGGTGAGTCGTTGGCGGTCGTCGGGCCCTCGGGATCCGGGAAGTCGACACTCCTGCACTGCCTATCTGGTCTCCGAGCTCCGACACGTGGAAGCGTCGTGGCGTTGGGGACGGAGCTGTCATCCCTGACCGAATGGGGTCGTTCCCGATTCCGGCGGCGGTCCGTCGGCTTCGTGTTCCAGGACTACAACCTGATCCCCTCCATCAACGTGCGGGACAACCTCGCGTTGCCAGCGCTCTTCGCCGGTCGCGCAGCCGGGCGTCAGGCGGTCGCAGATGTCGCCGCGGACATCGGAATGGCGTCGCGCCTCCGGCATCGCCCGGACGAGCTGTCAGGCGGTGAACGGCAGCGCGTCGCGATCGGCCGGGTGTTGCTGTCCCAGGCTGAATTGGTCTTCGCCGACGAACCCACCGGTGCACTCGACACGTCGTCAGGACGAGTCGTGCTCGACCTCCTGTTCGGATCGCTCGGTTCCGAACGCACGATGGTGATGGTGACTCATGACCTCGACGCTGCTGCGCGTGCGGATCGTGTGCTGGTCCTCTGTGACGGTTCCGTCCACGCCGAGCTGACGTCCGCCACCCCGGAAGCGCTCTTGTCCGCCATCGAAACGGCCCGCGCGGACAGTGTCCATACGTCCGTGGAAGCATGACGATGGCCGGTCTCGTTCTCCGCACACTCCAGCAGCAGTGGCGGGTGTGGATCTCCCTGCTCCTGTTCCTGGCACTCGCGAACGCGCTCCTTGTCAGCGTGGGAGTGCTCGTGGAGGTCGCCGATCGGCTGCCCGTCCGGGAACAGCGCATCGTCCGGAATCTGAGCACGCCGATGTACGGGATGGCCTCGCTCGCCGTCCTCGTCATCACCTCCAGCGCGGTCTCCTTGGCGGTGCAACTCCAGCGTCGACCGTTCGCGACTTGGAAGCTCGCGGGGATGTCGTCAGTGCGGATCGCCGGCGTCCTGGTATCGCAGCTGATCGTGCTCGGGACCGTGGGCGGAGCGCTCGGGCTGCCGCTGGCCCTATTGGTCGCGCCGCGGTTCACCGCCTGGGTCCTGCAGGCCAACGCGGTCACCGCGATCGTCGTTGCCCCGGCGAGCACGCTGGCGCTCCTGTCGACCTGGGCACTAATCATCGGCATCCTGTTGCTCGCCGGTCTGCGAGGCGTCGGCTCGATCCTCCGGGTACCGGCGGTCGACGCGGTCCTGAGCGCAGATGTCGTCCGCAGTCGCCCGACCGCGTTCAGGCTCGCGCTCAGCCTGGTCATCTCGGCGGCGGTCCTCGCAATGGCGGCCGGAATGGTCGGCTCGGCGAGCGGCGACGTGTCCAGTCGGCTCGGGCTCCTGGTCGGCCTCGCGATGCTCCTGTCGTTGCTGATCATCCCGCTGATCGCGCTGCACGTCTCGCGGGTCACTGCGCTGTTCCTCGCAGCGTGGACGTGGATCGTCCCACGTCGATGGTCGACCGCTTGGTACCTCGCGCGTCGCGGCTGCGCCTTCCGCTTGGACCGTGTAGGCGTCTCCCTCGTTCCGCTCTACGTCGCGGTCGCCCTCGCGAGTTCGATCTACACCGTGTTCGAGACCGCCGATTCCGCCAGGAGGGCGGCCGGGCTTGTGCCCGCCGGCGAGCACGGTATCAACCACTCCGGCGTCTGGACCATTCTCGGTCCGACGGTCGTCCTGGCGATCGCCGGCACCGCGACGGTCGTGGTGATGGCTGCTCGTGAGCGAACGCACGAGCGGGCGCTGCTGGCTGTGGGCGGCGTCAGTCACCGCTCGATCGTCGGGGCCGGCATCGTCGAAGCCTTCATGTATGCCGTGACCGCGACGTTTCTCGGGCTCCTGACGGCAGCGGCTGTCTCAGTGGTGGAGGCTGAGGCGTTCGGTCGCCTCGCAACGGGGGCGCGCCCCGTGCTCGCCGTCGTGCCAGGCCTCGCAGTCGGCGCTGCAGGTTTCTGTGTGCTGGCCGCCGCCCTCGCTTTGCCCGCGGCGCTGGAGCATCGTCGGTCGGCGGTGGACAGGCTCGCTCGCTGAAGGTTCGCTGGGATGCGGAACGGGCCCGGGAATAGCTTCGGGCACCCCGCGTTGGACTTGAGCGTACGACACTCAAGTTTGAATCCAGGAGGTTCACGTGCCCGAAGACTTCACCCAGGGCGGCGCAGCAGCAGACGGCGGATCGTCGTCGTTCGACGACTTCCTCGCCCGATACCTCGAGGGCGAGCGGGCGCGTTCGGCGCGGACCATCGACCTCAGCCGCTTCCTCACCGCGCGGACGCAGGAGATCCTGCAGCGCGCCGGCCGGTTCGCGCTCGAGCGCGGCCAGAACGAGCTCGACGCGCTGCACATCCTGCGCGTCATCGTGAGCGAGGAGCCCGCGAAGGACGCCGTCGCGCGCCTCGGCGTCGACCCGAAGGTCATCGCCAAGGCCGCCGAGCAGCGCCTGCCGCAGGCGTCCTCGCCGAGCGTCAAGGACCCGGCCATCACGCCGTCGGCCCAGCGCGCACTGTTCCACGCCTACCAGGTGGCCCGCGCCGCCGGATCGACGTACGTCGACCCCGAGCACCTCTTCTTCGCCCTCGTCATCAACCAGGACTCGCCAGCCGGTGAAGTCCTCGCCCGCGCCGGCGTCACGGCGGAGGCGCTGACCCAGGGCATGCGCCAGACCGTCGGCGACCCCGGCGTCGCCACCGACGACCAGGACGACCGCGATGCCGACGACCTCGACTCGGACACCCCGATGCTCGACCGTTTCGGCACCGACCTCACGGCGCTCGCCGCCGGCGGATCGCTCGACCCCGTCATCGGACGTTCGGAGGAGATCGAGCAGACCATCGAGATCCTCTCCCGACGCACGAAGAACAACCCCGTGCTCGTCGGCGAGGCCGGCGTCGGCAAGACCGCGGTCGTCGAGGGGCTCGCCCAGGCGATCGTCGACGGCGGCGTCCCGGAGCAGCTGCGCGGGAAGCGCGTCGTCTCACTCGACCTGCCGGCCATGGTCGCCGGAACCCGCTACCGCGGCGACTTCGAGGAGCGCCTCACCGGCCTGCTCGACGAGATCGCAGCCAACCGCTCCGAGCTGATCGTCTTCATCGACGAGGTCCACACCGTCGTCGGCGCCGGAGGTTCCGGCGAGGGCGGCATGGACGCCGGGAACATGCTCAAGCCGCGTCTCGCTCGCGGTGAGCTGCACCTCATCGGTGCGACCACGCTCCGTGAGTACCGCGGGATCGAGAAGGACCCGGCGCTCGAACGCCGCTTCCAGCCCGTGCGCGTCGGCGAGCCGTCGATCGAGGACGCCGTCCTCATCCTCGACGGTCTCCGTCCGGCGTACGAGGAGCACCACGACGTCCGCTTCACCGACGACGCCCTCCGCGCCGCCGTCGAGCTCTCGGCCCGCTACCTGCCCGACCGCGTCCTGCCCGACAAGGCCATCGACCTCGTCGACCAGGCCGGAGCCCGGCTGCGGTTGCGGCTCGGGAAGGCGGTCGACGTGAGCGCCCTCGTCGAGGAACTCGCGACACTCGAGGCGTCGAAGAACGCTGCCGTGTCGGCCGAGCACTACGAGGAGGCCTCGCGCATCCGCGATGAGATCACCGCCGTGCAGGCGAAGCTCGATGCCGCCTCCAACGGCCCCGGCGCGCGCACCGACCGCGACGCCGTCGTCGACGAGGCCCAGATCGCCGGCGTCGTGTCCCGCGCCACCGGCATCCCGGTCAGTCGGCTCACGGAGGGCGAGCGGGAACGTCTCGCCGGCCTCGAGGACGAACTGCACGCTCGCGTCATCGGCCAGCACGACGCCGTGACCGCGGTGTCGAAGGCCGTCCGTCGCAACCGCACGGGCATGGGGGATGCGAACCGACCCGTCGGCAGCTTCCTGTTCCTCGGCCCCACCGGCGTGGGTAAGACGGAGCTCGCGAAGGCGCTCGCCGGATCCCTCTTCGCTGACGAGCACTCGGTGATCCGCTTCGACATGAGCGAGTTCGGCGAACGCCACACGGTGTCGCGACTCGTCGGCGCCCCTCCCGGGTACGTCGGGTTCGACGAGGCGGGCCAGCTCACCGAGCGCGTGCGACGCAACCCGTACTCGATCGTGCTGTTCGACGAGATCGAGAAGGCGCACCCGGACGTGTTCAACCTACTCCTGCAGGTGCTCGACGACGGTCGCCTGACCGACGGTCAGGGGCGGACGATCGACTTCCGCAACACGGTCGTCGTCATGACGTCGAACCTCGGCTCCGAGTTCCTGGCCTCCCGGTCCGGTGCGATGGGCTTCGTGGCCGGCGGCGCCGACGACCCGACGGGCTTCGGCTCCGAGGAGGCGCTGCGTGCCCGGGTCATGGGCAAGCTGCGCGAGGCGATGCGTCCGGAGTTCCTCAACCGCATCGATGAGATCGTCCTCTTCCGCAAGCTCGACCAGCAGCAGCTGCAGGAGATCGTCGGGCTGATGCTCGGCCGCACGACCGAACGGTTGGCCGCGCGCGGTGCGTCACTCGAGACGACGCCCGAGGCGCTCGCGCTCCTCGCGGAGCTCGGCTACGAGCCGGAGTACGGCGCGCGCCCCCTGCGTCGCCTCATCCAGCGTGAGGTCGACGACCGCATCGCCGAGCTCGTCGTGAGTGGTGGGGTCGGCGACGGCTCGACCGTGCACGTCGACGCGGTCGGCGGGAAGATCGTCGTCACCGAGCGCTCCGTGGTGGTGGCGGAAGCCGCCTAAGCCGGGAGATGGATCGACAGGCTCAGGGACCGGACCTCCGGACCCTGGGCCTGTCGCCGTTCCGGCTGGCCGCCGCGCAGGCAAACTGGCCATCCGCTGGGAGTTGAGCCAGGCGGACTCAACTTTCTTGACGTCGAAACCGGGCCTCGGTAGCATTGAGTCATCGGGGCTCAAGTCTCGACGTCACACCAGCATCACCCCATCAACCAGCTCGGTGCCGAGCTCGTCGAGTCGGCCGGACGCCCACAGCATGCCGCCCGAGTCGACGAGTTCCGAACCGGCAGTCAACACAAGGAGAACCAACACATGGCACGTGCAGTAGGCATCGATCTCGGTACCACCAACTCGGTGGTCGCCGTCCTCGAAGGTGGAGAACCCACCGTCATCGCCAACGCCGAGGGCTTCCGCACCACCCCCTCCGTCGTCGCATTCACCAAGGACGGCGAGGTGCTCGTCGGTGAGACCGCGAAGCGCCAGGCCGTCACCAACGTCGACCGCACCATCGCGAGCGTCAAGCGCCACATGGGCACCGACTGGAAGTTCGACGTCGACGGCAAGAAGTACACGCCGCAGGAGCTGTCCGCCCGCATCCTCGCGAAGCTGAAGCGCGACGCCGAGCAGTACCTGGGCGACACGGTGACCGACGCGGTCATCACCGTCCCCGCCTACTTCAACGACGCCGAGCGTCAGGCCACGAAGGAGGCCGGTGAGGTCGCAGGCCTCAACGTGCTCCGCATCATCAACGAGCCGACCGCTGCAGCCCTCGCCTACGGCCTCGACCGCGGCAAGGAGGACGAGCTCATCCTCGTCTTCGACCTCGGTGGCGGTACCTTCGACGTCTCGCTGCTCGAGGTGGGCAAGGACGACGACTTCTCCACCATCCAGGTCCGCTCCACCTCCGGCGACAACCGCCTCGGTGGAGACGACTGGGACCAGCGCGTCGTCGACTACCTGATCAAGCGCTTCAAGGACTCGACCGGTGTCGACGTCTCGGGCGACAAGATCGCGAAGCAGCGCCTCAAGGAAGCCGCCGAGCAGGCGAAGAAGGAGCTCAGCTCCTCGATGTCGACCTCGATCCAGCTCCCGTACCTCTCCCTCACGGAGAACGGCCCGGCGAACCTCGACGAGACGCTCTCCCGCGCGAAGTTCGAGGAGCTCACGCAGGACCTGCTCGAGCGCACCCGCAAGCCGTTCAACGACGTCATCGCCGAGGCCGGCGTGAAGGTCTCCGACATCGCGCACGTCGTGCTCGTCGGTGGATCGACCCGTATGCCCGCCGTCGCCGAGCTCGTCAAGAAGCTCACCGGTGGTCAGGAGCCCAACAAGGGCGTCAACCCTGACGAGGTCGTCGCCGTCGGCGCCGCCCTCCAGGCCGGCGTGCTGAAGGGTGAGCGCAAGGACGTGCTGCTCATCGACGTCACCCCCCTGTCGCTCGGTATCGAGACCAAGGGTGGCATCATGACGAAGCTCATCGAGCGCAACACCGCGATCCCCACGAAGCGGAGCGAGACCTTCACCACGGCCGACGACAACCAGCCGTCCGTCGCGATCCAGGTCTTCCAGGGCGAGCGCGAGTTCACCCGCGACAACAAGAACCTCGGCACCTTCGAGCTGACCGGCATCGCGCCGGCTCCGCGCGGTGTGCCGCAGGTCGAGGTCACCTTCGACATCGACGCCAACGGCATCGTGCACGTGTCCGCCAAGGACAAGGGCACCGGCAAGGAGCAGTCGATGACCATCACCGGTGGCTCGTCCCTCGGCAAGGAGGACATCGAGCGCATGGTCCGCGAGGCCGAGGAGCACGCTGCAGACGACAAGGCCCGCCGCGAGCAGGCCGAGGTCCGCAACAGCGCCGAGCAGCTCGCCTACTCGATCGACAAGCTCATCAAGGAGAACGACGACAAGCTGCCCGAGGACGTCAAGACCGACGTCCAGGCCGATGTCGACGCCCTGAAGAGCGCGCTCGCCGGTGAGGACGAGGACGCGGTGAAGACCACGTTCGACAAGCTCAACGAGAGCCAGGTCAAGCTCGGCGAGGCGATCTACGCCCAGGCGCAGGCCTCCGAGTCCGCCGCAGGAACCGAGGCCCCGGCCGAGGAGGCGACCTCCGATGAGGACGTCGTCGACGCCGAGGTCGTCGAGGACGAAGACGACAAGGACAAGAAGTAACCATGACTGACGAGAACCAGAACCAGAACCAGGACGATCCCATCATCCGCGACAAGCGGCGGATCGACCCGGAGACCGGCGAGGTTCGTCAGCCTGGCACCGAGGGGGCTGACGCCGACGCGTCGGCCCCCTCGGGCGCACCTGCCGAATCCGCCGGCGCCGACGCACCGGCCGCCGACGACGAGCTGACCGTCGAGGACATCCTCAACGCGGCGCCCGAGGAGCCCGTGCAGGGCGGCGACCTCTCCCCGGCCGAGCAGCTCGCTGCAGAACGCCTCGGCGACCTGCAGCGCGTCACGGCCGAGTACGCGAACTACCGGAAGCGCACCGAAGCCGGCCGCGAGGTGGAGCGCGAGCGCACCACCGGCGAGGTCGCCAAAGTCCTGCTGCCGGTGCTCGACGACCTCGACCGCGCTGACAAGCACGGCGACCTCGAGGGCGACGCCCCCTTCACGCAGATCGCGGCTAAGCTCCGCGGTGCTGCCGAGAAGCTCGGGCTGAAGCCGTTCGGAGCGGTCGGCGAGACCTTCGACCCCAACGTGCACGAGGCCATCTTCCAACAGCCCACGCCGGGCGCCGAGGGCGAGACCGTCCTCGACGTCGTGGAGACCGGGTACCACCTGGGCTCCACCCTGCTGCGCGCCGCGAAGGTGGTCGTCGCGGTCCCGGCGAGCTAGCCATGGCGAGTCAGGACTGGTTCGACAAGGACTTCTACAAGGTCCTCGGCGTCAAGAAGGACGTGACGCCGGCGGAACTGAAGAAGGTCTACCGGAAGCTCGCCCGGCAGTACCACCCGGACTCCAACCCGGGTGATGCGAAGGCCGAGGCGAAGTTCAAGGAGATCAGCGAGGCCCACTCGGTCCTCGGCGACCCCGAGCAGCGCAAGGAGTACGACGCCGTTCGTGCCATGGGCGGTGGAGCACGCTTCACCGCCCCGGGTGCCGGTGGCGGCCAGGGCGGCTTCGAGGACGTCTTCGGGACGATGTTCGGTGGGGGCGGTGGTGGTGGCGGTCGCCAGAGCTACAGCTACCAGCAGGCGCCTCCCGGGTACGAGGACATCCTCGGCGGCATGTTCGGCCAGGGTGGCTTCGGCCAGACCTCCGGCGGTTTCCGCGGCTACGGCGGACCCACGCCGGGCCGCGACATCACCGCGCACACGACGATCGACTTCATCACGGCCACGCAGGGCGACACCATCTCCCTGCAGACCTCCGAGGGACGCACCATCAAGGTGAAGATCCCGGCGGGTGTGTCGGATGGACAGAAGATCCGCCTGCGCGGCAAGGGGCAGCCGAGTCCGGACGGCGGCGAACCCGGCGATATCGTGGTCACCGTGAGTGTCCGCAAGCATCCCGTGTTCGAACGCGACGGCCTGAACCTCCGCGTCACCGTGCCGGTCACCTTCGTGGAGGCCGCGCTCGGCGCCACGATCGAGGTTCCGACGCTCGGCGGCGACCCCGTCAAGCTGCGCGTCGCCCCCGGTACGCCGAGCGGCCGCGTCCTCCGCGTCAAGGGCCGCGGTGTCGCGACGACGAAGGGCACCGGCGACCTCTTAGCCGTCGTGCAGATCGTCGTCCCGGCGCATCTCGGCGGCGAGGCCAAGGAAGCACTCGAACGGTTCCACGAGCTGGAGCCGAAGGACAACCCCCGCGACGAGCTCATCGCTCGGGCGCGGGGCTAGCAGCCAGCAGCACACGGAAGGGCAGGGAGCATGGACGAGCATTCGCCGGTCTTCGCGATCGCGATGGCTGCCGAGCTCGCCGGCATGCACCCGCAGACCCTTCGGCAGTACGACCGGCTCGGGCTCGTGTCGCCGACGCGGACCGCGGGGAAGTCACGCAGGTACTCGATGCGCGACATCGCCCAGCTCCGTGAGGTGTCGAGGCTCAGTGCCGAGGGCGTCAGCCTCGAGGGCATCTCCCGCATCCTGACCCTGGAGAACGAGGTCAGCTCGCTCCAGGGTCGGGTGCGGGAGCTCGAGCACGCGCTCGCCAACGCCCTGCTGCGTACCCCGGGTAACCGGGTGTTCGCCGCCGGTATGGAGGGGAGCGTCGTCCCGATGCGGAGCGGTACCCGCACCCGCCGCCGGACCGAGGTCGTCGTCTGGCGGCCGTCGCTCTCCGAGTAGCCGACCACAGCGCACTCGTCGCCGTCATCCCGCGTGGATGACGACCACGGGTGCGCTGTCGTATGGGTGCGCGCCGCGTAGGGTTGGGGCATGAGCGCGCAGCCCGTGGTGACGAAGCCGGACCCGGCGCAGACCGCACCCGCGACGGCTCGGCGGCGGCGCGGCGCCCGGCTGACCGGACTGACCGCCTACCCGCTCATGTACTTCGGCGTCATCGCGGGCGTGCTTCCGCTGCTGACGCTCGTCGTGATCGGCGCCCCCATCCTCGTCGGCGTCCTGCTCGGTGCGGGCGAGGCCGAATGGGTCGACGGCTTCTCGCGCGTGTTCGGGTTCATCCTGCTCTTCCTGACACCGCCGTTCGGCGCCTGGGTGTGGGGGTACGTCGCGCTCGGGGTCGTCGCCTTCCTCGGTGGCATCGCCCTCAGCCTGCGGATCCTGCGACGTCACGGCGTGCGTCGCGCCGGAGCCGTCACGCACTGGGGCATGTGGGCCACCGTCCCGCTGCAGCTCATCTTCGCGGTCATCAGCCTCGTGATCGTGTTCGGTGCGATCGCGTCCGTCCGCGCCGAGGACGCCAGCGGCCTCGAGACCGTCCGTGCCTTCGGCCAGGGCGTCGCCATCGCCACGGTCGTCAACCTCCTCGTCTCCGCC
This sequence comes from Plantibacter sp. CFBP 8804, assembly GCF_014841225.1. Taxonomy (NCBI): domain Bacteria; kingdom Bacillati; phylum Actinomycetota; class Actinomycetes; order Micrococcales; family Microbacteriaceae; genus Plantibacter; species Plantibacter sp. CFBP 8804. The sequence continues at coordinate 144,037 of NZ_JACYTU010000007.1, forward strand.
GGGCTCGGCGTCCTCGTCTTCCCGGCCGTCCTGCGAGCCGTGAAGGCGGAGAAGCCGGCTCGACGCGCCCGTCGACGCGGCTGACCACTGGACGGTGTCGGTCCCCGGGAGCAGAATCGCTGCATCAGCCGGTCCAGGCTGTGTCGCCGCTCCAGAAGGGAAGCAGCCATGTCCACGCCGCCGATCGCCGTCGATCCGCCCTCCATGTACACGAGCCCCGCCTTCGCGCAGGGCATGATCCTCCCGGCCGGCCCGACGCTGTTCATCGGCGGGCAGAACGGCGTCGACGCCGAGGGCGCACTCCTCGACGGCCTCGGCCCGCAGACGGAACAGGCGCTCCGGAACGTCCTCACGGTGCTCGCCGAGGCCGGTTCCGGGCCCGAGCACGTCGCGAAGCTCACCATCTACCTCGCGCCAGGGATCGATCCGTCCGACGGCTATGCGGCGACCACGGCGGTCTGGGGTGGTCGCCGGACCGCGGTGACGGTCGTCTCCGTCGCCCCGGCACGTCCGGGAGCGCTCGTCGAGATCGACGCCGTGGCGGCGGTCCCCGCGTCCTGACCGCGCGAACCCGTGCGGACGACCCGCCGGTACGCTGAGGGGATGCCCGAGTTCTCCTTCGACGCGCTGCGCCGGTTCCCCGATCACGAGGCACCCAACCTCTTCGCCGTCGACGCGACCGACCGGCTCCTGCTCGACGAAGCGTCCGAGGCCCTGGCCGGGCGGGTGCCGACGCCCGGCGAGATCGTCGTCGTCGGCGACGCCTACGGGGCGCTGACCCTCGGCGCCATCGCGCTCCTGGGGGCGACCGACGTCCGGGTCCACCAGGACGCTGCCGTCGGAGAACGGGCCCTCGCGGCCAACGCCGAACGGCTCGGCGTCGACGGCGGCTTCCGCAACCTGCCGCTCGGCGAGGAGCTGTTCACGGGCGCATCACTCGTCCTCGTGCAACTCCCGAAGCACCTCGAAGCACTGCACGAGATCGCCGCCGCCGTGGCCCGTTGGAGCGCCGCAGACGTCCGCCTCCTGGCGGGTGGCCGGGTGAAACACCTGACGCCCGCGATGAACGAGGTCCTCGGTCGGAGCTTCTCGACCGTCACCGCGAGCCTCGCCCGGCAGAAGTCCCGGGTGCTCCGTGCGAGCGACCCGGTGACCGCCGCCGTCGAGGGAGCGCGTGACGAGGCTGACACCACGGCCCCGACCGCGCTGCGCACCGAGCACCATGCCGACATCGGCCTGACCATCGCCGCCGCCGGCGCGGCGTTCGCGGGCACGAAGCTCGACATCGGTACCCGCTTCCTGCTCGAGGCGCTGCCGGAGATCGCGCCCGACGCCCGGACGGCCATCGACCTCGGCTGCGGCACCGGCGTCCTCGCGGTGTCGCTCGCCATCGCCCGACCCGAGCTTGCAGTCATCGCGACCGACCAGTCCGCTGCAGCGGTCGCCTCGACCACCGCGACCATCGCGGCCAACGACGACGCCGACCGCCGGCTGGCCGAGCGCATCACGGTGCTCCGCGACGACGGCCTGTCGATGCAGCCGGACGCGTCAGCCGACCTCATCGTCCTGAACCCGCCCTTCCACAGCGGGACCACCGTCCACACGGGCGTCGCCCACGACCTGTTCGCCGAGGCCGCGCGTGTCCTGCAGCCGGGTGGCACCCTCGCCGTCGTGTGGAACTCGCACCTCGGCTACCGGGCTGCCCTCGAGCGGCTCGTCGGTCCGACGACGCAGTTCGCGCGCAACCAGAAGTTCACGGTGACGATCTCGCGCCCCCGGGCCGCCGGCGAGCCGCGTCCGTAACTCCTGCGGCTTGGACCACTCAGCGAGCAGCGGCCGCTCGAGCACCGGCATCGTCGACGGTCCGGACGGGCGTTGCAGGAGTTGTGGACGTCAGACGGCGTTCCAGAGGCGCTCGATGCGCTCGCGGAGCGCGGTCTCCTCCGGGGACTCGTCGGCGTACTCCGAGGCGTCGATCGTGATGGTGTCCGCGGCGTCGAACCACCAGGTCCCCGACTCACCGTCGACCCCGATGCTGGTCCACGTCCCCGGAGCGACGCCCGACTTGACCAGGCCGATGGCCGTCCCGAGCGTCGTGTCATCGCCCGCGTGGAGTTCGACCTGCAGGCGACCGACGCTGCTGTCGAAGGAGAGCAGCGAGCCCATTGCGGTCAACTGCTCGACCAGGGCGAACAGCACGGTCGCGTCCTCGCGAGCGCCACGCACGGAGAACGTGCCAGGGGAACCGCTCACGACGGGGCCGTCGATGCCGAGCGACTCGACGACCGATGCCTCCGGCAGGGCGTCGAGGACGTCGAGGGCGGTGCGCCCGGCGCCCGGGTCCGCGACGGTGATCCCGAGGCTGTCACTCGACGCCGCGATCGCGGTCACGCCGGGCACCGCGCCGAGAGCCTGGACGACCGGCAGCATGTCCGCCGACTGGACGCCGTCATCCCAGGTGACGATGCCGCCCTGGATCTCCACCGCGACATCCGCCGGAACCGCACCCGTCGCCACCGCGGTCGCGGCGGCCACGTCGTCGACGCTCGCGATGCGGAGGTCGATCGTGTCCGGGGTCAGCGTGGCGCCGATGACCTCGAACTGCTCGGCGACGGCCAGGTAGGCGGCGCGGGTCGTGCCGGGGTCGCCGCTGACCGTCGCATCGTCGTCAACGCCTGAGGACATGGAGAACCGCGCGTCCCCGTCCCAGTTGGGGAAGCCGGGGGGCGCATCGTCGGCATCGTCCTCGCCGGGTTCGGCCGGGTCGACACCGTCATCGCTGCGGCCGGTGACGACCGCGGCGGTGTAGGCGGGCGTCGCGTCGGCGGTCGCCCTGGCCAGGTCGTAGGCGGCGAGGAAGTCCTCTCCGGGACGCGCCACGAGGGTGAGCGAGGCCGCGCGCGCACCGTCGGTTCCAGCGGAGGCGAGCTGCAGCTCGCCGCCCGGCACGCCCTCGTCCTCGAGCGAGGCGAGCAGCTCCAGCTGGGTCGCGTTGTCGGCTCGTCGGTCCAGGACGGACAGGGTGAACCCGCGGACGGTGAGGTCGACGCCCTCCCACGTCGCTCCGCCGCTCCGCTTCGCCTGCTCGTTCAGGAATCCGCCGATGCGGTCCACGATCGCGCTCAGTCGATCGTCGGTGACGTCGTCGCCCAGGAGCACCGACGCCGATGCCGTTCCGCTCCACGGCAGGGTGTTGCTCCCGGTCGTGTCGACATCGGCCACCTCCGGGACATCGTCCAGGAGCTGCTCGAAGTCCCGTCCGGCGGCGGAAGCCGCGTTCACGTCGCCACAGCCCGAGAAGCCGAGGACGGCTGCCATGGCGAACAGCGCCGTGGCGACGGTCCGGATCGTGCGGTTCTGCGGCATGCGTCCACCCTAGGAGCCGCACGCCGCAGCCCGCGTCGGGGTGGTCCCGACGTCTCAGGTGCGGCGCCGAGTGTGCCCGTATGCTGGCCCGATGTCCGAGCCGTCCACCCCCGCAGACGGAGCACCTCGCGGCTCGCGCCGCCGAGATCAGCACGATCTCACCGCGGTCGAGCGCTGGATCGACGACCGGGCCAACCGGCTCCTGCGCGACGCCCCCGATGGCGGTGCGCGGGCGAAGGCCGTCGAGTTCCTCGTCTTCGGGGCGAAACAGGCGTGGGCGTGCATCTTCGGCGCAGCGATGCTCGCGGTCATCGTCGCCGCCCGCCTCTGGTACCCGGACGACGTCTGGCTCGCCCGGAACGACGCGCTCGTCGTCGCTGCCATCGTCATCCAGGTGGTCATGATCGTCACCAGGCTCGAGACGGGCCGCGAGCTCTGGGTGATCGTCCTGTTCCACGTCGTCGGGACGGGCATGGAACTCTTCAAGACCGGGGTCGGATCGTGGGAGTACGACGGCGGCGGGGTCCTGCACCTCGGTGCCGTGCCGTTGTACACCGGGTTCATGTACGCGGCCGTCGGGTCGTACATGGTCCGCGTGTACCGGCTCTTCGACCTCCGGTTCGACCGCTATCCACGGGTGTGGCTCACGACGATCATCGCCGCCGGCATCTACGTCAACTTCTTCAGCCAGCACTACGTTTTCGATCTGCGATGGGTGCTGCTCGCCGCCGTCCTCCTCGTGTTCGCACGGACGATGATGCACTTCCGCGTGTTCCGTCGGACGCACCGCATGCCCGTGCTGGTGGCGTTCCTGCTCGTGGCCTGCTTCATCTGGATCGCCGAGAACATCGGGACGATCACGGGCGCCTGGCTGTACCCGAATCAGGAGGACGGCTGGCAGCTCGTCCCGCTCACCAAGCTGGTGTCGTGGTTCCTCCTCATGATGATCTCGGTGGTGATGGTCACCTGGGTGTACCCGCCCAAGCGGCCCGATCGCCTCCCGACCTGAGCCGCCTACTGTCAACGGTTGCTGAAGGCGGTGCGCTCACCGGGTAGGGTTCGGGAGTGAGCGGCCCGAGCCCGGTGATCGCTCGTCCCCTTCCGGAGAGCAGCCATGGCCCAGCGTCAGCCCCAGGACCCACGCTTCCGTGATCGTGGCGGCGCTCGGCCGGTCCCCATGCAGTCGGGTCCCGTTCCGGCGGGCCAGGCCCGCCCTGCCCCGGCTCGACCTGCCGCCGCTCCACGGCCCGCATCACCGGCCGTCGGCATCTCCGTCCCGGCCGCGGCAGCCGCACCCCTGCCGCGGGCCAACCATCTCTTCGCCGGAGCGCAGTTCGCGTTCATCGCCTCGATCGTGATGCTCGGGCTGTACATCGGCCTGACGTCGACCTGGACCCTGCTGGAGCCGGACTTCCTCATCGGGCTCTCCCTGACCGCTGCGGCCACGTCCCTGCTCTTCGCCGTGCCGCCGTCAGGCAAGCTCCGTGGCCTGCTCGTGCTCGTTCCGACCATCGACATCCTCGCCGTCGGGTTCTTCCGCGACACCCTGCCGAACCTGCCGACGTCGGGTCTCCTCATCGTGATCCCGGTGCTCTGGCTCGCGGGTGGGTTCGGGGTCTCGGCACTGCCCGTACCGGTGTTCGGAGCGATCTTCGTCTCCCTGGTGCCGGTCGCGCGCGCCGGAGCGTGGCCGACGACGCCTGGCGGGTGGGGTGCGATCTGCATCCTGCCGGCCCTGGTCCTCATCATGACCGTCACCGTGCACCTGGCCGCGCGCCAGCTCCGCGCCCACGAGGGACGGGCGCGCATCGCGCTCGCCGCGGCGACGGAAGCGGCGGCCGTCGCGACGACGGTTTCGGAATCCGTCGACGCCGCCGTCGCCTTCTTCCGGCCCGACGGCACGGTGGCGCTCCGGAATGAGGCCACGTACGAGCAGGCCCGACTGGCGGGGTTCGACCCCAAGACCCGCGCCGGCGTCCACGTCTACGGACCGGACCGGAAGACCCGGCTGCGGCCCGACGAGCAGGTCATCAACCGGGCGCTGCGCGGAGAGAGCTTCCGCGGCGATCTGTACTGGGTGGGGGAGCCGGGCGACCAGCGCGCCATCATCGGGAACGCGCGACAGGTGCACACCGACGACGGCACGTTCGTCGGCACCATCACCGTCGGTCACGACGTGACCGACCTCGCGAACGCGGTGGCGCTGCGGGAAGCGTTCCTGATCGACGTGTCCCACGAACTCCGCACCCCGTTGACGTCGATCATCGGCTACCTCGACCTCCTCACCGAGGGACATGACCTGCGGCAGCTCGGGCTCGAGCGCGAGGTCTCGACGATCCAGCGCAACGCGGAGCAGTTGTACGCGATCATCGGCGACCTGCTCGCGGCGGGCGACGCCGAGATGCGGGTGCGGATCGCCCTCACCGACGTCGCCGACATCGCCCGGCAGAGCGTGGGAGCGATCCTGCCGCAGGCGTCGGAGGCCGGTGTCGTCGTCCGAGCCGAGGTCCCGCCGCACGTGGAGCTAGAGGGCGACGGTGGACGGCTCCGCCAGGTCCTCGACAACCTGCTGTCGAACGCGGTGAAGTACACCCCGCGAGGTGGGCGCGTCGTCGTGACCGTCGCAGTGGACGGTGAGACCTGCACCGTGAACGTCGCGGACACCGGCATCGGCATCTCACCGGACGCCCAGCGGCAGCTCTTCGACCGCTTCTTCCGGGCCAGGGAGGTCCGCGACGACGCGCGGCCCGGCGTCGGCCTCGGGCTGTCGATCGTGAAGTCCATCACCGAGGCGCATCATGGCTGGATCACCGTGTCCAGCCGCCCGGGCCGCGGCTCCACCTTCACCGTGACCCTGCCGCTCCGCCAGCCGCGGGCCGGCGCACCGTCCGCTTCCTGAGTCGGACCCCGGCAGGGAGGCGCTGCGGCACGCATCGTGGGAGGCTTGGAGGATGGCGCAGATCCTCGACCAGCCGATCGTCGACGAGGCGACCCTCACCATGCAGCCGTGGGTCACCATCGTGTGGAACGACCCGGTGAACCTCATGTCCTACGTCTCGCTCGTGTTCCGCAGCTACTTCGGCCACACCCACGAGGAGGCGGAGCGACTCATGCTCGCCGTGCACCACGAGGGCCGTGCGGTCGTCGCGACCGGCAACCGCGAGGAGATGGAGCGCCACGTCGAGGCCATGCACGGGTACGGGCTCTGGGCCTCGCTCGCGAAGGCCGACGCATGAGCGCCTTCGTCCGTCCGCCCGTCGGACCCGTCGTGCTCCGCCTCGACGAGCAGGAGACCTCGATCCTCGAGCAACTGGCGAGCCAGCTCGTCGACATGCTCGAGGACGCGACGCGTGCCGGGTTGGCGACCGCCGTGGAGCTCGACCCCGCCATGGCGCGACTGGTGCCGGAGGGGTACCGCGACGACCCCGAGGCCGCCGCGGAGTTCCGACGCTTCACCGCCGACGACCTCGTCGGCGGCAAGGTGACCGCGGCGCGGACCGTCCTGGCGGCGCTCACCGCCGACGCGTCCGACGCGGCTCAGCCGACGGACATCCCGGTCGGGCACGAGGACGGTGCAGCCGTGACCCTCGAGGGCGAGACGGCCTGGACCTGGCTGCGGTTCCTCAACGACACCCGGCTCACCATCGCGGCGCGACTCGGCATCGAGGAGGACGACGCGGAGCCGTTCGACCCGGCTCCGACGACCTCGGACGACGAGCAGGATCCGCAGCTCATGATGGCGATCTACGCCTGGCTCGGGTACCTGCAGGAGTCGATCGTCGCCGTCCTCGACGAAGCCTGAGTCGCGGCGCCGGACACCTGCGACCCGGGCGCCACGGGTAGCCTTGGTGACCATGCACATCCTCGTCTTCAGCGACCAGCACCCCGAGTCGTCCGGCGGGGCCCAGGTCTCGATCCGGCTGCAGCGGCGCTTCCTGGAGGCCGCGGGACACACCGTCACGGTGTGCTCGCCGCGGATGCACCAGGAGCACGACGACGACCCGCACTATCTCGACACCCCTTCGATCCCCATCACGCTCGACCTCGAGTACTCGATGACCGTGCCAGGCCGCCTCACCGACCGCTGGCTCGACGCACGTCTGGCCGAGCTGCCCCCGGTCGACGTCGTGCACGTGCAGGCCGACTTCTGGCAGGCGCTCACGGCCTACCGTTACGCCGAACGGCACGGGATCCCGGCCCTCCACACGATGCACAACCGCATGGACGTCGGCATCGAACAGACCATGCCGGCGCCGGGCCTCGTCGTCGGAGCCCTGTCGTGGTGGCAGCGCCGGGTCCTCCGGCCGCGGCTCTCGACCCTGCCGACCGGCGTCTGGTCCTACCTGCAGGAGTTCGCCAAGCGTGCGGCCGTCGTCATCGCGCCGTCGCACCACTTCGCGCGGGTCCTCCGTGAGCAGGGCGTGACCGCCCACGCCGAGGTCCTGTCGACGGGCGTCGACGACGCGGTGCTCGACGAGATCCTCGACGAACGCGCGACCACGCTCCACGTGCCGCACCGGCTGCCGTCGTTCGTGTGGATCGGCCGCTTCAGCCAGGAGAAGCGGCTCATGGAGTTCCTCGAGGCGGTCCGGCTCGCGGACGTCGACGCGGTGTTCCGCCTGTACGGGGCCGGACTCCTGCTCGCGAAGGCCCAGGCGTTCGTCGCACAACACGACCTCGCCGACCACGTCGTCTTCGCCGGTCGTGTCTCGTACCCCGACTCGCTGCGCGCGATCGCCGACGCCGACGCCCTCGTGCAGACGTCGATCGGGTTCGAGACGCAGGGCATGACCGTGTTCGAGGCGGCCGCACTCGGCACACCGTCGATCATCAGCGACCCGAACATCGCGGCGGAGCTCCCGGCCGACTCGATGTGGCAGCCGACGGACGGTGGGGTCGAGGCGCTCGCCGAAGCGATCCGCCGCGCCGTCGCCGACATCGAGGCGGGAACCGCACCGGTCGTCGCACCGGGCCTCGCCCGCACCCTGCGCCAGTCGACGCAGACCACCCGCCTCATCAGCCTGTACGAGGCAGCCCTGGCGCCGGAGGCCGCGCGCTAGCATCGGCTCATGCGCAGGACATCGAAGCAGCACCCCGGACCGGATGGCGGCGAACGCGTCCTGATCCTGTCGGCCGGGGTCGGGTCCGGACACAACAGCGCCGCCGCCGCCGTGGAACAGGCGTGTGCCGGGCGTCCCGACGTCACCGAGGTCGAGGTGCTGGACGTCCTGCAGGCGAGCACCTCCCTGTACCGCGACGTCCTCGGCAAGGGGTACTTCGTGCTCGTCGAGGAGACGCCCTGGCTCGTGGAGTGGGGCTACGACCTCAGCGACGCACCGTTCCGTCGTCGCGGCCCGCTCGACCCCTGGACACGGGCGAACGCGATGCCGGTGGTCAGCGCGATCAAACGCTTCAGACCCACCGCGATCATCTGCACCCACTTCCTCCCGGCCCAGTTGCTGGCCTCCCTCATCCTCCGCGGCGCCGTCGACGCCAGGACCGCGATCGTCACCACGGACTACGACTTCCAGGGGCTCTGGCTGACGAGCGCCTTCCACGCGCTCTTCCTCGCCCGGGAGGAGGGACGGGTCCAGCTGACGGCCCTCGGTCTCCCGCCCGACCGCGTCGTGGCTTCGGGGATCCCCATCGCCGCCCAGCCGAGCACCCCGGCCGAGCGCGACCCGGCAGCACCGCCCATGTTGCTCATCTCGGCCGGTGCGTCCGGCGGTGACTACGCGCTCGCGGTCGTCCGACAGACGCTGCACCTGCGGTCGCCGTTCACCGCGACGATCGTGTGCGGGCGGAACGAGGCACTGCGGCGGAGCGTCGAGGACCTCATCGCGCCCGGCGACGACCGCTACACCGTGCTCGGCTTCACCGACGAGATGCCGCGGCTCCTGCGCCGAGCCGACCTGTTCATCGGCAAGCCCGGAGGACTGTCGGCGTCGGAGTGCATGGCCGCCGGTCTGCCGATGGTCCTCGTGAACCCCATCCCCGGGCAGGAGGTCCGCAACGGCGACTACCTCATGGAGCAGGGTGCCGCCGTCCGGTGCAACACCGCGACGACGATCGGGTGGAAGATCGACGGAATCCTCGGCGAGCCGGGTCGTCTGGCGCGGATGCAGGCCGCGGCCCGACGGGTCGGTCGCCCCGACGCGGCCCGCGACGTCGTCGACCGGCTGCTCGACGGTCCGGCACGACCGTTCGTCGTGACCCGGGCGGCGCAGAAGACGATCTTCGACGCGAGCGCCCGGCGGGTGGTCGCGAGCGAGCTCGAGGGCGAGTCGGCCCTCGTGCGTCTCGTCGACCCGGCGGCGTCCAGCACGGTCGCGCTGCTCCGGGCCGGTGAGCTGGACGACCTGCAGCAGCGCTACACCGGGCCGGACGGCACCCTCGTGCTGCGACGCGACGACGCGGTGCTCTCCGTCCGGCGTGACTCGCAGCGCCTCCTCCGCGCCGTCCTCGGACGGGATGAGGAGCTCGCCGTGCGGGTCGAGGGTCTCGCCGACCTCGAGTCGGCCGGCCCGAGCTGATCGGGTCGGGTCAGCCGGCTGTGTCCGGCAGTCGGGCGGGGTCGTCGTCGAGGTCGCTGTCACCGTTCCGCAGCGGGGTCGCGTCCGCCCAGGTCGACGGGCTGTGCTGGGCGGCCTGCAGTGCCCAGTCGCCGGTGCGGGGTGACCAGCGGCGGGTGACCGGGTCGCGTTCGAGCGTCGGTGTCGGATCGAGGACGACCCGGACGACGCGTTCCTCGCCCGCCTGCAGGGTCACCTTCCGGAACCCGAGGAGCTGGGCGACCGGTCGCTCGAGTGCGGTGTCGGCGGCGTAGAGCTGGACGACGGTCGACCCCTCGCGGTGACCGGTGTTCGTCACAAAGACCTCGGCGGTCCCACCGGTGTCGTCGAACCGGTGCCCGAGCAGGCGGTGGTCGATCGTCGTGTACCCGAGGCCGAAGCCGAACGGGAAAGCCGGCGTGTGACCCTCCTCGTCCAACCGCCGCTGTCCCCAGCGGTCGTCGTACACGACGGCCTTCGCCTCGCGGTCGAAGGGCGGCAGGTGTGCGGGATCGGTCGGGATCACGAACGGCAGTCGCCCGCCGGGCTCGACCACACCGGTCAGGACGTCGGCGAGCGCTCGACCGCCCTCCATCCCGCCGTACCAGGCGAGGACGAGGGCCGGGACGCGGTCGCGCCAGGCTTCGGTGAGGATCGCGCTCCCGCCGACCAGCACGACGACCGTGCGCGGGTTGGCTGCGGCGACGGCCAGGATGAGGCGTTCGTCCGACGGCCGGAGCCGGAGCGAGGTGCGATCGCCGCCACGCACGAACCGCGACGCCAGGTGTGCAACGCCCGTGATCGCGCTGCGGAGTCGACCCGAGTCCAGGGCCGCCCCGAGGACGCCGACGTCGACGCCGCCGGTGACGACCGACTCGCCCTCGTCGTGCTGGTCGAAGCCGACGACGACGATGGCCGTGTCGGCTGCCGCCGCCGCAGCGACCGCGGCCCGCACGTTCCCGGCCGGGGTGGTCGTGATCTGCGTGTCGGGGAGTGCCTCACGGAGCCCTTGCAGCGGCGAGACGGTGGTCGGCGGACGGACGCGCGACGAGCCGTGGTCGCCGAGGTTCGCCCGGTCCGCGAGACGGCCGACCACCGCGATCCGACGGGTCGTCGCCGACAGGGGGAGGAGCGGTACGCCGTCGTCGACCGGGCGGTTGGCGAGGAGCACGATCGACTCCTCGGCGACGTGTCGGGCGAGCGCGCGGTGGGCCGAGCCGGCGACGACGTCCGCCGAGGGCTGCGGTTCGGTGCGGGTCGCGGCGTGCAGGAGGGTCGTCCGCAGGATGCGCCGGGCCGAGCGCAGAACGGTGGCGTGGTGGAGGGTGCCTGCCCGCAGGGCGGCGGGCAACTCGTGTGCCCGTCGCAGGCGGAGCGGCATCTCCACGTCCATCCCGGCTTCCAGGCTGCCGACCGCGTCATGGGTCCCGAAGACCCAGTCGCTCGTCACGAAGCCCGTGAAGCCCCACTCCTCCCGCAGCACCTCGGTGAGCAGCGGACGGTTGACGTCCATGTACTCGCCCCGCACCCGGTTGTACGCGCTCATGACCGAGTCCGCGCCGGCGTCGATCACGGCTTTGAAGTGCGGCAGGTAGACCTCGTGCAGTGCGTGGTCGTCCACCGAGACGTCGACCTCGAACCGCTCGTCCTCCATGGAGTTGAGCGCGAAGTGCTTCACGCACGCCATCGTGTGGACGCGGACGCCGCGGGTCATGGCCGACCCCATCCGGCCTGTCAGCACCGGGTCCTCGCCGTAGCATTCCTGTGCGCGGCCCCACGCGGGATGGCGGAGCAGGTTGACGCAGACGGACGCCGAGTAGTTCGCCCCGCGGATCCGTGTCTCCGCACCGATCGCCGCTCCCACCTGCTCCTCGAGCACCGGGTCCCAGGTGGCCGCCCGCGCCATCGTCACGGGGAACGCGGTGGACTCGCCGATGACGACACCGCGGGCGCCGTCACTGAACCGGATCCCGGGGATCCCGAGCCGGGGGACGGCTCCGGCCACGAACGGACGCCTGTGGAGCAGCACGGGGATCAGCGGGAGGAGTCGGCGCGGGGAGTCGCCGTCGAGCAGCCCCAGGAGCTCCGCGTCGGTGAGCCGCTCGATCAGTCGTTCGGCGCCGGCGTCGGCGTCGAGGCGTCCGGCGCGGATCTCCCGCACGACCTCGTCGTAGGTGTCGCCCTCGGGTGGTCCGCCTGCGCGGCGCTGCTTCGGCGGACGCGCGTTCCGGCGCCCGGTGACGATTCCCATGCTCTGCATTCTGCACCCTCGACCGGCGTGCTGAGCTCCGACGCCCGACCGCGCGATCCGCCGCACGGTGGAGGACACCTCGGCGGACGCCTGCGAGGATGGGACGATGTCGGGACACGAGGGGGAGTCGGTTGCCGCGATGCAGCCGCTGATCGAGGCGGACGGCGTCGGAGCGGTGATCGACGGGGAGACCCTGCTGGCGCCGACGGACATCCGGGTCGAGCCTGGGATGGTGCTCGCCGTCCGGGGCCGGAACGGATCGGGCAAGACGACCCTGTTGCGGATCCTCAGTGGACGGCTGCGCCCGTCGAGCGGGACGGCGACGATCGGCGGCCGGACCATCGACGACCGCGACCGCACGGTGCGTCGCTCCGTCTCAGCCCTCATCGGCACCCCGGCCTACGCGCCGGACCTGACGCTGCGCGAACACCTGCGATACATCTCGACGACGTGGGGTGTGACCGGCCAGGCGGCGGACGACGCCGCCGACGAGCTGCTCGCGGCCCTGCGCATCGACACGCTCGCGCGCCGCTTCGCCACCGAGCTGTCCTCGGGTCAGTCGCAGTTGTTCGCCCTGGCGACGGCGCTCGTCCGGCCTTTCGACGTCCTCGTGCTCGACGAACCGGAGCAGCGCCTCGACGCCGAGCGGCGTGGCCTCGTCGCCGACCGCATCCTGCTCGCGAAGGAGCGCGGGGCGGCGATCGTCTTCGCGAGCCACGACGCCGGTCTCGTCGAACGGGTCGCGGACGAGGCGATCACGGTCGAAGCCCCGTGAGCACCGGCACCGGGCGCATCTCGCGCGACGACCGTCGGATCCTCCGCGCCGGCCGGGCGGTGCTCGCCGCGCGCGACGGGCGTCCGCGGGTCGCCGACGTCGCGTTCGTCGTCTATGCCGCGCTGCTCGTCGCACTCATCGTGGGCGCACCGCTCGTGCGGTTCGCAGTCCTCGGACTGATCGAGCCGGATGCCGCGGGCGTCGTGGCGGCCGTCCGGCCCGGGATGGTCGCGCTGCTCTCGGCGATCGCGACGATCGTCGTCGTGCTCGGTGGTCGGACGAGGGGACCGGTCGTGCCGAGGCCCGCGGCGGTGCAGTTCCTCGCCGATTCGCCACTGCCGCGTCGACTCACGCTGCGTCGTCCCTTCGTCACCTCCGCGCTCGCACTCGCGGGGCTCTCGGTCCTCGTGGCCGGGGTGGTCGGCTTGTCGCGACTCCTGGTGCCGGGGGAGCGGGCGACCGTCTCGGTGGGTGTGGTCGCCGACACGGCCTCGGTGATCGGCATGACCGGACCGACCGTGCCCGCCGCCGTGGTGGCCTTCGTGATCGGTGCCGTGGGCTTCTCGCTGCTCCTCGCGGTGGCGTGGTTGCTCGGTCAGCACGGTTCGCGACGGACGGTCGCCGCCGTTGTCATCGTCGCCGGTGCAGGCGGGGTGCTCGGTCTCCTCGTCCCTGGCATGCTGCTCCTTTCGCCGTGGGGATGGCTGGGGCTCCTCTGGTCGCCGGTGGCCGGTGGCATCGAGGCCATGGTGCTCGGCAGCGCGCTCGCGACGGGGGACTGGGCGGGGCTCTTCACCTGGGGTGGCGGCGGTGGCTGGTTCGCGTCGGTGGGGGTGCCGGTGTCGTGGTGGCCGGCTGTCGCGCTCGTCGTGCTCGGTGCTGTCTCCCTCCTGCTCGTCCCGAGGGCGCTGGACGGACTGCGGAGCGGACCCCTCCTCGACCAGGCGCTGCGCTGGCAGCGGGTCGGGATGATGCTGCAGAGCGGTGACGCCTCGGGTGCCGTCGGCGGGCTGCGAGCCTCCCCGACGAGCGGTCGCCGTGTCCCGCTGCGGATGACCGGGCCGTTCTGGCTCGTCGTCCTCCGGCGGTCGATCGTCGGAGCTCGGCGGACACCCGGGCGGGTCGCCCTCGGTTCCCTCGTCCTGGCGGCGTCCGGCGCGTCGGTCGGTCTCTCCTTCGGGCTCCCGGACGGTGTGCGGTGGATGCTCGCCGTCCCCGCGGCGTTCCTCGCCTTCCTCGCGGCGGGTGTCTGGTGCGACGCGGTGCGACACGGGGTCGAGAGCGCGGGGACGCCCACGCTCTACGGTCGGAGCCCCCGCTCGCTCGTCCTCGCCGGAGCCGTCGCCCCGCTGCTGGCCGCGGTCGTGATCGGAGGGATCGGTGCCCTGCTCGGGGTGCTCGCCTCCGCGGCACCGGGCGGGATGACCCTCCTCCAGCCGCTCGGGTGGTGGCTGCTGCTCGCGGTGTGGATCATCGTGCTCCGGACGTTCGACGCGGCGAAGGGACCACTGCCGATCCTGCTGCTCATGCCCGTCCCGACACCGTTCGGCGACGCATCCTCGCTGAACGTCCTGCTCTGGCAGTCGGACGCCGTCCTGCTGGCGCTCCTCGTCGGTGGTGGGTTGACCGCGCTGGCGCCGGTGGCGCCCGGTGCGGCCGTCGTCCTGCTCGTCGGGGTGCTCGTGATCGTCGCGGCGTTGGGGTTCGCGCGGTTGCGGAAGCTGTCCCGGCCGGCCTGAGCGTCGGGGCGCTCAGCGTGAGAGCCGGAGAACAGCGCGAGAGCCGGACGGAAGACGCGATTCCGTCCGGCTCTCGCGCGGATCTCCTGCTGTGGTGCTGGTGGGCTGGACCCTACTTCGCGACCTTGGCGGCGGCCTCGGCGAGCTTCGGGACGAGCTGCTCGAGGACGACGGGGATGCTCAGCACGGACGCCGCGCTGTAGGCCTGCGTGAGCTCGTCGGCGGGGTCGAGGACGATCGCGCGACCGTCCTGCACCACGGGGAGGCTCGCGAGCAGCGGGTCGGCGGTGGTGTCCGCTGCGCTGAACCCGATCGGGAGGAGGACGGCGACGTCGGCGTCGAACGCCGACACCTGCTCGGCGGAGACCGCCGCGTAGAAACCGGAGGCCTCGAGGTCGAGGACGGCCGGGTTCTGCTGGAAGCCGAGGTCGGCGAGGATGTCGAAGCGACCGTCGCCCTCGAGGTAAGCGCCGTAGGCGTCGCCGAACTTCGTCGCGGCGACGGTGGTGAGCCCGGCGAACTCCTGGTGGAGGTCGGCGGCCTCGTTGATCGACTGCTTCGTGGCGGAGACGAGTGCGTCGCCCTCCTGGGTCTTGCCGAGCGCGGCGGCGACCTGCTCGAGCTGGACGTCCCACGGGGTCGCGAACGCGGCGGTCCCCTTGGGTGCGAAGACGGTCGGTGCGATCTCCGAGAGTCGCTCGTACTGCTTCTCGTCGCCGGCGGAACGGGTGTTGAGGATCAGGTCGGGTTCGAGCGCCTGGATCTGCTCGTAGTTGACCGTGTCGCCGCTGTCCTCGATGATCTCGGGGGTGACGTCGCCGAACAGGTCGGTGGCCCACGGGCCGACGGCCTTGTTGTCGGCGCCGAAGGACTGCCAGTCGTACACGCCGACAGGCACCACGCCGAGGGAGAGCGCCATCTCCGCGTCGGACCAGCCGAGGGCGACGACGGTGAGGTCGCCGGCGGGCTCCGGGACGGTCACCTCGCCGAACATCGTGTCGACGGTGCCGAGCGTGCCGGTGGAGGCGTCGTCGGTGGAGGACCCGGCGGTGCAGCCGGCGAGGGCGAGGCCGGTGACCGCGAGGGCGGCGACGGCGGTGAGGGTGCGGGGCATGCGGCGCATGTTCTGCTTTCCGTTGAAGACGTGGGGTATGAGGTAAGCCTAAGCTTCCCAAGTCACGTCCCGGTAACGCTTGTGCTTCGGCCAGCGCGGTGCGCTGACGTGAGCGCGGGTCACCGACGTGAGCGCGCCCCTCCGGAGACCCGCGCTCACGTCCCCCGGGGTGCGCTCACGCCAGCGCACCGCCCTGGCACGCGGGCCAATTGCGCGACATATGTCCGTGTAGGCATATCTGCTCTGTGGATAACCCTGGGCGGGAGTCTGGGCGCGCTTAGCGTCGAGGGATGCCACGGACCTCGCGCTCTCGCTCTGTCTCCACGATCGTTCTCACGGCGGGACTGCTCGCCCTCACCGCATGCACCGGACCTGAACCCGCGCCGCCTCCGAAGAGTTCGCCGCCGGTCTTCGAGAACGAGGAACAGGCGCTGGCGGCCGGCGCTGAGGCTTACGAGAGCTACTTGGGCGTGTGGAACCAGGTCGTCGCAGACGGCGGAGCCGATCCTGCTCGCATCGATGAGGTGACGACCGGAGAGCTCCGAACATTCGAGAACGAGAGCCTGTCCAAGCTCCAGCAGCTCGGATGGACCTTCTCCGGCGCGGCTTCGCTGGAGGTGTTCACGATCAGCGACTGGTACTCGAAACCTGACGCAGCGGGCGTCCTGATCGTCGGATCCGCCTGCGTGGACATGACTGGCTTGCAGGCAATGGATGGGGCAGGGGAATCGGTCATCAAGCCTGAACGCCCAGCCAAGCGCACGTGGTCAGTTCATATTGCTCCGGGTGCTGCTGATCAACGGCCCTACGTGCTGGCGAAGCACGAAGTCATCAAGGAGGGATCCTCATGCGAAGAGTAGGTACTGCGCTGGCCCTCGGGCTCCTGCTTGTGGGTGGCGTCGGGTTGGCGTCCGCCGCCGTCGCCGCCAGCTGCGATGCTGGCGGGGCAATTTCGGGCGCTTGCATCGGCAACGGCTCGGTCGACATCGGCGGCAGCGTCGAACGCCCTGGCACCGGCGGTGGTTCCGGTGGCGGGACGGGCGGAGACAGCGGGGGTGGCGGCTCGGCCGAGCTTCCGCCCGGTGTGACCGACGGGCCCAACGGTGAGCGAACGGTCTGCAGCCTCATGCGGCCGGACGAGTGCTACACCTTCACCCCCGGCGACCTCGGCACCGACCTCGAAGCAGCACCGGCGGCCCCCGTCACGATCCGCGACGTCGCCAGCTTCGCCCCCGCCGCCCCCACCGTCACGACCGAGCCCGCCGCCTGGGGTGTCCGCGGGCTCCACACCAACGTCATCGCAGCTGCTTCCGGCCACACCCGCACCGGTACCCTGTTGGGCCAGGTCGCAGAGGTGAACTTCATCCCCGTCGGATTCACCTTCGACTACGGCGACGGCGACACGACCACCACCCGAACCGGCGGATCCTCGTGGGCTGCCCTCGGACTCGCGGAGTTCTCCAAGACCCCGACCAGCCACCGCTACACAAGCGTTGGAACGAAGACCATCACCGCGGAGGTCGAGTACGCCGCCGAGTATCGCATCGGCGACAGTGGCTGGCTTCCCGTCGTCGGAACCCTGTCGATCCCGACCGAAGAACCCCACACGGTCCAGATCGTGCGGAACTCGACCGTCGGCGTCGACAAACCCTGTCGCCCCGGCACACCCGCCATCGGCTGCTGACACCGGCACGCGTCCACCTCGTGAGCGCGCCCCGCAGGCGTGAGCGCACCCCTCCGGAGACCCGCGCTCACGTCAGCGGGGCGCGCCCACGCCTGCAAGCCCGCGCTCACGCCAGCGCACCGCGCTGACGCCGGCCAGAACCACGGGTCAGTGCGCGCCCATCAGCGGGATGACGAGCGGCGTGTGCGATTCGGGGTCGTCGATGATCCGGCAGCGGAGCCCGAAGACCTCCTCGACGAGCTCGGCCGTCACGATGTCCGCCGGCGCACCCTGCGCGACCACGTGTCCGTCCCGCATCGCGATCAGGTGCGTCGCGTACCGTGCCGCCTGGTTGAGATCGTGCAGGACCGCGACGAGGGTGCGGCCACCCTCCTGGTTGAGCCGGGTGAAGAGGTCGAGCAGCTCCACCTGATGCGTGATATCGAGGAAGGTCGTCGGCTCGTCGAGCAGCAGCAACGGCGTCTCCTGAGCGAGGGCCATCGCCACCCACACTCGCTGGCGCTGGCCGCCCGACAGTTCGTCGACGAGGCGACCGGACAGCTCGGTGACGTTCGTCGCCTCCATCGCCGCGAGCACCGCCGCCTCATCGGCCGCCGACCAGCGTCGGAGGATCGACTGGTGCGGGTACCGGCCACGCGACACGAGGTCGATCACCGAGATGCCGTCGGGCGCGATGGACGTCTGCGGCAGCAGCCCGATGCGCTTCGCGACCTCCTTCGACGGGTAGCGCGTGATCTCCTGGCCGTCGAGCACGACGTGTCCCTGGGTCGGCTTCAGCAGCCGGGCGAGGGCACGCAGGAGCGTCGACTTGCCGCAGGCGTTCGGCCCGACGATGACCGTGAACGAGTCGTCGGGGATCGCGATGTCCAGCTCGTGGATGATGGTCCGCTGGTCGTAGCCGACGCGAAGGCCGGATCCGGCGAGTCTGGTGGTGGGGCTGTCGGTCTTCATGTCAGCGCTTTCCCGCCTGCGTGATGAGCAGTGCGATGAGGTAGATGCCACCGAGGGTCACGGTCACCGCACCGACCGGCAGGGCGGCCGGGGCGATGATCCGCTGGGCCACGACGTCGCTCACGAGGAGCAACGCCGCGCCCATGGCGGCCGAGGGGACGAGGGTGATGCCGGCGGACCTGGTCAGCCGCCGGGCGAGTTGGGGTGCGGCGAGGGCGACGAAGATGATGGGGCCGGCGACCGCGGTGACGGTCGCGGTGAGGGCGACGCCGATCACGAGCAGCAGCAGCCGCGTGCGTTCGACCGGGATACCGAGGGCGCTCGCGATGTCGTCGCCGAACTCCAGCATGCCGAGTCGGCGGGACATGAGCGCGAGGAGGGGGACGAGGACCGCGACCGCGATCGTCACGGGCACGACGTCCTGCCACCCGAGGTCGGCGAGCGAACCCATGCCCCAACTGGCAGCGGCGATGGCGGCATTGAGGTCCGCCCGCAGCTGCAGGTAGTCGTTGAACGCGTTGAGGACGGCGCTGATCGCGATGCCGATCACGATGAGCCGGAAGCCCTGGACGCCCCGCGACCATGCGAGGAGGTAGACGACGAGGGCCGTCGCGAGCCCGCCGATCAACGCCCCGGAGACCATCGCCGCATAGTTCCCGCCGACGACGAGGGTGACGATGAGCGCGCCGGTGAACGCACCGGAGTTGAACCCGATGATGTCGGGGCTGCCGAGCGGGTTCCGGGTGATCGACTGGAAGATCGCGCCGGAGAGCCCGAGCGCGACCCCGCCCACGACGGCGATCACGACCCGCGGCAGACGCCACTCCAACACGATGCGGAGGACGCTCTCCGAGCCCGTGCCGGTGAACGCTGCGAGCAGTTTGTCGAGCGGGATGCGGTACTCGCCCTGGGTGAGTGCGAAGGCGCCGACCCCCACGACGACGGCGACCAGGGCGCCGACGACGATCAGCTCACGCCGGTGGACCACCCAGCTGACCCGACCGATCCGCACGGTGCGCCGACCCGGTTCGGCGACCGCGGTCACAGCCCCTGCGCCTTCGAACGGCGGATGAGCACGATGAGGAGCGGGGCACCCACGAACGCCGTGACGATCCCGACCGGCATCTCGCCGGGGACGGCGACCCGCCCGACGAGGTCGGACAGCAGGAAGATGATCGGCGCGAACACCATCGTGAACGGCAGCACCCAGCGCTGGTCCGGTCCGACGATGGCCCGGGCGAGGTAGGGCGACATGAGTCCGAGGAAGGCGATCGGTCCGGCCGCCGCGGTGGCCGAACCGCACAACAGGGTGATCGCGACGACCGAGAGCACCCGCGTCCGGAGCACCTTCGTGCCGAGTGAGGTCGCGAGGTCGTCTCCGAGGGCGACGGCGTTGAGTGACCGGGAGACGACGAGGGCGAGCAGGACCCCGACGATGAGGAACGGCAGCACCCCGAGGAACACGTCCATCTGGCGGTTCTGCAGCGAGCCGGCCTGCCAGAAGCGGATCTTGTCGAAGATGTCGGGGTTGCGGATCGTGATGGCGAAGGTCACCCCCTGGAGCGCGGCAGAGAGCGCGACGCCGGCGAGGACGAGGCGGACCGGGGTCGCCCCGGCGCGGCCCCGGGAGCCGATCACGTACACGATGACGGAAGCAAGGCCAGCGCCGGCGAAGGACCACCACACGTAGGAGCTCAGGTCGGCGGTGCCGGCGATGGCGACGGCGAGCACGACCGCGATGTACGCCCCGGCGTTGACGCCGAGGATGCCGGGGTCGGCGAGCGGGTTCCGCGTGACGGCCTGCATCATCGCTCCGGCGAGGCCGAGCGCCGCACCGACGCCGATGGCCAGGAGCATGCGCGGCACCCGGAACCCGGTGACGAGGATTGTGTTGGTGTCGTCGCCGCCCTGTGACAGCGCCCGCCAGACCTCGGCGGCACTGATCGTCCCCGAGCCGATGAAGAGGCTTCCCGCGGCGATGGCGGCGAGCACGACGAGCGCGGCGACGAGCAGGAGCCAGCGCGAGGCGGTCGATCGGGCGATGCCGGTCGACGCCTCTCGTGCGCGGGCGGCCGCGGTCGGGAGCCGCAGGCTGTCGAGGTCGGCGCTCACCGGCTCATCGGTTGTCTTCGGCCTTGCCGTGTCGCCAGTAGCCCATGAACGCGACCGACTTGCGGTCGACGCCGCACCCGGAGACGAGGTGCCGACGGAGCGTCTTGATGGCTGACGCCTCTCCGGCGAGCCACGCGTAGAGCGGTGCGCTCTCGAGGACGGGGCCTCCGGTCGCGTTGACCGGCGCTTCCCAGAGCAGCTCGGTGTCGACGTCGACGTCCTCGAGCGCCGGCTGCGTGGCGATCGTGGCGGTGTCGACGCTCGGCGCGAGGCGGCTCGCGATGCGCTCGACCTCGGGGATGAGCAGGGTGCCCACGGGCTGGTCGCCGCGGGGGAGGACGACGACCTCGACCCCGTCGGGCTTCGTGGACAGGGCGGCGATGTCGTCCTCGTGCGGCAGCTCGACGACGGCGATCCCGCGCGCGGTGCTCGGGAGGCGCTCGAGGATCCCGGCGATCCCGGGCAGGGCCGTCTCGTCGCCGGCGAGGAGCACCTGGTCGACGGTGGCCGGCGCGTGCCAGTCGATGCCGCCGGCCGGGACGGCCGACCGGGCGTTCGGGACGTTGACGACGAGCTCGTCGCCGACCTTCGCGTCCATCGCCCAGGTGGACGCGGGGCCGACGCGGCCGTGCAGGGCGATGTCGACGTCGAACTCGGCCAGCTCGGGCCGGACCTCGCGGATCGTGTACGTGCGCATCGGGTGGCGTTTGTCGTTGGGCAGCAGTCGCCAGGCCTGGTACCAGTCGTCGTGCATCGGCAGCTCGTCGAAACCGGTGTCGGGCAGCGGGAAGAGCAGCTTGATGCGCTGGTCGTGACGGTTGTCCGCGATGTGCTGGACCTCGGGACCGGTGAACGTGAATCGCCGATAGCTCGGGCTCACCTGCTCGATGCGCCGGACGACGGCTGCGAGGAGGATGAAGATCGAGTCGGGGGTCTGTTCACTGAGGCGAGGCATCGATAGGTAAGCCTACCCTTCGATGCGCTGGAGATCACCTGCCGATCGCATCTTGTCGGCAGAGAGTGGCGGTGGTAAACTTGAGTCACATCAACTCAAGTTTTGAACAGGAGACCGTACCCATGCCAGCAGGCCAGACGCCTCAGCAAGAGGATCAGCGCAGCGCGCTCGAGCAGTACGGCGTCAACCTGACCGAGATCGCCGCCTCCGGCAAGCTCGATCCGGTCATCGGCCGCGACGCCGAGATCCGCCGCGTGAGCCAGGTGCTCACGCGACGCACCAAGAACAACCCCGTCCTCATCGGCGAGCCCGGCGTCGGCAAGACCGCCGTCGTCGAAGGTCTCGCCCAGCGCATCGTCGCGGGCGACGTCGCCGAGAGCCTCAAGGGCAAGCAGCTCATCTCCCTCGACCTCTCCGCGCTCGTGGCGGGTGCCATGTACCGCGGGCAGTTCGAGGAGCGCCTCAAGGCGGTGCTCAAGGAGATCGACGAGTCCGACGGACAGATCATCACCTTCATCGACGAGCTCCACGTCCTCATGGGCGCCGGTGGCGGCGAGGGGTCCGTCGCCGCGGCCAACATGCTGAAGCCCATGCTCGCCCGCGGTGAGCTCCGGCTCATCGGCGCGACCACGCTCGACGAGTACCGCGAGTTCATCGAGAAGGACGCCGCCATGGAGCGTCGCTTCCAGCAGGTGTTCGTGGGTGAGCCGAGCGTCGAGGACACGGTCGCCATCCTCCGTGGCCTCAAGGAGCGGTACGAGGCGCACCACAAGGTGGCCATCGCCGACAACGCGCTCGTCGCCGCAGCAGCCCTGTCCAACCGCTACATCACGTCGCGGCAGCTGCCCGACAAGGCGATCGACCTCATCGACGAGGCTGCCAGCCGACTGCGCATGGAGATCGACTCGGCACCCGTCGAGATCGACGAACTGCGACGCAGCGTCGACCGCCTGAAGCTCGAGGAGCTCGCTCTGAAGAAGGAGAAGGACGACGCCTCCAAGGAGCGCCTCGCCCGCCTCCGGGAGGACCTCGCGACCCGCCAGGCCGCGCTCGGCGAGCTGCAGGCGCGCTGGGAGCGCGAGCGTGCGAGCCTCAACCGGGTCGGCGACCTCAAGAAGCAGCTCGACGCCGCCCGGAGCAAGGCCGAACGCGCCCAGCGCGAGGGCAAGCTCGAACAGGCGTCCAAGCTCCTCTACGCCGACATCCCGCAGCTCGAACGTGAACTCGCGCTCGCGGAGTCGGCCGAGCAGGACACCGACGGCGAGCCCCGGATGGTCAACGACCAGGTGACCGCCGAGGACATCGCCGCTGTCATCGCCGCGTGGACCGGCATCCCCGTCGGTCGCCTGTTGCAGGGCGAGACGGAGAAACTGCTGCACCTCGAGCAGGAGCTGTCCCGCCGACTCATCGGGCAGCACCGTGCGGTCGCCGCCGTGTCCGACGCCGTCCGGCGCACCCGGGCCGGCATCTCCGACCCCGACCGCCCGACGGGCTCGTTCATGTTCCTCGGCCCCACCGGCGTCGGCAAGACCGAGCTGGCGAAGGCGCTCGCCGAGTTCCTCTTCGACGACGAGAAGGCCATGGTCCGCATCGACATGTCCGAGTACGGGGAGAAGCACTCGGTCTCCCGGCTCGTCGGTGCACCTCCGGGGTACGTCGGCTACGAGCAGGGCGGGCAGCTCACCGAGGCCGTTCGTCGACGCCCGTACTCCGTCGTGCTGCTCGACGAGGTCGAGAAGGCGCACCCCGAGGTGTTCGACATCCTCCTGCAGGTGCTCGACGACGGTCGGCTGACCGACGGCCAGGGGCGCACGGTCGACTTCCGGAACGTCATCCTCGTGCTGACCTCCAACCTCGGCTCGCAGTACCTGATGGACGCCTCACTCTCCCTCGAGCAGAAGGAGGAGGCGGTCCAGCAGCTCGTGCGCCAGGCCTTCAAGCCGGAGTTCATCAACCGTCTCGACGACATCGTCGTGTTCCAGCCGCTCAGCGAGGCGGAGCTCGGCCAGATCGTCGAGCTGTACATCGACCGCCTGCAGCGTCGACTGGGTGAGCGTCGGCTCCACCTCGCCGTCACGCCCGACGCCCGCGCGTGGCTCGCGGAGCGCGGATACGACCCCATGTACGGTGCGCGTCCGCTGCGTCGACTCATGCAGCGGGAGATCGACGACCGCCTCGCGCGGGCGATCCTCGACGGCTCGATCCGCGACGGCGACACCGTCCACGTCGGGCTCGCGAGCGACGGCGACGGCCTCACGGTCGAGCGAGCGGTGGTCCCGGCCTAGCCCGGCTGCTTGCGGCCAGCGCGGTGCGCTGACCCGAGCCCGACCCACCGACGTGAGCGCGCCCCTCCGGAGGGGCGCGCTCACGCGTGTGCCCCGCGCTCGCGCGACAGCACCGCGCTGGCCGTGACCCCCGAGTGGGGGAGGAAACCCCTGGTGCGCGACGGATGCCGCGCACTAGCGTGATCCTCGCGGTGGGCCCGATCGGCGCGCCCTGAGAGGACCCGATGTCACACGCAGCCCCGAGCACGACGCCTGAGACCAGCGACACCGCCGTGCCCCTCTGGCGTCACGCACACGCCCCCGCCTGGTTCTTCTTCGGTGGCCTGGCGCTCTGGCTGTTCCTGCTGCTGGTGCCGCACGTGCTCCTCGGCAACCCGGCGGTGATCCCCGCGTGGATCCTGCTCGGCTCAGGTCTTGCCGCGTCCACCCTGCTGCTCATCATGGCCCGACGTCTCCAGTCGGGCGACGGCGTCACGACGGCGACGCTCCTCTGGGCGGTGCTGGTCGGAGGTTTCATCGCCATCACGCTCGGCAGCACCTTCGACTCCCTCATCGGCGTCGCCGCGACCGATGCCGGCGAGAACCCGCACGACATCGGGCTGTTCTTCGCCGGGGTCGCCGAGGAACTCGCGAAGATCATCGCCGTCGTGATCGTGGCGTGGCGGCTGCCGGTGAAGACCGCCCGGGGCGGGCTCTTCGTCGGCGGCGCTGTTGGGATCGGCTTCGCCGTCCTCGAGAACCTCTGGTACATCGGGCAAGGGTGGGCGAACGGGGTCGAGGTCTCCCAGAAGCTCGCCGCCGGTTCGCCACCACTCGAGACGATCCTCTCGCACCCGGCGTTCCAAGCGGCCGGGGCCGCATTCGCCCGGACCGTCTTCGACCCGGTCGGACACCCACTGTGGACGGCACTGTTCGCCGCGGCGCTGTTCGCGGCTGCACGCAACGGTCGGTTCCGGATCACCGTGGGCGTGCTCCTGACCTACCTGCTCGTCGCGGTCATGCACGGCCTGTGGGACGGCAACACCGTGCTCTGGGGGCTGCTGTTCCCGAGCATGCCGGTGCTCAAGGCGCTCGTGGTGCCGGCCATGGTCGTGCTCGTCGTCGCATTCGTGCTCATCTGGCGGGCGCGGGTCCGTCGCATCAACCGCGACGCCGGCGTCGTGTCGCTCCACGTCCCGCGTCGCGAGCGGAAGCAGGCCTGACCACCGGACGCGCGAGGCCTGCTGTGATCCGGGCGTGCCGGGGAGTAGCGTGAAGCGCACCCGATCCGCGACGCCGAGGAGACACCCATGCTGGGACGCAAGACCTTCGAACAGCGAGAGGTCGACCAGGCGAAGACGATGATCGCCGCGCTTGTCGCCGGACGCGAGACGCTGGCCGAAGCCGGAGCGGACCCCGCAGCACTCGCCGTGGTCGACCCCGAGTTCTTCACCGGCCTCACCCTCGTGCTCGACCGGCCGTTCGTCCACCGGGTGCGCTCGGTGCTCGGAAAAGGTCCCGGGGCCCTCAACGAGCTCGAACTCATCGTCGCGTCGGTCCTCGACCACGACCGGGTGTTCACGGTGGGGACCGTCCTGCAGTACTCCGAGGAGACGTCGTTCACCGGCCTCGTCCCGGGCGAGACGATCCTGCTGAGCGCCGAGCAGTTCGAGCGCCTCGCCGTCGGCGTCTTCGCCGAGTTGGAGGAGCTGTTCGTCGAAGCGGTGTGAGGTGCGGCGTCGGCCGCGAGTCTGCGTCACGCGATCCGCGGACGGTGCCACGATCAGCTCGTGAGCTCATCGACGTCCGGAACGATCATGGTGCGGCACGGCGCGAAGCTCCGGTTGACCGTCTCCGCCCTCGTCGGTGTCGCCGTGGGCGTGATCGTCGGCCTGAACTGGTTCTGGGCGGGTGCGATCCTCGCCGGTTGGGGGACCACGTGCGTGGTCTTCGTCGGTTCCCTCTGGATCCGCATCTGGCGGATGGGCCCGGAGCGGACGCGCGAACACGCGACCTCGGAGGAGCCCGGGCGAACGACCAGCGAGGTGCTCATCGTGCTCGCGAGTGTCGGGAGCCTCGTGGCCCTGAGTGTCGTCATCCTGCAGGCGAGGGCGTCCTCCGGGGTCGAGCAGGGCGTGCTCGCCGGTTTCGCGGTCGTGAGCGTGGCGCTCTCCTGGGCGCTCATCCACACGATCTACACCCTGCGGTACGCGCGCATGTACTTCGCGGCGCCGGAGGGGGGCATCGACTTCAACCAGGAGGAGGCGCCGCAGTACAGCGACTTCGCCTACCTCTCGTTCGACCTCGGCATGACCTACCAGGTCTCCGACACGACGCTGCGGTCCAGCGAGCTGCGCCGCACCGTCCTCAAGCACACCCTGCTGTCGTACCTCTTCGGCTCCGTGATCCTGGCGACCGTCATCAACCTCGTCGCGGGGCTGTAGGGGCGCCACGGACACGCCCTTCGGCAGGCGGTTGGATGTCCGCCTGCGTTGAGCGGACGGGGGCGGACTCCTTGACCGTCACTGGTCCTTGACCGATCGAGTTATACGTCGCGGATCAAGATATACTTACATATTTCATATGAGCAAGAGGATTGAGTCTGTGAGGATACGCTCGCGGTTGATGCGAGTGTGCCTCGTCGTTGGCCTCCTGGCTGCGCCAGTCCAGTTCGGAACGACGGACGGCGGCTCCATGGTCGCGGTGTTCCAAGGGGTCGGCCTATGGGCGATAGCCCGCCTGTCACGCGGTGCAACGGAGCCGAACACGTCGCGCGATTGGTGGCGTCTGACGGAACGAGCTTCGATGAGCGCTCTCGCTGCCCTGCTATCCGGTCTCGCGACGGTCAGCATCATCGTCTACGGGGCCCACTGGGGCGCGACTGGAGAACTCATCTTGCGATCATGTGTTGGAGCGGCCTTGACTGCGTTGTTCATCGTGTCGGCCATTGGACTGCGTCGTCACCGGCCTAGCCCGAGCGATGACGGGTGAGCCCGCGAACGACGACTGCGCAGCCCGGCGGACCGGACTGCGCAGCGTGGTGGTGTAGGAACCGAGCGGACTACTCCTGGACGATCACGAGGTCGGCGAGGGGACGACGCTCACGCGGAGCGGTCTCGCGGTCGCGGAGCATGCCCTCGGGCAGGAGCTCGGGGTCGCCGAGCTCGCCGAGCGCGGTGACGGTGAACGGCACGAGGCCGTCCGGCAGTGAGAACGCCTCCCGGATGCCGTCGGCGGAGAAGCCGGCCATCTGGTGCGCGAAGAGACCATCGCTGTGGGCCTGGATGCTCAGGTGCGCCATCGCCTGGCCGAGGTCGTAGATGGCCCAGGGACGCTCGTTGCCCTCGTCGTCGAGGGTCTCGGCGACGGCGACGATGAGCGCGCCGGCCTGAGCGGCCCATCCGCGGTTGAAGGCCACCAGCTGCTCAGCGATCGTGTCGAACGTGGCGGTCCCCTTGGTGCCGACGATGAACCGCCAGGGCTGCACGTTGTTGGCGCTCGGCGACCAACGCGCGGCTTCGAGGGCCGAGGCCATCTTCGCGGCGGCGACGGGCTCGCTCACGAAGGCGCGGGGGCTCCAGCGGTCGGCGAGGACGTCGAGGATGGGGGCGTCGGTCTGGGCGGTACGGGTGACGATGGACATGCGGTCTCCAAGCGAAACAAGGGAAGTGGACAGAGGTTGCGTCGCCGTTGACGATGGATGCAACTGCATCGATCGGGGCGCTATTCCCGGGCTCGAGGGGTCCGTGCAGCCGTGACGATCTCGGCGATCCGGTGCGGGGCCGCTTCGTCTTGCAGTGACGTCGTGTCGCCGAGGGGCCGCTGGTCGACGATGTCGCCGAGCAGACGCCGCATGATCTTCCCCGAGCGGGTCTTCGGGAGGTCTGGGACCACGAAGACGTCGCGGGGCTTCGCGATCGGGCCGATCTCGTTCGCCACGTGGGACCGCAGGGCCTCGCGGAGTGCCGCAGAGCGCTCCAACCAGTAGGCCTCGCCGTCGGCCTCGGGCCCGTGGGACCGCGAGGACGGGATGACGAACGCGGCGATCGCGCTCCCCGTGATCGGGTCGTGCACGCCGACCACGCCGGCCTCGCCCACGTGGGGATGCGACACGAGTGCCGACTCGATCTCGATGGTCGACAGGCGATGGCCCGAGACGTTGATGACGTCGTCGACGCGCCCGAGGACCCAGATGTCGCCGTCTTCGTCCCACTTCGCGCCGTCGCCGGAGAAGAAGTAGCCCTGCTTCCAGTACTTCGCCCAGTACGAATCGCGGTAGCGTTCCGGGTTGCCCCAGACGGTGCGCGCGAGCGACGGTCCGAAGCGGCTGACGACCAGATACCCGCCGGATCCGTACGGCACCGTCTCGCCGTCCTCGTCGACGACCAGCGCCTCCAGGCCGGGGAGTGCGCGACTGCCGGAACCCGGCTTGATCGTGGTCGCGCCGGGGAGCGGTGCGATGACAGCCGACCCCGTCTCCGACTGCCACCAGGTGTCGACGACCGGGGTCTCGCCGCGCCCGATGCGCTCGCGGAACCACATCCAGGCCTCGGGGTTGATGGCCTCACCGACGGTGCCGAGGAGCCGGAGGGTCGAGAGGTCGTACTCGGCGGGCGGCCCCTCGGGGAACCAGGTCATGAGGGTCCGGATGAGTGTGGGCGCCGTGTAGTACGTCGTCACGCCGTAGCGCTCGATGATCTCGAAGTGCCGCGCCTGGTGCGGGGTGTTCGGCGTGCCCTCGTAGATCACCTGGGTGAGCCCGTTCGAGAGCGGACCGTAGATCTCATAGGTGTGTGCCGTGACCCAGGCGAGGTCGGCGGTGCACCAGTGGACGTCGTCGTCCTTGGCGTCGAAGATCGCCCAATGGGTCCAGGACGCCTGCGTGAGATAGCCGCCTGACGTGTGGACGAGTCCCTTGGGCTTCCCGGTGGTGCCGCTCGTGTAGATGATGAAGAGCGGGTTCTCCGCATCGAACGCCTCGGGCTCGTGGGTGTCGGCGGCGACACCCACGGTGTCGTGCCACCAGACGTCGCGGCCGGGGGTCCAGGGCACGTTCGGCGTCTCGTCGCCCGTGCGTGCGACGACGAGTACGTGCTCGACGGACGGCACGCCGTCGACGGCGGCGTCGGCGTTCTGCTTGACCGGCACGGCTGTACCCCGGCGGTACTGGCCGTCGGTGGTGATGAGCAGCTTCGCCTCGGTGTCCTCCACCCGGAAGCGCAGCGCCTCGGCCGAGAACCCACCGAACACGAGGGAGTGGATGGCGCCGATGCGGGCGACGGCGAGGGTGGCGATGACCGTCTCGGGGATGACCGGCAGGTAGATGACGACGCGGTCGCCCTGGCCGATGCCGAGTGCCGTCAGGGCGTTGGCCGCCTTCGCGACCTCGCGCTGCAACTCGGCGTAGGTGATGGAGCGGCGGTCGCCCGGCTCTCCCTCGAAGTGGAGGGCCACTTTGTCGCCTCGTCCGGCGTCGACGTGCCGGTCGACACAGTTGACCGCCACGTTGAGCGTTCCCCCGGCGAACCAGGTGGCGGCGGGGACGGTGAGTTCGGGCTCGGGGTCCGATGGGTCGGACCCTTCGACCGGCCGGGCCGGGTCCCAGGTGTGCGCCGTCTCCCACGGGGTGACCCAGTCGAGGCGTCGGGCCTGCTCCTCCCAGAACGCCACCGGGTCGGCGGCCGCGCGAGCCCACTCCTCCGGGCCGACGTTCGCCGTCTGGGCGAGGTCGGCCGGCGGGGCGTAGCTGCGCGTCTCGGCGAGGAGGTTCGCGATCGTGGCGGCGGGCGCTGCGGACGTCGATCCATCAGTGGGAGGCATGCTGCAACGCTACGCGGGAGGCCGAGGCCGGTGCCATCCGCGGGTCATGCGGCGTCATGGTCCGGACGTTCCGAGGGGCTGTGGAGGAGCGTCGGGAGTAGCCTCGAACCGCCGCCGCGATGCGTGGCGGACGTCGATCAGGGGTGCGCAGGCGCATCTCGGGAAGGGAACGACATGACGACCGTCATCCAGTACCAGGAGCTCGGCTCGGCCGACGTCCTCGAACTCGTCGAGGTGCCGACGCCTCAGGCGGGCCCCGGCGAACTCGTCGTCGAGGTGCGCGCCGCGGGCGTGAACCCGATCGACTGGAAGCTCCGCAGTGGTGTCCGCGGCGGCGAGCTGCAGGGCACCCGACGCGTCGGGAGCGACGGCGCCGGGGTCGTCGTCGAGGTCGGCGACGGGGTCGAGGGCTGGTCGATCGGCGACGAGGTCGTCGTCGTCAACGCCTCCGGGACGTACGCGACCCACGTCGTCGTCACGCCCGACCAGATCATCCGCAAACCGGCGGCCATCTCCTTCGAGGAGGCGGCGGCGATCGGCATCCCCGTGAGCACGGCCTACCAGGCGCTCCGGTCGCTCGGCGTGACCGAGGGGACGACCCTCCTGATCCACGGTGGATCGGGCTCGGTGGGGCACGCCGCCGTGCAGTTCGCCGTGGCGTGGGGAGCGACCGTCGTCGCCACCGCGAGCGAGGGGAACCACGCACGCCTGCGGGAGCTCGGGGCGATCCCCGTCACCTACGGTCCCGGGCTCGTCGAGCGCGTGCGCGAGGCGGCCCCGCAGGGCGTCGACCGCGTGCTCGACGCCGTCGGCACCGACGAGGCGCTCGAGGCCTCGTTCGAGCTGGTCGAGGACCGGCAGCACATCGGCACGATCGTCGTCGGTGCGAAGGCGGCCGGCCTCGGGATCCAAGCGTGGTCCGGCGGCAACCCGCTCCCGCTCACGTCGCAGGAACAGGCCTGGCGGGCGGAGGCGATCCCGGCGGTCGCGTCCCTCGTCGAACAGGGGCGCTTCAGCTTCGAGCTCGGCACCGTCCGGCCTCTCGCCGAGGCCGCCGAGGCGCACCGCGAGAGCGAGTCGGGTCACCCGAGCGGGAAGCTCATCCTCATCCCCTGAGCGCCCTTCGACAGGCTCAGGGCCCCGGGGGGGGGGGGGGGTCGGGCGGGAGTGGCCTTCGACAGGCTCAGGGACCGGG